>JANOIG010000038.1:0-53014 GCA_031407405.1 Deltaproteobacteria bacterium
GATGCTCTCGGGGCTGGTTGCGCTCCAGTAATACACCCCGCCATCGATGCGCTCGGAGGCGAGCTCGAGCTCAAACGTCGCTGACTGCCCGAAGCTGCCGTTTTCACCACTGCCGCGCACGCTGAGCAGCATGTCCTGGCCTTGGTTGGACGTGGCGATCATGTCCAGTAGAGCGCCATCTAGCGCAACCAGGCAGGCGCCAGCGACGAACTGCTCGGGGTCCGAGTGGCAACGCGTATAGTAACTCAGCTCGGTCGCGTCGCTCTCCAGCCGTACTTCGAAAAGTGTGTGGCTCGGCGCGCCGGGCTCGAAATGCACCTCCAGCCGACCGAGGTTGGGTGGCAGCAGCACCCCGTCATTGGGGTAGGCGAGCACGGGCGCTTGCGCAGGGTCCGCAAGGCCGAGAAAGTGCTCACCCGGATTGTCCGGTAGCATCGGTGTGGCGCCCGGCGAATCCGGCTCCGCCCGCAGCTCACCCACGATACGCACCGTGAGTGATCCGTAGGCGGTCGCGAGGGTGCCGTCCGAGTTGGCGGCCTGGGCTTGCACCGTGCCTCTGCCTGCGCGCTGAGGGGGCTCGCTTGGAGCGGCGGGCACGCGCGTGCTGAGCGTCCGACTGCCATCTGCGGGGAAGCTCGCTACCAGGTGGTTATCGGGGACGTAGAAGATGGTTCGTTCGGTCAGCTCGACCTCGACCTCGGGTGCGCTGGCGAAGCGTCCAAAGGCTCGGTACTCGACCTGTGCCGATTCGCCCGGCGCCACGTGCATCAAGACCGATTCCGGCTCGATGCGAAAAGCCACCAGGTTCTGCTCCGTGGGCTCGCCTGTGCTGCCATTCCCACCGTCACTGGTGAAGACATACGCGCCGCCGACGCCCTGGCTGCCAGCGCCGGAAGCGCCTCCGCTAGCTGCCGTACCGTCGCCGTTCGTTCGAGGGCCCGCGCTCCCGCAGGCTAACCCGAGCCCCGTCACGAGCCCGATCACTCCCACGCCTCTGAACCGCATCTACAAGTCTGAGGGGACTGTACCGCATAGTCAAAATATTGTGCTCATGTGGCAGAGGGGCCCACGCGCTGAAGCGCAACACTGTACCGAGCTGGCACTCCACGCGTGAGCCGGGTGCGGGGTCATGCTCGCGACCCAACGTGAGACTTGAATTCGTAGAACAGGGCACAGACGGCGCCACTGGCGCCGCCAAACAAAAATGAAGAGCGTGTCTACGCGGTTATCGATTGCCACGTGTGAGACAGGGGTCTGTTGCACGATGAAACTCCGGCGCCCGGAACCTCCGCTCAGTGGTGGTCGCGAAAGCACCTACACGGATCGGTGCCTGGTTGGAACTTTGTGCCGAGGCCATGTTGCGTGGCAACGACGTGCCAATGAAGCAGGGTGTCGTGCAGTCGGCCAGCGTGGTGCCCGCGTGATGATCTGGGATAGGCTGCAGCTTCAGCCATTCAACAACCCGGAGGTCTTCATGTCTTCGAGCATTGAACTTATGGTGGACCGCCAGGTGCTGCTCTGGCGTTTGCGTCAAGCTCTTGGCAGCTCCACGAGCTCTGGGTCGTCGGCGCCCCCGAAGGCCGCCACGTCGGCGGGGCAGGGGCCGGCGTCGGGCGCGTCTGAGCTCGCACCCAGCAGTGGCGTTCGTCATCGCATCCCCGCTCCTACTTCAGAGCGCGCCCCGCTCAAGCGAGCCTTGATTCGCTAGTCGAGCGTCGAGCCAGAAGGTGTCCCGCGCCATGGGCTCGCGCATCGCGTCCTTGCCGCCGGCGCCGGGTGGGCAGGTGGTCTGACCAGCGGCGTTCGCTGCCTCCTGATGGATCGATCGCAACTCGCCGCGTTACGTTTCGACCGCCTCGCTGTCGGCCAGCGCGTTATCGCCTTGGGCGAGATCGAGCAGCTGAGCACAGTACAGCCCGACACATTCGCCGGGTTTCGACCCCGCGATGATGGCTTGCATGGCGCGGACATACTCCAGATGCACGTCCCGGAGTCGTCGCAGGTCGCGTTTCGTGATCGCGAACACGCTGTAGCCGTAGCTACCTGGCGCGCCGCGCCGCATGCGCGCCAGGGCCGTTTCCGTCCAGCTCAGCTTGAGGCCTAAAGCTTTCTCGCGGTCCCGGCTCGTGTTGACGCTGATCACCCGCTTCAGCTTCCAGCGTTTGCCGCGGCGCTGCACCTGGTCGGTCGCCGCCAGCAAGGTCAGCGCCGACGTGACCTCGTCTGCCGTCGCACCAAGCCGCTCCGCCAGCCACAGCTCTTGGTCGCCACGATTCGAACCGCTGAGCTCCAAAGCGCGGAGCACGGCGTGCGACCAGGGTTTTTTATAGGCGGCTTGCCGCGCTAGCTCGAGCTTTTCATGCTGCCGCGCGACCGATGGCAGCTGCGCCGGGTTGGTGCAGAGAGCCAGAAAATCGAGCAGGCGGCGGCTCATCACTTCGACGAGATGCAGGAACTGGGGTGCTCGAATCTCGACGCTGCCCGCGAGCCAGCGCGCCACGCTGTAACGATTGTAACCGGACTCGCGCGCCACGCTCAGGATCGGCGCCTTGCCCCGCAGCTCCCTTAGAAACGCCGCCACTCCGCGCGGCGAAGCTGCGCCGAGCGCGACAATCTCCTCCGGCGTCCGCGGAAAGAAACGGACGAGCGGCGAGGATTGCTTCTGCACGCTGGCGACGACGCGCAAGAATGTGGCCGCGGTCGGAAAAGCCAGACGCGCTTCCCAGCGATTGACGATGTTGCTCTTGTAGCCAAGCTTACGACTGAATCCCGCTTGCGATCGTTTCCCCCGCAAGCTGCGGATCACCTCGGCGGTTATCACTTCGTAATCCATCCCGCGCCATCCTATCGAGCGAGCGTGGCAAATTCAGTGAAAATGCTGGGTATCGTGGACCATCTAGCACATCCTTGGGCTTTTCGTGACGCACAATGTGCTGCTCCTGCATTGATGGCCGGCCCAGCCCGTGGCAGATTCTTCGGCATGAAGAGCGTGGACACCGGAGGAGGCAGCGCGCAAGTCTCGTGGTTCTTGGCCGTCAGCTGCGCCGTCGCAGCGTGCGGCGGAGGAGATAGCGCTCAGATGGGAAACGGCGCGTCGGGCGCCGTGGATGATGGTAACGCGGACGTCGGCGGCACCCGGGCCGCCCCCACTCCGTTCGAGCGAGTGGTGTGCCCACGTTGCGTGCGCAGAGCGGGCGGCGAGACGTCGGATTTTGGCGATGGTTCGGCGTTCCTGTCGGGTGGTTCCGGTCAATCGAGGGAACCCACAGCCTGCGAGCTGAGCAACCAGCCCTCGACCATTGACCTCGATGCAGCGCGAGAGCTGGGGTTTGGCAGGGTGCTCGATCAGATGGCGACGCCGTTCGATCAGTCCTTCGCGTGGACGGCCCAGGGGCTAGGCGGTCAGGGTCGCGCGGCCACGGGTTACGCGCCCAGCTCGCGGCTGCGTGGCACGGTCGAAATTGGGGCGATCGAGCACCTCGTTCCCAGCCTCGACGGCTGTGAAGACAGCCTCAGCGTTCGGCTCGCCACGACTTTGTCGACCGAGGACGGTGCCCTCGCGATCGCGGGACAACTCCACGCACTCGTGAGCCGGAGCACACGGGCACCTTTTGCGCACGCCTTGCTCGAGCTGGCCGACGCGCGCGGCACGCTGGAGATTTTTCCTCCCGACACCGAGGCTCCCGTCGTGGGGTACGTCAAGACCTCGATGCATTTCTGGCCGGGTGAAGTCCGCGTGGACTTGCACATCATCGTCATCGACCCGGAGGACATTGGGAGTGACACGCCCGGCCCCGCCTACGCGCCGCTCGCCGGGCGAGCTCCGGTCGATGATTGCCCATCTTCAGATCAAAAGTCTCTCGAGCTCGACGAGCCGACACCGACGCTCGGGGGTTTGTCGTTCGGCGAGCACTACTCGCAGATCCTCGATTGGCTCGGCCCACAGCCGGCGCCGGGGAGCTGGAGCACCGGTGGCTCCACCATGGTCACGACGGAGCTCGGTGATCCTTTCGCGATTTGCGAATGGCAGAGTCAGGTCGGGTACCAGGTTCCGCTGCGCATCAGCAGCGCTGACGGACGAGTCAACCTCGAGCTAGAGGCCCGCGGCCTCATGGCGAGCGAGGAGGGAGCGGTGATCCACAGCTCGATCTCCGATCAGCGGTTCTATAGCGAGCCGGTCGAAGGCTTCGCAGCCAGGACGGGCATCTCGGGCGTCGACTTTGGCAGCTTTGATCGAGCCAAATGGTACGCCTATGTGCAGGGCCTTCGCGACGCTCGAGAGGGGCGGCGGGGAGCGGTGGGGGTCGAAACCGAATACACCGTCACCGATTCCGACACCGGCAGCACGCACGCCGAAACGCTGATCCTCGACGAGCTCACCTGGTAGCGAACGCGGATTGGGGGTTCTGGGGGCACGGGGCTGAACTGTCGAGCTCGCAGCACTCCGCTCCGCTTCGAGCAGCGGCGCCCCACGAGCCCAGGTACTGGCGCAAGCGAGCCGCATCGGGGCGGCCATGGAACCAAGCCGCAGCTCAGACACTGGGAGCTACGGGCGCGCGGAAAAACAGACTTCTCGGGGGCCTCGAGGGTACGGGTTTCCGCTCGCATGGCCTCTGGAGCTGGCTCGTTTTGGACCTCTCCCCTCCGAAGTTTTCGGTGTCGAGGGGGGCGTGTTAGGGTTGGCGGAAGTTGTGGGTTCGTCGCTCGGCAATCAGGCCCGTTCCACGCTACGCCCGCGTTCCGGCCAGCGTAGTGGCGGGGCTCGAGGCCACATTTTCTGCGGCCGACGAGCGGGCGCGGCGCCTGGCGCTGGACGGTTTCGACCGTTTCAGTGCCCAGCAGCAGGTGCTGGCGCAATATGTGGCCGACAAGCTGCCCCACTCGATGGACGAGGCGGCGCTGGGGTTGGGGCGCATGCTGGCCGTCGCCGTCTTCATGGCTTTCGAGGCGTTTCCGGGCGCTGAGTTGCGGCGCCTGGGCGTGGACGCGGTGGCGGCTGCCGATGCCTCGCTGAGCGCTGACGAAGAGCTGAGGCGCTCGGATCCCGTGGACGCGCTGGAATCCGAAGACATCGTGGCCATGGAACAGCCCGCTCTGGTCGCCTTCATCAACGCGCACATCGGGTTGACGCTGGAGCAATATGCGGACTCCATCGACGTGGACGATGTAGCGGTGGTGTTTCGGGCGATTCTGGTGGAAATTCTGGCGCTATCGCACGCTGTCGCTCCGCCGCCGGGGTATCCCGTCGGGCAGGGGCAGGAACCGATGGCTTGAGGGCCGCCCTACGGGGGTTCGGTTTAGCTTTGGTCGGGTGAAGCGCTGCGATCTAGCTGCTGACCCCCGCGGGGACGAGGTATCCCCGCTTGCGCATTCGGTGCGGCCGGACCCGGCGTGACTCGATCTGGCGGGCCAGATGCGGTTTGCGCATGGCGGCTCGAGAAGGGTTCGAGCGCCAGGGCGAGCTCGTCGGCGCTCTGGGGGCGGCGTGCGGGATCCACTTCGAGGCAGCGATGAATCACGGTGGCAAGCCCGGCGGGCACCCCCGGGCAGGCGGCTTCGATGCGCGGCAGTGGGCCTTGGGCGATCTGCAGGCAAACCTGAGCGGCATTGAGGCCGTGAAACGGCGAACGACCCGAGAGCAGCTCGAACAGCAACAACCCCACCGCCCAAATGTCGGTGCGCTGGTCGACGGCGCGTGGATCTCGTAATTGTTCGGGGGAAAGGTACTGAGGCGAGCCAACGCTTTGTCCGGACAACGTTCGTTGCCCCACATCGTCGAGGAAGAGCGCCACGCCGAAATCCAGAAGCTTGATCACGGGTTCATTGGCTCGATACTGGGCCAAGAAGATGTTCGCCGGCTTGATGTCCCGGTGAATGATGTTGAGTCGGTGCGCGTCGCCCAGCGCCGAGCAGACCTGGATCACGTAGTCCACCGCTTGGTGTGGCGGCAGCGCGGCGTGTTCGACGAGCCGGCGCAGATCGGTACCCACCAGCAGGTCCATGACCAGGTAGCGCAATCCCGATTCGAGCGTGCCGGCGTCGTGGATGCGGACGACGTGCTTGTTGTGCAGCGCGGCGAGCGCACGGGCTTCTCGCGAGAAGCGGCGCCAGACCGAGCTGTCTCGAGCGATGTCCGGCCGAATGACTTTGAGCGCCACGGCCCGGTTGAGCTCGATGTGCTCAGCCTTGTAGACAATGCCCATTCCACCCGCTCCGATGATGTTCCCCACCCGGTACTTGTTTGCGACCATGTCGCCCGGAGCGAGGATGAGCTGTGCGGTGGCGTCCACGTCCGCGCCGGCGCTCGACAAGTCGAGCCTGCCTGGCCCCCGCTCGGCGGAAGGCAGAGCCGCGCCCTTGGAAATGAGGGTCAATTCGATGTTTGTTCCGCCAAGCACAGTTTTCATGCAGTTCTCTCAAAAACTTCGTATGTCTAAGCCTCGACCTCAGTCGTGTGCATCCTCTTAAGCAAGTACCGGGCCAACCCCAGATCCGAGGCGAGTTTGCTGGTCGCGTGCATGTTCCGCCGCGCCAACCTGGCAAACTGTGGCAGAGTGGTTACTTCGCTGGGTGCCGGGCCAGCCGCGACCGCCGACCGCTCTGTCTAGTACGAGAATGTCTAGTACGAGAATGTCTAGGAATGGAATGCGGGGCGATGGCGCACAGCCTTCCGGACGCGACGAACGAATTCAACACTTATGGCCGGAGCCACTCTGGCTCCGGGTGGTTTGCAAAAATGCGACAGAGTGACCAGACATGACGGAGCGCCTGCTCTGTGTAGACGACGACCCCGACACCTGCGAGCTGTTCGTCACGCTGCTAAAAAAACTTGGTTATCACGCCGAGCACACGACCTCGCCAGCGGAGGCGCTGGAGCTGGTGGTGACGAAAGATTTTGACGCGGTCATCAGCGACCTCGGCATGGCCGAGATGGACGGCCTCGTGCTCTGCGAAGCCATCCTCGCCAAACGGCCCGGCATTCCGGTGATAGTCGTGACCGGCCTGGGCAGCATGGAGTCGGCCATCAGCGCCATGCGGGCCGGGGCCTACGATTTCATCACCAAACCTGTAGAGCCTAAGCTGTTCGGCTTGACCGTGGCCCGAGCGGTGCGGACGCGGCATCTGCAGTGTGAAGTGAAGAGGTTGCGGGAGGCTTTGTCGATCGCGCCTCAGGATTCTGAAATCATCGGCGACAGCGCCGTCATTCGACGCGTCACCGACTTGATACATCGGGTGGCCAAGAGTGACGCCTCGGTGCTGATCTGCGGGGAAACCGGCACCGGAAAAGAGCTCGTGGCTCGCTCGCTGCACAAGCAGAGCAGCTCGGGTCCGTTCGTCGCCATCAACTGCGCGGCCGTGCCCCCCAACCTGCTCGAGAGCGAGCTGTTTGGGCACATGCGCGGCGCATTCACCGACGCCAAAGTCTCACGGCGGGGGTTGTTCCTGCAAGCGCAGGGCGGCACGCTGTTCCTGGATGAGGTGGGTGAGATGCCCCTCGAGATGCAGACCAAATTGCTGCGCGTGTTGCAGGAGCGTGTGGTTCGCCCGGTAGGCTCCGATACGGAGCACCCGTTTGACGCGCGGATCATCACTGCCACGCATCGCAATTTAGAAGACGACATCGCCGAGCGCCGCTTTCGGCAGGACCTGTTTTATCGCATCAACGTCGTCAGCATCAACGTGCCGCCACTCAGAGAACGCGGCCGGGACGTGCTCGAGCTGGCCTCGCATTTTCTTCAGAAGGCCGCGGAGCGCACCGGGCAAGCCGTGCGGCACCTGTCCACATCGGTCGCGGAGGTCATTCTGGGCTACGATTGGCCCGGCAACGTGCGCGAGCTCGAGAACTGCATCGAGCGCGCCGTAGCGCTGTCGCGCTTCGAGGAGCTGACGCTGGATGATTTGCCCGAACGCATCCGCGTGTATCAACCGGAACACTTCATGGTGACGGCCGACGACGTCGAGGCCATCATGCCGCTCGAGGAGCTCGAGCGCCGCTACATCACGCGCGCGCTCAAGCTGCTCAACGGAAATATGGGCCGCGCGGCACAGCTGTTGGGCGTGGATCGGCGCACGCTGAATCGTCGGCTGGGCAAGTCGGCAACCCTGACGGGCGAAGCGAGCCTGTCGGAGGTCGAGGCCCCGTAGGTCGAGGCCCGAAGGTCAGAGGTGGCGAATGATCTCCGCGGCCATGCCTTCGATGGGCGCCTCAGCTGCCGAAAGCCCGGCTTCCTTCACGCACCGCGGCATGCCATAGACGACGCATGACCGTTCGAGCTCCGTCAGAATGATGCCGCCCGCGGCATGGATCGCGCGCGAGCCGTCGAGCCCGTCGTCACCCATGCCCGTGAGCACCACGCCCAGCGTCGCGGCTCCGAACTGTTTGGCGGCGCTCGCAAACAAGAGGTCGACCGACGGTGCATGGCGGATGGTGCCAGGCTCTGGCAGCAATCGGACGCGTACAGCGCTGTCGTACGCAGCCAGTTGCAGGTGCAACCCGCCGCGCGCCACCACGGCCAGACCGGGCCGCAGCTCGAGGCCTTCTTCGGCCTCGCACACATGGATGGCACAGGTGTCGTTTAATCTCGCCGCCAGCGCCTCGGTGTAGCCGGGCGGAATGTGCAGCGCGATCACCAGCGGTACAGGGAAGTCGGCGGGCAGGGCCGTCAGCAAACGCGTCAAGGCTTGCGGTCCACCCGTTGACGTCCCGATCACCACGATGTTCCGAGCTCTGGCCGCGGGCCAGGCGGATGGGATTCGGGCTGAACGCTCGGAGGGAGGCGTCGCATGCGCATGCGCGGCCAGCTTGACCTTTTGTACGATTTCCCCTGCCAGCTCGTACAGTTGGTGTGTCGCTAGCGCTGTCGGCTTGCACACGATATCGACCGCCCCCGCCTGAAGGGCCGCTATGGCCAGCTCGTTTTCACCATCCGAGACGCTGACCACGATGACGCGCGGCGCTCCCTCTCGCGGCAGGCCGTGCAGCACGCCCAGGCCGTCCAGGTTTGGCATCATCAAATCCAGAGTGATCACATCGGGCGATAGCTCGGCGCTTTTTTCGAGCGCCTCGAGGCCATCGCGGGCGCTGCCGACGACTTCGATGTCGGGGCTGGTCGCCAAGATCTCACGCAGCACCTTGCGCGCAAACGCCGAGTCGTCCACGATGAGCACGCGAATCCGGCGCGTCACTGCTCCGCCTTTCGATACACAAATACGCCGCCCATTTCCTCGCACGTGAGCGCGGTTCCGAACCTATTCAGGGACTCGGATATGCCGACCGCGAGCAGCCCCCCCGGACAGAGTTGAGCGGCGAGGTCGCTCACGACCCGCACCACCGTTGCATCACGAAAATAGATCAGCACGTTGCGACACAGGATGACGTCGAACAGACCAAGCGCTCGAACACCCTCATTGTCCAGGATATTCAGGCGGCGCCAATCCACGGCTTGCTGGAGGGTGGGATGAACCAATACCGCATTTTCGCGCACGTCGAGCCATTTGGCTGCCAGCGCGGGGGAGGGGCCGCTCCGGAGCGACCGGCGGCGGTGCTCCCCCGTTCGTGCCCGGTCGATAGCGGACGTGCTGATATCGCTTGCAATCAGCTCGACTTTTCCGAGCAAACCGTGTTCGGCAAGCAACATGGCCAGGGTCAGCGGCTCTGCGCCCGTGGAGCACGCGGCGCACCAAATGCGCGGAGTTTTCCCGGTTTGTGCGAGGGGCGCGACCACCTGCGATACCAGGACCTCGAGCGGAGCGAGCTCCCTGAAAAAGAAGGTCTCATTGACGACTAGCAAGTTGACGAGGGTCTCGAACTCCGCTTCGCTCTGTGGGTCGTAGCGAAGAAAGTAATAGTAGTCGAGCAGGGAATCGAAACCGGTTTTTGCTGCACGCTCCGCTAACCTCAAGGCGAGCAGGTCTCTGTCGGCGTTGCCATAACAAAGTCCAACTCGGTCCTCGATGAGCGAGCTGAGGATTGAGAAAACCGGCGTCAGCGGCAGGTCAGACATGCCCAACTACTGGGTCAAAAGCAGCGAGCAGATGCGTCGCACGTCGGGGTCTGAGTCCTGGAGCGAGCAGCGCTGTAGAACCGAGAAGGCATCTCGGCTGCCGACTGCCGCCAAAGTGGTCGCAGCGGCTCGGCGGGCAGCTGCATTCGGGAAGGCCATGGCGTCAAACAGCGCCGCGGTAGCTTCGGGTTGGCTCAAACGGGCCAGGGCATTGGTGAGATGCACGGCCAGCTCATCGTTCGCGTCTTGCAGCATCGAGAGCAGGCCGACCACGCGCTGCTCGCAGGGCGACGACAGAGCATGAAGAACCCGCTCCCGGAGCGTTGGGTCATTCAGGAAACCCACCAGAGTGCGCGTGGCCTCGGCGCCGGGGCGAGCTCCGAGCAACCCGAGGGCGGCCGTTCGCACATTCTCGTCGGCGTCGTCCACTGCCCGCGTGAAGGTCACCAGAGCATCCTCGGATGCAAAGCGATCTAAAGCCGACAATGCTACCAGGCGCGTTGCGGCCTCTTCCGAAGCAGCGGCCGCGACGAGGATGGGTTGTGACTCCGTGCGTCCAGCCATGCCGAGGCCGATCAGCGCCGCGCGCCGCAAGTCCGGGTCCGGGGACTCAGCCGCCCGACATAATGCAGCGAAGGCAACGTCGCCGGGGAAGTGTGAGAGCGCTTCTATCGCGGCCACGCGGACTTGGCCCGCCGGGTCCGCCATTAGAGCCTCGATGGATTCAATGGCATGCTCAGCCTTTAATTTCCCGAGCGACTGGCAGGCGTAGTAGCGGACCCATGGGTCGTTGTCCACGAGGCCTGGACGCAGACAATCGACCACGCGGGAATCTGACGAACAGTCTCCCAGAGCGCGTAAGGCGGTGGCTCGTGTTTGGGCCGAGGGGTCCTTTGCCAAGGCGAGCAGTAGATTCACCGCCTCTGCATTCTCGAACAGGGATAGACCTTGAATGGCCACATCGCGAACCCGTTGGTCCGAGTCGCGCGTGGCCACGATGACTGTAGGGAGGGCCTCGTCCCGGGCCAGGTAGGCCACGATGCGTAGGGCGGCGCGTCGTACCTCCGGCAGAGGCGACTGCGCCAAGCTTTGAGCGAGCGCCGAGGTCTCAGGGTGACCCAAGGTTTGAATGGCAGAAGTTGCGGACTGGACGACCGCGAAGTCTGCGTCACTGAGCAGCTCAAAAAGAGCAGGAGTCGCTGCCGAGCTACCCATTCGAGCGAGCGCCTCACAAGCCAACCGACGCACCAAGGGATCGGCATCACCCAGGCAACAAATGGCCACCTCGGTACCGGTGGAGCGCAGAAAAATGGGCAACAGAGCCTGGCGCTGCGCGGCGCCGCCGTGTCGGACGGCCTCCAGCAAATGAATGTCGGAGTCGGTACCCATGCTTTTCAGCGCTTCTGCAGCTGCTTTTGCCACGGGCGGAGCGCCGTCGAGAGCCCTCAATAGAACTGGCACCGCCGCGCCGAACTGTAATGCACCGAGCACTACGCAAATGGCGGCTTGCTCCGCTGGGTCGGACCCGTTCATACATTGGCTGAGCCGCCGTGCCGCGGACTCCGACGTGGATTTTCGTAGGACCTCCTCCATGGGCAGCGCGGTGCCAAACTGCTCGCGATAGTGCTGGTGTAACTCGCTGAGGGCCAGCGCGGCCACCCGAACGCTGGCGTCGGTGGGCGACGTGAGCAGCCGTGCCAGCGGTTTCGCCGCGGCTCGCTGGTTGGTACGCCCCAGCGCGCGGGCCGCCTCGAAACAGTAATATGCATTGTGCAAAAGTGCAGCGAGCGGGGCTATCGCCCGGGGATCTCCGCTGCGACCGAGGACATCAATGGCGGAAAATGTTCTAAAAAACTGCCGACTCTCTACCGCCTCGATCAAGAGACCGACCACGGCGCGCCCGCCGACACGGCCGAGCGCCTCGATGGCGGCAGTGGCCACGTTGTCATCGGCGTGCCGCGAGAGCTCGGCGAGCGCGAGCACCGACGAGCCGTTACGGCGTCGGCCCAAAATTTGCGCAATGTCGGCCAGCACCGCCGGATTGTCGCTGCCCATGAGCGCGGTCAGGCCGCGGTCCGCATCTCCGGTGGATGCCACCAGGGCATCCGCAGTGGCCGCGATGCGGGTTTCATCGTCCCGCTCCTCGTTCAGCGACTCGACGAGGGGACCCACGGCAACATCTCCGAGGGCCCCGAGGGCACCAATCACCTCTCGACGCACCGTCCAGCTCGGATCCGTACGCATTCGAAGCAGCTCGCCGAGCGCTGCCTCGCTCGAAGCAACATCGCGGACGTGATCGATACGACCCAGCTCTGCCGTCGAAGCGTTCCGCGCGGGCCGCGCCGCGCTCACCCCTTCTCCCGCTCGGACTGTGGTCCAGAGCTCGCTTCGCCGTCGAGCTCCGGCAGAGCGATGCTGGCGAGCGCCCTGCCATGCAGGGTATACGCGCCACGAAGCTTGGAGACGTGTTCAGCGAGGCCACCCAGCTCATTTGAGCTCGCGCTCCTGAGCTGGCTCCCGACAGCAGCGGAGAGCTCTCGGGCGCGGCCCCGAATATCCGAGACGGCCTGGCCGATCTGCTGGCTGCCGTAAGCTTGTTCGCCGATCGAGGCAACGATGCGATCCAGCGCGGCCGTGTGTAGCAGGGTGCTCGAGCTGAGCGCGGACACGACCTGGCTCTGTTCGCTAATGGCGCGAGCAGTTTGTTTGGCCACTCGACGCACCTCATCGCCATCTTTGGCGAGCGCGCTCATGGCTTTGGTCTGCTCCGTGGCGGCGCTCGCCACTTGGCGACCGAGCTTGGTCACTTCCAGGCTCGACAGCTCAATCTCCTTGGCGGCCCGCGCCTGCTCGACCACGGCCTTTGACGTATGGATGGCTTGCCGCCGTACCTCATCCATGGTCCGTGCTAGCTCGACAGCCCCGTGTGCCTGTTCTGCAAGTCCGCCGATGGTTCGTTCGGTCGAAGTCGCGACTTGCTGCGCAGTAGTCGCGACGGCTGCCAAGGTGCGCAGTTGATCCAGCATCGTTCCGCTAGTTTTCTGTGCGAGCACGCGCAAGCTTCCAGCGGCTTTGGCCACGTCGGAAGATGCGTTGGCCTGTTCCGTCGTAGCCCGAGTGATCTTTTCAGCGCCCGTCTTGAGCTCGGCGTTGGCTTTTACTATCTCGCGCAACGCCTTGGCCTGCTCGAGGGTGGCCTCCCGCGTCTGTTTCGCCATGCGACGCATCTCGCCCATGGCCTGAGCGACGGCCTGCGTGCCGGTGGTTTGAGCGGCGATCGCGCGGGCAATGGCCCGGGCCTCCTCGCTTGTTTTTGTGGCGCTCTGTGTCACCCCAGCGATCGCCTTGGCCTGGTCGGCGTTGGCCCGGTCGATTTCACGCACCGCGCCGCCCAGCTCTTCGACGCCGGTGAGGATTGAGGCCAAGCCGCGTTCGGCGTCGGCTCCGAGCCGAGAGCCTTCGTCGGCCGCTCTCACACCCTCCGCTGATGCGGCCACGGCGTCGCGAGCCGTGCTCTGAAGCACACGCACGATCTTGGCAATGTCCGAGCTAGCAGCGGCCGCTTTGTCGGCCAATGCTCGGATTTCTTCTGCCACCACGGCAAAGCCCCGACCGTGCTCGCCCGCCCGCGCGGCCTCGATGCTGGCATTCAGCGACAGCAGGTTGGTGCGGTCGGCAATCAGGTTGATCGTTTGAACGATGTCCCCGATATCCTCGCTCTTCTTGCCCATCTCCTTGATCACAGTGGCTGACTCCAGCATGACCATTCGAATCGACTTCATGCCCTCGATGCTGCGGCCCACCGTGCCGCCGCCCTCGCGGGCGGTCATCAGGACGCGATCGGCCTGGTGCCTTGCGCCCTCGACGATGCTCACGACGCGGCGCGCGGAGGCATCGAGCTCGGTCGAGGTGGCCGCGGTGCTGGCCGCGAGTGAGCTGATTTGGTCTGCCCCTTGCGCCGCGATCTGAGCGGAGCGCGACAACTGCTCGATGGCTGCCGCGTTCGATTCGATGACGGACGCCGTTTTTTCGGCGGTTACGGCCACTTCCTCGACTGAAGCGGCAATCTCCGTGACCGAGGTGGCGGTACTGGTGGCTGCGGCTTCGAATGCCCTGGCTTGCTCGACCACCGCCCGGACCGAACGCGACATCTGTTCGGCGCCGGCGGCGGTTTCCTCGACGGCGCTCATCATCATCGTGGCGTCCTTGCCCACGCGCTCGAGGCTTTGAGTGATGTTGCTCATCGCAACGGCGGTCGCCGCAACCTCCGAAGACACAGTCTGGGCATCGGTACTGAGGCGAGTGATGCCTTTCGACATCTGCTCGATGGTGGCGGCTACCTGCTGAATGGCCGCGGCGTTGGCCTCGCCGCGAGCTGCCGCATCAGCGACGCTCGCGCTGGTGCCTCGCGCGGCGGTTGATAGCTGTTCACTCGCCGCTCCAAGCTCGGTAGCGTTCGAGGCAACACTGCGGATGGAACGCGCCACCTCTTCGAGTGTCGTGGCGGTCGCCTCTGCGGACGCGGCCAGCAGGTCAGTGTCCTTCTTGATGCTGCCGAGGGATGCCTCGAGCTCATGCAGGCCGGAGGCGCTGCCTGCGAGGCCGCGCAGACTTTCCTGCGCTGAGTGGCTAATCTCTTGCTGAGAGATGGCCAGCGCTTGGACGGTGGTGTTGGTCTGCTCGATGCTGGTTACGACACCTTCGACCGATTGCCTCATTTGGTCACCGCTTGCGGCGCGCTCGTTCCCTTCCGACACCAGGCGTTCTACGGCTTGCTCCACGAGCTCGGCATGCTCGCTGGTTTGCCGGAATGAGCGAAGAACACCCTCTGATCCATTGGCTGCAACGTCTGCCTGGACAACGTCTGCCGCATTCACTTCATTATTTTCCATTGGGCACTTCCTCGCCAATGACTTTTCGAAAGTCGATGAGCATGAGTAATCGAGCTCCCGCTTGTGCAACAGATGTGACGTAGCCCGACGCTTGCTCTACGATCAGATCGGGAGGTGGCCGGAATTGATCCGCCGGAATGCTTAGAATTTCGCGCGCGCTGTCGACGAGTAACCCCACGGCTCTGTCCCCGCTTTTGACGACGATGACGCGCGAGTCTAGAGCCGGTGTTACAGCCTGGAGCCCAAATCTCACTCTCAGGTCGACGATGGGCACGACGCGACGTCGGATTTGCATGAGCCCTGCCACGTAGTCCGGCGCGCCCGGAACCCGGGTGGCTCCCTCGAAGGGTTCCATGTGCAGCACGTCATGCGCGGGCAGCACGTACTCGGTGTCCGCGACCCTGAAGAGCACGTGAAGACTTTTCAAGCAGTCAATCTTTCCGACCGGTGAGACACCGTATCGATGAGGTCAACCAGATCCAGCACCAACGTTGGCTTGCCATCGCCGAGGTCGGTCGCTCCGGTGATGCCACTCACCCTGACGAGCGGATCCGCGAGGGGGCGAATGACGATCTCCTGCTGCCCGAGGACGCGTTCGACACCAAACGCGAACAGCTCATGGTTGCGCCGTACTACCAGGGCCTTACTGGGCCTTACTGGGGCGCCCTCGATCGCAAGCAACTCCGCGAGTGGCAGCAACGCAATCGTTTCACCCCGGCGCTGCAACATTTGGAGCGGTGCCCGCCGACCCTCCTTGCCAGGCACGCTAAACACATGAACGGGCATCAACTCGACAATCTCCTCGATCATCGACACGGGGACGACGAAGGTCTGAGAGCCGCAAACAAAGGCGAAAGAATCGACGATCGACAAGGTCAGCGGGATGCGCAGCGTAAACGACGTGCCCACCTGCGGCGTGGTTTCCAGCGAGAGCGTCCCTCCCAACGCACCTACTGCGATGCGCTTGACGATTTCCATCCCCATGCCGCGCCCGCTGCTGCTCGTCGGCAGCTCCACGGTGGAAAGCCCGGGCAGAGTGATCAGCTCGAGCAGCTCTTCGTTGTTTCGCGGCTCGGGCCGCCCGGCTTTGCTGGCGATCTGCTTTGCGTCGAGGCCGCACCCATCGTCGCTGACGCGAAGCTCGAGCTCGGTATTGGAGTGTTCGTGGCAAGAAACGGTCACGCACCCCTCTTCAGGCTTGCCGAGCTGGCGGCGCAAATGGGGAGGTTCAATCGCGTGAGCGATGGCATTGCGCACCAGGTGGACGATGGCGGGGAAGATGCGTTCGCCCACGGCCTTGTCGAGCTCGGTGGCGCAGTTCTCGAGGTCCAAGCGCACCAACTTGCCCGTGCTGCGGCTCATGCTACGCACGATCAATGGCACACGCTCCAGCAGCTCGCGCACAGGCACCATGCGGGCCCGCATGATGCACGCCCGTAGCTCGCGGAGCTGGTGTGTGTTGTCGTTGACGATGGAGCTCAGCTCCCGCACGTTGACGCCTTGTTCGTGCAGTCGAGCTACGGCACGAGCCATGCGACAGCGCGTCACGACGAGCTCCGACAGGTTTTCCATGGCATCATCCAGCCGCTCCACGTCCACGCGGATGGAGGCGGTTCGAAACGGCGCCTCGCCACTGAGCTCAGCGTCGGCCGATCCGTCATTCGCCCACCCCCCGACAGGTTCGAAGGGCACACCACTCGGAGGCTCTAAGTAGGACGACGGAGCATTTCTGGTCCTCGTATCCTCCTTGATACTCAGCACGGTCAGCGCGCTCAGCTCGATGTAGGCCGCCTCGGCCAACTGTGCTGCTTCGGCGTCGCTGAGCACGAGAAGCGTGAAAACCAGGCCGCCTGGTGCGTGTTCGCTCTTGGGCACCGAGCGGGGTATCACTTTGACAATCTCAGCGATCTTGCCGACCCGCTCGCGGACCGTGGTGATGGAAACCCCTTCAGCGGAGCGTACGCCGGAAGCGGCATACTCGATGCGAATGGCACGGCGCCCCTGAGCCATGCCTTCCGCGATCTGTGTCCGCTCAATGCGGGTGAGCTTATTTGCGAGCTCCGGCTCCAGCACGACGCTCGGCGGCTCGAGCTCTTGGATGTCGCTGGCTGCGCCCTGCAGGGAGACTAGCGCCTGGATCAGCGCTGCGGGCGCTACAGGCACAACCTCTCCGCGGGCGAAGGCGGCGACCCGCGTTTCAATGGCGTGCACGCCGTCCAACAGTAACTGCACGCCCTGCGTCGAGAGCTGTCCGGTGGTGCGCTCCGCAATGCGCAGAATGGCTTCCATCTGGTGCGCAAGCTCCACGATGGGTTCTACGCCCACCATGGCCGACAGGCCCTTCAGGGTATGCAGCGAACGGAACAATTCTCGGACCAGGCGGGCCTGCGGCTCCTTCTTTCGAAGCGCGGCGTCCGCGGCCAGCAAGTTGCCATTGGTGAGCCGCAGGTGTTCCTCGGCTTCGATCAGATATCCGGCGACGAACCCCTTCTTGTCGAGCGGGTCGCTCATGGCGCCCGGAGGGATGCCGCTGGGAGCAGTGAGCGCAGCTCCGCCAGGATCTCGGCTGGCGCAAACGGCTTGGTCATGAAACTCGAGGCCCCCACTGCCAGCGAGCGCGCTCGCGAGGTTTCGTCCCCGCGCGTGGTCACCACGACGATCGGGATCTGCTTCAGCTCGTCCTGCCCGCGCACGAACTCGAGCACCTCAAAACCACCGATGTCTGGCATGTTCAGATCCAGGAAAACCAAATCGAAGGGTTTGAGTGACAGCCGCTCGATGGCCTCGAGGCCACTCGCCGCATGTGTGAAGGTCAGCCCTGCTTGGCCACGCAAACAGGCCACGATCATCTCGCGCATGATTTTGCTATCGTCGACGACCAGAATTTCCACGCGACAATCCATTCCCTAAAGCTGGAATTTTAGAGCTTCGCCGACGCCGCGCGGCCTAATGGCCGCAGCGAGCGAACCACCCATTATGTGGCAAACAGCCCCGATCGTTGCTCTCGGTGCTGCCGACTTCGTTGCCCTGGCGGCTTTCATACCACGGTTGGATTGCCGTGTCTGCTCGTTCGCAAGTATACCTTAGTTAGTGATCAACCTGGAGGAGCGTCGGCGTGTCTGGATTGTGGACGATAGTCCGCTCGACGCAGCGCGCGCCCGAGACGTGCTCACTAGTGAGTACGAGGTGGAGGTCTACAACGATGGCTCGGCGGCGCTCGAGGCCCTTTCGTCGCGCGACATGCCCGATCTCATGGTTCTCGATTGGGTCATGCCAGGTATCTCCGGTGTCGACGTGTGTAGGTTCTTGCGCTCTGGCGCCGCAGCTCACGCCGAAATTCCGGTTCTCTTGCTGACGTCGAATCGGCACACCGAAGAAATCGTCGAAGGGCTGTCGGCCGGGGCCAATGATTACTTGCCGAAACCTTACGACGACACCGAGTTGCGGGCGCGCGTGCGCTCGCAGATTCGGGCGATCGAGCTGCTGGAGCGCGCGGCTCGCGCCGAGGAGCTCAACCGCCAACTCTTGGAGAGCTCTCCCGACCCGCTGATTGCGATCAACGCCGAGGGGCAGGTGACCTTCGCGAATGGAGAAGCTCGCCGCGTCTTTAACGCACACAGCTCCTTGCTCGGCAAGGCGATCGCAGAGGTCATCCCTGGCTTTCCAGCGCTCGACTGGCAGTGGGTCGACGAGAACTCATTTCGTATGCTCCCGGACGTCGAAATGGGGGGCCACCTGTTCTCTCCCACGGTGCGGCTGCCGCCCGCCTCGGGGCTGGAGAGCGCCACTTTGTCGCTGCGCGACGTCACGTCACGTCGTCAGACTGAAACTCGCCGTCTCGACTTCTACTCGATCATCGCGCACGATCTGCGCTCACCCCTCAATGCCATCACGCTGCGGACCTACTTGATCCTCAACGGCAAGCACGGTCAGCTTCCGGATGGGCTCACAGAGGACATTCACAAGATCGAAGCGAGCAGTACGTCGTTAGTGACCATGATCAATGATTTCCTCGAGATGGCACGTGTCGACGGTACGCACGTCAAACTCGAGGTCGCCGAAGTGGATGTGACGGAGGTGCTGGACACTGCGATGGAGGGTGTCCGGCCATTGCTCGAATCAGGCGCCCTAATCTGGGAGAGCTCGACCCCGCCGCCCCTGGCAGACCGCCGCGTCAAGGCCGACTCCAAGCGCCTGGCGCAGGTTTTTACAAATCTGCTGGGCAATGCCATCAAGTTTACGCCGGCGGACGGGGTCATCAAAACGACGGTGCAGCGCGCGGGCGCATGGGTCGAAATCTCGGTCGAGGATACTGGGCCGGGCATTCCGGCCGAAGCGCTGCCCACCTTGTTCGATCGCTATACACAGGCCGGCAACACACAAAGCAAGGTCGCGAGCAGCGGGCTAGGCTTGATGATCGTGCGAGACATCGTCGAGGCGCATGGCGGTAGTGTCGGCGTGGAGAGTCGGCTGGCGGTGGGCAGCCGGTTCTGGGTGCGGCTGCCGAGCGAAAAGGCCGCAGACTTGCCCTCGAGCTGAGCATTCGCGCCCGGCACGTGGCAGATGTGCGCAGCGCCAGCCCGTATGCAACAATTCCGGGGTTTTTTGGCGACTGCTGGGCCGTGTGTGACGTACAGGACCGCAAAAGAAACGCGAGCCGCGCCGTGATCCGGTGCTAATCTTACTCCATGTCTGAATATCACGATCCCGCGTGGGTGGTACGGTGCGCATGGAGCGTGTGTTCCTTGTCCACGCTGCAAGAGGTGGTCAATTTCACGATTGCCGAGCTGAACCGGCTCGAACCGCGCCAACTGCTTGGCCGTGACCTCTCGCATGAGGACGCTGCGCAATGCCCCATCACCGAAGCATTGAAGGCCTGCAGCAAAGAGTTGCGGGATGAATCCGGCATGCCTGATTCTCATGCGCAGCGGGCCACGCATTGCCAGTTGGTGCGTGAGTACAAGAAGCACCAACCCACGACCTGGGGTGTGACGTTCGAAGAGGCGCTCGACAAGTATCGGCGCGCGGCCAGCAAGACCTTGAAGGCGTCGCTCGACGCGGCCTGAGGTCCCTACCCCAAGCCGAGTCGCGAGTGGCCGCGGGGCGCTTCAGTCCTGCTTGTGGTTCTTCATGGCTTCGAATGCGCCATCGGCGGCGGCCTTGAGGTCGCGCCAGGTGCGGTCGACCTCCCTGACGACGCCGTCCCACTTGTCATCGCTGGCCTCGGCAATGTCCTTGAGCTTCGCCTTGGCCGCATCGAATTTGGCTTGCACGGCGTCGACATGGCGCTTGACGTCGAGCTTGGCTTGCACAGTCAGCTGGTCCGCCTGCGCCTTCATGACATCCAGCTTCGAGGTCCACTCGTTCATCTGCGCTTGGTATTTTTGTTTGTAGAGCTCACGGGTTTCCATGTGTTTCCCTTTGTCGGCTTTCGGGGCTCATGGGGCAGGCGCGGTGATGGTGGTGCTGGCAATGGTGACGGCGGTCTGCGCCATTAGGCGCCCGTTGATCGATGCACCAGTCCCCATGTTGATCGCAGTTTTGGACAGCATGATCCCTTCGGAGTGTGATGTGGCGCCCAGGTCGACCCCTCCTGCCACCTGCCAGACGATGTTCTTGGCTCGCGCGCCGCCGCTCAGCGTCATGGCCTGGTCAGCGCTCAGCGTGAGATCGCCGGTAATCTGGAAAATCCAGACGTCATCTGGGGCACCCGCCAGCGTGACATCCGCAGGAATGGTCACGGTGGAGGTCCACTTGTACAGGCCGGGGGCGAGCGTCAAGCCGCCGATGTCGCCATCCTCTAGGTTTAGAAACGCGGGCGTCTGCCGGCCGGCAGCGTCGTTGTACGCGGTCTGCATGTCAGCCACTGCAGTGGTCAGATCACTGGGAGTCGTAGGATCATTGTCGGCGGCAAAGACGCCTCCCGTCACCTCCGGGGAGGTCCACATCACGCCGGCCCTCGTCAAGGCAAAGCCAGTGACAAAGCTCGCGGCGGCCGGGCTGAGCCCGAGATCTCCCGTGATGACGGACGTGGGTACGTTGGTGATCGCTGATTGGGCGAGAACTACATAGTCGCTTGCCGCACCGAAAAATACCGGTGCTGGGCCGAGCGGCTCGCCTTCATCGTCGGGGCGCGTTCCTCCGGCAGAGCCGCCATTGTTGGCAGAGCCGGTAGTGTTGGAGCCGCCATTGGCCGATCCGCTGCTGTTGCTCGACCCGCCGTTGCCGTTGGCCGGTCCATCGCCGTCGGCAGTGGCTGGATCACGGGCGCCTACGGTATCGGAGTCGGAGCAGGCCGTGGCCAACAGGGCAAGCGGAAGAAATGCGGCGAACCGTGCGCCGGGACGAAGAAGTAAAGAAGATAGACGCATTAAACCTCAGGGAAGCATGGGTGAGCTGCGATCGAGCAGCGAAGAGTCGCTAGAGCGCCATTGGGCGTGAAGGAGCGGCGCCGCATCAATGACGCGGCACCTGCACTCCCGTGCCATCCCATGAAGTTTCATGGGATGGCTTCCAATCGCAGTCCGATCAGGTTTTCGGCTTGACCACGATCTCTACGCGCCGATTGTTGGCGCGGCCCTCGGCCGTGGCATTGTCCCCGATGGTCCGGGTCGGGCCGAAGCCTTCCGCCGAGATTCGGTCGCTTGCGACGCCCCGAGAAACGAGGTAGTCGCGCACGGTTTGCGCGCGGCGCTGAGACAGGTCCTGATTAAAAGCCGCCGCGCCCTGCGAGTCGGTGTGGCCTTCGACGACCATCGTCGACTCTGGGTCCTGCTCCGTCAACGCCTTGGCCACGTCGTTCAGCTTGAGTTGCGCGGCGGGGAGGAGATCCGATTTCCCTGACGTAAAGAGGACGCTGCCCGACAGGGTAATGACCATGCCGCGGGTCTCCTGCTTGATGGACGCGAACTTGGCGATATCAGCGGCTGCCTGTGCGGCGCGCTTCTCGGCCTCTTTACGCCGCTGCACCTCGGTTTGCAGGGCCACGCCCTGTACCTGGAGCGCCTGATCCTTCGACGCGAGCTGTTGGTTGGCCTGAACGAGCCCGGCGGCGCTGGCCTTCGCCTGCGTCTCCGTCGCGGCGTGCATTCCCGCGATGATCTGCTCCTTCTCCGCCACCGCCTGCATGGCACGGGCCCGCGATTCGGCAGTCTCGGCTTGGCGCTCGGCGGCATAACCGAGGTCGCGCGTTACCTGCGAGTTACCCTCTTCCTTGAACGAATGCTCCGCGGCATCGAGCGACTCCTTTGCGGTATGCAGGTCGGTGGGATTGAGGGTCGCTGCGGGGCCGTGAGAGGCGCGGTCATAAACGCTGCGCGCGGATGCCAGCTCCGGCGGTAAAGTTGCGGCACCGCAGCCGGCGCTCGCGACTGCCATGATGAGGCCTAGTGTGGATAATGCTTTCATGGCGTTGCTCCCGGGGTGTTCGCTTCGAGGGTCAGGTTCGATTGTTCGATGGCCTTCTGCTTGTCGTTCAGCGCGTTCTGCTCGTGAGCCAACGCGAGGGCTAGCTCGGCATCGGCCCGGGCACGAACCAACAAATAGGTGGCGCGCTCGTTGTCGCCTTTGGCAATCGATGCCTTGGCCTCCGCGATCTGTTCGTCAGCGAGGTTGACTTTGAGCTTCGCGGCGGGTTGCGCGTCTGCGCCTACCTCGCGAGCGCTGCGCGCCGCCGACTCGGCGTCGGCCATTGGCTGCTTGGGCTCAGGCCATGATTTCGCACACGCCCATGCCAGGGGCATGGCCGCGAGGAGCAGGATGGAACGTTTTGACATGTTAAGGTCTCTCTTCTCTTTCATTAGGGTTTCTGTTTGAAGGTGTCGTGCGGCACCTGCGTGCAGCGTGGACTCGAATCGGTAGACCGCTGAATCGGCGAGAAGAATCAGAGCCGCCCTTGAAACGTAGGCAGATCAGGCGGCCCCCGTTACCCGCAAACTCAGTCGTTGATCGGCGGCAGTGGTCTGCGAGCACCGACGACCGACATATGTGCAGCGGGCGCGACTTGATTTCGCCGGCAGGCGCCCAATCGGATCGCGCTCATATTAAGCATCGCAGGCCTGCTCGCAAGGGGGCCCATTGACAGAAAACATCAACCGGCACCACGATTTAGTGGGACAAATTGCCCTCCTTGCGCTGACCTGGGGCAGAATGGCGCGCCGATTGTTGATGCGCGCCGTGCCCACTTGATCAAAGGCTGTCGGACGCCATAATGCCACATGGCGCGTACTTGCATGTCTGACGGCAGCCGTCGATCACATGACGCGAATCATTACCCATCGGCTCGTCATTCGCGCTGCGGTCGATGAAGACGCTGAATCGAATGCGCGATTGTGGTCAGACCCAGAGGTGATGCGCCACATGGGAGGGCCGCGCAGCTACCAGGCCATCCTCGACCAAACGCCGGAAGTAGTGGCGTCACAGGCGCACCAGCAAATCGGCATCTGGTCCGTCGTCGAAACAGCGACGTCGCGATTGATAGGTAACTGCGGCCTGGTCGAGAAGGACGTGGCTGGCCAGACTGAGTGCGAGCTCGTCTACGTGTTCTTCACGACGGTGTGGGGCCGAGGTTACGCCACGGAAGCGGCCTTGGCGGTTCAGGAGCACGCGTTATGTCGGCTGGGCCTGGCGCGTGTGGTCGCGCTGATCGATCCGGCCAATGTGGCCTCGGAACGCGTCGCCGTTCGCATTGGGATGCAGTATCGGGGTGATACGCTGCGTGCTGGTGGTCAGCCGTTGCGGCTCTATCTCACCGAGGCGACGTCCTCCGCACCGCGTGCGTGAGGCAGGCTGTTTTTGCCTTGACCAATTAGTTGGCATTATTTAGAACTATTGGCGAGCTTAGAAATAAAACTCGAGGTGAGCTCGCATTTTAAAGAAAGCGAACCGACATGGACAGCGAGATGCCGTTTACGCCCGCGATTTTTTACAAGCGCCCCATGGTTGCCCTGGCCTGGCTAGAGAAGGCTTTTGGTTTCGAAACGACGATGCTCATCGAGGGGCCAGGCGGCGACGACACACTGATGCATTCGGAGATGAGCTTTGGCGGGCGGGGCCGGATCATGGTCGGTGGCAAGTGGGCGGCTTGGGTCAATAGCCCGCTGGACGTCGGAGGTGGCAACACCCAGATGCTCAGCGTGCAACTGGACGCCGGGGGAGACGTCGACGCGCACTGTGAACGCGCTCGTGCTGCTGGCGCGGTGATCACCCAAGAGCCCGAAACTCAGTTCTACGGCGATCGTACGTACCGATGCGCGGACCCGGAGGGCCACATGTGGACGTTTGCTCAAACTGTGAAGCAAATGACTGTTCCGGAGATGGAAGCCGCCGGTGGCGTGAAGATCAAGGGCTCGCTGTGAAAGCCCCGGTGACGCGGCGGTGAGCGCGGAGGCCACGGATCTCGACCGCACCCTCGCAGCGCTGGCTGACCCTCAGCGCCGCCGGGCCGTGAATCTGCTCAGGGAGCGTCCGCGCCGGGCGGGCGAGTTGGCGCAAGCATTGGACTTGCCAGCCCCCGCCATGAGCCGCCATTTGCGTGTCCTACGCGAGTGCGGGCTAGTGGAAGAAATGCACCCAGCGTTTGATGCGCGCGTGCGCATCTACTCGTTACGGCACGAGCCGATGGCGGGCTTGAAGGCGTGGCTGGACGAGACGGAGCGCCTGTGGGCGCGGCAACTCTTGTCATTCAAGGCGCACGTGGAGCGCGGCTGATGGCGTCGCGCGTGCTGGTCTCGCTCAGGGTGAAGGTCGGCCCGGAGCGCGCGTTCGAAGCGTTCACGCGTGAGATCGCGGATTGGTGGAAGCCCAACGGCCTCTTCGAGCTCACCCAAGAGGACACCGGCGCTCTGGCGTTCGAGCCGCGCCAGGGTGGACGTTTGACCATGGCGCTCGCTAATGGTGAGCTGTTCGAGGTCGGCCGCATCAAGGTCTGGGAGCCGCCGCTACGGCTGGTCTTGAGCTGGCGCACGGAGCGCTTCGCGCCAGACCAAAGCACGGAGGTACGCGTCAGCTTCGAGCCGGTTGGCGAAGAAACGCGCGTCACGGTGGAGCACCTGGGATGGGACGCCATCCCGCGCAAGCACGCGGCTCGCCACGGATTCCCGCTCGACGTCTTCCAGCTGCGTTTGGCGGAGTGGTGGCAAGAGCTGTTGCGCTCGTTCAGCGCCCGCTCGTAAAATGCACGGGCGAGGCGAGCGCGGAGTCGCGACGAGCTCCCACTCAGACATGCAGAGCCGCCGCGGCTTGTGTCGTCAGCCTGCGGCCATGGGGCCGAGGCTTGCCGCGCGATGGTTAGCATGCCCTCTGGCTGGCTTCCCAGCGCCGTTCAGCGTATGAAATCGAATAGGATGGTGGCACCTCGCGCTCTGCTCTTGCCGATCTTGGCGGCGCTGCTCATTGCGTTGCCGCTTCGGGCCGCCGGAGGCGTCCAGTACTTCTGTTACGGCATGGGGCGCTTGATGGACAAGTGCTGTTGCCCGCACGCGACCACCGTCCAGAGCGTAGACCGCGCGGGGTGCGGTTCGGAAATCAAGTCTCGGGATTGCTGTGAGCGATTGGAACGTGCGTCAGCCAGCCTCGCCACCCCTCTTCGCGAGCGGGCATCGTCCGTCGTCGGAGCAACACCTGCGTTGGCGGGGCCCGTGGCGTCGGTGGTCTGCGTTTTTGAGCCGGAAGCGCGTGACGTTGTCGCTGGGCCGATAGCAGCGCGGGCGCCTCCACCGCGCGGTCCGCCTATTTTTCTACTCAACTGCGCTCTCTTGACCTGAGTCAGCCTCCGTCCCTCGCCAGCCAAGGGCCTATCCCATTGGGGACAGGCTCTAGAGGCGTGACAGTCTGAACGGGCGCCAAAATGGGGTGCTCGGGAGGGTTCCGTCTCGCGCGGGCGATAGCCAGAAGTCGTGCGCACGCGCGCCACGCGAGATTTTCTGTCGAATGGAAGGAGGAGTTTGTGCCGATCATCCCTTTTGGGTTTGTTCATCATGTTGGCGCGCGATGGCGGCCGCCCCGCGCTGCCGGGCTCGGTTTGATCATTGCGCTCGAGACTGGGTGCGGCGCGAGCCAAGCCGCTACGAATCGGGAGGCGACGCAACCGGCGGTGTTGGCTTCTGCTGGCGCTATTGCGGTGGAAGGCGTGCAGGAGCTCGCCCAGGCCGGCCCACGAGTGACCTCCTCTGCGCAGGTGGCGGAGCTGGAGCAGTCACTCGCCGAGGAAGCAACGCTGGCCGAGATTCTGCGTTTGACCCTTGCGAGAAACCCGGAGCTCGCGGAAGCGCGCGAGCGGGTTCAGGCAGCGCGAGAGCTCGCACCCGCGGTCGCGCGGCTTCCCGACCCTGAGCTCGAGTACCAACTCTGGGCGCAACCTTTGGCGCGACCGTACGCGCTCGACGAGGCGCAAATGCACATGTTCGGGATCCGCCAGAGCTTCCCGGCGCCCGGCAGCCTGGGAGCGCAGTCCGAGGCGGCTTTGGCTCAGGCGGACGTGGTCTCGGAGGCCCGTCGTGCGCGCGAGCAGGATCTCGTCGCCCGCGTACGCCGGGGCTATGCCGAATACTACCGGGCTGATCGGGAGCACCGCATCCACCGCGAGCACGCAGTGCTCGCGCAGCAGGCGCTGGACATGGCGCGGGCTCTGTATCAAGGGGGACGTGGTAGCCAACAAGACCTGCTCCGTGCTGCCGTCGAGCTGTCTCGCCTGCATAACGAGATCGCGGCAATCGATCGCGATCGCCGCACCGCGCGCGGGCTCTTGAACACATTCATGGCTCGAGAGGTCGAGGCACCTCTCGGGCCGCCCGCAGCGCTCGAGCCGGCGGCACTTGAAGTTCAGGTCGATGGCCTGGAGCGCAGGGTCGCTGAGCGCCGGCCAGAAATCGCTGCGAGAGAGAGCGCCATCCGCGGCCGAGAGAGCGACCTCGAGGCTGCCCGGTCTACGGCACGCTGGCCGAGTTTCATGGTCGGACTGCAATACATGTACATGCCTCCGGAAAGCGAGCCGCACAACTACGGGGTGATGTTCTCGATGAGCTTGCCCTGGCTCAATCCGCGCCACCGGGAGCAGGTCAGAGCGGCGGAAGCTACACTTGCGGCGGAGCGGAGCTCTTTGTCGAGCACCCGCTACGCCGCTCGGTATGAGCTCTACGAAGCCGTCGAACGCCTGAAAGCCGCCCGCGAGTCGTTCGCCATCATCGAGCGCGATCTGTTGCCGCAGGTGCAACAAAGCTTCGAATCGGCCGAAGCCGCCTATCGTGGCGGCCAGGTGGATTCGCTGGGCATGCTCGACGCACTTCGGTCGCTGCTCGACGTGCGGATCGAGCGAGAGCGGGCTCTGGCGAGCGTCGAGACGGCGCTCGCCGACACCGAGCGCGCGGCGGGCGGCCCGATCGCCAATTCCCATGCGTTGGAGCAGGAGTGAGATGACCGAGGACAACCGACGCATTGAGCCGAATCCCGGCGCTTCAGGGCCTGGCGCGGGTGGTCCTCACCATGCTGCGGACCTCGAAGGGCCGCCGCGTGGCGTGCACGCGATGGCCGTGTTCCGATGGATCCTGATTGCGATCATGGCAGTGGTCGCCGCTCTGTCGGTGAACTACTCGTTTGGGCTGGTTTCGAGCGAGTCCGCCGGCGAGCCTTCAGCTCAGTACTACTGCCCCATGCACCCGCAGGTGGTGCAAGATCATCCGGGGGAGTGTCCCATCTGCAGCATGACTCTGGTCAAAAAGGAGAGCAGCCGCAGCGAGGCCCCGAGCAAGAGTGGCGACAAGGGGAGTGACACGCGCAAGCAAGGCCAAGTCGGAGCTGACGACGCAGCATCGCACGAAGGTCATCGTCACGACCCCGCCGACCCGTACCACTGCCCCATGCACCCCGAAGAAACGGGAGTGGATGCAAATTCGCGCTGCCCGATTTGCGGGATGAAGCTGGAAAAGCGGAAAGATGCCCCGACCGTGCCCGAGGGTGTTCCAGGGCTCGTACCCGTCGAGCTCGGGCTGGACCGCGTCCAGACCATCGGCGTCCGCACCGCGCCGGCGACGGCGGAGGCGCTTGTCGCCGAGCTGCGGACCGTGGGCTTCATCAGCGCTGACGAGGCGAGGCTTGCTCGCGTGCACACGCGCTTCTCGGGCTGGATCGAGCAGCTCGCGGTGGCCGTGACCGGACAGAAGGTCTCGCGCGGTCAGGTCCTGGCGAGCCTGTATAATCTAGAGCTTCTGCCCGCCCAGCAGGAGCTTCTGGCCGCGCGGCGCTGGAATTCAGGGGCACTGCCTTCTGGGTCGAAACCTGCCGCGCCTGCCATCGGAGGGTCGCTGGAGGAGGACGCCCGCGCGCGCCTCGAGCTGTTTGGCATGTCGCGCGCGGAGATCGACAGGATTGTGGAGACCGGCAAACCGACGCGCACAATCGCCGTAACCGCTCCCATCGGCGGTCATGTCGTCGTCAAGAATGCCGTGCAAGGCGCATTCGTACAGCCCGGCACGGAGCTGTTCGAGATTGCGGATCTATCCAAAGTTTGGGTGCTGGCCGACATCTACGAATACGAAGCGAGCCGCGTGCGCCTGGGGCAGGTCGCCGATGTGCGGGTAGGGGCCCACGCGAATGAACGGTTCTCTGGCAAGGTGGGATTCATCTATCCCACGGTGGATGCTTCAACGCGCACGCTTCGCGTTCGCATCGAGCTCGACAATAAGGGCATGAAGCTACGTCCCGGCATGTACGGCGATGTCGTGCTCCACCTCGACGGTGCGCGGGGCATCGTCATCCCGACGGAAGCTCTGGTCGACACGGGCGAATACCAATATGTGTTCGTGGCGAAGGAAGGTGGGCGCTTCGAGCCGCGGCGTGTCCGAGCCGGGCCCCGTTCCGGGGACAAGGTGCAGATCCTCGAAGGGCTCTCGCCCGGCGAGACCGTGGTGACCACGGCGAATTTCATGATCGACTCCGAGAGCCGCCTGCGTGCCGCCATCGACGGCACGTCGGAGCCTTGGCGCTGAGAGGGAGGTCACGTGGTCTCACGCATCATCGAGCTCTGCGCCAAGAACCGCTTCCTGGTCCTCCTGGGCGTCGCGTTCGCGACCATCGCCGCGATCTATTCGATCCGCCAAACCAAGCTCGATGCAATCCCGGATCTGTCGGATCCGCAGGTGATCGTGTTCACGGATTGGATGGGGCGCAGCCCCACCCTTGTGGAAGACCAGGTCACTTATCCGATCGTCTCCTCGCTCGTGGCCGCTCCTCACGTGACCGACGTACGTGGATTTTCGATGTTCGGAATGAGCTTCGTCTACGTCATCTTCGAGGAGGGGACGGACGTCTATTGGGCACGCAGCCGTGTGCTCGAGTACCTGAGCAGCCTCCGGGATCGCTTGCCGGAGGGCGCACGTTCCGCGATCGGGCCCGATGCGACCGGTATCGGCTGGGTGTTTCAGTACGCCCTGGTCGACAAGACCGGCAAACATGGCCTCGACGAGCTGCGCACGTTCCAGGACTTCACGCTGCGTCATGCACTCGGCAGCGTCGCGGGTGTCGCGGAGGTGGCGAGCGTTGGAGGGTATCAAAAGCAGTACCAGGTCACCGTCGATCCGAACAAGCTCGTGGCCTACGGCGTGAGCATTCAGGATGTGATTGGCGCCATCCGCGACTCGAATAACGACGTCGGCGGGCGCGTCATCGAGATGTCGGGGCGCGAATACTACGTGCGGGGGCAGGGCTACATTCAGGACCTCGGGGGCATCGAGCGCATCGCGGTTCGACGAAGCGGCCCGAGCGGCGTGCCGGTGCTGGTGAAGGACGTGGGTACGGTGCGCTTTGGCGCCGACATCCGGCGCGGGCTGCTCGAGTGGAATGGCGAGGGAGAAGCCGTCGGGGCCATCGTGGCCATGCGCTACGGCGAGAACGCGCTCGAAGTGATCGAGCGAGTCAAGAGCAAGATCTCGGAACTCAGACCGAGCTTCCCAGAAGGGGTGGAGCTAGAAATTGCGTACGATCGTTCGGGACTGATCGAGCGATCCATCGACACGCTCAAACACGCGCTAATCGAAGAAGCGATCGTGGTCAGCCTCGTGATCATCCTTTTTCTGCTGCATCTGCGCAGTGCGCTCCTGCCGATTCTCAGCTTGCCGGTCAGCGTCGCGCTCGCTTTCATCCCCATGTATCTGCTCGACATCCCCTCGACGATCATGAGCCTCGGCGGGATTGCCATCGCGATTGGTGCGACCGTCGATGCGGAGATTGTGATGATCGAGGCGTCCCATAAGAAGCTCGAGCACGCGCCGCCCGGAGCCGATCGGCATAAGCTACTGGCCGAAGCGGCCCGTGAGGTCACTCCCGCCATTTTCTTTTCGCTGCTCATCATCGCCGTCGCGTTCCTGCCCGTTTTTGGTCTCACGGGTCAGGCGGGGCGGCTCTTCAAACCGCTCGCTTACACCAAAACGTTCGTGATGCTCGCGGCAGCACTGCTTTCGATCACCTTCGCCCCGGCGCTGCGCGACTTCCTCATTCGCGGCAAGATCTTCCCAGAAGCCAGGCATCCGGTTTCGCGATTCCTCATCGGTCTCTACAAGCCGTTCGTGTATGTGGCACTGCGGCGGCCTATCTCGACGGTCGCCATCGGCGTTCTCGCCGTCATCTCGGCGGTCTCTCTATCGCGAAAGCTGGGTCACGAGTTCATGCCGCCCTTGAACGAGGGTGACATCCTATTCATGCCGATCACCTTTCCGAACATCTCCATCGAGCAGGCCAAGCAGCAGCTACAGGTCCAAGACCGTATCCTGAAGAGCTTCCCCGAAGTCGAGAGCGTATTTGGCAAGGTGGGACGCGCCGAGACCCCGACCGATCCCGCGCCGCTCACGATGGTGGAGACTACCGTCCGGTTGAAGCCCCAAGAGCAATGGCAACGTGTCATGCAGGCCCGCTGGTACTCGAGCTGGATGCCCGAGCCTTTGAAGCCCGCGCTGCGACCGCTCTGGCCCGAAGAGCGTCAGAAGACGTGGGACGAGCTGACCCTCGAGATGAATGAAAAGATGCAGCTTCCCGGCTGGACGAATGCTTGGACGATGCCCATCAAGACCCGCGTGGACATGCTCACCACCGGCATTCGAACCCCTGTCGGCGTCAAGGTATTCGGTACGGATTTGGAGGAGATCGAAAAGGTCGGTACGGCGCTCGAGCGCCTGCTCAGCCCCATCGCCGGTACCCGCAGCGTCCTGTACGAGCGAAACTTGGGAGGGCTGTATCTCGACATCATCCCCAACCGGGACGCGCTTGCGCGCTATGGCCTGCGGGTGGGTGACGTGCAGCGCACCATCGAGGCCGCGATCGGCGGGACGCCGATCAGCGTCACCGTCGAAGGACGAAATCGGTTTACGATCAGCGTGCGTTACCCGCAAGATCTTCGGAGCGACATCGAGAAGCTCCGCCGAGTGCTCGTCCCGATCGGTGAAGGGTCGGGCGGCGTGAATGGTGGCGGTATGCCCATGCCAGGAACTACTGGCGCACTCGATCCCTCGCTCCTGGCGCCAGACGAAGTTCCTTTGTGGGGCGAGGCCGAACCTCGCTGGCTGCTCGCCCAAATGATGCCCGGCATGAATGACGGTCCGGGCTCTCAGGATTTCGGAATTCCGCGCGTGCGGCAACCCGGCGTGATGTCGGATGTGCCCATGCCGGCCATGCCGGCGCCAGGCCCGATGCGGTCAATGCGAGCCATGCCTCAGGGCAGTGCCGGAATGCCCGCGCCCGTGAGCCCTGGGGCCATGAGCAATGGCGTTTCGAGCCCACCCGCCGGGCAGAGCCAGAGGTTCATTCCGCTCGGTCAAGTCGCGGACATCAAGATTGTCGGTGGCCCTCCCATGGTGCGCGATGAGGATGGCCTGTTGGTCGGTTATGTTTACGTCGACATTGACCAGAACCAACGCGACATCGGTGGCTATGTGAACGAGGCCAAGGAGGTCGTGCGGAAGGCCAGCGAGCGCGCGGAACTGCAGCTGCCGGCGGGTTACTTTCTCAAATGGACCGGGCAATACGAGCAACTCGAAGAGATGGTGAACCGGATGAAGATCCTGATTCCGGTGACGGTGATGATCATCGTCGTGTTGTTGTTCCTGTACTTTCGCAACTTTGCCGAAGTCTTGATCGTGCTCTTGTCGATCCCGTTCGCGCTCGTCGGCACCATTTGGCTCTTATGGCTGCTCGACTATCGACTGTCCACAGCCGTCTGGATCGGTGTCATCGCTCTCGCGGGCTTGGCCGCGCAGACCGGCATCGTCATGATCGTGTACATCGACCATGCTCTGGAAGAGCGCCGCCGCGCCGGCAAGCTCAGGAATCTGAGCGATGTGATCGCGGCGCACATGGAGGGCACGGTGCAGCGCGTTCGCCCCAAACTGATGACGGTAGGCACCATGTTGTTTGGGTTGATCCCGCTGCTTTGGGCCAGCGGCTCGGGGGCGGACGTGATGAAACGCATCGCGGCGCCCATGGTGGGAGGCCTGGTGACGAGCGCATTTCTCACGCTCGAGATCATTCCCGTCATATCGACGTATTGGCGACAAGAGCAGCTCTTGTGGCAGCAACTCGCGCCTCTAGACCAACGCCGGCTCTGGCGCCTGCAACTCGCCACCGCGATCCTTGGGGCAGGCTGGGCGCTGCTCGGGCTGACCCTGGTTTCCCCCATCTATGTCGCGCTAGCAACCGATGTGTACACGCTTGGGCTGATCGCCGCGACGCTACTGATTCTGGGCGGTACGGCCTGGTACCTTTTGCGACGGCCCGAAGCGAGGCGCCTCGTTTGGCCTCGAGACGTCGATGGAGTTATCGCCGTTTGAAGATTGATGCGCCAGGTGGGTGTCCGGTCCGCGGTGCTCGCTTTGACAGGTAAGCCGTTCGCACCACCACCTCGCGCACGCCCAAGTAAGCATCGACCGACAAACCCTTGGGTAGCGCTCCCCGTCCGCGCCACTTCACGAACACGTCGTCTATTCGGACGGTTTCTCGATCCGTGCTGCGGGATGGGGTTACGGTCGCACGACTCTGCGGCTCCGCAGTTGGTGACGGCAGAGCTCATTCAATGGCCTCATTTCCAGCCCACATGCGACACGGAGGCGGGAGCCACATGTGATGCCTTTCCGCCATCGGAATGCTTCACCGGCGCTTTACGGGCAGCAGCAGCCTTCGTCCGGCACGTTGCCGGAAGTACACGTTGAAGCCTGCGCGGTCGACCGAAACCACCGGCAACTTCGGATGCCCGTCGCTCAGTATGACCAAACACGCGTCGGCGAAGTCCACCCAGCGGCCACGGTAGCCGAACATTTCCGAGCGCACGCCCTCGAGCTCGTCGGGCAAGAAATGCCGGCTGACGAGCAATTCGTCCTCGATCCAGCGCAACAGCCGTTCCACGGGCACGCGTCCGGCCTGCTCGAGCAGGAACACGGCCTCTGAAACGCACGCCTCCGCGGTCAGCCAGGGCCCCCGGAGTGAAGGAACCAAGCCCGCGGCCCAGCCGTGGTGCTCATCCGACCCATTCAGTAGAGCAACCAGGAAACCGGTATCAACGATGGCGCGTCCGACCATACCCCGCGAGCCGCTGTCGATTCGTCGAAAGATCCTGCGGGCCGCGTCCGATTCCGAGATCACCGCCGATGAGGGCTAACATGTCGAGGCCATCGTCCTCGCCGGTCACTCGCTCGATCCCCTCACGGATCAGCTCGGATTCAGGGAGCCCGCGTGCCTTGGCAGCGCGAGAAAGCGCAGCGGCCAGGGCTTTCGGCATTTTGACCGTCTTCACGACCATACTAGGTAATACCTCATAGTAATACCTGGGTCAAGCCAGCGCGAAGGGCAGCTCGAGGTGACGCTTCCATTGAACGCCTTGCACATTACACCAGTCTGTGTAATAGTTTCAGAGTAATGCGTGGCACACGACATGCTTCCAAGGTTACGGCCGTATGCGATGCGGCGAGTGCGGTGACCGTAGCCGCCGGCAAGCCGTCCCTGCGCAAGCGACCCCTGATAACGCTCCAGCAGGCGGAGCACGTCACCGGGCTGTTCCAAGTGCTGGGCAATCCTACCCGTCTGCGCCTGTTGCATGCGCTCGAACGCGGGCAGGAGCTCTCGGTGACCGAGCTGGCCGACGCTATCGACATGCGCCCTCAGGCGGTTTCAAACCAGCTGCAAAGGCTACGCGACCGACGCATCGTCGCCTCACGCCGCGACGGCAACCGCATCCTCTATCGGCTAGCGGATCCGTGCCTGCCGAGCTTGCTCGACCTCGCGCTCTGCCTCACGGAGGAGACTCGATGACCGAGACGCGGTTCGTCGATGTGGGCGCCGCTCGTGTCGCGTATCGCGACGAAGGCGAGGGTCCACCGGTCTTGCTCCTCCATGGCTGTCCGTTTTCGTCGTTCATATGGCGCAAGGTCATCCCGCACCTCATCCCCTCTTATCGGTGCGTCGCGCCTGACCTCCACATTGCCTTCGCCGCTCTCCTGTGCGCCCTCGCATGACACTCGCCTCGACAGTGCTGCTCGCCGCCGTCGTGGTCACCACCATGGGTGCCACCGCAAGTCTCGATCAACTGGTCAAGCAGGTGCCTGCCCGACATCGGATCGGTGCCGTCGCGTATTCGGCCTACAGCCGGGCGGCGGACTTCCACACTGGGATATTCTACTACGCGCCGATCATTGTCGGCTGGGTGACGCTGATACCTGCCGCCGCGATAGCCGGCTGGAGGGAGGGCGCTTCGGGCGAGCGAGCTCTTGCCCTGGCCATCATGCTCGCGGGGCTCGTCGGTCACGCGCTAGTGACCGGACTTTTCGCCGCCCCAATCCTGCTCTCTCAGCGCAAGATCCGCCCTGATGACGAGAAAGCGCTGGCCGCTACTTTCGACCGGTTCGAGCGCTGGCATGCTGTGCGGACGGCGATCGACGTTGGCACGTGTGCGGCGGCCATATGGGCGCTGGTCACGACTCTCTAATGAGTTGTGTGCTCATCGCTGAGCTCGTGGCTTGTAGCCGTTTCAGTCACTTGTAACCAGGAAACGGCACCCGGGGAGTGAGCTACGGCGGCTCGAGCTGGCTCAGGCGGGCGGGCGGCAGGCGCCACAGTCCAGCACATTACCGCAACCATCGGGGGTGAAGCCGCAACGAGTGCCCGCCGCGCCACAGCTGATGGGAACGCAGGGTGGAGGTATCGGATCTTCACCGACGCAGGCGCCCAGGTCGAAGAGCATGTAGAGCAGGACTTTTTCCTGGTTGGTCAAGTCACCGGTGCAGTGGTCGGGGAAAGTGGCGTCGACGAAAGGAGTGCTGCTACCGCCAGTGTTGGCCACGTGAAACCCGCTATAGGCCACACGCCCACAAGCGGCTTCGACGGGCGCGCCATAGGGCGTGCTGAACGAGAACTGTTGCACGCGATCGTTCCCACCATCGCGAAACACGAACTCCTCCGTCGTATCACCGAGCGCCGTGGCCAGGCTGCGCGGATCCGTCAGCGTGAACTCATAGTTGTTGGCAGCGGTGGTCACGCCCTCATTGACCATCCAATCGGCAAAGCTCTGGATGCTGGGGGTGGCTTTGGGGCGACCCAACGCCACCACACCCGTGCCGCTCGTGTCCAGGTTGCCGTCAGCGGTGAAGGCGGTGTCCCAGGTTGCCGCCAGGCCAAGGCCCGTCGCGATGGGGTCGGCGGTGGCATATTCCGTGGTCCCATTCTCATGCAGCCAACTCATGCTCAAATGGCTGGCGAACAAGCGACCGCCGCGGTTGACGTATTCCCGCACGTTGGCGCCGGACGCATTGCGCTGAACGAAGTTCTCTTCATCACCATCCCAGGTCTGCCCTTCGCAGTCGGCGACGACCATGTCGTATTCTTCCATGCGGTCAATCGTTCCGTAGAGCTCGGCGTCGTACGAAGTACTGTCGTCGATGCGAGCGCCGGCCTGAGCATCCACTGTCTCTCCGCCTCGATAGAGGTGGATGCGTGGCGCCCCGGAGTTGGCAAATTCGCCATGGTCGATGCCCATCTTCTCGAGCACGCACTCCATGGCATCGATCTGCCCGGTAGAAATCGCGACGCGCGGAATGTTGACGGCCAGGCCGTCATCCATGCTGCGCGGCAGGCGGGTGGGGTTGGCGGGCAGCGCGTCGGGAAGGGTCGTGGTCTGGCAGGCGGCCGCAGGCTGCAGCGTTTGTGCTACCGCGCGCCGGAACTTGCCCGCCTTGACCACCAACAGGAACTCCACACCCACCGGAATGTCGCCTTCGATGCTGTAGTTTCCGGCGGCGTCGGTCACGGCGCCCGCGAGCACTGGCCCGAGATCTTGATCCTCACACCGGTCGCAGCTGGTCCCGCCGCTCGGAATGCCCGAGGACATCGCCGGCAAGTCGGCCACGACGTTATTGCGCAGAATGTACACGATCGCGTTGGGAACACCAACCTGGTTCCCCGTATCGCCATCGTTACGCCCGGGGCTGATGACCCGGCCCGTCAAACGCGTCGGCTCTGGGGCGGTGCTGCAGTCGGGGATGGCTGAGCAGGTGTCGCACGCTTCGCCGCCACCGGCGACGCATTCGGTGGGCCCATCGATACCGCCGGTGCAGATTTCGCCTGCCGCGCAGGTCAGGCCCTCATTGGCGCAGTCGATGACCGTCCCGCACACGTCGACGGTGTACCCGCAGGCCCAGCCGAGCTCGGCACAGGTCTGAGGCCCACACCCACCACCGAGATCGATGAAACCGCCCGAGCCGGACGCCGTGCTGCTGCCACTACCGCCCGTGCCGCCGGGATTACCGGAATCCGCGCCGCCCGCATTCCCACCGCCCACGAGGGATGACTCGGGGGTGTCGGAACAGGCGCCCAAGGCACCCAACATCGCACCACCAAGCAGGCCGTAATGAACTCGCATACCGTTTCTCAATCTCTTAAGTTCCTAGCTGGAGTGTATCACGATCGAAAGCCACTCTGGTCGGTCATGTTGCGTTCTGCTGTCGATGCAGCGTGTGCCGCGGTGAAGCTCGTGTGGGTAGGTGCTCTCGGCGGCGTTGGCGGCTTGATTGACGCATCCCGGCGCCTGTTGCCCCGTCGGTTGCCGTTGGGGATTTCATCGGCATTTTCAGGCCGAGGTGTCGACCAGGGGCGCGGTAGGCGCGAGTGTGTTATCGGCGAAGCCATTCGCTTGGCGCGCCAACGGCTGCAGCGCGATGTTCATTTGGAGCCACGCCAATGGCCTACCCCCAGAGCTGGCGGAACCAGCATAGCCCCCCAATCGGCAAAACCAGCCACTTCTTGAGCCCACCACTGCCCACTTAACACACGGATGCAGCAGGCTCTCCGGGCGGAGCCTTGCTGACAGCCGCCGACACGCCTTCCGGTGACCCGAAATTCGCTGCGATGGAATTCCAAGCACGAGCTTCGAGCGTCCGTGGCCGGGCCCCCACGCAAAGACGCCCCGCTGTGGACTTCTCCCCCGCGCCAAAGTGAGGTCGCGCAGAGCCCAGGGACTGCGGAACGAGTGGCATGAGTGTTGCTGTGAAAAGCCCTTGAATGGGCCTGGAAATTACCCGAGACGAGTTCGATGAAGGCGACTTCCCGCGCTTCACCGCCAAGCTCGAGGCCAACCTGCAGGCCTTGCGAGTGCTGCTGGACCGATCGGGCTTTGGAACAGGCCCCCTATCCGTGGGAGCCGAGCTGGAGCTCAACCTGGTGGACTGCGCCGGTGGACCCGCGGACCTCAATCGAGAGGTGCTGCAGCTCGTCACGGATCAGCGCCTCACGCATGAGGTGAACCGTTTCAACCTGGAGATCAACACGCGCCCCTCGCCGCTCGAGGGGCGTCCTTTCGCTGCCCTGCAGGCCGAATTGGCCGGGGCGCTCGGAACGACGCGCCGCGCCGCAGCCCAGCTCGGCGGGCGGATTGCGATGATTGGCATCTTGCCGACCCTGGAGCAAGAGCACCTGGATGCTTGCGCGCTGAGCAATGTGCACCGGTACCGCGCCCTGTCTCGCGGGATACGGCGCATCCGCGGCGAGCCTTTCGCGGTGAGGATCCGGGGTGACGAGGAGCTCTCGGTGCAGGCGGACGACGTGACCTTCGAGGGCGCGAACACCTCGCTTCAGGTGCACCTACGCGTCGACCCCGAGGCGTTTGTGCGCACCTATAATGCCGCTCAGGTGGCGACCGCGGTGGTGCTGGCCAGCAGCGGCAACTCGCCGTTCTTTCTGGGCAAGCGGCTCTGGCACGAGACCCGGGTGGCGTTGTTTCGGCAATCGGTGGATGATCGCGCTGACGCGCGAGATGATGATTGGCGCCCCGCCCGCGTCTCGTTCGGTCACGGCTGGGTGCGGCAGGGTGCTCGGGAGCTCTTTGAGGAGTCCGTCGCCCTGCACGAGCCGCTCTTGCCCGTGCTGGGTCCTGAAGATCCGCTGGAGCTTGCGCTCGCCGGCGGCACACCGAGCCTGGCCGAGCTGCGCTTGCACCACGGCACGGTTTGGCGCTGGAAACGCGCTGTGTATGACGACGCGGCAGGCGGCCACCTGCGCATCGAAATGCGGGCGATGCCGGCGGGACCCACTGTAAGGGACAACGTGTCGAATGCGGCGTTTCTGGTCGGCCTGACCCTGGGCCTCGCGCCTCGCATGGGCGAATTCTGCACGCGCATGACATTTGGCCATGCGCGGCGCAATTTCTACCAAGCGGCGCGTCGGGGTCTCGAGGCAGAGCTGTTGTGGCCAGAATCCACCGCGCCGTCACCCCGCCCGCAGCTGGCGAGCACATTGGTCTTGGCGCTGCTGCCGGTGGCCCGGAACGGTCTGGTCGCGGCGGGGGTCGAGCCAGCGGAAGCCGACGCGCGGCTCGAAGACATCCAGCATCGGGTGGCGACCGGACAGACCGGAGCGGTGTGGCAGCGGCGCTGTCACGAACGGCTGCTGCTGAGCCACGCCAGCCCGCGCGCAGCGTTGCAAGCCATGCTGGCTCGATACCTGGACCAGAGTGAGGCCGAGGTTCCCGTACACGCGTGGGACCCACCGTGAGTGGTGTCCTGCCTGGCCCATGCTACTGAAACCCCAGGAGGGCCGCGACTATGCATATCCGCCGAGCATTGGCCCGGATTGTTTTAAGGTGACCGACCCTGTCGAGGTGGCCACTTGGTTCAAGTCGCTCTTCGCCAACCCCCGGGCGCGGGTTTGGGTCGCGCAGCTGCAGCCGAGGGTGTGAGATGTCGAGGTGAGCTCCTGGTCCTTCAACTCCGTGGCCCATGCCGCGCTCCAACGCTGCGGCTTTAGGTCCAGAATGCTGAGATTCGAGGCCACCGCCAGGCTTCGTTGAGCCACCTTCGTTTAGCGCTGGCTCATGGCAATTCGCCGACCCATGCTCGCGGCCGCTCGAGCGACATCAAGCGCTCCGTGTTGTCGATGCGGGAAAATCCGACACCGCGATACACCTCGTGAGCGTCGTTGGTGGCCAGCATCCACTTGAGAACGAGGGTAAAGTCGGGGTGCTCGAGCACGAAGCGCAACAGCGCGCGGCCCAGCCCTCGGCCTCGCACGGCTGGGTCGACGAACACATCCATCACGTAGGCAAACCGTATGCGATCTGAGACGATGCGCAGGCACGCGTTCTGTTGGCCATTGCAATACGCTCCGGCGACCAACGTCGAATTTTCGAATCCCCGCTCGACCTCCGCGCGTGTGATCCCGATGGACCAGTATGCCGCTGTGAGCCAGCGGTGACAGCGCGCGAAATCGAAGCGTTCGGGCGCGTCATCGAGCACATGGTCTTGATACGTCAGCTGCATGCGCCGCAGTTTGCCGCGCCTTGGGCGAGAGCGCCAAACCTTGCTGCGGCTGTTCGCCGCGCCGCGGCAGCCATTCCTTCTCAGGATGCTCGACGCTGGCGCGGGGCCGGCCGCCGACCCAGCCCGTGCACCCCGGAACGCTGAAAAGCGGGAGTTGGGCTCGTGTCGCCGGCACCTGACGCCCTACACCCCCGCCCCGGTTTGAGAGGGCTGAATACGGTGTTGATATAGGGCGCGGGCTCAGGTCTATTCTTCGCCGCCACCGTGACCTTTGACGCACCGAGAGCCGTTACCTCCGAAAGGAGGAGCTGAGCCCGCATGGCCGTGTTGATCGTCGTCGAGAAACCAGAGCTGTGGCCCTGGGAAGTACCCCAGGCGCGCATGGTTTCGGCCCGCGACTATCTGACCAACCCCGAATTCATCGAGATGAAGCGGGCCAAGGTCTTCAACCTGTGCCGCGCCTATGGCTATCAGAGCATCGGGTATTACGTCTCGTTATTGGCGGAAGCGCGCGGGCACAAGCCGATGCCATCGGTCACGACGGTGCAGGATCTGAAACAGTCCTCGCTGATCCGCATCGTCACCGAAGACATCGAAGATCTCGTGCAGCGCGGTCTGGCACCGATCAAAAGTGACCGCTTCGAGCTCAGCATCTATTTCGGGCGAAACCTGGCCCAACGTTACGATCGGCTCTGCCAGGCGCTGTTCAACCATTTCCCCGCGCCGCTGCTTCGGGCCGGCTTCGTGCTCGCCGACGGCTGGCGGCTCAATTCGCTGCGGCCCATAGCGCTGAATGAAATACCGGAGAGTCACCGCGAATTCGTGATCCAGCAGGCCAAGAGTTTCTTCGCTCGGCCTCGCATTTCCTCGGCACCTGCCAAGTACCGCTACGAGCTGGCAATTCTGGCCGGCTCTGAAGACGTCAGCGCGCGGCCCTCGGATGATCGGGCGGTCAGGCGCTTCGTGCGCGCGGGAGAGAAGGTCGGGATGGATGTCACCATCATCGATCGTGAAGACTACGGGCGCATCGCCGAGTTTGACGCGCTCTTCATTCGAGAGACGACCTCGGTCAACCACCACACCTATCGTTTTGCGCGGCGTGCCGAGGCGGAGGGCATGGTGGTCATCGACGACCCGCGCTCCATCGTGCGTTGCACCAACAAGGTGTATCAAGCCGAGCTCTTCGACAAACACGAGATCCAATGCCCGAAGACGGTGGTCGTGCACCGGGAGAACGCACGGCAAATCGGCGCCGTGCTAGGCTTCCCTTGCGTGCTGAAGCAGCCGGACAGCTCCTTCTCTGCGGGCGTGGTCAAGGCCGACAATGAAGCCGAGCTCACCGAGCTGCTCGGGTCGCTGCTCCAAAAGTCCGAGCTCGTGGTAGCGCAAGAGTTCGTGCGTTCGACCTTTGACTGGAGGGTGGGTGTTCTCGATGGCCGTCCCCTGTACGTGTGCCGTTACCACATGGCCCGTGGCCACTGGCAGATTCAGAAGGTGGAGAAGAGTAAGCGCCCCAACTACGGCAAGGTGGACACCTGGGACGTAGACGCTGCGCCGCCACAGGTGGTCGACCTGGCGGTACGGGCTGCCAAGCTGATCGGCGACGGGCTCTACGGTGTGGACATCAAGGAAGCGGATGGTCGCTTCTTGATCATCGAGATCAATGACAACCCGAGCATCGATGCCGGCAATGAAGACGGCGTGCTGAAAGACGAGCTGTACCTCAGAATCATGCGCTGCTTTCGCGACCGCCTGGAGCGCCGCCGCCAGTAGCGCCGCTTCTACACCTCGCGGCCGGCAATAAAGACCATTTCGACGGGGTTGCCCCCGAGCTCATAGCCCAGCATGCGCTCGTCGGTATGGCGCAGCAGGATCAGATCCGCCCTTGCGCCCACGGCAATTTTGCCTCGGTCGGGTAGGCCCAACAGCTCCGCCGCGCTGGCGGTGCAGGCACGAATCGCCTGGCCAGCGTTCAAGCCCAGCTGCCGCACGCCGAGCGCGATGACAAAGGGCATCGAAGAGCAGGGCGACGAGCCTGGGTTGTAGTTGCTGGCCAGCACCAACCTGCCGCCCAGGTCCAGGAAGGCGCGCCCCGCGGCATAGCGTGCGTCGCCGTGAAAGCCCCCCACGGGCAGCATCACACCAAATGTGCGACTCTGAGCGATCCGCTGCAGCGCCTCGGCCGGCGTCGCCTCGAGGTGGTCGACGCTCAGGGCGCCCAGCTCGAGCGCCAGGTCCACCCCGCCGAGTGCCGAGAATTGGTCGGTGTGCAAGCGCAGTGGATGGCCGAGCGTGCGCGCCTGCTCGAACAAGCGCCGACAGTCGCCGACGGACCAAGCTCCGCGCTCACAAAATGCATCGATGGTGATGCCCGGGAACTCGCTGTGGACGCGGGGCAGCGTCTCCGTCACCACCCGGTTGACGAAATCCGGCTGAGCAGGGTCGATGGCATGCCCGAGCAGGGCCGTCGAGACGACGGTACCCGGGAAAGTCTCCGCCGCGGAGCGAATGGCCCGCAACATTTTCAATTCGTCATCGGTCGTCAACCCGTAGCCCGATTTCACCTCGATGCTCGTAGTGCCTTGCGCGAGCAGCGTACGCAGGCGAAAAGAGAGGATGCGGCTGAGCTCGGCTTCGCTGGTTTGCCGGACCGCACGCACCGTCGACAGGATGCCACCACCGGCGGCCAGGATCTCCAGATAACTCTTGCCTTGCCGCATCAGCTCGAATTCATCCAGCCGATCACCGGCGAACAGCGCGTGGGTGTGGGCGTCCACAAAGCCGGGCATCAGCACCCGGCCCTCTGCCTCGATCACCCGCTCATGCTCACGCGGCAAGAGCGTTGTCCCGAGCTCGACGATCTGGCCGCTCTCCAGGCGAACGCCGCCGCGAAACGGCGGCTGAGAGTCATCCCCCGCCACCACCCGGGCATTGCTAATCAGCAGGCTCACGCAGCCCGCTCGCACAGGCCCGCGATGAAATGCAAGAACAAGAGGACGGCGCTGCGAGCTGTACGGCCATCCAAGTCGAAGCTCGGGTTATACTCCATCAAGTCGAAGTGCAAGATGTCTGCTCGAGCGCCGGCGGCCTCAGCTAGCCGCGCGGCATCGCGCACCGTGAGGCCGAGCGGGTTCGGCGCGCTGACTCCCGGCGCAGCGCTTTGGTCCAGGCCGTCGAGGTCGATGCTCAGAAACGCTGGCCCTTGCGGACAGGCCAGGCGTAGCGCGCCGTCGACGTCGAGGCCAGCATCCAGAACCGTCTGGGCGAAGATCAGCGTGGCCCCTTTTTTTTCCAGCCATTCGATGTCGCTCGGGTCATTCGCAAAGCGACCCAGGCCAAGCTCGACAAAACGCCGCGGGTCGAGCTGCTGCCCTTCGATCAGCTTGCGAAACGGCATGCCGGACCCCACGCGCTCGCGCACGTCCAGGTGAGCGTCCAAGTTGATGCCGCCCAGCGCCTGACCACAGTGACGGGCGAGCGCGCTGAGCGAGGGCAAGCTCAGATCGTGACCTCCACCGACGCAGATCGTCACCAGGCCTTGCTCGTGTAACGCCCCGACGGCTTTCTCGATGCGGCGATGCGTCTCGAAGAGCGCGGCTTCGTCAACGCCTGTCGCTGGCTCGACGTCTCCCGCGTCGAAGATGCCGACGTCGAGCGACTTTGCGGCCAGGCCGTCCCAGGCCACGCCGAAGCGACTCAGCGCGGCTCGAAAGGCGGCCGGGCCTCCGCGCGCACCGGGCCGGCCAAGATTGAGCTGGACCCCCAAGTCATCGGGTAGACCGAGCAGGGCGCAGCGACAGCCCTGCGCGGAGCCACGCTTCAGCGCAGCCGCGAGCTTGCCGCGGCTCGGTTCGGGCCAGACGGCGGCAACGGTGTGCGGGGGCCTCATCGGTTCTACCCTGGCTTCCGCGTCGGGGCCGCCGCTACCGCCGCGCTCGGCATGGGCACACGCAACCCCTCACGCTGGGCACAAGCCAGCGCTGCCTCATATCCGGCGTCGGCGTGCCGCAACACTCCGAGCGCAGGATCATTGGTGAGCACGGCCAGCAAACGCGACTGTGCATCTGCAGTGCCATCCGCGACGATCACTTGGCCCGCGTGTTGAGAATAGCCAATCCCCACTCCTCCGCCGTGATGGAAGCTCACCCACGAGGCACCGCTGGCCGTTGCGACCAGTGCGTTGAGCAGGGGCCAGTCGCTGATCGCATCCGATCCGTCTAGCATGCCTTCCGTTTCACGGTTCGGTGACGCCACCGAGCCGCAGTCCAAGTGGTCGCGGCCGATCACGACCGGAGCTTTGACGCGCCCGCTTCGGACCAAGTCGTTGAACAGCACGCCGGCCCGCGCCCGCTGCCCGAGCCCGAGCCAGCAGATGCGCGCCGGCAAGCCCTGGAACTCGACCCGGCTCTTGGCTAGCTCGAGCCAGCGCCCGAGCGCTGCGTCTTCTGGAAAGAGCTCCAGTAGGGCTTGGTCGATGGTGTAGATGTCTTCGGGCAGCCCGGACAGCGCCGCCCATCGGAAGGGGCCCCGGCCCAGGCAAAACTCCGGGCGGATGTAGGCCGGCACGAAGCCAGGGAAAGCGAAGGCGCGCTCAAAGCCCGCTTCCTGGGCGCGTTGCCGCAAGTTGTTGCCGTAGTCGAAAACGACGGCGCCGCGCCCGAGCAACTCGACCATGGCGCGCACGTGCTCTCGCATGGTCGCTGTGCTCTTGTCCGCGTACGCACGCGCGTCAACCACACGCAGTCGCTCCGCTTCGCCGAGGGAGAGCCCGCTCGGAACGTAGCTCATCACGTCGTGGGCGCTCGTCTGGTCCGTCACGGCGTCGGGCGTCGCCCCGAGCCCCAATAACCTTTCGAGCAAAGCGAGCGCGTTGGCCACGACCCCGATCGAGCGCGCTTCGCCCGCGCTGGCACAGGCTCGTGCGCGCTCGATGGCGGCATCGACGCTCGGGGCAATTTCGTCCAGGTAGCGCTGGCTCTGACGCCGCTCGAGCTTGCGACCGTCCACGTCGGCGATCAAGCACACGCCGCCGTTCATCGTGATGGCGAGCGGCTGGGCGCCCCCCATGCCGCCACAACCCGCGGTGACCACCCAGCGGCCCTTCAGGCTGCCACCAAAGTGTTGCCGCGCACAGGCCGCGAAGGTTTCGAACGTGCCCTGCAAGATGCCTTGCGTCCCGATATAGATCCATGAGCCTGCGGTCATTTGGCCGTACATGATGAGGCCCTTTCGGGCCAGCTCGTCGAAGTGCTCCTGGGTCGCCCAGTGTGGGACCAAATTTGAATTGGCGATGAGCACGCGCGGCGCGTGGCTGTGCGTGCGGAGCACGCCTACGGGTTTGCCGGACTGTACCAGCAGCGTCTCGTCCGGCTCGAGCTGCTCGAGCGCCGCCACGATGGCGTCAAATGCGGCCCAAGAGCGCGCGGCTTGGCCTCTGCCCCCATACACGATCAAGTGCGCCGGGTCCTCGGCCACCTCCGGGTCGAGGTTGTTCATCAGCATGCGCAGCGCGGCTTCGGCGGCCCAGGTCTTGCAGCGGAGGACGTTGCCGCGTGGAGCGCGTACGACGCGGGCGGACGCTGGCTGGCTAGAGGTGATGCTCATGGTTCTTTCTGCCCGCCCGCATTAGCCCGCAAAGCGCCCCGCGCTAATCAACGACTGAATTGCCAGAATGTCGGGCGCGGGCGGCCTGTCTCGCGTTCGCTTCGGAACCACCTCGCGCACTGCAGCAAACGCGGCCTCGATGCCGGCTCCCGACTGCAACGGCCGCTGGTACTCGAGCGCCTCGGCCGCACACAAGAGCTCGATCGCGACGACCTCACTGACCCGCTCGAGCACGCGCTGGGCCTTGAGCGCCGAGTGCGCGCCAAAGGAGTTATAGTCCTCCATGCCGGCGCTGGTTGACAGGTTGGAGACGCTGGCTGGCATGCTCAGCCCGATCAGCTCATTGCAGCAAGCGGCCGCCACGTATTGAGCTACCATCAGGCCCGAGTGTAACCCCGGCACGGGGGAGAGCTGCGGGTTTAGGCGGTTCTCGGCGCTGGACGCTGCGAGCAGATAGTACACACGCCGCTCGGCGATGCCCGCCACGTGGGTGAGGGCGATGTTGAACATGTCGAACGCGAGGGCCAGGGGCATGCCGTGGAAGTTGCCCGCCGCCACCACCTTGCGGTCTTCGGGCGCGTCTCCGTGAAAAACCAGGGGGTTGTCGGTGACCGCGCCCAGCTCCCGCTCCACGATCGAGCGCGCAAAACGCAGTGTGTCGAGTGAAGCCCCGAGCACTTGAGGCGCGCAACGCAGCGAATACGGATCCTGAACCCGAGGATCGTCGTGCAGGTGGCTGGGGACGATCTGGCTGCCGTGCAGGAGCGCACGCAGACGCGCCGCGATTTCGAGTTGGCCTGTTTGGCCGCGCGCCGCATGGACGCGCTCGTCCAGATACGCATCAGTGCCACGGCAGGCGTCCGCGGACATGGCTGCGGCGCACAAGGCAGCTGAAAATAGGCGCTCGGTATCGGCCAGCACCAGCGCACCCAGGGCCGTCATCAAGTGTGTGCCGTTGATCAGGGCCAGGCCCTCTTTGGCCTCTAGCACCAAAGGCGGTAGATCCATGCGCTGGAGCGCCTCGTTGCCGCTGATGCGCTGACCCGCATGCCAGGCTTCACCCTCGCCGAGGAGCACGAGCGACGCGTGCGCTAACGGGGCCAGGTCGCCCGATGCTCCCACTGAGCCCCGCTCGGGGACGACCGGCGTCATGCCGGCGTTCAAGAGGCCCAATAACCGCTCCACGACGATGGGCCGCACTCCCGACAACCCTCGGGTCAACGAAGCCGCTAGCAACAGCAGCATGGCACGCACCACATCGACCGGCAGCGGCTGACCGACGCCTGCGGAGTGCGAGAGAATCAGATTGCGCTGCACTTCGCGCAGCTCTTCTGGGCCGATGCGGACCCCGGCGAGCGAGCCAAAGCCCGTGTTCACTCCGTACAACACTTCGCCGTCGGCGATGGCGGCGTCCAGCGCCGCACGAGAGGCCAGTAATCGCTCTCGCCCCGCGCTACCGAGGTCGACCCGCGCTCTGCCGCGGGCTACTCGTTCGACGTCCGCCAAGCTCAGGCTTGCGCCGTCGAGGGTCAGAGGCACGCCATCACTCGCCATGGTTTTCACAGTGTGCTCCAGGAAGCGCCCCTAGCGCGGATATCTTGGCAAAGCCAGGCCGTGGCAACTTGCCCCTGTGGTTCGTCAAACGCGAGCCCTGAACGAGCCCCACCCGCCATCGCAGCAGCCATGAAGCATATCTACGGCCTGTCAGCACTGCTCGACACTGCCAGTGTATCGTGACATGTGCGCAGTTGGACTACAGCTTTTCCCACTCCGGAGCTCGCACTGTTGCCACAACGCCGAATGCCGTGTTTGCTGACGCCAATGGGCGCTGTCGTGCCTTGGCTGTTGGCCTTGTGCCTATGTGTCGGTTGTAGCCGGACCGAGGCGCCCAAGGCAGTCTTGGCGCCGGAGCGCCCGGCGGAGCCGGTGGCTCGAGCCACTCCCCGCGCTACGGAGCAGGTGGCGCTGCTGGCCGGAGGCTGCTTTTGGGGCATGGAAGAGCTGCTGCGCAAGTTGCCGGGGGTGCTCGAAACCAGCGTCGGTTATACGGGTGGGGAGCTGAAGAGCCCGGGCTACGACGATGTGAAGACGGGGCGGACGGGGCACGCCGAGTCCGTACGGATCGTGTTTGACCCGGGCCAGCTGAGTTATGAGCGGCTGCTCGCATACTTTTTTACCATCCATGATCCAACGACCATGAATCGTCAGGGCAATGACGTGGGCACACAATACAGGTCGGCCATCTTCGTGCTCGATGCCGAGCAACGCAGCGTCGCCGAAAAGATGATCGCGCGGGTGGCGTCGTCAGGTGCCTGGCAGGCACCCGTTACGACCGAAGTGGTTGACGCGCTGGAGTTCTACCCGGCCGAGTCCTATCACCAGGACTACCTGCAGAAGAATCCGGGTGGCTACACCTGCCACTACCCGCGCGACGTTTCCTATTACTAGTGCCCCGCGGCGCGGCATGCGTCCCCGGCGGGATCGCTCAGGCCTCCGACGGCTCTCCGAGCGTAATTTTCCAGGCCTCGCCGCTACACGGCCCGGTCGGCCCATACATTAGACGCGTCGTGTCACCCCGGCCGGGCCTTGTATAAGGCGCGCTGATCTGCCACACCTACGGAGTAGCGATGCGTCTCGCCACACTGGCCATCAACCTCGGATTCTTGTTTACCAGCTTCGCCATCGGCGTCGTTTCGGGTCGCCAAGAGTCCGCACGCGCTGTAACTCCTCCGGAAAGGCTGCCGGTGGCGGGGTCAGCGCCCGAAGGCAGCTCCAAAGAGGCTTCGCCGCGTGAAGAGCCTGCGGCAGCGAAAGCCAGCGCGCAGGAAGGGTCCGCTCGCGGCCGGTCCAAGCAAAAGGCGCCTGAGGTTCTGTCATGGTCTCAGGTCGCCGCGCGGGCGCAGGGGTGGACGGCCGCGGTTCGAGCCGATCAGAACTATGGCGCTGGGGTCATCATCGACGGCTCCGGCCTGGTGCTCACCAACCTACATGTCGTCGCCGGGGCACGCTCAATCTCGGTGACACCCTTTGGAGCCCCAGCCGCCGCAGCCAACCTGCTCGATAGCGATGCGGATCTGGACGTCGCGCTGCTGCGCCTGCCCGAAGCCGCCCCCAATGCCCCGGCGCTACACGCGGCGGCGCTGGGTAGCGCTCGTTCACTCGGGGTCGGGGACGAGGTTCTGGCCGTGGGCTCGCCGCGCAAGATGTACTTCTCCGTGAGTCGCGGCATGGTCTCTTTCCCCAACCGCTTTCTCGATGGCGTCGAGTACATTCAAACAGACTTGCCGATCAACGTCGGCAACTCCGGCGGGCCTCTGGTAGATCGCGAGGGGCGTGTCGTTGGCCTCGTGTCTTTCATTTTGCGCGACAGCCAAGGCATCTCTTTCGCTTTGCCCATCGACCGCGCGTTGAGCCGTTTCGCGAAGCACCTGAAACCCGAAGGCCTGGCAGCTGTGGCCGCGGTCACGCCCGATGCCACTGCCGCGGGTGCCGGCAAGGCTGCCGAGGCCAAGCGCCAGCAGTGAGCTAGCGGCAGTGACCTAGCGCTCGGAGTCGTCCGTAAGAGGGCCCTCCGGGTAAACGGGATTGCCAGATGATGGGGTCTGACCGGGGCTCGGTGCCGCAGGTTGACGCGGCGAGCTCGGCGACGTCGTATCGATGCCTGTTACCGGGGTGATGTCGTGGGCCTCGAGGCCCATGCTCTCGGCGAGCTGCCCGGTGATCTGCCCTTGGTTGATGAGCCTTCGGGTCAGTGCGAACTGCTGAGCGACCACTGCATTCAGACCCGCTCGGGTCTGCGGACCGACGACGCCATCCACCTGACCGGGGTAATGCCCGCGGTCCTTCAGCGACTGCTGCAGTCTCTTGACGTCTTCGGTGTTGAGCGAGCCCATGTCGACGAGCGCGGCGTCCATGCCGAACACCCTTTGTACTACGCTGGGGTCGATGGCGGCGCGCGTCTTGTCCGTGGCGCCGGCCATGCCCGAAGTGTCACCCGCGGCGCTCGGAGCGCGCTGGCTCCCCTGTTGCTGGCTCCCTTGCTGCTGTTGCGGGTTGCCTTGCTGCTGTTGCTGGCTGCCCTGGGCGCCGTGCTCATGGCTACCTGGGCTGCCGGAGGGCGAGCCCGAGCCGGCCCGAGCGAACGCCAGGGCCGGAGCTAGAGCGAACGCGGCCACCGTCGTCACGATGCGAGGTCTAATGTGGTACTTGGTCATGGGATCTCCTTTTCGATAAACCGTCGATGCAGTCTTTGGTCGTGCAGCGTTCGTGCCAGGGCGCAAAAACTCAGTGGTATAAAATATGCCGAACGCCCTCCGAGAGGCCCGCCGCCCTCGCACAACCGAGCCCTGTCCGGGCAATGCGCCTCGCTGAGGCGACTCAGCCAAAGCTCGCCGAACGTGTCGAAACCCAGCTCTAACCGAACCTTCAGGTTCCGTGTGCCGGAGGATGCCGCGGGTCTGCGCCTGGATCAGTGTCTGGGTCGCCAGGTCGAGCAGCTGTCTCGCAGCAGCGCGCGCGTGCTCCTCGAGCTGGGTGCCGTGTTCGTCGACAACAAACGAGTGAAGGTGGCGAGCCGCCGCGTCGTGGCAGGCCAGCACATCACCGTGCACCTCGGAGGCGCCTTTGACCGAGCGCGGAAACAAATTGGCCGCGAGGCGCGCGTGCAGGATGAGTCGCGCCTTCCGGCCTATCACGTCCTATTCGAGGACGACCACGTGGTGGTGGTGAACAAGCCGGCAGGGTTGCTGTCGGCGCCGACCCCGGAAGGGGACTGGGGCAACCTACAAACTCTCTTAGCCCGCCGGCAGCGGCCGCAAGCCTCCATTTATGTGGTGCAACGCCTCGATCTACAGACCAGCGGGGTCCTCTTGTTTGCCAAGACGCCTGTGGCGAGTGAAAAGCTGAGCGAGCTGTTTCGAACGCACTCGCTCACTCGCCGTTATGATGTGTTTGCCGCCGGCGATCCGGGTCGTGACGTGTTTAGCGTTCGTCAGAGCCTGAGCGGGAAATCTGCGGTCACTCATTTCAAGCGGCTCACGCAGTTTCCTCGTTTCTGCCACCTCGAAGCCACGTTGGAAACCGGTCGCACTCACCAGATTCGCCGCCACCTGCTCGGTACCGGCCTGCCTGTCCTCGGCGATCCCAAGTACGCCGAGCGCGCGGCCTGGCACCCGGCTCGCTTGGCGCTGCACGCCAAGCACCTCGGCCTCGAGCACCCACTCGGCGGTGAAGCTCTGGCTTTCGACGTCGAATTGCCTGATGACCTGCGGAGCTGGCTGGAAACTCACGCATCCGGCAGCAGCGGTGAGGTCTCTCGGCCGTGAGCTCTGGGTCAGGCGGTCAGCTGCTCACTCTACGCTGATCGAGCACTGCCCGCACCTTGGCGGCCAGCTCGCGAGGCCGATACGGCTTACCGATGAACTCCAGCTGAGTGTCGAGAACGCCCTGCTGGGTGATGATATTTTCGCCATACCCCGAGCTAAACAACACGGGGATGCCGGGGCGCAAGGCGCTAATCCGGGAGGCCAGCTCCTTGCCGTTCATGCGTGGCATCACCACGTCGGTCACCAATAGCTCGACCTTGCTCTGGTACGAGCCAAAGGTGCGCAGGGCTTCATCGGGGCTGGCGCACGGCAAGACGTTGTAGCCCAATTGTTGCAACGTGCAGTGAGCCAGCTCGAGCACTGATGGATCATCTTCAACCAGCAGTATGGTCTCGGTGCCGCCGACGACGGGCAAGGACGAGCGGCTGCCGACGAGCGCGGCGCTGGCATCGATAGACGGGCCGTCGTCGAGCTTGGGGAGGTAGATCCGAAACGTGGTCCCAGCGCCGAGGTCCGACTCCACGCGGATCGTGCCACCGTTTTGCTCCACCGCTCCGCACACGGTGGCCAACCCGAGGCCCGTACCCTTACCTGTCTCCTTGGTGGTAAAAAACGGTTCGAACAGCTTGGCGCGTACGACATCAGACAGCCCTCGGCCCGAATCGCGCACCGACAGCCCGACATACTCGGTGCCCGTCAGCCCTTCGATGGCCAAGGCCCCTGGCTGCGACAGGTCGACGTTCGTGGTTTGGATGACGATCTCGCCTTCGTCGCTGATCGCATCGCGAGCGTTGACGACCAGGTTGACCAGCACCTGTTCGAGCTGGCTTGGATCCGCCTTGACGTTCCACAGCTGGGCGGCGCACTCCGTGCGCAGCTCGATACGCTCGCCTACGAGCCGCTCCAAGATGCCAGCGATGCGCCCGACCAACGAGCTCAGATTGATGGACCGCGGGCTGATGACCTGCTTGCGGCTAAAGGCCAAGAGCTGACTGGTCAGCGTGGCAGCGCTATCGACCGCGGCATTGGCCTCTGCCAGATAGGACTCCGCCCCCGGCCTCGAGTGATCCTCGATCAGGGACAAGTTGCCCATGATGCAGGTCAAGAAATTGTTGAAGTCGTGAGCTACGCCGCCCGCGAGCCGCCCGACCGCTTCCATCTTTTGCGCTTGGCGCAGCTGGGCGGTGAGCTTTGCCCGTTCTTCCCGGGCGCATTCTCGGTCGGTGACGTCGATGCCCACACCGATCACGCCCACGATGTTGCCGGCTGCGTCCTCGAGCGGTTGCAGCCGATACTCGAGGGACTGCCCCAGACACACGTCTTGATAGGTAGACGGGATACCCGCCAATGCTCTCAAGTGACAGCGCAACGGCTCATAAGCCACGTCGCGCGTGCCCCACATGTCGAGCAGGTTCATGCCCACCACTTGACCTGGCAGCAGGTTCAGCGAAGCGAGGCCGCGGCCGGCGGACGAGGTGAATACCAGGTCCGCATTGACGGTGTAGCAGAAGCCGGGCATGTGCTCCAAAATCGCATGCAACCTCTGCGTGTCCGAATGTGGGTTGTCCAGGCGCTGTGTGTTCGGCGTATTGCGTTCGACGCGGGTACTCAGCCGCGACAGCCGGTCAATCGTCAGCTCCAATGTGTCGCCGTCTCGCGAGCGCGCGAGCTCGGCCAGGCTCGGCGTCGGCAAGCGGGTGTGCTCGGCGGGCACCAGCGCCACGATACCGCTCCAGGGGCCCTCCGTCTCGAGGGCGTGGAGGTCGTCGGGGAAGGTGGCCGGTTCGAGCACCACGAGCAGCTCGGTGAAATGACGGCCCAGAGCCTGCTCGGCGGGACGAGCGCAGAACACGGCGAGCTCCGCGTTCCAGCCGATGACCTTGCCGTCCCGGGCGAGAACGGCGCGAGCCCTTGCCTCGACACGTGAGGCAGTTGCAGTCGCTGGAACAGGAGGGCTCACGCGAAGGTCTACGGTCACGATCCGCCAATGTAAGTCGATTGATGCCCGCCTGTCGAGCCCGCCCGGGCCGCATCGGAGTGATGCGGCCCGTGATTTCCCGGCCTCAATCGCAGGCCGCGGGCTTAGCTCGCTTTGGGAGGAGGCGGCTGGGCTTTGCCCTCACCGCCCCGCTTCGGAGGGGGGCCTTTGCCGTGACCCTTGCCCCGGTGGTTGCCCAGCTCTTCAGCGGTCAGGCTTCCGTCGGAGTTCCGATCCAGGCGCTCGAGCATGCGTGCAGCGGCTTTGCGCACCTCTTCTCGTTCGACCTTGCCGTCACCGTTCTGGTCCATGTGAGCGCCTTTACCCGCCTCGCGTGCATGTTTGGCGGCGGGGTCACGCTGTCCGCGCGCCGGGGCCTGGGCAAGCTCCGCCTGGGTCAACGCGCCGTCCTTGTTCGCGTCAGCCTTGGCGAACC
>JANOIG010000100.1:0-2256 GCA_031407405.1 Deltaproteobacteria bacterium
GGTGGTGGTGTAGTCCGGGTTCAAGAGCCCTGGGGGCGTCATGTTGCAGGGCTTGCCGCCGCAGTCCTGGCCGCCCGTGCTGCCCGAACCGGCCGCGGGTTGCCCACCAGCTCCAGAGGTGCTGCCCCCCTTGCCGCTGGCGCCGCCTGTCGTTGCTGCGCCGCCAGCTGCGCTCTTGCCGCCGGTGCCCGTCGCTGCGCCGCCCGTCGTTCCCGTCGTGCTGCCGGCCATGCTGGTTGCGCCGCCGGTCGCGCTGCTCGCGCCGCCTTTGCCGGTCGTGGTGCTGCCGCTACCGCCCATCGTGGAACTGGCGCCGCCTGCGCCTCCGCCACTCGAGCTGCTTTCGCCGCCCTTGCCGCCGCTCGCGATCGAGTCACCCGCGCAGGATTCAGCGGACAGCCCGGCGAGCCCCGTTGCGAGCGCCAAGCCGATGCTGGCTCGTCGAGCAACTACCCTTCGTGCGCGCGGCATCTTCAATGGTTCTTCTCCTTCAAAACGAATGGGAAAGTAGAGCAAAGAAACGGCGTTGGCGCAACGTTACCCCCGCCCGAACGACCGGTGCTCGCGCTCATGTAACCCCTAACCCGGCGCTATTACAGCGTGTGGCGCGCCACATACATCGGCACCGTCCATTGCCGCGCGTCCCCTCGAATCGACTCACAGCCAAACTCCCGCTCCGTAAACGTGCCCGTGCCCGATTTCTCGCCCAGGTTTCGCGTGTCTCTCCGCGCGCGCAGAGACCACGAGCCCTGCGCTTGGCAGAATCCGCGCCCTTGGAAAGTGTGAGCGTGAGCTTCGAAAAGGGGGCTGCCGCGTTGCCGCCCGCGTGCACCAGTGTGGGGTCGGGCAAGCGCGCGGCGTGCCGCGTGGCAGGCGGCGGTGTCGTGCGCACATCACGCCGCGCCCGCACGCGTGTCGGTGTCGGTGTCATCGAGTCGTCGCCTGAGCGGCCGCTCGACGTTTCTGTAATCGGGTGTAACGCGCCCGTTTCGGCCGGTGAGCAGGCCTCCGCCGCGCCGTTTGCGAAACCCCGGGCCGCGCCCGCTCGCTGACGCCCGGGTGCGCGGCTGAGGGTTGACGGTAACTCGCGGGAAGGGCATAGCGGAATCTTGGCCACGCGAGCCGAAACGATGAATCACGAGCAATTAGGGGACATGACGTTCTGGCGCGGCAAGCGCGTGTTCGTCACCGGCCACACCGGCTTCAAGGGCAGCTGGCTCTGCATTTGGCTCGAATCGGCGGGCGCGGACGTGCTCGGCTATTCGTTGCCGCCGCCCACCGAACCCAGTCATTTCCAGCTGGCCGATGCCGGTCGCAATCTGCGTACGGTAACCGGCGACGTGCGCGACTACGAGCGCTTGAAGAGCGCGCTCGCCGAGCATCGCTCGGAGATCGTGCTGCACTTGGCGGCGCAGTCCGTGGTGCGCGCTTCTTACGAAGATCCGCGTGAAACCTACGACGTCAACGTGATGGGCACGGTCAACGTGCTGGAAGCCGTGCGCCGGGTGGGCGGCGTGAAGGCCGTGGTCAACGTCACCACCGACAAGGTGTACGAGAACAAAGAGTGGCTGTGGGGATACCGTGAGCCCGATGTGCTCGGTGGCCACGACCCGTACTCGAACAGCAAGGCCTGCTCGGAGCTCGTGACGAGCTCGTTTCGCGACTCGTTTTTCCCGGTCGCGAAATTCGCCGAGCATGGCGTCGCCGTGGCCTCCGCGCGCGCTGGCAACGTCATCGGCGGCGGAGACTGGACCAAGAACCAGCTCGTGCCCGACGTGGTGCAGGCGTTCAGTCGTGGCCAGGCGGTCGATATCCGTGACCCCCGCGCGACGCGCCCGTGGCAGTTCGTGCTCGAGCCGTTGAACGGCTACCTGATGCTGGCCGAGGGCCTGTATCGTGACGGCCCGCGGTTTTCGGGCGGCTGGAACTTCGGACCGGCCGACGAAGACGCAAAGCCCGTTCAGTGGCTGGTCGAGCGCTTGACCGAGCACTGGGGTGACGCCCCAGCCTGGCAGCGCGACCTCGGGAAACACCCACACGAAGCGGGCTTTTTGAAGCTCGACTCCTCCAAGGCGCACTCCGAGCTCGGGTGGAAGCCGCGTTTGCGCTTGGATGCCGCGCTGGGCTGGGTCGTGGGGTGGTATAAGCACATGAATCAGGGGGGCGACGTGCGCGAGAAGACGGTCGAACAGATTCGAAGCTACGAGCGGCTCAGGGAAACATGAAGTTCGTCGAGACCAAACTTGCCGGCGCCTA
>JANOIG010000117.1:0-6151 GCA_031407405.1 Deltaproteobacteria bacterium
GCCCACGATCTGGAGCTCGCTCGGGGGCACGTATACTACGTCGACAGCGAGTGGGGTCTTTCCTCCATCTCGCCGCTCCAATTCTGGGAACAGAAGAATCATCTGCGGCGCAAGGGGCTGCTCGGCGTGTTGAGCGTCGACATCGGGAACTTTCGCAACAACTCCAACTATCTGAACAAGCCCGCGCACGAGTGCACGCGCGAGGAGATCGCACACGAAGTCTGGCGGCAAATCTCGGAGTCACTGCGCCGGGCCCGGCGCGCCAACGCCGAGGAGACCCAGCGCCTGCCGCTTCCGCGGCCCATCTACTACCATGTGGACGACTGCCTGCAGCCGCGGCGTCCTACTGAGGCAGGCACCTTCTGCACGACGTCAACACCGTTCCTCGTGAATAACGTGGGGGATTGGATCAACCGCCCGGGATCCGACCCGTGGGATCCGGAGCGGAATGGCATACCCGTAGATCTAGTGGACGAGCCCAATGTGTGGCAAGCCGACCACGGGGGCTATCAGGTCCACTATCACAAGATCGTCTTCGCCGGGACCTACATGCGAACCTTCACGCGCATGACAACGATGGAGTCTGCCAACGAATCTGCGCGCCACGCCGTTAACGCAATCCTGGACCATTTGGCAGCGGTGCGAACCGTTGCTCAAAGGCAGGCAGCCGACTTCTACAGCAGGTGGGTCCGCGCCGAAATGGACAAGCTGAAGAACTTAGGTGGCACCGATGATCATCGCCTCGATCAAGTACTCAAAAACAAAATTCAACTCCCAGTGCCGATGCACACCATCGCCGGCGAACACTGCAAGATCTGGAATCTGGAGCGGCTCGAGCTCGACGACTTGGCCTTTCTAAAGCGGGTGGACGAGGCACTCTTCAAGAAGAATCTGCCGCACATGGCCGACATCATCGACCTCGACTCCCTCGCGGCGAGCCTGAACCCGGAGCACTCGGAATTCTCTGGGCTGCTCTCATCTCTGCTCAGCACCGCCAAGGCGGACTGGGCGGTGGATGACGACGCCGCTTCGCGCGGCGCGAAAGGGGTGACGGCCGTGATGAGCAAGCTGAAGGAAGGGCTGACGAAGTTGAGTCAGGAGCTCGGTCGGGCCGGCCCCGCGTCGTGAAGGGCATGGACGCCGGGGCTTGGCGAAACCTCATCGATCCACTGGGTCTACTCAATCAGAAGCACTCCCCATCCACGAGTGATCGCCACGCCCCAAGTGGGTCTGCCGCGCGGCGTCCTCCCTTGCTGCCACTGCCGGAGCATGACGGCGCGGTGTCAGCGTGTCTGTACGGCACGCCGGGGCGCTTTGACGCTCTGCCATTTCCCAACATGGAGTGGTGGTGGAATACGATCGAAGTGGATGACTCGCACGGCAACCGCTATTTCATGCTGACCAACGTCCACAGTTTCGGCACTTTCGTGGGTGGACCGAGCACGTGTGCCACCATCGCGTTGTTCGACACGCGCAGCGGCGCGCGCCGAGTGGTGCGCAGCACGGGTAAGGTTTCGGGGGACAGGAGCTGTACCTACGTAGCCCCCGGCTGGCTGCTGCAACGGCTCGATCCCTGCGCACCCAGCTTTCGTTCTGACCTGCAGCGTGCAGCGAGCTTGCTCGATGTGAGCCCCGCGGAGCTGGCGCGGGCGAGCGAACGAGGTTGTTATATAGTATCGGTGCAAAGCCGCGAGCTCGAAGCGCAAGTCTACCTCGAGCAACACGCCACCGTGCTCTATGGTGACCGCACGACAGAGCCGGGTTGGTACGACAACAATCCGAGCGGCTTGCTCCCGCACTGGGCTTCCTATCGCAGCCGCTTCGAAACTCCGCGTGGCCGGCTGCGGCTAAGCACCCCGCAAGGTGGAACGAAGTTTCAGGTGGCGGATGGCAACGCGCGCTTTGACCACCAGAGTGTTCACTGGAGCACGCGAGACAATGGGCCTCCGAGCCTCGCGGCCCTGGCAGAACAACTCGGCTCGCGCCCCAAGTGGATCTGGTATCACGGGCGTCTCGGTGGACGACTCAACGTCATGGCGTACAAGATCTGGAACGTGAATACGAACGTGACCACCAAGGTGGCCGCCGCGGTCGTCGACGAGGTGACCGGTGAGCTTGGCATCGCAGACCCGAAAAGCATTCTTTTCAGCGCGTCGAGAACGACGGGGCCCTTGGCCGCCCCCACGGGTGGCACCCTGACGTTTAACCTCACCGGTGGCTGCGGGGCGGTTCCGGCGGGCTCGTACGAGCTGCGCTTCGACTATGACTCTTCCATCGATTGGTCTGTCAACTACGCGGTGGGCCGTTTCCTCGTATACCGAGCTCAGGAGGCGTACTGTACCGTGTCCGGTCGTACCCCGTGCGGGCCGGCGCAAGGAACAGGAACGCAAGAGGTGCTGGACCTTGGCAAGCTTGGGCTCGCGTAAGCCTCTAACCACAGCCGGAGAAGTCAGCATGGACGATGAAATGTCGGAGAACGGCACCGGGCTCGTGGGGCCATACCAGACGCAGCAACCCTCTGCACAATCGCAGGAGGGCAACCTGCGGCTGGAGCAAGATTTTTGTTACCACTTGCTCGATCTGGGCGACCACGACGCCCCCCAATCATTCGTCGACGCGGCTCTGCGCTTGCTCATCCAGCTTTCGGCTGCGCGCCGCGGAATCGTCCAGCTGCGAGATGTCACGAATGGAGAGTCATCGGAAACGATCGCCGTTGCCAGTGACATGGCGGAACGCATCGACCACGGATTCTCAAATTCAGTGATTGCTGAGGCCATCGCGACGGGTGAGACCATCTTGACGTCGGCCCTCGTCGACCCTCGCTTTCAGGACCAGAGCAGCGTTCGCGCACACGCGCTCGACGCGGTACTTTGTGTGCCGATCGGAAGATCGCCTATTTGGGGCGTGGTGTACCTACAGGATCGCTCCGAGGGCGGCATGTTTACCCTACGCGATCAGCGTCGCGTTGCGGCCTTTGCGCGGCATATGGCACCCCTCGCCGAGCGGCTGCTCATGCGCATGCGTCAAGAGCAATCGCGCGATGCGACGCTCGAGGTTCGGCGCCAGATTCGAGCAGACAGCTTGATTGGTCACTCGACGGCAATCGCGACAGCGCTGCGTCGCGCAGCCCTGGCCGCTCAGGTGGATGTGAACGTGCTCCTGACCGGGCCTTCAGGGTCAGGCAAGACGGCTCTCGCACGCATCATCCACGCCAATAGCCCACGCTCCAAGGGCCGCTTCGTGGAGCTCAACTGCGGAACACTGAAGCCCGAGCTCGTGGCGAACGAGCTGTTCGGCTCTGCCGCTGGGGCGCACTCGACAGCCCATCGCGACCGAGAAGGCAAGGTACACGCCGCCCGGGGCGGCACGTTATTCCTCGATGAGATCGGCGATCTGCCGGCGGACGCCCAAGCGAGCCTGCTTCAGCTGCTGAGTGAGCGAACCTACTACCAGGTGGGTGGCGTCGAAGTGAGAAGCGCTGACATTCGCGTCATTGCCGCGACCAATCAAGATCTGGTTTCGGCGGTCGCCGAGAGGCGGTTCCGCGAGGACTTGTACTATCGCCTCAACGTATTTCCGATCCAAATGCCGGCTCTCGAGGAGCGCCGCAGCGACATCGTATTGCTCGCCAATCACTTCTGTCAGCGCGCGGCGAGCCGCAACAACCTGCCGGCGTTGCAGCTCACCGCAGGTGCCTTGGCGATGATTCAAAACGCCGAATGGCCCGGAAATATCCGGGAGCTCGAGAATTCCATCGAAGCCGCCACCATCTCGGCATTTGGCGAAGGCAGCGACAAAGTGGAACGCCGGCACTTTGCTCGCGCGTTCGAGACCGCAGAGAGCGCCGACGAGGTGGAGACTTACAGCGTAGCCATGCGTCGCTTGCAGCACAGGCTCGTGCTCGATTCCCTCCAGAAGAACAACTGGAACGTGAGAGCGACCGCGGCTTCTCTCGATATTGCCCGCGCCCACCTGTACAATCTGATGAGCACCCTCGGAATTCGTCGCCCTGGTCCAGACATTCGCTAAGCCACGGATTGGCGATCGCTGAGGCCGTCGGCATGCCGTGGCTGGTCGGCGATGCACTTTGAATGCTGCAGGCCCTGTCACCGGGGCTGCTGGACTCTGTCACCCTTGCTGCCCAACCTGGATACCAAGCTCCTGGACGGTGGGTACACCAACCAAGACTGTTGCCCATGTTGCTGGCCGGGTGTTACCTATGTACCTGGATCACCCCCCTCCCCCTTCAAAGCCTTCCCGGCAAGCCAAAATCCGGGAGGCACCCCCTTCAAGGCCTTCCCGGCAAGCCAAACCAACGCCACCCCCTTCCCTCGAGGCCTTCCCGGCAAGCCTCCTCGGTGCCCAGCCCCCACACGAGTCCCTTCCCGGCAAGCCAAGCCGGGAGTACCCCCCACCCTCGAGCCTTGCCGTGAAGGCTTCGCGCTGGGCACACCCCAGATCTGAGCTTGCCGGCAAGCCACTGAGCGCCCCTCCCCCACCGCGGAGCTTGCCGGCAAGCAACAAGCAACTGCACGCGCGGCCAGCCTCGCCATCAAGGCGATGGTCTCACGCAACCCGCGCGCGATTTAGAGCAACCGGTGCAGCCTGCGCCCGACCTGGTCACGCGTCGAGCAACCTCGCCCGACGACTCATCATAGGAGCGACACTATGTCCGGCAGATTCGTACTGAAAACCAGCGACAACCAGTTCCAGTTTAACCTCAAGGCAGGAGGCAACTCCGAAATCATCCTCACCAGCGAGCGTTACACCCGCAAAGCCAGCGCGCTCGACGGCATTGAATCGATTCGCACCAACTCGGCCATCGACTCGCGCTTCCAACGCAAGACCTCCATCGCCGACCAGCCCTACTTCGTGCTCGTGGCGGGCAACGGCGAAATTCTCGGAACAAGTGAGATGTACTCATCCACCGCCGCACGTGACGGCGGCATCGCAGCGGTCAAGAATAGTGCACCCCTGGCGACGCTGCACGACCACACATGAAGTACCCGATGGGTGTGCCGAAAGGCCAGCACCCAACGCCCACGCGAAGGCTCGCAGCACCAGCTCCGAGCCTTCGCGTCATTTCGATGCCTGAATGTCGCTTTTCAAGCAACAAAAGATCCAGCAACTGCGCCACCCACCTGCCGACATCATCCCACGCGCAATCAAGCGCGCCTCGACAACAATCAAGAAAGGCAGGCCAACATGGCACAACCCAACATCGATTTCTCAACCCCCGAAACCCCCAAGCTCCCCACCGTGGACGCTTACGAGAAAACCCTGCCAGAGATCCTGGCACTTCCAGAAGACGAGCTCATCACCATCAACATCGATGTGATGGCAGCGGTGACGTCGGTCACGGGCGCGCTACCCGAGATCCGCGCCATGCGCGACGCAATCGCCGCCCAGTGGCGCAACTTCGACTTCGAACAGTTTGACAAGTTGGAGCAGTATACGCTGGCGCTGAACCAGGCTCACTCGTCGTATCGCAGCGCCTTCGCGCCGAAGGCCAACGTCGCTGAGCTGGCCGCCGAGCTCACGGTGTTGCGGGACAAGCTGCTGGTCAATGCTCAGTCGCTGGCCAGCATGGGCCTGATCAACAGCGAGCAATTGAAGAACGTCAAGGTGGGGACTGGCTATCGAGCGCTGGCGAGCGACGTGCTGACGCTCGACACGGTGTTCAGGGAGAACTGGGCGCAGATTGCGAGCAAGACGCCGTTCAGCCAGGCGGACCTGCACGCAGCCGGCAGCCTGGCGCTCGAGCTCGTGGCCGCCGTGGGCCAGCGCGAGCAGGCGCCGGTGCTGGTCGGGGAAGCGGCCCTGATGCGGCAAAAGGCGTTTACGCTGTTCGTACGCGCTTACGATGAGGCGCGCCGGGCAGTGCTGTACCTGCGCGCCAAGGCGGGGGACGCGGACAGCATCGCGCCTTCACTGTACCAGGGCCGCGCCGGGCGTCGGCGCAGCGGGGATGAAGACGTGACGCCACCGCCGCCCAGTGGCGTTACCCCGAGCCCGAACGGCTCCTCCCCGGCGGGGCCACTGCCGATCGTGATCGACAACCAGGCGGGCTTGCCCGTCGACAATCCGTTCACCTCTTGAGCCAAGCGCAAAGACTGGAGCCATGGCCGTGAAAACGTCACGATCGATGTAC
>JANOIG010000126.1:0-2919 GCA_031407405.1 Deltaproteobacteria bacterium
TCAGTAACCTGTCCAGCCAGGTGCGCGACATCGCAGGAGTGACCACCGCGGTGGCCAACGGCGACCTGTCTCGCAAGATCACGGTCGAGGTTCGGGGTGAGCTCCTGGAGCTCAAGAAGACCATCAACACCATGGTCGACCAGTTGAATGCTTTCAGCGCGGAGGTGACGCGCGTCGCCCGCGAGGTCGGCACCGAAGGCGACCTGGGCGGGCAAGCCATCGTGCGCGGAGTCTCGGGCATTTGGACCGAGCTCACCGACAACGTGAACTTGATGGCGCGCAATGTGACGCAACAAGTGCGCGGCATCGCGCGCGTGGTCACGGCGGTCGCCGAAGGCAACCTGCGTCAGAAGCTGCAACTGGACGCCAGCGGCGAGATTGCCACTCTGGTCGAAACCATCAACAGCATGATCGATACGCTGTCCATCTTTACGGAGCAAGTCAGCGGGGTGGCGCGCGACGTCGGTGTCCAGGGCAAGCTCGGCGGGCAAGCCGAAGTGCCGGGTGCGGCCGGCGCCTGGCGTGTGCTCACGGTCAACGTGAACCAGCTCGCCGAAAACCTGACCCGTCAGGTGCGCGCCATGGCCGAAGTGGCTACAGCGGTCACCAAGGGCGACTTGACGCGGACCATCACCGTGGACGCGCAGGGCGAGGTGGCCCAGCTCAAAGACGACGTCAACCGCATGATTCATGCGCTGGCCGAGACGACTCGCGTCAACAACGAGCAGGATTGGCTCAAGACACAGCTCACGCGTTTCACCCGCATGCTGCAGGGCCAGCGCGACCTCGTCAGCCTGGCGCGCGAGATGCTGTCCGAGCTCGCGACCACGCTCGAGGCACAACACGGCGTGTTTTACGTGGCCGAAACCGGGGTCGAGGGCCGCGTCTTTCGCCTGGTGGCGTCCTATGCCTATCGAGAACGCAAGAGCGTCGCCAGCCGCTTTCGTCTGGGAGAGGGTTTGGTCGGGCAAGCGGCGCTCGAGCTCAAGCGCATCGTCGTGACCGATGCGCCCGAAGACTACATCCATATCGGCTCCGGTCTGGGTGAGGCGCGGCCGCTGTGCATCGCGGTCGCGCCCATTTCGTTCGAAGGCGAAGTGAAGGGCGTGCTCGAGCTAGCCTCCTTTCAACCGTTCTCCGCCGTCAAGCTGTCGCTCCTCGATCAGTTGATGGAGAGCCTGGGCATCGTGGTGGCCGCCATCGAGTCACAGATGCGCACGGACGAGCTCTTGCAGCAGTCCCAAACCTTGGCTGAAGAGCTGCAAACGCAGCAGGAAGAGCTGCAACAAACCAATGAAGAGCTGGAGGAAAAGGCCCGGCAGCTCACGGCGCGCAATAACGAAGTCGAACGCAAGAACCGCGCCGTGGAGCTCGGTCGTCAGGAGCTGGAAGAGAAGGCAGAGCAGCTGGCCCTGACCTCGAAGTACAAATCGCAGTTCCTCGCCAACATGTCGCACGAGCTGCGTACGCCGCTCAACAGCCTGCTCATCTTGTCGGGCCAACTCGCGGGCAACAAGGCCGGCAACCTGAGCGAGAAGCAAATCGAGTACGCCAAGACCATCCACCAATCCGGCACCGATTTGCTCGACCTGATCAACGAGATCCTGGATCTCGCCAAGATCGAGTCGGGGACGATGAGCGTCGACACGAGCTTCGTCAAGTTCAGCGATCTGGTCGATACCGTGGAGCGGTCCTTCCAGCACGTGGCGAAAGAGCGGGGGCTAGAGCTCGTGGTCCAGCTCGACGAAGGTCTGCCACCGGGGCTGCGCACCGACGCCAAACGGCTCCGGCAAATACTCCGAAACTTGCTGTCCAATGCCTTCAAGTTCACCGAGGCGGGGCGGGTCACCTGCCGCATGCTCCCGGCGCCAGGCCGCGACGGCTTGATCGCCTTCCAGGTCACCGACACCGGCATCGGCATTCCCGCAGACCAGCACCGCCTGATCTTCGAGGCCTTTCAACAGGCCGATGGTGGAAGCAACCGGCGGTATGCTGGGACGGGCCTCGGGCTCGCCATCAGCCGCGAGCTTGCGCACCTGCTCGGGGGCGAAATACGCGTGGCCAGCACCGTGGGCGAAGGCAGCACGTTTACCCTCTACCTGCCCCCCGTCGCACTTCCTCCAGCCAAGCAGGAATCCCCGGCGGGCGAGCCACCCCCGAGCCAGTCCGCTCGTCGGGCCATTGCTCGAGTCAGCTCCGATGGGACCCGCGCTGCAGACGACCGGGAGCAGCTCGTCGCCGGAGATCGGGTGCTTCTGATCGTGGAGGATGACCCCGTCTTCGCGCCCACGCTGATCGAAGTCGCACGCCAGCACCGCTTCAAGGCGGTGCACGCCGCCACAGGCCGCGAGGCACTCGAGCTGGTCAAGGAGGTAAAGCCGGACGCCATCACCCTGGACCTGGGGCTGCCCGACATGGACGGCTGGTTTGTGCTCGACCGTTTCAAACACGATCCAGCGACGCGGCACATCCCGGTGCACATCATCTCCGGCCAGGACTCCTCCGAACGACGCGGGCTGGAATATGGGGCCATCGCGGTGCTGGGCAAGCCGGCCGATCAGAGTGGCCTGGCGGACGCCCTGAAGACCATCCAGGGGTTCTTGGAACGCCGGGTGAAGCGGCTGCTCGTCGTGGAGGACGACGCGGTCCAACGCCAGAGCATCGTCGAGCTGATCGGGAACGGCGAAGTATCGACCACCGCGGTCGGCACGGCCGAGGCTGCGCTCGCAGAGCTCGATCGCGAACGCTTCGATTGCGTGGTGCTCGACCTCCGTTTGCCCGACCTGTCCGGTCTTGAGTTGATGAAACGCATCAAAGAACGGCCAGCGCTCAAACGCATGCCCATCGTCATTTATACGGGCAAAGAGCTCACGAAGAGCGAAGAGACAGACCTACGCAAATTGGCTCAAACGATCATCA
>JANOIG010000135.1:0-8629 GCA_031407405.1 Deltaproteobacteria bacterium
CACGCTGGCCGAGATCGACAACGAGCGCCGCACCGGCTACGCCTGGTACGGCAATTGGCCCGCTCAGCTCCTGTCGACGCTCTATCCCGCCTGGCAAGCGCGCTGGGCGCCCTAAACCGCTACCGTCGAGGACCGCGACCACGCGCGGCCGCGTGCTCAGCTGCCGCGCTCGGGAAACTGTCGTTCGTTTAGCAACCTTAGTTGACTATTCTGATTTGTCAACTAAGGTTGCTAATATGCCGTCTGCCGTGAGATTCGGGGCGCAGGACCCCGCTGATGCGCTAGCGGCGGTCGCCGCGTTGAGGCGCCTTGCTGACCAGTTGGAGGACGCCGCGGTCGAGCAGGCGATGAGAGCGGGTTGGAGTTGGCCCGAGGTCGCCGAGGCACTCGGAGTCACGCGCCAAGCCGTCCACAAAAAGCACGCCAAGCGCCTCATCGCCGCTGGCGTAACGCTGAGGAGGCGTGAGGAATGACAACATTCAAGAAATATGTCGGCGCGATGCTCGAGCAAGCAGCACGCGAAGCTGAGTTAGACCGGTCGACGACGATCGAAGCGCAGCATGTGCTACTGGCGATCGCCGCTCGACCCGAGGCGACTGCAGGAGATGTCCTGATTTCGGCAGGGCTCGATCAGCGCGCGATCCGTGCTGCACTGGCTCGCGAGCTCGAGCACAGCCTGAGCGCAGCCGGCGTTTCTCTTGGCGCCTTTGATCTTCCCCCGCCCACGAGCGCCCCTGAGCGCGCGACGAAGCTCGGTGCATCGGTCAAATATGCGCTCGAGCGAGGCGTGCACGGGATCCGCAAGGGGAAGGATCTGCGACCCGGGCACCTGCTGCTCGGGATCTTACAGGCCGAGGTCGGCACCGTGCCTCGTGCGCTCGCCCTATCCGGCGCCGACCGCGCCGACCTGTTGCTGCGCGTCCGCCACACGCTCAGCGCGGCTCCAAAGTGATGACGACATTCGACCACTAGCTTTCATACACCACGGCTTTCATGCGTCACTCTCCAGAGCTGCTCTCGTCGCCACCCGGCCAGCGCGCTGCCTCCACTCCGCGCCCTCGGTGAGAATGAGCGCCCCAAAGCTCGCCACGACGAAGCCGAAAATCAGGGCGTTCACCGTTCCGTCGTAGGCCTGCCCCAGTGGCGTACCGACCGCGATGGCCACGAGCCCTGATACCGCCCCGTTGATGGCCGCCGCCACTCCCGCGATGTGACCCATCGGCTCGAGCGCTCGGGCGGTGTAGTTCCCGAACAGAATACCACTGCAAAAGAAGCAGGCCATCATGCTGAGCATGAACACCAGTAGCGGCGGATGGCCAGCGTACGCGAGCGCGATGAGCAAAGCGGCGCTGGACAGCGCACACTCCGTAATGACCGCCAGCCGCGCCAACCGGCGCATGCCGAAGCGCATCACCAGCTGAGCGTTGGCCAGTGACGCCAGGCCCACGGAGAACGCGAGAGTGCCAAACAGGAGGGGAAACAGCTTCCCGACGCCGTACTGCTCCTGAAAAATCTGCTGGGACATGGACAGATAACTGATGAAAGCACCAAACACCACACCAATGGCCAGCGTGTAGCCGAGCGTGATGGGGTGGCGAAAGACCTCCCCGGCTGCGCGCAACACGGCCCAAGCAGAGAACGGAACGCGGTGCTCGACCGCCAGCGTCTCGGGTTGCCGCAGCCCGAACCAAAGGGCATCGACCAGCGCCGCGACGACCAGAATCCAGAAAATCGCCCGCCAGTCCGCGACTAACAATATGGTCTGGCCGAACGCCGGTGCCGCGATGGGAACTAGAATGAATACGGTGCTGACGAAGGACATCACGCGCGCCATCGCGCTGCCGGAATACAGGTCGCGCACGGTGGCGACCGCTACGATGCGCGGACCTGCCGCCCCGAAGCCCTGCAGCGCGCGTCCCACGAGCATGACCCGGAAGTCCGTCGCTAACGCGCAACACAGGCCGCCCAGTATGAACAGGGCAATTCCGGCATACAGCGCCGGTTTCCTACCCAGGCTATCGGAGAGGGGCCCACACACCAGTTGCCCCAAGCTCAGCCCGCCGAAAAACGTCGTCAGGATCAACTGCCGGTCATTCGGATCCTCCAGCGCCAGGTCGGCGGCAATCTGCCCCAGCGCCGGCAGCATCGTGTCGATGGACATCGCGACGAGCGATGTGGTGAGTGCCACCAAAACGACGAATTCGGCGTCAGAGCGCTGTCGACCCAACATCGGCCGCTGAATAACACGGATTCGTGGGTCTCGCGCGAGAACAGATTCGGCCGCTCACCTGGCTACGGGCAAGTGGCCCTGCGGGCGCGCGACGACACTCGATGACGTGAAATCACCGCCGAGCGCACGCCACGCCGTGAACGGCGAACCTACCTTGACGTTTCAGCCACGACGTCGTCGAAATATACGGTCCAGCCGTCGTACGTAGCCTGGCGGCTCTGAAGGCCGATGATCACGCTGGCGGCTGTATCGACGCCGAAGCTGGCGGTACAGTTGACGGTCGCCTCGACTCCATCAATCAACACCTGGACGCCATCGTCGCTATCCACGATGAGCTCCACCGCATTCCAAAGGTCGAAGTCTAACGACCCATTGACGACACACTCGCCACCAAAGGCGGGACCGCCGACGAAGCTCCAAGGCAAGGACAAGCTCGGGTCGGATCTCGTATAGTGCAGGCAGGCGCTTCCGTCGCCGAACTCGATGCAGGCAAGGATGATGCTGCCGTCCCAGGGTGGCGTCACGCCGTTGAGCCCGACCGGGTTGATTTGCATCGCGACCCGAACGCCCGTCACCTCTGCCGCGCCAACACTCGACCACGCGCGCGTGGCCACGGTCCGGTCAGCAAACAGCTCCGCGTCTGGGACGAAGCTTCGCAGCGACGTCGTTGGCGAAAAGGCACGTTCGCTGGTCTCGGACAAGGTTGCCGCGCCGGTCACCGTCGGCACCCACACTTCAGGCGGCACTGCGGTCTCGAAGTCCAGGCACTGGAAGTCCGTGGCGGCGACACCCGCAGAAGGGGTTTGAGTGTCGCACCAGGTACCGCCTCCGGCAGACCCGCCCATCCCCGAGTCGCTCGGGTCGGAGCCGCCGTCCACTACAGCCGTCGCCCCGCCATTTCCCCCTGACATGCCCGCATTGCCGCCGCCGCCTGCGCCAGCGCTGCCGGACAGACCTGCGGCCGCCCCCGACTCACCCTCGCCGCCCTGCCCCGCGCCCCGCCCGCCGCCTCCGCTGTCACCGCCCGATCCCCCGCTCGACCTCACATTGCGAGAGTCCACACTGCATGCAGCGGCGCTGCATGCAGCGACCAGGGCGATTGTTCTCAAACCTACGTTCACTTGCATCGTTGCACACCACCACGCACCTGCGCGAGCAGGGAAACGAAGGTATACCGCACGGCCGAGCACACCGCCACCGAGAGTCTCACAACCCGCCCGTCACCGATTTGTACAATCCGAGGGTGGTGGGCACGTAGATCAATTGTCCGTCCCTGCTGGCGGCGACACCCGTCGGTTCACCCTGGATGCCGGTACCTGCCGCTTGCCAGCTCTGGCCTTGGTCCGAGCTGACGGCAAATGGCGGACTGCCACGACCCACCGCCAGCAGGCGACCGTCCGCGAGCCCGAGCAGCGCAGTGATACAGGCTCCGGCGACGACCGGTTCCCAGCTGGCGCCGGAGTTGGTCGAGCGCCGGATCCCGCCCGAGCCCGTGGCCACATCGATGTTGCCGCAGCCCAGGCCCATATACACGGTGGACGGCGTGACCGGGTCGACCAGGAACGCGTCGCCGAGATCGAGGGTCATGAGAGTCCAGTCCAGCCCCGCGTTCAGCGATTTGTAAGTGCCTTCGCTGCTGCCGGCGTACAGCGTCGTGCCACCGGGGGCGACGGCCACGCTGTAAGTCGGCAGGTCCAGACCCGTGCTGAGCTCCCAGCTGCCGCCACCGTCGATCGAGCGCCGGATGCCTCCGGCGGTGGGCACCCACAGCGTCGAGCCGCTCACGGCGATGCCGTAGCAAAACGCAAACCCGCCAGTATCGACCCCGGGGCTCCAGCTCACACCGCCATCGTCGGAGCGATGGAAGAGCGCTCCGATCGTGCAAGCGTACACGGTGGCGGGATTGAGCGGATCGACGCTGAGCGCGGTCACATCGTCGATGCCGGTGCCCAGCTCCGTGTGCAGCCAGATGACTCCGCCGTTGGTGGTGCGGTAGACACCGCCGAGCCCGCCTACAAAGACGTTGTCGGGGGCCGATGGATGTATCGCCGCCGCGCCGAGTAGCAGCGTGGTGATGCCCACCGACGAGCTCGACCAGTTGACGCCTCCATTCGTCGAGGCAAAGACGCCGCTGTCCGTGGCCGCATATACGCGATCGGCGCTGGTGGCATCGACCGCGAGGCTGTTGATGAGGGCGCCCCCCGTCGCCACCCCTGGGCCAAAGCTCAGTCCGCCGTCATTCGACACCTGCACCGAGGCGTTCACCGCGGAGTAAACGCGCTGCACGTTCGACGCGGAATACGCGAGCGCGTCCCAAGCCGTGGCGCCTTGGACCCACGTCGCACCCCCATCGGTCGAGCGATATTCGTTGACGAAGACCCCAGCGGGCGTGGCCAACAGAGCCTGCGGGCCATTGGGAATGATGTCGGGAGGCAAGCTGGGGCTGTTGACGGGCGCCCAGTTGTTGCCGCTGTCGATTGTCTTGTAGATGCCGTGGGACGTGGACGTGCTCGGGTCAAAGGCGGAGGCGTACAAGGTGGCCGGCGCGATAGGATCCAGGGTGAGCTCGTAGGACCCATACGGAAAGCTCGTTCTGACCCAGGTGTCGCCCGCGTCTGTCGAGCGAAAGACTCCCGCGGCATTGCCTGCGTAGACGATGCTGGGGCTCACCGGGTCGATCAGCAACGCGCCCACGTCGGTGCCAGCCAGCCCCCCAGCGGACAGGCCTTCGAGGGGTCGCCAGGCGTCCCCGCCGTTGTCGCTCCGCGTGACTTGGGTGCTCGAGCCCGAGAAGCTGACGCTGCCGAAAAGCGGGGTGGCGTAGACGCGCGCTGGATTTAGCGGATCCACCGCCACCAGGCCCACCTCACCGGAGTTGCCGAAATTGGCGGCCGTCCAGCTTCCGCCCGCGTTGTTCGAGCGAAAGACGCCGGCGGGGCCCGACGCGTACAGCGTGGGGGGCTCTTCGGTGCTCGAGGCGAGGTGTGAGACGATGCCGCCGTACAGACCAGTGACCACGCGCTCGAAAGGCAACCGCGCCACCTCGAAGGGGGGGCTAGTTGCGGTGCTGAGCCCAGCTGCCGAAGCGGTGAACGTGTAGCCCGTACCCACCTGATCCAGCCCCACGCTTTCGAACACCGCCACTCCAGCCTGGGCCGATGCCGTCGGAAAGCCGATCAATCTCGCGCCGCTGGGATTGTTACCGAGGGCGAGCGTGACCGTAGCCTGGGCGCCGCTCACGAGGATGCCGGCTGCATCCAGGACCTGCACCGTAATCAGACCGAGCGGCCTCGAAGCGTACCCCGCTGGCTGCGATAGCGGCTCGAATGCAAGCCGAGCGGCCACGATCCCGCCCACCCCAACGCCGCCATCACTCACCCCGCCGTCGCCGCTCGAAGACGTGCTGCCCCCGAGACCCACGCTGCCCCCGTTCGAGCCTGCACCGCCGCCCTCCCCCGCGCTGCCCCCAGCCCCCACGCGGGTACCGAGCGGACGTTCGCCGAGACAGGCCGTAAGCAGGAGCAGAGCGACCAGACTGACGTACGCGAGCGAGCACACCGGCGCAGACTAACCGAGGCCCGAGCTTCCCTCAACTGGATGCGTCCGAGCTCAGGCTGGCGCTCCGAGCGCGGCGGCGGCGCAGAGCGTTGGACACGAGCCCAACGGGGACGAGCGGGACGACGAGCACGAAGGTCACGACAGCGACGACGAGACCCCCGCCAAGAGCGAGACCAAACAGAACGACGTCAGATCCGCTCGCCTTCAGCTCGCCGGTGGGTAAATGGCGCCAGGTTGAGGACCCAGGCGGCCGCGAAGGTCTTGCAACCGGCGCCGATCTCCCACGCGGAGATCTCGAATTCGCCCACGATGTCCGTCGAGTACTCGGTGATCACGTGATGCACATCGTGGTACCCGACCGCACGTACGCGGCTCGGCGTATTCGGAAAAGGAAACGGAATGGGACCGAGCTTGAAGTCGACCCACGGCTCGTCATACCCGCCGGTCTCGCCTAGGCCGTTGGCCTCGAAGTAGAAGCGGCGCCCTTCACGCATCGTCATCGCGTCGCTGTACCTCGTGACTTTGGGTCGCTCAGGCATGTTTGGCCTCCGGGTGCCACCATACGTCTTGGCTAGGTGCGGCGCATCCCGCTCAATCAAGGCATCACACATGGCCAACAGGCCACCCGCTAGGTCGAGCAGTTTGTGTTTGGTCCGGGCCTGCGCCGCACGGCCCAGCACGGCGCTTCGGGGCGAAGGGCGCGCCGACTGTGGCCGTTGCAGCTTTTCTCTGTCCACGTGCGGAAATCGGAGCACAACCCGCCTCGGCTCGCGATGTATGCCCTTGTGGGGGAACGGAGCTTGTTCGAAGGCGTTTGCGGAGCCAGCCGTACTGTGGTGACGGAAGTTGAGCCAGGCGCAGAGTCGTGCTCAAGTTCGGTCAGGAGGGACTTGGGGGGTGGACGAGAGCTCATCGGGCGACGCCGCAGCCCAGATCAATCGGTTTCGGGAGCGCTTGCGCGTGATCTCCGAGGCCACGCGCACGTTCGCGGAAGCCACGACCGACTACGAGCGCCTCTTGGATAGCGTCGCAAGCCTCCTGAGCGAGCTCATACAGGACTCGTGTGCCGTCTTCCTGCTCGAAGCCAACGCGACAGCCCTGCGGACCGTTTCTCTGCATGCGCAAGATCCGGCAGCGCTCGAGCAGCTTCGAAAGACGCACGCTGAGCCGCTCCTACTCAATGAGCAGCCGGCCCTGCGCGAAATCTTGGCGACGGGCAAGGCGCTGCTCGTTCCCAGGCTGGATCCGCTGGCGCCCCGCTCCGACACGACGGCGGAGCAGGTGGCGGCGCAACGTAAGCTCGGTCTGCACAGCTTCTTGGTGGTGGCGTTGCGCTCGCACGAGCAGGGCATCGGGGTGCTCGCCCTCGGCCGCTATCGCCCTGACTCTCCGCCGTTCAACGAGCAAGATCTCGAGCTGGCGCAAGCTCTCGCGGACCATGCCTCCTTGGCCATCACCAACGCTCGGCTCTACCAGGCAGCTCAAGACGCTCAGCGCGCCGCGGAGCTGGCAGAAGAGAGGGCTCGCCGGTCGGAGCAGACGCACCGTTTCCTCTTCGATTCGAGCCCCATCGCGGCCTTTGTCTTCGACGTAGAGAGCCATCGGCTCCTGGCGGCCAATGCCGCGGCGCTCGACCTATACGGCTATTCTGCGGCGGAGTTCTCGACGCTGTGCTTGGATGACCTGCGTGCCCCTGACGAGCGCGTCCAGCTGACGGCCGCGCTACGCGCTGCCGGCGACGCTCACATGGTCGGCTCGGCGCACCACCGGCGTAAAGACGGAAGCCTCATCTTCGTCGAAGGCAGGAATCATCTGACGTCGTTCGAAGGGCGCAAAGCTCGGTTCGTGGTCGTGCAAAACCACACCGAGCGCCTGCAGGCGGAGGCCGCACAGCGCGAGAGCGAAAGCCGATTACAGCGAACCCTCGACACCATGATGGAGGGGTACACGATCCTGGGGCACGATCTACGCTACCTGTACGTGAACGATGTTGGTGCGCGGCAAGCGCGGCTCACGAAAGAACAGCTGCTCGGGCACACTCCCATGGAGCTCTACCCCAACTTCGAGCAAAGCGGCATGTACGCACTCTTGCGACGCTGCACCACCGAGCGCGTTCCCATCCAGATGGAGGAGGCGCTTACGCTCGCCGACGGCACCTTGGCGCACTTCGAGGTAAACGTGCAACCTACCCTTGAAGGTCTGGTCATCCTTTCGATCGACACGACCGAACGCCGGCGCGAGGCGTTGGCTAGGGAAGGCCTGGAAGAGCAGCTGCGCCAGTCCCAGAGGATGGACGCCGTGGGCCGCCTGGCGGGCGGCATTGCCCACGACTTCAACAACATCCTGTCGGTCATCCTCGGGTACGGCGAGACCGTCCTCGAAGACCTCGATCCGCTCACGCACGCGCAGGCGCGCACTGACTTACTGGAGATGCACAAGGCAGCCCAGCGCGCTGCCGAGCTCACCAAGCAGCTCTTGACGTTTAGCCGCCAGCAGATGCTGGAGCTCAAGGTGCTCGACCTGAACGAGGTGCTGGGCGGCATGCAGAAGATGCTGAAGAGGCTGCTCGGAGCGCAGCTCGAGCTCAACATCCTGAACGGTGCAGCGCTGGGCAGGGTCCTAGCCGACCGCGGCAACATCGAACAGGTGATCATGAACCTGGTGGTGAATGCTCGAGATGCCATGCCCAAGGGCGGCAAGCTCACCATCGAAACCTCCAGCGTGGACCTCGATGCCGCGTTCGCACGTACACACCTGGGCACCGAGCCTGGGCCGTACGTGCTGTTGGCGGTCACGGACACGGGCGTCGGCATGGAAAAGGCCACACGCCTGCGCATCTTT
>JANOIG010000158.1:0-1547 GCA_031407405.1 Deltaproteobacteria bacterium
GACGGCGACAGCCTGAGTGAGCGCATCCGTGTGCGCGGCCGGCTGCAACCCATCGAGCTCTACCCCATCGCCCGTCAGCTGCTCGAAGCGCTGATGGCGGCCCACAACGCGGGCATCGTGCATCGCGATTTGAAGCCCGACAACGTGTTCCTGCTGCGCAGCCGGCGCGGCCAGCCTGATTTCGTGAAGCTGCTCGACTTCGGCATTTCGAAGTTCGGAGGCAGCGGTAGCGGCCTCAGCATGACGCGCACCGGGGCCGTGATGGGCACGCCGTATTACATGGCGCCGGAGCAGGCGAAGGGGTCCCGCGAGGTCGATCACCGCGTCGATCTCTATGCGGTCGGGGTGATTCTGTACGAAGCTTTGGCCGGGCAAGTGCCCTTCCTGGCCGACACCTTCAACGAACTGTTGTTCAAGATTGTGCTCGAGAAGCCACGTCCGCTCGAGGAGCTGGCGCCAGAAATCGACCCTGCGTTCGCCCACATCGTGTCCAAAGCCATGGCGCGCGAACCGGGTGAGCGTTTCCAGTCAGCGCACGAGCTGCAGCAGATCCTCGATGACTGGGCCGCGCGGAACGGGCACAGCGCACACTCGACGGGCGCGTATCCGGCGTCATCGGTCGTAGCAGCGCCGGTCGTGCGCACGCCGGTCGAAACGGCGCCCCTCGCAGCCACGCCCGGCACCTGGTCCGGCGGCACCAGCACCAACACCGAACCGACACCCGACAAGCCCAAACCGAGCCGCGCGGGGCTCGTAGCGTCGATCGCGGCCATGGCGATCGTGGCCGGGGGCTCGGGTGTGTTCATGATTGTTTCCAGTCAGACCCCGGCGGCTGCGCCGTCCAGCGTGGCCAGCTCGGGACCCGCCGAGGTCGCGAAGAGCGCGCCCGCCGCGGCCAACTCACTGCCCGTTAGCGATCCTCCCGCCCCAGCTCCCAGCGCGGAGGCGAGCAAACCGCCCGTGGTCGAGCTGGCGCCGCGGGCCCCGGCAAAGCCCGTCGCGGCTCGCACCAACAAGCCGCCACCCCCCACGCCGCGCGCTGCACCTGCGCCCCGCACGCCGGCAGCTCCCGCGAAGGCGGAGCCATCGTCACCGACGGGGCGGAAGATCCGCCAAACCCTGTAGGCACACGGGCATGGCGCAACGCGCCACGCCTCGCGACCTGCCACTACTTCCAGACAGTTTGGGTGGACCCCCGGAAAGCCCTGGTTTCGCCGAGGCTTTGGCGAGCATCGGAGCGGAGCGTACTCCTGTACGTGAGCACCGAAGCGGAGCCAAAACGAAGGCCAAACCAGGGATCTCCGGGGGTGGTGACAGAAAACTTCAAGACAGCAGTGCTACTACGCGACCGAAGGCTGCGCCTTTTTCCCGGGCGGACCGCGGTGCAGCCAGTCGTGGTGCACGTTGGGGATGTCGTCGAGGAGTTGCTTGGTCACGTCGCTGGTCGGCGACTGCGTATAAAAGTCAACTCAATATTCACCATGTCAGTGGCCTCAACGAAGAACTTGCTGCAACTGCGATTTGGGGAAGTCAACAGAATCATCTTG
>JANOIG010000191.1:0-2322 GCA_031407405.1 Deltaproteobacteria bacterium
CCAGGTTGCGGCCGAGGCTGGCTTTGATGTAACGCCCTTTTTCAGCGCCCTGGGTGCTGTTGCTGGCGTCTCTCCGGGTTCGCTCGTCTCGTCGGCAACCTATCGGCTGCAGATTGTCTATCGGTACGTTGACCGGAACGGAGACATCACGCGCTCGGCACCAAGCAAGGAGGTGACCGTGGTTATGGGCGCCAGCGATGTTAGCATTGCCATTCAGGCTTTCAACCCACTGAGCGTTCGAGTCGGGCCGAGCTTCTCCGAATATGGTGGTAAGGTCTATATCGACGTTTTTCGGACGGAGGCGGGCGGCTCGATCCCGCGATTTTCCCAAGCGTTCGAGGCACCCGCGGGACTTGGCAACATATCCAACTTTTTTGAGACTAACGCCGATTCCGTTGTTCAAGCCGGTGCGCCGATCTACACGCAAGGCCAGGCAGGATCACTTTCGGGGCGCCTCCCGCTAGGCATGGCATCGCCGTCAAAATACCTCGTCGAGAGCAACGGCAAGCTGTTGCTCATGGGGCTGGAGCGGGACAACCAATTCCAGATCAGCACGGAGCCAAGGCCAGGCGAGTCTATCGGCTTCGTCAATGATGACCTGTTCTTTGGCAGCAACCCGGGCAGCATTACGGGCGGTGTTGTCACGGACGACAATCGCCGTTTGATCTTCTCGCCTAGGGATATCCGCGAGCTGTTCGGGGATGGCCCAAACGCGGCCGGCATTGGCGATCTGAGCGAGCTCGTGCAGATCGACGCGACCGTTGGGGCCAAGGACTGGCGCAGCATCGCCAAGACAGAGCACGGCGTTTTCTTCCAGGCGTCAGACGACAAGATCTATCTGTGGCCAACGGGCGGCGGGCATTCGATCAGCGCGGCAGAGGGCATCCGGGACACGCTGGCTGCGTTCCCTGTGATCACCAGCGCAACGAGGCACGAGGGCGACGAGCTGTTGACGTTCACGCTCCAAAACACGGCTGGCACAGCTGGGCGCGTGGTCCACCTGGATCTGAAGTCCAGCGGAATGGGCAAGTTTGGTTGGCAAGGCCGCTGGATCGTGGATCGACTCTCGGGAGACGCCCCATTGCGTGCGTCCACGCATTATCAAGGCCGCCTAGTCGTTTGCAGCGCCGCGGACGTGATGCGAATCGCCGCGACTGGCTTTTCGGATCCTGGCAATGTGTTCATTCAGCCAGAGATCGAGCTCGCCACCATGTATCCAATGGGCCCGGGAGGGCACGGCCGGCACCTCTCGACCGTGCTGGTTGGCGAATTCCGAGCCCGCTGCGTGCTGAATATCTTTTACAGCTACGATGACGGTGTCAACTACGCGGCGGGCACGCCCAAGACGCTTGTCGGGCTGACCGTGGGTTCCACCGTCCGTGTTCAATGGGTCCCGAAGCGGCGGAAGATTTGCGGCGTTCGCGTCATGTTCACCGTTACCGAGGACTCCGGCACTGGACCGAGCGAAGGCTTCGTGTGGAACACCGCGAGTCTGCATTTTGAGCTATTGATCGGGCCAACGCGGCTGGCTGCTGGAAACAGGCGATGAGCATGGCGACCCCAGAGCCTCTGACACCCGAGCAGGCAGCTCAGGCACGCTCAGAGCACCCTTTGCCGAACCGGCTGCAACTCAGACGCGCCGTCGTGCTGGTGAGCCCCGAAGACGCCCTAGCGCGCCTCAATGCGGCCCGCGTCGCTTACGAGGCTGACGCGAACTGGCGAACCAAGGCCGCCTACGAGGACGCCAAAGACGATGCGCACCGGCTTGGCCTTTTCCACGGTCGATGCCGGGCGGCGCAGACCCAACCCCCAACAGGAGACGAGCAGCAATGAAGATCGAGATTGGCGAAATGAATACGAGGGACGTGGACGATACGGCAGAGGCCACCGTTGCGGTTAGCGTGGACGGCATGACTGGCGAGTTTTTGCTGCGGCTCGCTGACGATGGCAGCGGCTACGCACAGTGGGGCGAGCCGGGAGACTGGCTGCGCGGTGACCTTTGGGAGCACTTCAGTGCCCTGGACCCGAACATGCCCCGCATTCGTCGCCTCGCGGTGCTCGAAGGCGTAGCCCGATCTGCTGGAGCGCTGGCGACGGAGGACGAACTGCACCGTCGCTCAACGCTGGCGGCCGAAATTCAGGCGGCTCAGCCCGTTCGGACGAGCTCTCGAACGCGGTACTAAGATGTTTTCCGGCCAGGCTCGAGGGGGGCTTAAGTGTTGTCCGTCAACGTCGTTCCGTCGTTCCGGAGGCAATCGTATGAACCGGATGACGTTGCTCGTCGCTTTGATCGCGTCCTTGACAGGATGCTTCGCGCATGAG
>JANOIG010000226.1:0-20605 GCA_031407405.1 Deltaproteobacteria bacterium
ACCGCCTGCGGAGATGACGCAGATCTCGTCGGCATAGACAACGGCGACGCGGGATCTAGCGCAAGTGGCTCGAGCGGCAATGGCTCGGGTACCAGCGGCGCGGGCGGCAATGGCTCGGGCACCAGCGGCGCGAGCGGTAACGGCTCGGGCACCAGCGGCGCGGGCGGCTCCGCTGTCACCCCGGACACGACTCCACCGACGGTGGTCTCCAACTTCCCTCTCGATGACGCAACGGGCGAAGCTACGTCCGTGGCGATTAGCGTCACCTTCAGCGAGGCCATGGACCCTCTGACGCTCACCGATGCCACCTTCAGCCTCGAGCAGGGCACAGACTCGGTCCCCGGCGTGGTGACCTATTTCAATCGAGAGGCGACCTTCCTGCCGCTGAGCGATCTCGACCTAGACACGACCTACACCGCGACGATCACGACGGTAGCCGAGGACGCTGCCGGCAACGCGCTCGAAGCAGAGCACACCTGGAGCTTCGAGACGGACGCCACCGCGGCGATCGGCCCTGCGCCGGTGCTGCTCGGAGCCGCTGGCACGTTTACAATCTTGGCCAAGTCGACAGTCACGAACGAGCCCACCTCCGTGATCACCGGAGACCTGGGGCTGAGCCCAGCTGCGGCGAGCTACATTACTGGATTCGGCTTGACCAGAGCCGGCACGAGGTGGACGACGCCTCAAGTGACCGGAAGTGTATTCGCGGCCAACAACGATCCCCCAACTCCGAGCAACCTGACCACCGCCGTGGGCGCCATGGAAGCCGCTTACACCGATGCGGCCGGTCGATCCCTACCTGATTTCCTCGACATCGGCGCTGCAGGGGCAATCGGTGGGTTGACGCTCACTCCGGGGCTGTACAGGTGGAACAGTGCGGTGACCATTCCTACCGAGGTGACCATTTCGGGCGCCGCCAACGACCGTTGGATATTCCAGATCACGGGCGACCTGACCATGGCCGCCGCACAAGAGGTCACGTTGATCGGTGGGGCGCGCGCCAAAAACATCGTCTGGCAGGTGGCTGGAACGGTGGACCTTGGAACCACGGCGCACTTCGAGGGCGTCATCCTGTCGCAAACCGCGATCACGCTCGGGGCCGGTTCATCCATCAACGGCAGGTTGTTGGCACAGACCGCGGTCAACCTCGCCAGCACGACAGTCACCGCCCCTGCTCGGTAATTCCTGAAATAAGCACCCCGCCGGGTGCGCGACCTTCACGGATGGACACTCCGCGCGGGTCGCGTGCCCGCGCGGCTCTTCAGCCTAGATGCGTCGCGATGATCCGCAACAACTCGGTGGGGTTATCGACGTGCACCCAGTGCCCCGAATTGGGCAGCTCGTGATAGAACACCCGCGCTGACGCGGCTAGTGCGCGAGCTCGGGCCCTCAACTCCGGTGTCCAGCGATCGCTCCGTTCGGCCACGACGAGCCGAAACTCCGGCCGCTCGCGCGGCTGCGCGAGAAATCCCCACAGATCTACCTCGTAGTAGTCCGTCATGAGCTCCTCGATGGCCTCGAGATCGAAGGTCCAGACGTAGTGCTCCCCTTGTCGCTTCAGGTTGGTCGTCATCCACTCGGCGAGGCCGCTCGACAACCCCGAATGGCCCGTGAGGTGCGCCACCACGTCTCGACGACTGACCGCGGGCATGGGCACGGCGCGCACCGCCGCGATGACCTGGGAGACTTCGGCTTGATTGACCTGGTCCTGAGCGCCGGGCACCGAGTCCAAGACCCACACCTGTTCTAATACCGGAGCGCCCTGCCGCGCGTACTCGATGGCCACCTTGCCGCCAAAGGAGTGACCGATCAGCACCTCGGGCTGAGCGCCCAGCACACGCCCGAGCTGCGTCAAATCCGCCGCGCATGCGCTCAGGGTGTTCGGAGCTGGCGCCCCCGTTGATTCACCGTGATGGCGTAGGTCGACCAGCACATACCGATACTCGGGGCGCTGCCCCGCGAGCACCTGGGTGAAACGTTTGAAGTTTTGCCCGGAGCCTAAAACCCCATGCAACACGAAAGCAGTTTTGCGACCCCCGGGGCCGCTCACCCCTTTTTTGGGCTCGGAGTTTTCGATCACGCGGTGGCTGAGGACGAAGCTCATCGCGCCCTCCGGCCCCGCTAACCCCGCATCGCTTCGATGGGTGACAGCGCCGCGGCGTGAACCGCCGGAAAGAAGCCGCCCAGCACGCCCATGATCCCGCCCGCGGCCATCGATCCGAGAACGATGGCGGGGGAGGCGTCGAACGAAAACGAGATCTCTTGCCAGGTGGCAAAGTTCATCATCGAAAACTCGACCGCGGTCATGCCCATCGAGGCCAAGCCCCCGATCACCCCGCCGATGAGCGCTAGAGCGCTCGACTCGAACAGAAAGGACAGCAGAATGGCGGAACGAGAAAAGCCCAAGGCGCGCAAAGTGCCGACCTCTTTGGAACGCTGAGCTACCGCACCGTACATGGTGATCATGGCGCCAATCATCGCGCCCACCGAAAAGAAAAACGCGATGGCGGCCCCCAGAACGGTGATGAAGAGCGACGTCCCTTCCGACTGCTTCTCATAATACGCCGACTCGCGGAACGGCTCGAGGCCGAGCTGCTTGTCGTTCTCGATGTAAGCCGCGAAGCCGTCGTAGGCGCCCGGTGAATCGAGCGCGACGGTCACCGAAGACGAAGCGCTCCCCCGTCCGAAGGACGTTCGCACGGTCTCGATGTCCGCCCAGACCTCCGATTCGAAGGAGGAGCCGCCGGATTCGAATACCCCCACCACCCGCAACGGCCGGTTCTTCTTGAGGTCGAAGCTGGAGTCTAGCTCCAGGCCCTTGAAATCCCCCCGGATGCCTTTACCGACGATCACCTCGTCGGTGCCCGGCTGCGCCGGACGCCCGGCGATGATGCGCACCTCGGGCCGAACCTTCATGACATCGGGCTGCACCCCACGCACTAGGATGTTGGAGACCATGCCCTCCTGCCCCAGCTTGTCCAGGGCTGCCACGATCACCACGTCCGCCGTGCCCAGCGCCTGCCCGTCCCCGCCCCGCTTCACGCCCGGCGCGGCCAAGATCAGGCTGACCAAGTTGCTTTCGATGCCGCTCGCCATTTCAGTGTCGGAGCCTTTGCGCAGCACCATCGCCCGCCCGTCCGAGCCACTGGCCACCAGCGTATTCTTGATGCCCTGCCCCAGCATCAAAGCGGAGGACAGCACGAACACCACGAGCCCGATGCCGAGCGCCGTGGCAATCGTCGTCGCCTTGCGCACGAACAGGCTGCGCACGTTGTAACTGAGAGGGATGAGCATCGAGGTTTACCTTTCAAATGACGGAACAGGCCGCGCTCAGCCGGTGCGGCGCAGCGCGTCGACCACCACCAGCCGGGAGGCGGAGCGCGCGGGGATCGCCGCGGCGATGGCCCCGAGCACGCCGGCTAGAACCAACGCCCAAAGGATCGTGATGGGATCGATGCGGAAGAAGGGGAAAAATGCTCCCATGTTCTCTTCCAGCCAGCGCCCCACCAGATTTTCGACGAAGGGATACGCGATCATGATGCCCAATACTCCGCCGGCAGTGCTGACCACGACGGCTTCGCCGAACACGAACACCGCCAAATGTTTGGGCATGAAACCGATCGCACGCAGCACGCCATACTCATGAGTCCGCTCGCGTACCGCCATGGCCACCGTGTTGCCCAGGATCAGCATCATGATGACCAAAATGACCAGTGACACCACATCCACCGCGCGCAGAACGGCTGAAATCATGCCGATGAACGACATGTTCATGGCGCGCTCGCTCATGCTGAGCGTCTGAATGTCCCGCTCCTCGAAGTGGTCGTCGATGGCCTTTGAGATTTGCGCGGAGCGGGAGGGATCGTCGATGCGGCTCACCACCCAACCCACCTGGTCGCGCGTGGCTCCGGCTTGCGGCGAGTCGTTGAAATAGTCGTAGTGGAACAGGAAGGTCATGCGATCCACTGATTTTCGGCTGGCGGTGTAGATACCGGAGATCTCGAACGGCCAGTCGCCGGGGAAAATGGTTCCCTGCAGCGTCACCCGGTCGCCGATTTTCCAGCCCATCTTCTTGGCAAGCGAGTCGCCCACGACCGCGCCCGTCTTGTTCTGAAACCAGCTCTCGCGTTGCTCTTCCGGCACCTCGACCTCGTCGTACACCTCGAGGTAGGCCTTGGGGTCCACGGCCAGCGTCGCGAAGAACTCGTTTTCGTGCTTGGGGTCCTTGCCGCCAAACCAGTTGGCGCCGGCCGCGCGTTGCACCCCGGGGATCTGACGGATCTCCTCCAGGTAACGCTTGGGCATTGGCATGATGAAGCTCACCTTGTGCCGCGTCCCGACGCGATCTTTTGCGGCGTGGTCCGCGGCGACCGTCCACGCCGACAGCACCGTCCGCAGCAGAATGAAGGCGAGGATGGCCACGCTGACCGCAAACACGGTGAGCAGGGTGCGCAACTTGTTGCGCCCCAGGTTCCGGACGGCAACCAGCCCCATGTTCACAGTAGGGCGCCCTTATCGAGGTGGTGCACCTTCTTGGCGCGCTCCGCGGCGTTAGGGTCATGCGTCACCATCACGATGGTCTTGTTGAACTCGGTGTTTAGCCGAGTCAGCAGCGCCAGCACGTCATCCGCGCTCTTCCGGTCGAGGTCACCCGTGGGCTCGTCCGCCACGATCAGCTTCGGGTCGGTCACGATGGCGCGCGCGATGGCGACGCGTTGCTCCTGTCCACCCGATAGCTCACGCGGGTAGTGTTGCATGCGCTCGGTCAGGCCGACGATCGACAGCGCGGTCTTCGCGCGCTCGCGCCGCTCTTTACTGGAGAGGCGCGTGAGCAGCAGCGGCAACTCGACGTTCTCGAGCGCGGTGAGGACCGGCATCATGTTGTAGGTCTGAAAGATGAAACCGATGTTGGCAGCTCGCCACTTGGCGCGCTGGCCCTCCGGTAGCGTGCCCACGTCGGCCCCCGCCACGCGGATGGTGCCGGAGGTCGGCCGATCGAGCCCGGCGATGAGGTTGAGCAGCGTGCTCTTACCCGAGCCTGACGGACCCATCAGCGCCTCAAATGCACCTTCTCGAATGGTGAGGTCGAGGTCCTGAAGCACCGTGAGCTCCTCTTTGCCGCGCAGGTAGGTCTTGCGGATCTTCCTCGCCTCCACGATGGCCGAGGCCGCGCCTTTGGCTGCCGCCTCGATACCGGACGCTGCCACCTGGGACTCCACACTTGCTGACGATGAGCTCATTCTGACTCCTTTTCCTTCACACGTTGGCCATCTGCCAACGTCTCGGGCGGTGTCGCGACCAGACGCGTACCGGGCCGAGGCCCTTCCACCAATTCAAACCCACGGCCAAAGCTGGGCCCTAACTTCACCGGGACCATGCGCACCACGTCATCCTCGACCACGAACACGACCTTGCTCCCTGCGCGTTCGGCGAGGGCGGTGCTGGGCACGACAATCTTGGGAGGTTGACGCATGGCTTCGGCGTCCAGCGCCTTGGTCAGGAAGCTGACCCGCGCCGCCATCTCCGGCAGCACGCCTGCTTTTTCATCGACGAACGCCACGCGCACGATGACCGTCGCTTTGGAACGGTTCACTTGCGGGGTGATCTCTTCGGTCCGGCCGCGGTAACGACGCGCGGGAAACGCGTCGAGGACGATTTCGGTCGGGGTCCCGAGCGCCACCATGTGCAGCCGCTGCTCCGGCACGTCGGTCTCCACCATCAGGGTGTCGAAGTCGGCGATCTCCACGCTGCCCATGTCGACGCTCACCCCGGGCGGTTGGGGGCTCACCACTTCACCGACCTGGGGCGGCTTGGTGACCACGATGCCGGCGATGGGCGCCCGAAGATTCAGATTTTCGAGCCGGGTCGTGAGGGCGTCCACCTCGGAGCTTTGCGCCCGAGCTTCGGCGGCCGCCGCTGCGGCTTCTGCGTGGGACGCGGCAACCCGGCGCTCGAGCGAATTGACACGGGCCAGCAGATCTTCGGCTATCCCCGAGGCGGTCACGCCTTCCTGGGCCAGCCGCTGCTGGCGCGCCGACTGCTGGCGCCCCTCTTCCAGCTCCGCTTGCAGGGTAGCCGCCGTCGCCTTCGCGCTCGCCGCCCGTGCCCAGACCGCCTGCACGCGGCTCTTGGCAGCCACCACACTGGCCTGATCATCGGCGGGATCCAGCGTCAATAGCAGCTGGCCCGGCTCCACTTTTTGCCCCTGAGAAACGAACACTTGGGCCACTTTGCCCGCGATCTTCGGGGCCACCCGAGAGACGCGCTGGGGCACGACGTAGCCGGCGGACGTCAGTTGCACCGAAGCCTCGGCGGGGGACACCGACACGACTTCGGTGAAGCTGACCTCCGTCTTGAAAATCTCACCCGCCAGGCGGGGCATGGCCAACGCATAGAAAGCGAACGCCGCACCCCCCAGCGCGGCCAACACGAGGAGCCAGCGCCAAGGCAATCGGGAGCGGACCGGCGCGTCCCGATTGAGACGCAGGGACGCCAACTGTGACGAGAGTTCGTCGGGCATGCCCGGCTTACTAGGACTATCGACTCAGCGCCGCCAGCCTCTTTTGATATTCCGCGTCGTTGTAGGCGTCGAGCTTCTTTGAAAACTCAGGCAAAAGCCCTTTTCCCAGACGCTTGGCCGACTTACGGGTAGCGGCAAGGGATTGCTCATTTCGATCCACCGGTTTCGCCTCGTCGAACTCCCGCCACAGCGCTTGCGCGGCATTGATGCGCGTTTGAGCCAACTTGGCGGCCTGCTCTGCGCTCGCCTGGGCCTCCGCCGCCATGGCGGTTTCGGCGTCGACGATCTCCTTATCTAAGGTCGCGACGATGGCGCGCTCGTCACACACCTTCCAGGTGTAGTCCCGCCACTTTCGCGCTGCTTCGAAGTCCTTGAAGCCAATGGCTTGGCGTACCGTCGTCACACTCTGCTCGCAGCGCGCGGGATCTTGCCCGAACAGCTGATCACAGCCAGAAATGAGCCCGACAGCGAGGATCAGCCCCGCAACATTTCGTCCCCTCACCCCGGAGCCCCCGTTTGCCCTACTAGTGTCCCGAATCAAAGATTCGGGCACAATAAACAAGGGGTGTCCCGAGTCAAAAGTTGGCCAATTCGCCGCGAATTTCTGCGGCCCTTGCCCCGTCAGGGGCCGCGGAAATTTGTTAGCGAACTTTGGACTCGGGACACTGGTCATCGTCACTCGTCAGCTCCTTGGTTAGTGGCTCACCTTCTCACAGTTCCACGGCAGAGAGGAACTTTCGGAAGTAACACGCGTCCGCGCAGCGGAACCTCCAACTTTGGCCAACTCCACTCCGGGCTGCACCATCTGGGGTCGGCTGTTCGGCTTCCGCACCATCAGGGACATGAAGCAGCGCGCCTATCCAAGCTCTAAAGCCGCACTTTCGGGCTGCATGATGCATCGCTTTCGAGCAGACTCCGCCGCCATGACTTCATTCGAGGCATCTTCTTCAACTGCTGTCCCCGCCATCGAAACGCGGCGCGCCCCTGCGTCCAAGGCAGCGCTCGCCGCCCTGCTTGCGGCCAGCGCCTGGCTCTGTAGCTGCCAAGCCGGGGAAGTGGAAAAAACTGCCCCTTCCGCCTCCAGCACTGGCGCAAAAGAAAAGGCGTCGGAGGCCGCAGCGCAAGCGCAAAAGCCCACCGCAGCGCCCGAGCCCAGCGGTTTGCCCGCGCCCGCCGACGTCGCCGCGCCGCCCGCCAACGCCGAGCGCACCCCGTCGGGTCTGGCCAGCGTGGTGCTCCAAGCGGGTAGCGGCACAGAGCGGCCCACCCTCAAAGACCAAGTGAAGGTCCACTATTCCGGCTGGACCACAGACGGCAAAATGTTCGACTCGTCCGTGGTTCGGAACAGCCCCGCCGAGTTTGGGGTCACGCAGGTGATCAAAGGTTGGACCGAAGGGCTACAGTTGATGGTGACCGGCGAAAAGCGGCGCTTCTGGATCCCCGGTGGGCTCGCCTACGGCGACACACCTCGGGCGGGGGCGCCGAGCGGGCAGCTGACATTCGATGTAGAGCTGCTCGAAATCATCAAGCCGCCGGAGCCACCGGCGGTGCCGAGTGATGTCGCCGCGGCGCCCGCGTCCGCAAAGAAAACGGCAAGCGGGTTGCGCTACCGCGTGCTCACGCCCGGCACTGGCAAGGCACACCCCACGGCTGCCAATCGGGTCAAAGTCCATTATTCGGGTTGGACGCCCGACGGGAAGATGTTCGATTCTTCCGTCACGCGCGGCAAGCCCTCGAGCTTCGGGTTGGGCCAAGTCATTCCGGGTTGGACCGAAGGGGTGCAGCTGATGGTGGTGGGAGAAAAGGTCCGCTTCTGGATCCCGGCAAAGCTCGCCTATGGCGAAAAGGGAGACCCGAAGGCGCGCCCAGGTGCGCCCACCGGGCCTCTCGTCTTTGACGTGGAGCTGTTGGAAATTCTCTAGAAGCCATCTCGTGAGATGGCGATAAATGTAAAGGCAGAGCCAGTGAACAGCGCCGATTCTCCGCGGAAAACGCGACCGCCTCGCCCAGCCGGGCGGGCGCGTTTTCGAGCGACGAGGATATGGGATACGCTCTAGTGCCCAAGTTTTACGGCCTCTGGAGCAGGGCGCGCTCGAGCATCGTCGGCGCTGCGGGCGGGCTCGTTGCACTGTCGAGCTGCTCGCCGGCGCCTGAGGCGAAGAGCCCCAGTGCCGAGGTGGGCGCTCAGTCGAGCGGGGACAACGCAGCGTCGGAGGCGCCAGCGACCGAGCCGCTACTGACACCGACGCCGGACCCAAGCCCTGGGGCTGCTGCCGGCGCTACGGCAGCCTCGGGAGAGCCGCAACCGGCGGGTCCCGTCGATGTGGGCGCCGACGACGGGCTGGATGAGGACATCGCCGAGCTGTCGCGGACTACCGATGGTGACGCAGCTACCGAGAAAACGGCGGCCACAAACAGCAAAGCAGGCCGAGAGATCGTGTACCGGGTTACGCCGAAAGGCCTGGTGATTGAGCTGGACGGCTTTCACCTCCGGCCCGAAGCCAAGCCGTTCAAAGACAAGAACGGCGCATATGGCATCGACTTGGTGGTCACGGCGGAGTCGTTCGACGAGCGCCAATACTGGGTCAAGAAGCCCGGAGAAGGGCCCCTGAGCATTGCCGGCAAAGTCGAGGCGAAGGACGGAAAAAGCACACGTTTCGCCGATGAACGGAAGGGTGATGGGGAAGAGCTAGTGAGGCCGGGTAACCCGCGTCGTTTCCGTCAACGCTGGCCCGGCCGCGGCCAACCGAAGTTGTGGTGGGGGCAAAGCGTGACGTTGGAAATCGGGCTGTGGGGAGTGCGCGTGGAAGCCGACAGGGAGCGCCCGGTGCGTCGACTTTTCGTAGTCAAGATGGCGGGCGGCAACCATCCCCAAGCGGTCATCACGCCGCCCACGATGGACTGGGGAAATTGATGCGCGCCCTTTACATGGGAGCCGGAGTCGTACACTGCCAGCGGACCTGAATCGGCGGCCGAAGCGCTGTCAGGGTGACGGCACGCGCTCCGTTTTGAAAGAGTAGGATTTGTTGCATGTTTGTGGCGCCATCGCCTTGCGAGCGCGGCGCCGAAAAGGCAACCTGGTGATGCATATGACGCGGCTTCGCAGCGGTGATCGGGTGAGCTGGGCGCTGGGTGTTGCGCTCCTCGTGGCTTGTCAATCCGATGCCGGGCGTCCTATTGAAGTTGGGGCCGGCCCGCCACCGGAGCCGCCCAGTGAGATGCCCAATGTGACCGTCGAGCCACCGAACCCCGAGCTAAACTGCGAGGGCGTCGCTCCCGGTGCGGCTGAGGCGCGGCTTCTGACTCGGCTCCAGTATGACAACACCGTTCGGGACCTACTGGGTGATCTGACCGCCCCCGCTCGAGGCTTTCCGCCCGAAAATACGCTGCTCGGCTTCGGCAACAACGCAGATGCGCATCGGGTCAGCCTGCTGTTGGCGGAAAGGCACGCCGCCGCGGGAGAAGCGGTCGCTCGGGCCGCCGTCGCGCGCGGCGTAGACGCACTCTTGCCGTGTGAAGCCGGAGATCGTTCCGAAGATTGTGTGTCGCGTTTCATCACGGCGTTTGGCTATCGCGCCTTCCGTCGTCCACTCGCAGAAGGCGAGAGCGAGCCCTTTTTGAGCCTGTTTCGCCAAGCGAGCCCGCTCTGGGGGTTCGATACCGCGCTCGGGCTCGTGATTCAGGCCTTCTTGCAGTCGCCGCAGCACCTGTATCGGACTGAATCCCTCGTCTCGGCCGCGGGCGCCTCGCCCGTAACCGCCGGCGACGACGCGCCAGCGCTGCCTCTCGATTCGTATCAAATTGCCTCACGGCTTTTGTATTTCCTCTGGAACACCATGCCCGACCCCGAGCTGTTCGCGCTCGCGGATACCGGGCAACTCGGCAATCTGGATACGGTGCGTGAGCAGGCGCGGCGCATGCTCGATGATGATCGCGCACGGGCGACGGTGACGGATTTTTATCAACAGTGGATGGGTGTCTCGCAGTTCGCTGGCCTCACCCGCGTCGCTCCGGGCACGGAGTCCGTCAGCGACTACAATGTCAGCTGGGGGCAATCGCTGGACCAGTTCGTGCAACACACGTTTTGGGACGAAGGCGGCAATGTCTCGGCGCTGTTGAGCTCCCCAAGCGTGTTCATGGATCCTGCCTTGAGCGCGCTCTACGGGGTCGAAGCAGGCCCGCAGCCATATCTCGACCCGAATCGTGCAGGTATCTTGACGCAACCAGGCTTGATGGCTCTGTTGGCGCATCCCGAGCAGTCGGCGCCCGTCCAGCGCGGCAAATTCGTCAGAGAGCAGCTGCTGTGCCAGCAGCTCCCCCCTCCCCCGCCCGACGTGGATACTACGCCACCGGATCCAGATCCCAACGCCACCACCCGCGAGCGCTTCAGCCAGCACAGTGCCGACGCGCGTTGCGCCCAGTGCCATCGGCTTCTCGACACGGTGGGTTTCGGCCTGGAGGCTTTTGATCACCTGGGTGGCTTCCGTACCGAAGAATACGGTCTACCCGTCGACACCTCGGGCGACGTGGTGGATTCTGGCGACCCGAATCTGGAAGGCGCCTTCAACGGGGCCATCGAGCTCAGCACCAAGCTCGCCGCCAGCCCTCAGGTCGAAGCGTGCCTAGCCACTCAGTGGTTTCGCTACGGCATGGGTCGCGCCGAACAGGAAGAAGATGTGTGCAGCCTCGAGCGTGCCAAGACCGACTTCGCGAGCACGGGTGGGGACTTTAAAGAGCTGTTGGTTTCGTTGGCCACCACCGACGCCTTCCGTTTCCGGCCCTTCGCTGAACAAGATTTATAGCGGGTGAACGTATCCGATTCGCCGCGGTGCGCCCGCCTCGCCCAAGCAGGCGGGCGCGTTTTCAAGCGTGAAGGTCATGGGATACGCTGCCCGAATCATAGATTCGGGCACAATAAACAAGGGGTGCTCCGAGTCAAACTTGGACAATTCGCCGCGAATTTCCGCGGCCCTTGCCCAGTCAGGGGCCGCGGAAATTTGTTAGCGAACCTTGGACTCGGACACTAGCTCGTGCCCGCCTTCGTGACACGCAAGGCACGTGCCTCCGCCCCATTGCGCTCGGAACCCGTGCGCCGCATCGCCGAGACGATGCTGAAGCAGCTCGGACGAGATGAGCACGAGCTCAGCGTGCTTTTGACAGATGACGCTTTCATTCGCACGCTCAACAAAGCGCACCGAGGCAAGGACTATCCCACGGACGTTCTGGCTTTTCCCCTGGGCGAGGCCGAGGGGACGCCCAGCATTCTGAACCACGCCCTGCTCGGAGACGTGGTCATCTCGCTAGACACCGCGGAGCGCCAGGCGCGGGGACGCAAGCACTCATTGCTCGACGAAGTCAGTTTCCTGCTCGCCCACGGCATATTGCACCTCGTCGGCTACGATCATCAGAACGACAAGCAGGAAGCAATAATGAACGCAATGACCGCCCGCCTCGTGCACAGCGCCGGGGCCCGAAACCTCGTAGCGGAGCCTCCCCCAAAGCCGGCTCGCAACGCCAGGAAATGAGCCATTTCATGCTAGATTCCGTGCCTGCCGTGGTGCTGCAATGGAGGGTTTCCGAGCACTTAGCAGAGAACCCTGCGGCTCTACGCGAGCATCCGGCGTGCCGACGATCCGTGTATCCTTGTGTGTGTGCACGAAAGAGAAATCGCGTTTGAACTGACAAAACCGCTGTTTTTTTGCTTGAAAGGGCCTTGCCCCCCTGTTACTCGTCGCGAGCCTATCTGACGTTTTTCCCGCTAGGGCAAGTTGCTAGGGCAAGGCTGACGAGCAGGATATAAGCACGGTTTCATCAAGGGATATCACGCAGGCGCATCGTCGTCCGGTATCGTCGGTCCGGTATCATCCGACGGTGCGTTCCACGTGGACGAGAGCGGTTTCTATCGCACAGGAGGAAGTGCATGGCTGGCAAGAGACTTACCAAGGCTCAGGTCATCGCGGAAATTAGCGATGCAACAGAGCTCGACAAGAAAAGTGTCGGGCGTGTGTTCGACACTCTGTCGGACATCATTCGTAAACAACTCGCGGGGCGTGGGGCTCCGGGGGAATTTGTCGTCCCGGGCCTAGTCAAGCTTCGAGTCGTCAAGAAGCCGGCGACCAAAGAGCGCCAAGGCATCAATCCCTTCACTAAGGAACCGATCACCATTCCGGCCAAGCCGGCGAGCAAAAAGGTGCGTGCAACCGCACTCAAAGCGCTCAAGGATCTCGTCCAGTAACCTGCCGTTAGCATCTAGAGGCCTAACGCCAGAGCGGCATTAGACCTTTAACGATTCGGTAAACCCAAAGGCCCTCGAACGGCAACGATCGAGGGCCTTTCGACTTTGTGCCAGCCACCGGCAACCCGCATTTCACCAGGCGATGGTGATTCCAGCCCGAAATAGCCCGCCGCCCGAGGTGTTGCTGACCCTGCCGAAGTCGTCGATGAACTCGGGCTCTCGCGCGGCGCGCTCGTCCGTTCTTCCACGGATAAAGCCCAGCAGGTCCAGGTTCAACGCCACTCTTCTGTCGAGCGGGATGTCGAGGCCGATGCCCGCGTGAGCACCAAAGTAGCTCCAGCTTTGGTCGTCCCCGCCCACGTCGACGCGCGCGACGCTGGTGTTGAGCCCGAGGATGCCGTAGCTCCGAACCGAAGACTGTCGGGGGTTGAAATAAAACAGCGAGCTAAAGGACAGCGACCCTTCGCTGCGATCGTAGCCGTTGTAGTCCGTCCCCAAAATCGAATCGAGCCCGAAATCCAGCACCACTACTGGGTTGACCGCGTAACGCAGGCTCGCACCCACACCCCCCATGCCGGCGTCATCTCCACGCCGCGTGCCATCGCCGAGCATTACACCTTGAAGTCGCAGGTTGATGCTCCATGGCGATGGCCTCTGGCGTCTCCTGATATGGCCCCGGTCGTCCACGCGCGCACGATGCACCGTGATGCCAGGCTCACGTCGCTCCGCGGGACGAGCTGAGGGCTCGAACGATTCTGAGACGACGCCCGCTTCCGCCGGCTCGGAGCCATCGGGTTCTGGCTCGGCTTCGGGCTCCACGTCAGGATCGCTGGCCTCGTCGCAGAACCACTCTCCGGGAGGGCAGGCCGCGGATGACGGCTCAGCCGCTTGGGCTCCAGACAAGCCCAATCCAAGCCCCAAAACTGGGGCTGCAAGCAGGAGTAACCAGCGACTTTCCATGACACACCGAGAGTAGCAACCTCACCCGGCCGCGCCAGTGCAGTTCGGCTCGGCAGAAGTAGCGCCACCGGTTGCACCCGCCCCTGACGGGCGAGGGGCGGGCGCAACCTCCCGCAGCGACCCTTCTGCTCGCGCACTTCCTTGTTATTTGGCGCGCTCCGCGCGCTTGGCTTGGGGGCCGCAGAATTCGGGCACAATAAACGAGGGGTGTCCCGAATGCTGCCCGCGCTCTAGCCGGTCGACGCTGGCGTTTCCCTCGAAAAGCGCGCTAAGCAAGCAGCGTGACCGCCGAAGAACAAGCCGCTCTGGTCGAAATCGGCCAGACTTACCTCTACCCGAACTACCGCCAGCCCCCTTTGGTGCTCGTGCGCGGCGAGGGCCGACGTGTCTGGGATGCCGCCGGCAAGAGCTACCTGGATCTATACGCCGGCATCGCGGTGACCGCCCTGGGCCACGGCCACCCCGACATCGTCGCGGCGTTGCGGCGCCAGAGCGAGCGCCTGGGGCACGTCTCGAACTACTACTTCAATGAGCCAAACATCTTGTTGGCGCGCGAGTTGTGTAAGCTGACGGGGTTTGACCGCGCCTTCTTCTGCAACTCCGGCACGGAGGCCATCGAAGCGCTGCTCAAGCTAGCCCGCCGCCACTTTCACGCGCAGGGCCAGACCCAGCGTTACAACATCATCGCCTTCGAGCGCTCATTTCATGGTCGCACGCTCGGGGCGCTGGCCGCCACGGGTCAGGCCGCCTACCGGGATGGCTTCGGTCCACTGGTGGGGGTGGTCCACGTCCCATTTGGTGATGCGGACGCCGTCGCGGCTCACCTGGATGATTCGGTGGCGGGCGTATTGGTCGAGCCCGTACAGGGCGAAGGGGGGGTGTTGCCGGCTCCCCCAGGCTTCTTGGAGCGGCTGCACAGTCTGACTCGCGCGAGTGGTGCCCTGCTCTTGGGAGACGAGATTCAAACGGGTGTTGGGCGGACCGGGCGATTTTTGGGTTTCGAGCACGCCGGCGTGAAACCGGATGCCATAGCGCTAGCCAAGGGGCTGGGCGGCGGCGTGCCGATCGGCGCCATGTTGTGCCAAAAACACCTGGAGAACGCGCTCCCCCCCGGCAGTCACGGCAGCACGTTCGGGGGCAATCCCCTGGCCTCGGCGGTAGCACGAGCAGTGCTGGCACGCATCGATGCCGACAAGCTGGTGGACCGAGCCCGGGAGAGCGGTGCGTATCTCGCAGAACGCTTGCAGGAGCTGGTCACTCGCCACCCGGCCAGCGTAGAAAGCAGCCGTGGGCTCGGGTTGCTCCAGGCGCTGGTGCTCAGGCCTGGCTTCGATGCCCGAGCGCTGCTCGAGTCGCTACGGGCCGCCGGAGTGCTCCTGACGATCGCCGGTGGTTGTGCGCTACGCTTTTCGCCAGCGCTCAACATCGAGAAGTCGGAAATTGACGAGGGCGTGGCCATCGTCGATCGAGTGCTTTCGACGATTGATCGCGATCTGTGAATGTGGGCGCAATTTATTGGGGACAATCTGATTGGGGAGCAATTTTAATTGGGGAGCAATGTGACACGCCATTTCATCGAACTCTCAGATCTTGGTCGGGACGGGCTCGTGCGTCTGCTCGACGCGGCGGACCGCTGGCAGGACACGCGTGGCAACACAGGCGTGCCCCGGCCACTGCTCGGGAAGTCGGTAGCGCTCATATTTGAAAAAGCCTCGACCCGCACGCGCATCTCGCTAGAGGTCGCCGTCGTCGAGCTGGGCGGGCACCCCATCGTGCTTTCTTCGCAAGGGTCGCAACTCGGTCGCGGTGAGCCGATCACGGACACGGCCCGTGTGCTGTCGCGAATGGTGCACGGCGTCGCCATTCGCACGTTCGAGCACACGCGCCTGCTCGAGCTGGCGCGCGAAAGCACCATTCCGATTCTAAATGCCCTGACTGATCACAGCCACCCGATGCAGCTCTTGGCGGATCTGCAAACGATTCGTCGTGTCAAACCCAGCCTCGCGGGCCTCGCCTACGCTTGGATCGGCGATGGCAACAATATGGCCAACTCCTGGCTGGAAGCCGCCGGGCTACTGAAGCTCGACCTGACGCTGGCGTGCCCGGAAGGTTACGACCCCGATACCAAAGAGATGGAGCGGGCTCGTGAGCGCGGCGCCAAGATACGCCTCGTGCGCGACGCAAGACAGGCCGCCAAGGGGGCCGATGTGATCAGCACTGACGTTTTCGCCAGCATGGGGCAGGAGCAAGAGCACGAAAAACGTTTGCGCGCGTTTGCCGGATATTGTGTCACTGAAGAGATGGTCGCGTCTGCGGCGCCCGACGCAATGGTGCTCCATTGCTTACCGGCTCATCGGGGTGAAGAGATCGCGGCGCAGGTGATTGATGGTCCGCGTAGCCATGTCTGGGACCAAGCAGAGGCCCGCCTGCACACGGCCAAGGCCGCGCTCGAGTGGGCGCTAATCCCGGATGTCTGACAGCGCTCGAGCCAAACCACACCCTTCTGGTTCACCCGTGCAGGGTGGCCGACATACCGTAGCTTGCAGCACCTGCGGCTCTGACGTGGACCCGCTGCGGGCTTCGCGCGTCGCGATCTTCTGGGAGCGCTTCCGTTATTTCTGCAGTCCGGAGTGCCACGCGGGCTTTGCGGCGAATGCTCCCCCCGCCAGGCTGCTTCCACCTCCACCGCGGGTGGAGGCGCGATCGGTCGCTCCGCCCCCCACAGCCGAGCCCGTTGCGGTCGCCGAGCAGGCGGCGCGCGCGGGTCCGACCCCATCCAAGGAGCACGCCACGCTGCCGCGTTCGTTCGGGCTCCATGCCGCAGTGCTGTTGGGGATGCTTGCGGCGGTGGTCGAGAACGCCAATGTGGCCCTGCTTCCGCACTGGCTCGCGCCGCTCGTCGCCGCGTCAGCCTGCGCGGCGTTGCTTCGTACGGGTGTCAAACACTGGGCGCTGGAAGGCCCGCGCCGCATGGCCTTCCGCCTGGCGGCCCCCGTGGCCGCTACCTCGAGCTCGCTTTTGCACATGCTACAGGGCCCCGGGTCAACAAGGCTGGGCGCTAGCGTTGCGGGTGTCGTTTGTGCGGTGGCCGCGGCCAGCTTGGAGCTCGCGGCTCGCAAGCGCCGCGCTTTAGAGCCGCGCAGGGCCCACATCGCGAGCGCGCTCTGCCACGAGGGGCCCCGGGTTGGCGAGGAGCTGGTGCTGAAAGCCGGCCAGCGCTCGCCGGTAGACGCCGTAGTCGTGGCCGGCCGCGCCACGGTCGAGCCCTGGTTGGATGCGCGCAGGCGCGTGCTGCGGCAGGACGGCGATGCCATCTTGTCGGGGGCCAGAGTCGTCGACGGGGCGCTCCGCGCCGTGGTGCGTTGGGTCGGTACCGATCGAGCCTGGGCCCGGCTCACCCTCGATCCCAGCCGCCGCGCGGACCGCCACCTTGCTCTGTCGAAGCTCGCCGAACGCCTGTCAACGTCGGGAGCCGCGGTCGCGAGCCTGGGCGGTGCGCTGGTTGCGTTCTCACTCCACGGTCACTCGGCACTCGCCATCAGTTACGCTGCAGCGGCTGGCGCAGCGTTGGCCAACGTCGCGTTGCCCGACCTCGTCGCTTTGCGGATCTCGCAAGGGCTGTATCGGCTGCTCGAACGGGGCATTTCGTTCCGCGGTCCCTCTGCGCTCGATCGAGCCGGCCGTGTGTCCACCGTGGTGTTCTGCGCGGAAGGCAGCTTGCTCTGCGGCGAGCTCGGCGTGGCCAGCATCGAACCGACCGGCAGCATGGGCACCGAGGAGCTGTTGAGTCTGATTTCTGGCGTCTATGCCGGCGTTGCATCACCCATCGGCGTCGCGCTCTCGCGCTCGGTTCAAGCTCACCAGATCCGCCCCGACGCCACGCGCAGCCCCAACTACTTGCCTGGCATGGGTGTCACTGCCGTGGCGTCGACGGGCCAGCCCTTGGTCGTCGGCACGCGCGCCCTACTGCTCGAGCGCCGTATCAGCGTGGCCTCCGCCGAAGCGCGCATCGCCGAGCTCGAGGCACTGGGCCGCACCGTACTCTTGCTGGCCCTGGATGGACGCTGGGTTGGGCTGGTCGCGCTGCAGGACAGCCTACGCCCCGGAGCTCGTGGTGCAGTGCAGCACCTGCTCGACACCGGCGTGGAGCCCGTGCTGCTCTCCGGGGACGCACGCGAAACGTGCCAAGCGCTCGCACACATCATCGGTATCGAGCACGTCCGTCCAGAGGTGCTACCTGACGCTCGCGCAGCGGAGGTGCGGCGCTTGTCACAGACCGGAGCGACCGTCGCCGTGGTCGGGCGCTCGAGCACAGACGATGGCGCTCTCGGCGCAGCACAGCTCTCCGTCAACATCGATCCAAGCGGCGGGCCGCTGGAACGTTGGGACGTCGATGTTGCCTCGGGTGATGTGCGCGACGCGGCATTGGCAATTCAGCTGGCGCGGCAGCTACACGCCGAGACAAAAAATGCGCTCTTTACCGTGGTCGCACCGGTGGCCGTCGCGCTGCTCTTGCTGGTCTTGGGTGCGCCCCCGTGGATTGCACCGCTGGCTGGTTTTGCTGGCAGCGCCGTGGCCCTCGCACGCCTGAGGACGTCAGAGGTCTAAAGCCATTTAGGCCCCCATGCCTTGGGACAGAAAGCTCGGCTCGGGAGCCCGAGCTTAGAAAGGCGCTTGCGGAGTCGGCGGGATCCCGGGCTATGACCCGCCCGTGGCGAAGGAAAGTGATACGCGGGGGGAACACCCCGCGACAGCGGGTGGCTCCAGGCTGGAGGGGGCGCCGCCCCTATTGGAAGCGCTCGAGCGCGTCAACCGTGCCATCCTTGCGGCACCCTCGCTCGACTCGATGCTCACCGGCGTTCTGGACGAAATGCTGGAGTTGTTCGCCTGCGACCGCGCCTGGCTGCTGTTCCCGTGTGACCCTTCGGCGAAAGATTATGGCGTGCCGATGGAACGGACACGGCCCGAGTGGCCCGGCGCTGGTGCCATCGGTCAGCGTTTCCCGATGTCGGAGTTCTCCGAGCTGGCGCTGACCACCGCGCTCGAAACCGTCGGCGCCTGCCGCTGGGATAGCTTGCATTCGACGGTATCGTTGGAAGTGGAGCCCCTGAGCAGGTTCTCCGTCAAGTCGCAAATGCACATGGCCATTTACCCCCGAGCGAGTACTCCGTGGTGCCTGGGTGTTCATCATTGTGCAACGGCCCATGTGTACACGGACGATGAAGCGGCCCTGTTTGAGGCCATTGGTGCGCGGCTCGCCGATGGGCTAACTGGCTTCTTGGCGCTGCAGGCCTCCCTGGCGGATCAGCGTCGCCTGGAGCAGGCGCAGCGCACGGCCCGCCTCGGTAGTTACGAGTGGACGCGTGAAAAGGCAGATGGCGCGTACTGGTCCAAGGAGCTGTATCGCCTACTGGGGCTTACTCCCGGAGCACAGCCTCAGTTATTCTCCAGTGTCCTCAGTGTCATTCACCCCGAGGACCAACCTCGCGTGGGGAGAATCGTCGGAGCGGTGATGAAATCCGGAGGCGCGTACGACCTCCAGGCGCGAGCGCTACGACCGGATGGGGAAGAATGGATCATGCACGCCCGGGGCGAGGCGGTCGTGGACGCTTCCGGTGCAGTGCAGAGCATGCTGGGGGTAGCTCAGGACGTCACCGAACGAGTGCAGGCAGAAGAGCAAAAGCGACGCCTGGAGGCGCAGTTGCGCCAGTCTCAGAAAATGGAAGCGGTGGGACAGCTCACGGGTGGCGTGGCACATGACTTCAACAACTTGCTCACTGTGATCCTAGGAAACCTGGATGAGATCCGCGACACACTGGCGGACAGACCTAACGACCTGTCATTGCTCGAAGAGGTGCAGGCAGCGGCCCGCAAAGCCGCGGAGCTCACCCAGCGGCTGACCGCATTTTCTCGCCAGCAGCCACTCAACCCCACCGTCGTCGACATCAATCGCCTGATCACCAATCTCGAGCAATTGCTTCGGCGCACGCTCGGCGCCAGCATCTCAATCGAGGTGATACGAGGCGCCGGTTTGTGGCCCTGCGAGGTCGACCCGGCCCAGCTCGAGAACGCGGTGGTCAACCTGGCCGTCAACGCGCGCGATGCCATGCCCAACGGTGGCAAGCTGACCGTCGAGACCGCCAACACCCGCGTAGACCGCGATTACGCCGAGCTACATGCTGAGCTGCAGCCCGGGCAGTACGTCTCGTTGGCGGTGACAGACAACGGTGTGGGCATGTCCGAGGCGGTGTTGAGCCGGGCGTTTGACCCATTTTTTACGACCAAAGGGCCCAATCGGGGCACAGGCCTCGGGCTCAGCATGGTCTACGGGTTCGTGAAACAGTCCGGCGGGCACGTGAAGCTATACAGTGAGCTCGGCGAAGGCACGACCGCGAAGATTTACCTGCCGCGCAGCACACAGCCCGCCGATACGGATGACGGCGGTCGAAGCGCGAGTCCCGATGCGCGAGGTCGGGGCGAAACCATTCTGGTGGTCGAGGACGAACCCAACGTTCGTTCCCTGACGATCAGAATGTTGGAGCGACTGGGTTATCGCGTGTTGGCGGCAGAAGATGGGCCCTCGGCGCTGCGCGTGATGGATCAAAATCCGGACCTTGCCCTGCTGTTTACCGACATCGTCTTGCCCGGAGGCATGAATGGTGCACAACTGGCCCGAGCTGCACGTCAGGCTCGGCCGGACCTGCGAGTATTATACACGTCTGGTTACACGGATAACGCCGTCATCCACCACGGCCGCTTGGACCCGGGCGTGGACCTGCTGGAGAAACCGTTTACTCGGTCTGCCCTAGCTCAAAGGGTTCATGAAGCCCTGAACCGTGTGAAGTCCTCGCGTTGATGGGCTTGCCGCACCCGGCCCGCAAGTGTGGGGG
>JANOIG010000120.1:0-31975 GCA_031407405.1 Deltaproteobacteria bacterium
GCATCGTCCGCGGCGGGGGAGCCCGCCTGACAGCTGTCTAGGGCTTCTCCGAGCACGCAGCTGGTGGAGCCGCTGGCGGAGCACGCGCCCACGCCACAGCTGGTGGTGAGGGAGATGTAGTCTTCGTCGACCACGCTGTCACAGTCGTCATCGAGGCCGTTGCAGCTCGCGTCATCGTTGGCGGGCACACCCGCTGAGCAGCTGTCGGCGACTTGACCATTTACGCAGGTCGTCGCACCTGAAGCCTCACATACTCCCACTCCGCAGCTCGTCGCTGCGCCTACGAATTCTTCGTCGACCTCGTCGTCGCAGTCGTCGTCCACGCCGTTACAGGTTGCGTCGCCGCCCGCCGGCACACCCGGGTGGCAGCTGTCCGTTTCTTCACCATCTATGCAGCTCGTCGTACCCGACGCAGCGCACGCCCCACCACCACAACTGGTGGCGACTGGCGCATAATCCTCGTCCACGCTGCCGTCACAGTCCTCATCCGCGCCATCGCAGATGGTGTCGACTGAGGCCGTTGGCGTGCAGTCTGGAGTCTCCAGCGTCAGGCGCAGGCGTGGCGCCGGGCCCTGCTCTCTCGATGCAAACGACATGCTGCCGCTCTGAGTCTCGTTCACCTTCTTTACGATCCAGCCGAGGCCCGCGTCTGTTTCCGCGACGATGGCGGCGACGTCACTCGTGATGTCGAAAGTGACCACGCCCGTTTGGCTGTTGCTAATCAGTGACGTCGCTGTGGACTGCGGGGTGTAGGGCAGCGGACCGTTGGTACCGCTCATGCTCCATGCTGTGGCACCGCTACAGTTCACCGTCGTACTATTTATGTTGGCATCGGAGGCGCAATTCCAAGTCGCTCGCAGCTCCGTGCTGGCTTGCCGCATCGAGTGAATGGCAATCGAGCGACCGGGCCCCCAGTTCGTGCCGGTGCTGCTGATGGTGAGCTCGACCTGAGCGGAGAGCAACGTGTGGCCCGCCGCCGCGGCTCGAATGGCGGCGGGATCAAAGTACAAGAGCGATCGATGCGTGCTACTGATCTGCACAGAAAGCCGCGGGGTGACGCCCTCGTTTTGATTGGCGATACCGCTCCTGATGAACGTGTCGCCCACCACGTCCAGCACTGTGGAAGTCACGAGCGCCGAACGGGCGGTGCCGAGCTCACCTCGGCTCGGCTGGGGGCTTTCTGGTTTCGCATCGGGTGAGCCACAGCCGACAGCGAGCGCCGCGGACGTCATGAGCAGCGACAACGCGGCGGCGGAGCCCAGGCTTCGCCTCGATCTCAAACCGCCCAGTGCCCCTCGAATCGACTTTCCCATGTCCTAACCCTCTCCATCCCTTCGACGCTTCTAAGCCCGGCCTTTGTAACTCGAGAGCGGCGCATCACCCTGGATCACCCGTGAGGGTGAGCGGCGCACGACTCTGTTACGCAGCCATTTCAATAGTGTTTCACTAATGCAATTACATGGTGAAACGATCCGGGACTCTTAACTCAGAGATAACCGGATACCATTTGTGCTCGGCGTAGCTGCCCGTGCGGCCTGCACTTCCGTTAGTTTTCGAGATCACGGAAGACGGCGCGAGGCGCGCGTTCATGTAGCCCGTTCTCTTGCCGAGTCGCAGAGCGGTGTCGAATGCAGGCCTGCCTACACGCCGGAAGTACGAGGTCCTGGCAGACGCAGCCACGCAACTGTCACGGGGTTGTGCTGGATTGCAGCTCCGAGCCTTTCGATGTGCGGGGAATGCGGGTAGTGCCGCGCGTTCCAGGGGGCGGAGCGCGTGCAATTTCTCGACGGCTTGCGTTAGCACGGCCGGCGCCTTCGCCGAGTAGGGTCTGACGTCGGGCAAGGCGATCGATATGCGGAGCCGAAGCTGCGCGTGAGCGCGCGGCTGAGCTCAAAGTATGAGAGCAGGTATTTGCGGCCGTAACCGAAGCCCGTTCGCAGGCGCACGTAGCGATCCATCAGCTGACGCGGCAAGAAACCCACCCACATCAGTTTCACGTGGGGCTCGGGGAAGAAAGCATCGAAACGGTTGCGCGAGTCCCCGCAAAAGATGCCGTCCGGGGCCAACACCCGTCGGATCTCCTTGAAAAAATGCTCAGGGCGAAACACGTGCTCAATGACGTTGATGGCTTGCACGTAGTCCAAGACGCGATCCCGGAAGGGCAGCTCATGCGCCGAGGCTTGCACGAGCGTCACGTTGCTGAGCCCACGGTCCGCCACGAGCTTTGCGGCCCCAGTAAAAGAGCTCGTGGCGCAGAATGCGTTGCTCTGCCCAGCGTTGAGCCTTCGCGTACTCCATCGGTACCTGGCCCTTGGGATGCAAAAGCGGTAGCAGCTCGAGGCACTCGGATACGCCTGCAGCACTTCCGCCAAAGCGCTCGGGCGAGCCTGACTGCTTTGGGTAAAACACCGGCATGCCTAGCACGAGCCGGTAGCGGAGCTCGCACGGCGCGCAGCCCCATTCCTCGGCTGCACGCGTCAACGAACGCTGGCATTGAGGACAAACGAGCTCTGGCGGCCTGACGTCGGGGACCAGGGCCCGCGGTTTATAGACGATGTAGGCAAGGTTGTCGACGCGTGGAAAAAGCGCGCGTGTGGCGGCTAGCGTTGCGGGCCGGGGCTGCCGTGCCAAGCGCCGCAGAGTCAGGCTGGCTTACGCTGTTCCAAACATCACGCGTCTTCCATCCGGATCTACGACTGTAACCACGACCTCATCGGTAGACTGTGGCTTTACATTCAACCTTGCGAGATGCTCGAGAAACTCTTCTTGGCTATGCACGTTGAAATACAAGTGGGTCAAGTTGGATTCCCGGCGGGCCGGGTGGGCGAAGGCCGCGAACTTTTTTGCGTCATGAATGGCGAGCTGCACGCCATCGTTGTCGACCCTCCAGTACACGTATTGCCCGTCGTTCCCGATTTGCTCGAGGCTTAGACCGGCGACCTCCGCGTAAAACCTCGCGGTCGATGCCGGGTTGTCTGAGGTTAGAAACACACTTCTGAATGTCGTCTTCATGGGTTTTCGTGCTGGCGCCATACAGGTCGTCGCATTGTCGCTCACGTGCCGGGGCAGAAGGCCAGAGTCGTCACACGTTTCTCGCCATGGGCGTCCCGGGGTGTGGCCGGCACCGGTGCGCCGCCCGTCCAGTGCAGCCCGAGCCGAACTCCACCCAGCTGCAAGCCACTCCAGTAGTCCGACTGGTCTACGGCCGTGCACCCGAGGACATCGCGATAAAACGCCACCGCCCGCTGCATGTCCCGAACGTGGAAGTAGATGTCCTGGACACCCAGAAAGAGCTGGTTCACCTCGGTCTGAACGGTCATGCGCGACTTTCCGCTACCCGTCGCTGTGTAAACGCGTGCTAGCGGGGCCGCAACCATGTTCTCGCCGACCCGAGGCGCCGTCTGTGCCCCCCGAAGCTTGGCGCGATCAACACCCGTGCTCGCGGAGCAAGTGCGTAACGCCTTTCAGGCGCGCGGCGTATCTGACCGTGATGAGGCCCCGGCCAGCCTTCATGAACTGACTCTTTTGGCGTTCGGCGGCGACAGCCCAAAAGAGCGCGAACGACTCAGGCGGCGTGCCTTGCGCGAGATCGTGCTGCCCTGCGCCGGCGCCCTGTTGGAATCGATCGGCCCTGAGGGCAATGTTGCAAATCGCGTCACCGGCCCTCCCACGGCGGACACCTCAGAAAATTTCAACGCCATACGACTCGGTCGCACTTCATTAAGTCAACGGTTCTGCGGCCTGGCGTTCTCGGAAATCATAGGGGCCCCGTGCCGGGGGCCAAGTCAGGGTGAGTCCGTTTTTCCCTCATCCTCCTTGTCGACGACGACCCACAAATTCGATTCGACGGACTACTGTAAGAGGTCGCCCACCGTCTGCAGCTCGCGGTACGCGACACCGACACGGTGGAGATGAATTTGCCATCCTCGCCACTCCTGTCGTGAATTCGGAAGATATCGCGCCACTTTCCGAGCGCATTCTCGCCGAGCTGCGTCGCCCGATTGACCTCGCGGGGACACGCTTGCAGCCAACGGCGAGCATAGTTGCGGCGATGTTCCCAGAATCCGGTCGGGACGGCAACGCGCTCCTTTCAGCGGCGGATGCGGCCATGTACGTGGTGAAGAAAGCTGATGTCCTTTAAAGAGTCTTTTTCGTCATCTTGACGGACAACGGCTAGTGCGCTAGGCTACTCATGCTTGGGGCGTTGCCCTGTGCATATGCCCCTATAGGAGGCACATGCGCATTGCAGTCATTGGCGGCCGGTACAAGAACGAAGGGCAGCTCTCGCGGATAGCGCGAGCGCAGGGCCACGAGCTGGAATTTGAAGAGGGGCACATGAAAGGGCGCGACGTGGAGAGCATCCGTTCCACAGTCGCCCGCTCCGGGCTCGTGGTCATCGTCACTGACGTCAACAGTCATGGCGCGGTCCACACCGCAAAAAAGGCGGCGCGGCAACTCGGCCGTCCCACATTGATCATCCAAAATTTCGGGGCCGCACGTCTGTGCCGTCTGCTCGAAGCGCTGCAGCGCCGTCAACAAGTTTCGATGGGAGAGCTGCGCCTTGCAAGCGGCGGACATTGAGAGGGCACCGGCTACGCGCTGGGCTTGTTTCCTGAGCGTGTCCTCAAGCATGATGCGGGGGTGAACGCAAAGGTCAGTAGTAGCAAGAAGGTGCGGCGAGCCGCCAAGCCAAAAGCCGTGGTGAAGGGCGCTGCGCCACTCGTGCCGGAATTGAATGAAGAGGCAGAGAGCCCTGAGCGCCGCGGCACGGCGCGGTCGCGGGTCGTGCCGAGCTCCGGGGACGTGTTTGGCGCCGCGGAGCTGGCGCGGCACGTCGCGGAAGCGGTGCGAAACCATCGCAAGACGCAACAACTCTCCTTGGACGATCTCGCGCAAAAAAGTGGAGTGAGCCGCGCGGCTCTGTCCCAGATCGAGGGTGCGCGCACCAATCCTACCTTGGCGGTTCTTTGGAAAATCGCAGTGGGTCTCGGTATGCCGTTTCAGCAGCTGCTCGGTAGCAGCGCCGATGCCGGTCCAAAGGTGTTGCGGTCTCGGGCCAGCCCGGCACTGCGCAGCGCAGATGGTCAGATGGAGAGCCGCCTTTTGTCGCCGGGTGGCGCGCCTCCGGGCCTCGAAGTTTATGAGCTTCGAATCGCGCCGCGCGGTTCCTACCAGAGTGAGCCCCATAGCACCGGCACGACGGAAACCCTGGTCGTGCTCACGGGCGCGTTGCGCGTCACTGTGGGCGGCGAAGTTTTTGAGCTGGTCACGGGGGACAGCATCTTTTTCAACGCTGATGTTCCGCATACTTACGAAAGCCGAAGCTCACATCCGACGCGGTGTATGGATGTGATTGCCTATCCGCGCGGCTAGGCTGTCTTCTCGGGCCTAGCGACGTTCGTCCTCCTTTCCGGGCGGTACCTCCGCCTGCCTCCGTCATCATCGGCACGCCAGTTGCGCTCTCCGCCGCCAGACGGACGAGCGGTGGAGGGTTGCGTCTAGTTCTTGTAAACCGTCCGAGTGTCTCGTATAGTGGACATATGTCGCTGAGCACGCCGCTCCGCGGAATGAGCCCGCAAAGGAACTGAGACAGGCCGAATAGCAATGAAACAGAACGTCCTTAATATACCGACCATCGTTTTCGCAGGGCTAGCCACCGCCACGCGCGTTGCGGCGCAGGCCAACCCGCCTCCCGCGGAGGGTGCCCCAATACAGGAGCCCGCAGCACCGCCCCCGGTGGAGGGTGCCCCGCCAGCCGAGGTGACGGTGCCGCCTGTCGCCGAGAGGGTTCCACCGGCGCAAGCCGCAGCGCCGGCCGCGTTGCCTGAAGCCCTCGCCGCGCCAGAGCCGCTCCCGGCGCCTGTCATCGAACCCGCCGTCGAAGCACAAAAGCCAGCGGCAGAAATCTCTGGCACTCCGGGCAAAGGCCTGACCATCAAAGTCGGTGACGCCTTTTCGCTCAACCTGCGCAGCCGTTTTCAATTGCGATACCAGCTCGATGTGCCGCGCAAGGATGACGCGGGCGATCGCAACTACCAACAGCTCCTCAACATCGGCACCGCCCGCCTGTGGCTGTCGGGCAACGTCTTCCGTCCGGAGGTCCTGTATATGCTGCAGCTCGCACTCGCCGGCCGCGACTACCGAGACGGCGCGACCTCTCCAATCTTTGACGCGTATGTCGATTGGAAAGCGGATCGTGACTTCAACATACGCGCCGGGCAGTTCTTTGTACCGTTCGATCGCCTGCGCACGGTGCGGGAGTTTGCGCTGCAGATGGCAGATCGTCCAGTCCCGATCGGGGAGCTCACCTTGGATCGAGATGCGGGTGTGCTCTTCTACTCGGACAAATTCTCGAGCAGTGACTCGCCGGTAGCCTGGCGCGCGGGTGTGTTCGGTGGGGGAGGCACAAACCTATCCGTGGGGAAAGAGCCCGGCTTCTTGCTGACTGCGCGCCTCGAGCTCAGGCCCCTCGGGCCAATTGACGATGATTCCGAGGGTGATCTCGAGCGTCGAGAAAAGCCAGGCCTTGCCTTGGGTGCGGGCATTGCGCACAACTCGAACACGAACCGTCAACGCAGCACCACCGGTGCTACGTTTGCCGGCGGCACCACCGATTACTTGCATGCCGCCGCTGATCTCGTTTTCAAGTGGCACGGCTTTGCCGCTCAATTTGAATATCTGTGGAAAAAGGCCGACCAAGACGCGATTCTGTCCACTGGCGCTGACGGCGCGGCCGTGACGGAGTGGACGCGTTCGGCGAGCGGTTGGGTCGCGCAAGCCTCGTACACTTTCGACCCGCCGTTCGAGCTTGTGGGGCGGGTGTCGCGCCTCTATGCCTTCGAGGGCACAGACCCGCGGCTGGTTGACGCGGACGAGTACGGCGCCGGGCTCAACTACTACATCAACGGTCACCAATTCAAGATTCAGACGGACTGGATCGCCAAGGTGCCGACCGAGTTGGATTTCAAAGACGCCACGCATGTGGCCCACCTACAGCTCGACATGACTTTCTAGGAACTGACCCGTCAAGGATCCCAGCCATGAATGCTGCATCACTATTCAAAGTCCTGCTTTTGGGCTTGGTCGGCCTGTTCGCTTGCAAGTCGTCGGGCGACGGCGCGGCCCCGGGTGAAGCCAAAGCCGCGGCGCAGCCCGCAGCCCGTGAAGCCCCAAAGAGCATGGAGCTGCTCAACGTGTCTTACGACCCGACGCGGGAGTTTGGCGCGAGGTGAACGAAAAGTGGTGTGGCCGTAATCGCGCCCAACCCCAAGACGTCGGGTAACGGCTACCTTTCATTTTTTAGTGCCTGGGGAGCCGTGACCCTCCGGGGAGGGTCGCGGGAGGACGCCATGAAGTACGTGACGCAGCTGTACCAGCAGGTGCCGGTTCTAGATTCCGGAGCACGTGGTGCGAGCACCACTTTCGTGCAGAAAAAGATCGGCGATGTGCACCTGGCCTGGGAGAACGAAGCGCATCTAGAGGTTCGAGAAGCCAAGGGTGAGCTTGACCTCATCTACCCGCCCATCAGCATTCGGGCCGAGCCCCACGTTGCCGTGGTGGATGAGAACGTGGACCGAAAGAAGACGCGTCCTGCCGCTGAAGCGTACTTGAAATACGTCTATACCGACGAGGTGCAAGAGGTGGCCGCCAAGCATTTTTACAGACCCAGCAATCAGGCAATTCTAAACAAGCATGCCGAGACGTTTCCTGAGGTCAGGCTGTTCCCCGTCACGGACATTGCCAAAGATTTTGCAGACGCGCACCAGCAATTCATCGGCGAAGGCGGTGTGTTCGACAGCATCTATAAGCCGAAAAACTGAGTCCGTGCCGGAGCTCGACGAATGACGTGAGTCTCGAGTGGCGCGTGGAGCCATGCGGGCCGACCGTGCCGGCCCGCGTGTCCGGACAGAGCAGGCTGCTGAAACGGCCTTGGTTGGCGCTTGCGCCTAGAGTATGAGCTGGCCATGAGCTCTGAGGCGCCAGCGGGTGGAGAGTTGCCCCCCGCATTGCACGAGGAAACACGAGCAGGCGGCGAGCACGGCAATTTGAGAGCGCTTGCGCTGGGGGCGCTGGGCATCGTTTATGGCGATATCGGCACGAGCCCGCTGTACGCACTGAAGGAGTGCGTACACGGGCCGCATGCCGTTGCCGTCACGGAGGCCAACGTGCTCAGCTTGTTATCGCTCATTTTCTGGAGCATCACATTGGTCGTGTCGGTGAAGTATTTGGGCTTCATCACGCGCGCCGACAATGAAGGGGAAGGCGGCATCCTCGCGTTGCTTGCTCTGTTCCCTCGCGGCACCGCCCACAAGCAGGGCAGCAAGGTCCGGCCTCTCGTGGCATTGGTGCTGGTCGGGGCGGCGCTGCTGTACGGCGACGGCATCATCACTCCGGCCGTGAGCGTGCTCTCTGCGGTCGAGGGATTGCGGGTCGCCACCGACACTTTTGACAAGGCGGTAGTGCCGATTGCGGCCGGCATCTTGATCGTCTTGTTCGCTTGGCAGAGGCGCGGGACGACCAGCATCGGACGGATATTTGGCCCGGTCATGTTGTTCTGGTTCGCCGTTTTGGCTGTGCTCGGAGGCGTAGCCATCGCTCGATTTCCGCACGTGCTCATCGCGCTAAATCCTTGGTACGCGGTTGAGTTCTTTGCGCGCGATCCTGGTCGGGCCTTTGTCGTGCTCGGATCAGTCGTGCTTTGCATCACCGGTGGCGAAGCACTGTACGCAGACATGGGACATTTCGGCCGGCGCCCCATTCAAGCGGCGTGGTACGCGGTGGTGTACCCCGCGCTGATCATCAACTACTTTGGACAGGGCGCGTTGCTCTTGGCCGCGCCTCCTGGCGCCCTGCGCTCCACCATTGCAGAAAGCCCGTTCTACGCCTTGGTGCCGAGCGGGCCCGCCACCTACCTGCTGGTGGCGCTCGCCACAGCGGCGGCCGTCATCGCTTCACAGGCGCTCATTTCGGGAGCATTTTCGCTGACGCGTCAAGCCGTGCAGCTCGGCTTCTTGCCCCGCGCCACCGTGATCCATACGTCGAGCAATACCGAAGGACAGATCTATCTTCCGGCAGTCAATTGGTTGCTCGCCGTGAGCTGCGTCGCGCTAGTGCTCGTGTTTCAAGAGTCGAGCAAGCTCGCCGCGGCCTACGGCATCGCAGTGACAGGTACCATGGGCATCACCTCGGTGGCGTTCTATCATGTGGCGCGCACTCGCTGGAAATGGCCGCTGCACGTGGCGGCGCCGCTGGTGCTACTATTTCTGGTGATAGACTTGGCGTTCCTGTCGTCGAATGCCTTGAAGTTTTTCGACGGGGGGTTCGTGCCCGTCGTGGTCGCGGCGGTGATTTTCGCGGTCATGCGCACGTGGAAACGCGGGCGGTCGCTGTTGGCGCAGCATTTTGATCGTGCAGCCCGGCCTCTCGCAGAGTTTCTGCAGGCCTTGGACCGAAAGTCATATCTCGAGCCGGATGGAACCGAGCTGCCCATCGTGCGCGTGCCGGGCGTTGCAGTGTTTCTGACCAGCAACCCGCAGGGTACGCCGCCGCTGCTCTTGCATCACGTTCGTCACGTGAAATCCCTGCAAGAGACCGTGATCTTGGCGACGGTCGCGGTTGACCCAGTGCCCCGCGTCTCGGGGGAGGGGTTCGAGCTAGAGCGGTTATCGGACGGTTTTGTGCGGCTGCGGATTCACGCTGGGTTCATGGAATCCCCGGACGTGCCTCGGGCGCTGGAGGCTGCCATTCGTCGTTATCAGCTGCCGCTCCAGCTGAAGGACGTGACCTATTTTCTCGGGCGAGAAACCGTGCTCGCGACGAGCGCCGGCGAGATGGGTCCGCGCGAAGAAGCCTTGTTCGCGTTCCTGACGAGGAATTCGACGAATGCCACGCGTTACTTTGGCATTCCACCGGAGCGAGTCGTAGAGATAGGGATGCAAGTCGACTTGTGAGCCATCATGCTTCGACTTTCTGAATTGCGGCCACGGCGCCACGCGGCTTATTTGCTTCTTAGCTCGGCTGCTTGGGGTATGGCGTGTGAGATCGATCAACGGGATTTCAGCCAGGGCCCTGTGACATGTCCGGGCCGTAAGACGTGTGCGCAAACGGCCGAAACGGCCGCGGGTGCGGGGGGGACGGGGCAGGGCTTGGGGCCTCTCGGCGTCGGCAGCGCCGGCACATCGGGGGCCGGCGGCCGCGCCGCGGGGGCGGTTGGGGATGCGGGTGGCTCAGGGCAAACCGGAGTGGGGGGTGGCGCGGGCGTGGCGGGGAGTGGCGCCGACGTGGGCTCGGCCGGTAGCGCCGGCATGGGGAGCAGTCCTGCCGCTTGCTCGAGCGAGCTATTGAGCAACGGTGGCTTCGAAGCGGGGCTCGCGCCCTGGGTAGCCTACACGACGGGGCAGGACCCCCTGGACTATGATGCCGCGGCTACTGCGGACGTAGGTGTCATCCCGTATGAAGGCCAGCGGCTCGGCTGGCTTGGAGGGGTGCCCAGCGAGACCAACCGCCTCTCGCAGGAGGTGACCCTACCCGCCGACGCTGCTCGGGTGGCGTTCGGAGGCGCCTTGCGCATTCACCTCTTCGAGCAGCACACACTGGTCGATTTCTTGCGCGGGACCTTGGTTGTAGCTGGCCAGCGCATCCCATTGTTCGATTTCGACAACGGAGACGCCACGGAGGATTGGCTCGGGCTCGCGCCAGCCGCGGTGGATGTCACGGTCTACGCCGGTCAAACGCTCACACTCGTGATCGAAAGCGAGATCGGCATCGGACCCGGCACGAATTTCTTCCTGGACGACCTATCGCTGGTCTCCGAGTGCGCGCCGTAAAAGCTGGGCACCCACACCAAATCGAAGGCGGCTTGGTTCTCGAGGTGTTTCACGCCTACAGCATCGAGGTGTGCAGCCGCGCCCCGACATGACTATGCTGCTGACATGGCCGCTGCCCCCCTCGACTGGAACGTAGATGCCCTGCGGCTCCCCAAATCGCTGGAGAACGACGCGAGCGGGCCGGCCTTGCACGCTGCCCTGCGGAAGAACGCCCAGAAGTTGTGGGAGGGAGGGGCTATTCAGGTGCCGACGGCGGCCTGGAACCCCGAGCTCGCGGCCGTGCTCGAGGTCACCCAGCGCGAGCGCCGCCTGGTGCGAGGCTTGGAATTGATCGAAAAGACGCTCGAGCGCGAAGCCCGAGGGCTCTCGCTGGTGGATGCTCGTAGCGCGACGGAGCGCGGCTCGAGAGTGTCGCGGCTCCTGCTGCTGAGCCACGATGGCACCGAGAGATTCTATCGCCAAGCGGAGCGTCTCGTGTGCACGCAGGGGCGGCGCCTGCTAGCGATTCGGGTCGAAGCGGATTCGGGTCAATTTGGCGGTGTAGTGCCTCATCAGGCCTCGGGGGTAGTGCGCGCATTGCTCGTCGAACACAAGGATAGCGTGGCGCGGGTGCTGTCGGCCCTTTACCCCCCGTAGACGGGCGATTGTTTGGGTGTGCGAGAATCCTCACTACGTATTCCAAAATCGGCCAGTTACACTGCCTGGTGTGAACGTAAATCTGCTGATCGACAACATCGTGCGCCAGACCATCGTGTTGGTGGCGCAGCTGGCGACGGCAGCCGGCGGGCGCGCGCCTCTGGCGCACGTGGCCAGCCAAGTGTTCGTGGAGCTGGTCCGGGAGCTCAAGGCGCAGGGGTTGGGGAACAAGGTGATCGCCGACATGTTCGGCCTCACCCTGCGCACCTATCACGACCGCGTGCGGCGGTCATCGGAAAGCGTGACCGAGCGTGGCTCATCGCTTTGGGAGGCCGTGCTGCGTTACGCGCGCCAACGCCAGGTGCTGACCCGTGCCGAGCTGCTAACGCGATTTCGCGCGGACGACGAGGCAAGCGTGCGCGGTGTACTGAGCGATTTGGTCGATAGCGGGTTGCTCTTCAAATCGGGCCGCGCAGACCACACGACGTATCGGGCCGCGAGTGACGAGGAGGCGGGCCTCGCGCGCGCCGGTAACCCGGTGGCGGCAGCGGCGGGCATGCTGTGGGTGCTATTGCATCAGAGCGGGCCGCGCAGCCCTGAAGAGCTGGGGCGCGAGCTCAGCCTGAGTCGAGAAATGGTCGATCAGGCCCTCGAAACGCTGCTCGCCCAGGGCCGCTGTCGCAAAGACGGCGACAACTATCGTTCCGATCAGTGCGTGATCTTGTACGGCGACGAGGTCGGCTGGGAGGCAGCGCTCTTCGACCACTTCCAGGCGGTGGTCACCGCCATCGCGGGCAAGGTGACGCAAGGTAAGAGCCGTGCAGCGCGCGGCGAGGCCACCGGCGGCAGCACGTACCACTTCGATCTCTACCGCGGTCACTCGAAAGAGCGCGAGGTGCTCGAGCTGCTCAGCAGCGTTCGCGAACGCGCGTCGGCGCTGCGTGCCGAAGTGGAGCAATCGAGCGCTGCGAACAAAGCAGACGCCAGCTCCGGGCTCGAATCGCCCGGTACCTATCGCGTCGTATTTTACGTGGGTCAGAATGCGGTGGGTCTGGACGCACTGCAAGGAGAGCAGGAATGAAACGCATCAGCAGCTGGATCCTTCTTGGTGGAATGGGGCTCGGCTTGTGTCTCAGTCTGGGCAGCGGTTGCGGCCTGGCGAGGTCGGAAGCATTCGGAGGCGAGACGCATTGGCTGCAATCTTGCGGCAGCCCCGGTAGCGGCGCGGCAGAGTGCGGCCCGAACCTCGATTGCGTGTGCGGCGTGTGTACTGCCCCGTGCAGCGACGACTCGAGCTGTTCTAACCTGAACGACGACGCGCGCTGTGCCGTTCGCAACGCGACGCCCTACGCGAGCTCATGCGAAAGTAGGGCCCCGGAGCGTTTGTGCGTGCGCTCGGCGGATGTGAGCACTGCGAATCCTGCTGAGGAAGTCCGCCTGCGGTCAGCCGACGCGGGCACGCCCGGGGAGGACGGAACCGAGCCGACGAGCTGCGTCCAGACTGCCAAAGGTTGTCTAGCGTGCGATGACGCCATGCAATCGCTCGCCAGTGACGTGCGCGAGATCGTGCAGAGTGGTGAATTTGACGTGTGCAGCTCCGACGATGACTGCCTTGTCATCTCGGGCTGGGGTTGTGGTCGGCAATGCGACCTGCCGGTCAACGGCGCGCTCGGCGATACTCTCATCTCCCGATTGGAAGACCTCACGCGAGGCTACTGCAACAACCCGGATGAATGGACCGAGACGTGCGGCGAGATGCCGGTCTGCTACTTAGGCTCCCTGTGTCGCGCAGGGCGCTGTATCGCCACGACTGAGCAAGCGTGCTACAGCCGGCCGCTCGATACCTGTGAGCTCGATGGTGACTGCGTGCTTGCAACAGCCTTCCCTTACGATCCCGCTGGGCAATGTTTTGGGAGCAGCCCAGTTCCAGTCGGTTGCGTCGATCCCGATAGCAGCTGTCCGCCCGCCACCAGGGCCGCCGTGGACGAAAGCGGCACCTGTTTCCTGTTTGGCAATTGTTTGCCCTTTGGCTTCGGTGCGCCAGGCAGCTTTGAGCGAGATGAGCACGCCTGCAGCGACGCCATCGCCACGACGTGCAGCAACTGAAGGAGCAGGGCCGGACCTCAACCGTCCGGCCCTCCGCGGCGCCTCGGGGCCATGATTCAGAGTACCCGCTTAGAGAGGAGCAAGAGCGTCCTTGGATCGCGGTGGCGGATGCGGAAAGCCGCGAACGAGCCCCGGAGGTCGGCGCCGGTAATCTCGCGTGCGTGCTGAACGTCTACGTCGCGGACGCGCCGGAGAACATGACGTGCGAAGGGCGGGTCGTCGACCAGGACGACGAGCTCGAAATCTTTGTCGTCCTCCAGGCTGCGAAAGTTGCCGTTCGTCGAGCCGTGGATCGACCAGCGTTCGTCGAAGACGGCAATTTTCAGGTGAGTAAAGTGACATTGGTACTCGTAAACGGCAATGCCGCACTCCAGGTAGCGCGCGTATTCATGTTGTTGTGCGTCGTGCGCGAAGGCGTTGTCGTTCCACGTGCCTGCCGGGAGCACGAGCGTGACATCGAGCGCCGGGCGCTGGCGCTTTGCTGCGCAGAGTGCGTGGACCAACGCGGGATGATAGAGATACGGGTTCTCGATGAAGATCGAGTGCTTTGCCTCGAGAATGAGGCGCACGTAGAGCTCGCGCACCGCATTCGGGCGGCCATTGGGCTCATTCGTGAAGACCTGTGCGTCGGCGAGCGCGAAGCGCGCACGGCCTTCGGCTGACGCGGCGGGTGTTACACGTGCGGCCGCCTCCGCGTCCGGCGGCGGAAGCTCGTAGTCGGACCCACCGTCGAGCACGAAGCGGTCGTGAAAGTGCCGCTCGAGCTCGCTCACGATCGGACCGTCGAAGCGCGTCAGGCTGTCGTGCCACTTCCACCAGGGCTCGGGGAGGCCAGCCGCCCTGCGCTCCTCACCCTCGGCGCGTGCCTCTTTATGCGGCTCGAAAGGCACGTGATACAGATACTGCGCGCCGATATTGGCGCCACCGGCGTAGCCGACCCATCCGTCTATCACGATGATCTTTCGGTGGTCGATGTGGAGCTCGTCGACGTCAATCGATTCGCGTATCTGTGCGGCGATGGAGGTCAACCTGGGGCTGAGTTGAGGAAGGACCTTGTCGTAGTCGATATTGGTATTTATGACCTCGATGCCCGCGTCACGCATGCGCGAGCAAAGCACGGTTACGTCCAGCGGGTTGTGCTTCACCGCGGGGTCGTGATCGATCATTTCTTTCTCGCCCGTGGAGAAAGGATCGCCCATAGCGGTTTTGTCGACGTTCAAGAGTACTCGTACAGCGACTCCCTGCTGAGCTTTCGCGATCAGCACGTTCGCAATTTCGTCCCCAATCGGGTCGTGAAACCACAGAAACATCGCGACGTGGACCGAGCGCCTGGCCGCGTGCAGGTCCGCGAGCAGCGCGCTCAAAATCTCGTGTCCGTTCAGCAGGAGCTCGGCGTTGTTGGAGACGGAGGTCACGTGATCGAGCCTAGCTCACTACGCAAGATGTCGGCCAGCATGACGTGTTCGGATGACAGGAGCCACAGACTCGCGACCCTAATGATTATGCCGCGGCGTCTTTTGCGCGACGCCGCGGTACTTCACCGCGAGCTCCATGACGGCGCCGCTGTCGAGCTGGCCCACCGTGGCGCGATAGATCTCCTGCCACGGCGTGGCGCTTTCCGGGATGGGCGGTGGAGCCTCTGTCTTGCGGCGCGCGATCTCCGCGTCGCTCACTAGTGCATCGCAGCTGCCGGCTATGAGATCGATGCGGACCCTGTCGCCTGTCCGCAACCAGGACAGGCCGCCCCCCGCAGCGCTTTCCGGTGAGCAGTTGAGGATCGAGGGACTGTCGGAGGTGCCGGATTGGCGTCCATCCCCCAAGGTTGGGAGGCTCATGATGCCGCGCGCGATCAGAGCATCGGGGGGCTGCATGTTCACGACCTCTGCCGAGCCGGGCCAGCCGAGCGGGCCTGAGCCACGGATCACGAGGATCGTGCGCTCGTCGATGCCGAGCGAAGGATCGTTGATGCGGTCGTGGTAGTCGGTGGAGCCGTCGAACACCACGACGCGCCCTTCGAAGGCGTTGTCGTCCGCCAGATAACGTTTGCGGAAGTCGTCCGAGATGACGCTCGTCTTCATGATCGCGAAATCGAATAGGTTCCCCTTCAGCACCAAAAAGCCGGCGTCTTTCTTGAGCGGCTCCTCGTAGGTCGTGATGACCTCGCGGTCCACGGCCTCGGAGCCCGCGATGTTCTTCGCGATGGGCTGGCCCGTGACGCTGAGCGCGCTACCGTCGACGCGCCCGGCGCGCAAGAGCTCACAGAGCACGGCAGGCACACCTCCCGCGCGATGAAAGCGTTCGCCGAGATACTTGCCGGCGGGTTGCATGTTGACGATGAGTGGAATGTCGTGGCCGTATTCCATCCAGTCGCTAGGTGTGATGTCCACGCCGGCATGCCGTGCCATGGCTACGAGATGCGGCTGTGCATTGGTGGAGCCGCCGATCGCAGCGATGGTGGCGATGGCGTTCAAGAACGACGCGCGCGTGAGGATCTTGGAGGGGCGCAGGTCCTCATACGCCATCTCGACGATGCGACGCCCGGTGCGGTACGCCATCTGCCCGCGTTCGCGGTAGGGCGCCGGGATCGCCGCGCAACCGGGCAGGGACAGGCCCAGGGCTTCGGCCACGGCATTCATGGTCGACGCGGTGCCCATCGTGTTGCAGTGGCCGAGTGAGGGGGCCGAGGCGGCGGCCGCTTCGAGAAATTGTAGCTCAGATATTTTTCCTGCCGCGAGCTTGCGCCGCGAGCGCCAGATCACCGTGCCTGAGCCCACGAGCTCACCTTCGTGCCAGCCGTCCAGCATGGGACCGCCCGAGAGCACGATGGACGGAATGTCGACTGTGGACGCTGCCATGACCTGCGCCGGCGTCGTCTTGTCGCAGCCGGTGGTCAGCACGACGGCGTCGATGGGATAGCCGTGGAGGACCTCGACCAGTCCCATATAGGCGAGGTTGCGGTCGAGCGCGGCGGTGGGTCGACGGCAGTTCTCGAAGATGGGATGTAGTGGGAACTCCATCGGAATTCCGCCGGCGTCGCGCACGCCGTCACGCACCCGTTTCACGGTTTCGAGATGAATGCGGTTACAAGGATTGAGGTCGCTGCCCGACTGCACGATACCGATGACGGGTTTGCCCGAGAGCAGCTCGTTGGCGGTGAGGCCGTAGTTCATGAAACGTTCGAGGTAGATCGCCACCATGTCGATATGTTTTGGGTCATCAAACCAATCGCGTGAACGGAAGCGATGTTGCGGCTTTTGCTGGGTGGCCGGAGGCTCAGGTGCCATGAGACAGTTCCTTGGGGTGGGCAGGCAGATTGCTACCTACAAGACGTGCCCCATGGGGGCCTCGAAATACTCATCGCTTTCAATGGATTCGGCATATTAGACGAGATATCCTTGGGTCGACAGAGGAAGCGTTGACCCCTCATGACCGAAGGAGCAGGGTGAGGTTCATGCAGCGATTTTGGTCTTCAAAGGCGGGTCTTTTGTGGCTTGCGGTGGCCGGCCTGGGCGGGAGTGCATGCGGCGCTCAGCCCGAAGTCGTTCGTTCCCCTGAACCTGTGAAAGTGGATTGGGGTGATTCCAAGTCCGAGGCGGCGCCTGAGGAACCGGAAGCTCCATCTGACGCAAAGGGCGCACAGCCGGAGCCGGACCCCGCTCCGGCGGAGCCCAAAAGAGCCGGGCCAATCGAGATAGATCTGGACGCGCCGGCACCCAAGGCCGAGCCAGTACCGGAAGCAGCGGCCGAAGAAGCGGAAGAGGAAGAAGAAGCGGAGGAAAAAGCAGCAGTGGAGGAGCCGGGACAAACGGCGGCCGCTGATCCGCTGGCTTTGGAGCTAAAAAAACGGCGGACCGCCGCGAAGGCTCGAACAGCTGCCAAGGCCAAGCCAGCGAGCGCCAAGGGCAAGAAATCGAATCCCAAGGGCAAGGCATCGAGCCCCAAGAAAAGCGAGTCAGCGGGGCCCTCCTCGTCCACTTACAAGGGCTCCGACCCCTGCCGGGCCACGAGCTTCAGCGTGGCGCGAGTCCGCGAGGCGTGTGATAGCGGCGGGCGACCCGCCGCGAAGCGAGTGATGAAAGACGCGATTGGAAAAGCCACCGCCACGGGCCAGACTCTCAAGTGCACTAACTGCCACGCGAACCAACGCGACTTCGCGTTAAAGGCGGACGCCGTCGCCGAGCTCAAGCGCTGGCTCGACGGCTCGAGCTCGTGAAATGTCGCTACACGCGGGGCTCTGGGCCGGCGCGGTCTTGCGCTGCTGGCTCGCGCAAGTTCCCGCGCTAGTTGCCACTGGATGGGCGTGCCAGACTGGAGGCCATGAACGTCAGCGCGCTGATCGATGCCATCGTGCGGCAGACGACCATCCTGATCGCTCAGTTGGCCACCCTCGACGGAGGCCGCGCGCAGCTGGCCCACACCGCCAATCAGGTATTTTTGGACCTTTCGGCAGCGCTGCGCGAGCACGGCGTGGGTAGCAAGGTCATTGCTGACATGTTCGGGCTCGCGTTGCGCACCTACCAGGAGCGGGTGCGGCGGCTGTCGGAGAGCCAGACCATGCGCGGGCGCTCGCTCTGGGAAGCGATCCTGGAGCACGTCGAAGCCCGCGGGCCGATCTTGCGCGCAGACGTGCTGTCACGGTTCGGGCACGACGACTTGGGCGCGGTGCGTTCCGTGCTCAGGGACCTCGTCCACAACGGCGTAGTGTACCGCACTGGGCGCGGAGATCACACCACGTATCGCGCCGCCACCCCGGAGGAGTTGCGCGCGCCGCTCACTCGCTCCGCAGAGGCCCTGAGCAACATGGTCTGGATTGCGGTGCAGCGTGCGGGCAGCGCCAGCGCGCCCGACTTGATACAAGCGTTGTCCTTGGAGCCGTCCAAAGTCGATCGCGCGCTCGCTGATCTGTGTGGCCGCGGGCTGATCGAAGCGCGCCCGGCGCCGGAGGGGATGGAGTACCGAAGCCATGGCTGCGTGCTCGCCTATGGCGACCCGCACGGCTGGGAGGCGGCGGTGTTCGACCACTTTCAAGCGCTGGTGATCGCGCTCTGCGCCAAGCTCCGGCTGGGGCAGACGCACGCTGCTCCAAACGATACCATCGGCGGCAGCACGTTTGGCTTTGAGGTGTGGCCTGGTCACCCCGAATACGACAACGTGCTCGGGCTGCTCGGTAGGCTACGGGCTCAGGGCAGCGAGCTGCGGCAACGTGTGGCTACGTACAATGAGACCCACAGCGCGCCTCGAGATGAAAAGCGGCGCGTGGTGACTTACGTGGGCCAAGCCGTGATCGGCCCTGACAGCGCCGTGGATGCGCTGGGCCATGACCTGGACAATGACTTGGAAGAGGACGGCCCGCCGCCGAACTGAGCTGCTGCGCCCCGCTTGGAGACGAGACGATGGACCCAACCCAAAATAAAATGCCTGCTGCGCCGTCAAGCGCTCGTTGGCTCATTTCCTGCCTCGTTGTGCTGCACGCCGCGAGCGCCTGCGGCCGGGTACGGGCGGGGGACACCGGCAGCGAAACCCACTGGCTCGTGAGCTGTGACTCGGACCTGGAATGCGGCGAAGGTAGTTGTGAGTGCGGGGTCTGCTCGCAGGCGTGTGTCACGATGGCGGACTGCGGGGCGCTCGGGATTGCCGGCGTCGAGTGCCTACCGACGGCGGGCGCTTGCGACTCGGGCGGAGCGAGCGGCGGTTTGGCCGTTGCTGGGGGTGGCTTGGTATGTTTGCTGCCCTGTGCTCAGGACGTCGACTGTGCGGAGCTCGGTACGGAGGCCAGCTGCGAGAATCAACGTTGCGAGCTTCCGCCGGGCAACAGCGTGGTCGGCGGCTCGAGTAGTGCCAGCCTGGAGATACCGACGCTCTGCGACGGCAGTGAAGAGATTCGCGTGGTGAACCTCGACGCGGGCGGCTTCGTCGATAGCTCGTTCGTCTTTGTCGCGAGCTACGGTTTCACGTTCTTTGCCATCGATGGACAATGCCGGTTTTGGCAGGGTCGAGGCCCGGATGGCTCGGTATATTCGGGCAGCTTGAGCAACCAAGAAGCGCAGGCTTTTGCTCGCGCCATCGGGTTTGGACACTTGTCCGACTACAGTCTGTTTCGGGATTATGAATGTGACGACGGTGGTGGGCAGCTACTGTGGACACCGGAGGGACACATTAGCTGCGGGTGTGATTGTGGCAACAATCCGGACGCGCCCGCTAGCTGGCGCGCCGCCTTCAACGCGACATCTGAAGCTCGAGTGAATCTCTTGGTCAGCGGCCAGATCATCCGTGGGCCGGCTCAACTGGCGCTGGTGCCCATGAATGATCCGCTCCTAAAATCCGGAGCGCCCGCCTGGCCGCTCGAGCGAGCGCCGACGGCGCGCGAGATCGTTCCCGGACCGGTAGTTGGTGGAGACTTGCCGCAGCTGCAGGAGAGCGTTGGGGCCCTGATTACCGATCCAGCGGAGCTGTTCAATTTGCGTGGGCTGCGCGCTGATTATTCCGGTCCGGTGGCGCACAGCGCGAGCACGCCTGTGCTGTGGACCAATCCCGATACACAAGTGGTCGAGGGCTTTTATATGCTGTTGCGAGACGAGGTTCCCGCTAGCGTCAAGGCAGCCCTCGAAACAGCACGGGCTCCCTGAGTGCCCCTGCGCTTCTCCGTTCGACGCGCCCCTGACCCGGCGCGGTAGCACCTTAGCCGCAACGGTCGGAATTGAGATGTGCCACATCAGATCCGCGCGGCGGCCAGCCTTGCCCGGCAATGACGCGATTGACGCCCGAGAAGTCGTCCCACAAGCTTTCGCGCGAATCGAAGCTGCGGAGACCGTTCATGACTGTTACCTCGACGCTGAAGTGGAGCTTGCCCTCGTGCCTGGCTGCAACCCTCGGCTGCTGGCCAGCGCCGGTGGCCTATCAGCAGCACGCTGACGGCATCGTCGTGACACCGCAAAGCGGTCCGGCCCGGCGCGTGCGGCTGCAGGTCATCTCCGATCGCATCGTGCGAGTCACGGCCGTGCCGGTCGAATCGCTCGATTTGCCAGCCAGCCTGGCTGTCATTGCCAAGCCGGCTGCCGAAGTCAAATTCAGCGTTAGCCACGCGGACGGCAGCGCCACGCTCACGACCACAAAGCTCAGTGCTCGTGTGTCGCTCGAGAACGGCTCGGTGAGCTTTCTGGATGCCACCGGCACCCCAAGGCTGAGCGAGCGCGACCGAGGTGCCTTCACCCCCGTGCAGATCGAGGGACAGGACTTCTATCGTGTGCATCAGGTGTTCAATCCGAGCACGGATGAGGCGTTCTATGGCCTCGGCCAGCACCAGAACGCGCAGCTGAACTACAACGGCGAAGACGTCGAGCTCTCGCAGCACAACATGGACATCGCGGTGCCGTTCGTGCTCTCGAGCCACAACTACGGTGTGCTGTGGGACACCAGCTCCATCACGCGCTTCGGTGACCCGCGGCCCTACGCCGCCGCTTCGCGGGATCTGACGATCACGGACGCCGCAGGCAAGCCTGGAGGTTTCACCGCGACGTACAGCGTCGGAGACACCGTAAAGCTGACCCGCGTCGAGCCGGACATCAACTACCAGTTCATCAAGGACAAGCCTGGCTGGCCCAAGGAGCTGCCGAACAACAGGGACTCCAAGGTGCAGTGGCAGGGGAGGGTTGAATCGGCGAAATCGGGAACGCACAAGTTTCAGTTGTACGCGAGCAGCTACTTCAAGCTGTATGCCGATGACGCGCTCGTCCTCGATGGCTGGCGCCAGAATTGGAACCCCTGGTATCACAATTTCGAGCTGCCCATGACCGCAGGTAGACCCGTCGCGGTCCGCGTCGAATGGGTGCCCGACGGTGGCTACATCGCGCTTCTGCATAACGACCCTTTGCCAGAGGCCGAGCGGCATTCGTTGTCTCTCGCATCAGACGCAGTCAAAGCCATAGACTACTACTACATCGCCGGTACCGATGCCGATGACGTCATCGCCGGCTATCGCGAGCTCACCGGCAAGGCGGTCCTCTTGCCGCGCTCGGCGTATGGCTTCTGGCAGAGCCGGCAGCGTTATACCACGCAGGCTGAGGTCCTCGGCGTGGTGAAGGAGTATCGCGAGCGGGGCCTGCCGCTCGACAACATCGTGCAGGACTGGTTCTATTGGCCCGAGAACGCCTGGGGCTCGCACGACTTTGATAGCTCACGCTTCCCCGACCCGAAGGGCATGGTGGATGCGCTGCATGCAAGCAACGTAAAGTTCATGATCTCGGTGTGGGCCAAGTTCTACCCGACCACGCAGCATTACAAGGAGCTCGACGCCAAGGGCTACATGTATCGTCGCAATGTGGAGCTGGGCGAGAAGGACTGGGTCGGTCCGGGTTACGTGTCCTCGCACTTCGACCCCTATGCGGCAGAGGCGCGCGCCATTTACTGGCGCCAGATCGAGTCCAAGCTCAAAGGCCTGGGGGTGGACGGCTGGTGGCTAGACAACACCGAGCCGGACATTCACTCCAACCTGGATCGAGAGGAGCTCACGCGCCGCATTGGGCCGACCGCGATTGGCCCAGCCGCGCAGTATTTCAATTCCTACTCGCTGGCGGTGACGCAGGCCGTGTACGAGGGCGAGCGCAAGAGCAGCACCCCGGACAAGCGCGTCTTCATCCTGACTCGCTCGGGTTTCGCCGGGCTACAACGCCACGCTGCGGCGACCTGGAGCGGCGACATCGCGGCGCGCTGGGACGACTTGTACCGGCAGATCGCGGCAGGCACGAGCATGTCGATGTCGGGCCTGCCGAACTGGACCTTCGACATCGGCGGCTTTGCGGTGGAGCAGCGCTACCAGAAACCCAATGCACAGGATCTAGAAGAGTGGCGGGAGCTGAACCTGCGCTGGTTCCAGTTTGGCGCGTTCGTGCCGCTGTTTCGCTCGCATGGTGAAACCCCGCTGCGTGAGATCTACAACCTGGCGCCCAGCGGTTCGGAGGTCTACGAGGGGCTGGCGGCGTACAGCCGGCTGCGTTACCGGCTGTTGCCCTATATCTATACGTTGGCGGGCGACACCTACCATCGCGACGGCACGATCATGCGCGCTCTCGGCATGGATTTCCCGACGGACAGGCGCGCCCTGAGCATCAACGATCAGTACCTGTTTGGGCCGTCGCTGCTCGTGAGCCCGGTGTATCGACATAAGGCACGCTCGCGCAAGGTCTACCTGCCCGCGGGTGTGAGCTGGTACGACTTCTACAGCGGTGACAAGCTCGAAGGCGGGCACGACGTCGAGGCAGCGGCACCGTTGGCACGCATGCCGCTGTTCGTGAAGGCGGGAGCCATTCTGCCCATCGGGCCAGCGGTGCAGCACACGGCCGAGAAGCTCGACGAGCCGATCACGTTGTACGTGTATCAGGGTGCCAACGGCAGCTTCGAGCTCTACGAGGATGACGGGCGCAGCTACGGCTACGAGAGGGGCGAATTCGCTCACACGCCAATCAGCTACGACGACGCGACCGGCACGCTGAGCATCGGCGCCCGTACTGGTACATTTCCGGGTCTCGTCGCCACGCGCACCTTCAACGTGCGCTGGATCTCACCGGGCGAAACCGATGCCGCCAATTTCGATGCCCCACCGGACGCCAGCCAGCAATACTCCGGGCAGCCGATCACGTTTACGGTGAAGCGTTGACTCATCGTCGTCGACGATCAGCACCTTCTCGACTGTTCGCGGTCCTGACATCACGCGACTCGAGCACGGGTCACCTTCAGAACCGCCTCGACTAGCAATGCCAAATTGGCCGGTTTGACAATCCAGGCGGTGGCGCCCGCAGCCTGGCCCTCCGCAAGGCGGTCCCTACTCGCATCGGAGGTCAACACATACACTGGCGTGCGGGCGTGGTGCGGGATCTTGCGCAACTCCCGAATGAATTCCAAGCCATCCATGGTTGGCATGTGAATGTCAGTGAGGATGAGGTCGAACGGCTGCTGGCGTGCGCGCCACAAGGCTTCGACGCCTTCCGCGGCCTCAGCAACCTGAATGCCTGCAGCTTCGAGCGCTTGCCGAATTTGGCGCCGCGACGTGGATGAGTCGTCCACCGTGAGCACATGTGGCCGAATGGCGGAAATGGGAGCGGGCTTGTCTGTCACAGGAGAATGCACTGCCCTGAATGGAATAGCGTATCTGGTAGGTCGGATTGCGGAGTCAGCATGTCGAACGCATCAATGCACAATTCGGCAAACAGCCGTCCGCCAATGCCTTCAAATTCTAGCGCGAGAGACGGCCGCGGAGTGCCTTGCCACAACACGCAGTGGCTTCCAGCGAGAAAGATGGGAAGGCCGAACGTGAGCTGTCGGCCCTGCTTCTCGAAGTAGGCGGCCATTCTGCCGATGATTCGATTGGCGCACTCACCTAGGAGGTCCACCAGCGCATCATCATCTGCCGACTCCGCTTCGCCAAACAGGCGGGCGTGCGCGGCTCGGACGAAATCTCGTGACGAGCTCACCACCAGGTGCCCCGCTGTTTCGGAGCCGGAAAAGGCAATCACAGCGCTCAGCTCCCCCAGCCGGGCCCGACTCGCCTTCAGACACGGATCGGCGGACGAGGCATGAGTCCCAAATGCGCTGAGCGCGCCGAGCGCGGCTTCCGCCAAATATGCCGTGAAATCACTAGGATAAAAATGTTCACAGAGCAGGCGCTCCGCGCACGCGACCAGGTCTCCCGCCGTGAGGTCATTGCGCGGCAGGATCTCGACATTGACGCCCCCGGGTACACGGTCGGGGGTACCATGCCACAAGAGGGGTAAGCCGGGTTGCAGCTCGCGCATGGCCGTCAAGGCTTGGCGGTCAGCGTCGGGCTCGTGCCCTTCGGTCATGGCCACCATCGACAGCTTGGGGAATGAGCGAACGAAGTCGAGTGCTGCGAGCGCGTCGGGCACGCGTATAATCCGGAAGTCCAGCTCCTTTAGCCGTGGGATCAGCCGTGCCAATGGGCCAGACGGCGCATCGACTAGCATTACATACTTTCTCAATCCCACCTGCGACCTTTGCTTGCCCACGAAATCGGTCCCAGGGGCCCGATCAGCAGTAAGAACGTCTGAATCCTACCTACCAATAGCCTCTTCGCTCCTTGATGAGCTGATTCATACCCCATTGACCTACTCACCCGAGGGCGAGCCGCTGCTCCGCGACGGCGCCTGCCGCCGACTTGCCGAATTCCGGATGCTGCCTCACGCTGTCCGAGGCCGCAGGAAAGCGAATGAACCAGCTCGTGCCAAGCCCCGACGACTGGACGTCGATGCGGCCGTTCATGCGGGCCACGCATTGCTTGAATGCGGCCATGCCAACCCCCCGCCCGGATACTTCCGTCGCTTCGGCGCGGGTACTGACGCCGTCCTGGCAGAGTATTTCCAATAGTTCAGGGCGTGTAGCGTGCGGCAGGCCAAGCTCTTGACCTTTCTTTCTGATCGCCTCCCAGTCGATGCCTCGTCCATTGTCGCGCACTTCGAAGGTCAGACTGTCGTTCGTAGAGTGCACGCCAAGAACCAACTTCCCAGCGCCGGGTTTGGCCTGTTCCTGGCGTTCACGGGCAGTCTCGATGCCGTGATCGACCGCATTGCGCACCACGTGTGACAACTCTGAAAAGAACGGGCGCCACACGTCGGGGTCTAGCCGCACACCGTCGCCCTGTACTACGACCTCGAGCTCACCCTTGCACAACTGTTGGGCGAGCAACTGAGCCTGCTCTGCAAGCCTTTCGAGCGGGCGCACCGCGGGCTCCAAGCTCCAGCTGCGGACTTGCTCGAGCAGAGAATGGTGCTGACCCTCGGCCAGAGCCGCAATCAACGCCGTGTAGTCGTGGCGTGCCACTTCAATGGCACGTGCAGCCGTGTTTGGAACGAATTTTAGCACGTGTGCATTGATGCGACTCCAACGTTCCGAAAGCTCGATGCGGCTGTCACTCTGGAGCACGTCTGCCTCAGCAATCTGCTCCTCTATCTTGTGACATATCGACGCGATTAAGCTGAGTCCCATCAGCGCTGCATTGCCCTTGAGGGTGTGTAATTTGCGCTTCAGCTGCTCCGGCGTGACCCCGGGTATGGGCGCGCAGATCGTTTTTACCATCGCATCCGCCTCCTCGAGGAAGGCCACAAAGCCATTTCTGTCCAACATCAGCTTGGCAAAGCTCTGCATGAGCTCCCGCTGCTCCGCCTCCTCGCGTTCGCGGGCCAAGCGTTCGGTGATTTCCGCCGCAACCAGCAATACTCCCTGCAGCTCCTCCGCCTCGAAGAACGGCAAGTAACGAAAGCTCCAGGTCCGCCCCTCGCGGGTTAGCGAGGTGGGAAGCTGATCGATCGCCAGTGCCAAAGGCAGTATGTCGTCCATGATCTGCGACCAAGCAAAGCCAAAGACCATGCCGAACCGAGGCGAGATTCTCGAAATGTGCGCGGCGAACTCCGTGCCGTCCTCGCAGTCGCCAAACCACTCGCCGACAACCCGCGAGCGCCCACCCATGATCCGCCCGTGCCGCGAGAGCGTGGCAAAGCCTTGGTCGACGTTGTCCAACACAAGCCGCATGTCGCGGCTCTGAAGTGCGATTTTGGCTGTGCGCTCTTGGACTTTCTGCTCGAGTGTGCGGTTCATCTCCTCGAGTTGCCGGTATGAAGTGCTCAGCTCCTCGACCATGTGGTTAAAAGACGACCCCAAGAGCTCGAGCTCGTCGCCTGAGCTGATGCTGACTCGGACCGAGCGCTTCCCAGACGCCAACGCGCGGGCGGCTTCGGTGAGCTCGGCTATAGGACGTGTAATGCGATGCGCCTGCAGCCGACTCAGCAGGAGCCCGATGAGCGTCGTAAAGCTGACCAGTGACGCAATCCAGACCACAGATGTCAGTAGGTTTGCACTTCGCTCGGATTCGGCGCGGTCGAGCGCTTCGCGCATCCTTCGCGTAGAAAGTCCATAACGAATGGTCCCGAGCACCTCGCCCTCATCGCTGGTGACAGGCACCGCGACTTCGAGCAGGTCCAGGCCGAGCCGGCTGACGCGCCGTATCGATTCGCGCTCCACCAACAGCTCACTGTGCTCGAGGCCCAGCGTTTTCCAGCCATCCCTTTCCGGTAGCTGCTCGTCCTCTAAAATGCTGCCGCGTCGGCTGACGGCAAGTGCTTCGCCCGCCGTGCTCACGAAAATGCCGTACGCCAGGTCTTCATCTTCATGGACCGCGCGTGCGACGAGACGCTGCATGTCGCCAAATGCGTTGTCCAAAATCAACTCACGCAAGGCGAGGGCGTGATTGCCCGTCAGGACTTTACCCTTGCTCGCGATCCCCTCTTCGATGTGTTTTTGGATCGCGGCCAGATGGCGGGAGGACGTTTGAACGTTGATCATCACCACGGTGGCGAACGTGGCGATGGCAGTGAGCCCTGAGATTACCAGCATGATGCGGATCAGCCGGCTACGCATCGTTCTTAACTGAGACACAAGGCTCCCATTCAGCCCACCCCCATGAGGCACAAGGTCGACAACGGTCGCGCCGGGGTCCACATAAGGTGGCGGTGGCGCGCGGCTACGTTCGACGCCCAGCACCTTCATGGAATACAGGGCAGGGGACTTGGTACCCATGTAGTATTGGCGCTGTGCGTGCGCGCCAGCACCTGTATTAGCGGTCGAGGTCGGTGCCAACGCGCAGGCGATCGAGGAATTCCAAGATCTCTGTCGGGCATACGAAAGTGAAGTCTTTGGGATACGTGTAGAGCACCAACCATTTGCCAGCGAAGTCGCTGCTGCTGATCGTCGCGAGCTCGCGGCCTTCCTCTAATGTAATGCAAGCAGAGGTCGTGAACGCGGGAAGCGGGGTACCGGGATTGATCACTCGCGAATGCCTTTCGTATGTAAGGTAGTTTCGATACGCCGCTGAGCGGCATCGACTGGAGCTGCGTCCGGGGGCGCATCCGGGGGCAACAGTGAGTCGTTGACCAGGGAGAGCGCAGGCCCGCGGCGTTTGACTCTCGAGCGAGCCAAAATGACCATGGCTTTGGCCAGAGTCGTGGTCAGCTCTTCGCAGACCATGCGGTCCAGGTGGAGCGTGACGGGCCCTGCCAACACGTGCAGCACGCCGTCTCGCCCGATCTCCACCCGCGTCCTCTGAGACGAGGCCAACTCCGTCCGAATGTCGATCAGATCTTCTTTCATGCTCAACCCTGCCGATACTTCGCGCGCCCCGCTGGTGCTCCGCCTGCGGCCTCTTTCTGTGCTGAGATATCAAATCAGCAGGCCCCTGTGAAGTTGTTTTTGACAATCATTATCATTTAAGGCAAGGTGTCCCTCGAGTGAGCGCAGAGGCTAGGGGGCGGAAGGCAGTAATCTTTCCGCCCCCTGGGGTCCTCTCATCACACCGGTCCTGCAGCGACGATCGTTTGCAATTATATTTGATAGCCGCTATCATTTACAATACCGGGGATGGGAACCGGCGGAATGAAGCCGTCCGGCTCGCGACAGGCCGTCAGTTTCGCCGGAGGAGGAGAGAGCTCGATGAAGATCACATGGGTTCGGACCTCGCCTGCGAGGCGTGCGTTGCGTGGGGTGGTGTTCGGTGCACTACTGGCCTTCGTTGCTCGGCCTAGCGTCATCTTTGCGCATGAAGTCTGGCTCGAGGCTGACGGCACCGGGACCAAGCTCTATTTCGGTGAGTTCGGTGACAACCTGCATGAGGTATCGCCGGGATACTTGGACAAGCTCGTCCGCCCGACGGCGACCGTCATATCTCCAAAGGGAGAGAAGTCACTCGAAGGGAAAAGGTTGCGGGACGCAATCGCTTTCGCGGGGCGGGCAACGAACGTGGAATCGGTCATTGCCGTCGATCTCGCGTATCCCCTGCTGGAAGGTAAGGACGGCGAAAAACCCCTGCGCACGGCGTGGACACCGGCAGCTCGTCATGTTCCGGAGCTGCGTGCGCATTCTCCAAAGCTGAGCTTGGATGTCGTGCCGACGAATGGCTCGGGACAGTTCCAGGTCACTTTTCGGGGTGCGCCACTGGCCAATGCCGACGTGAAAATGGTGGCAGAATCAGGCTGGGGCCTGCAAGGCACGACGGACGAAAAGGGCAAGGTAAGCTTCAGGCTGCCGTGGAAGGGCAACTATCTCTTGCTCGTGCGTCACAAGGACGCCACGCCGGGCAAGCGGCAGAGCGCTCAGGGGCTCGAGGAGGCCTTCGACGCGGCAAGCTTCGCCACGACGCTGACCTTTGCGACGAGCTCCGGCTTGCCATCTCCATCGCGGCCGCCGCCAGCAGCCCCCAACAAGCCCAAGTGAGCGGCCGAATCATTCACAAACTTTCATGGAGAAATCCCCCATGCATTCATTTCAATTCAGCGTCTCGCCTCGGAATCTGACTTTTGCCGTCGCCGTCGCGGCTTGGTTCTCTGCCGCCGGGTGCGCGGCAACGACCTCGGTCAGTCCGGCCACCTCGGCTGCACCGGGCGCATCGGAGCTCTCGTCGCATCGCGACGTCGTTCCGGTGAGCCTCAACACGCAGCCGGACGCGCTGATGCCGCAGGGCTTGACCACGATGGGTGCAGCGACACTTGGGGATGCCCTGTATGTCGTGGGTGGCTACTTCGGCACGCCGCACGAGTATTCAAAGGAATTTCAAAGCGGCAGCGTCAAGCGTTTGAATCTGTCCACCGGCAATTGGGACGATTTGCCGGGTGTCGATCCCATTCAGAGCCCGGCGCTCGTGAGCGATGGCCGGTATGTCTACAAGTTGGGTGGCATGCAGGCGACGAACGACGCGGGTCAGTCACCACAGTTGCGCTCGCTGGCGAGTGCGGCCCGTTTCGACCCTCAGGCGAACCGCTGGGAGCCGGTCACGGATCTCCCGGAAGCGCGTTCATCTCACCAGGCGGTGATCGTCGGCCGCACCCTGTATGTGCTCGGCGGCTGGGCTTTGGCGGGCGGCATGTACGACAGCACGTGGAGCTCCACGATGCTGAGCGCGGATCTGGACCAGGGCAAGCTCGAGTGGAAGGCCACGGAGGTGCCGTTCCAGGTGCGTGCCTTCGGGCTCGTTGCGCACGCCGGCAAGCTGTACGCTCTGGGCGGTCTGACACCAGAAAGCTCCACGGACGACGTCCAAGTGTACGACCTGGCGAGCCGCACCTGGTCGAAGGGCCCGGCGCTGCCGGAGGGAAACATGACGATTCGCGGCGCCGTGTGGCGCAGCGCACTTTACGCAAACGGCGGGGATGGAACCATCTATCGTCTGTCGGCGGATGGCAACGCGTGGCAACCAGCAGGTGCGCTGAAGTTTCCGCGCCTGTTTCACGAAATCGTGGCAAGTGAGCGCGGTCCCCTGGTGGTGGGCGGCGTCCCGAGCAATGGTGGTGGGGCCCGGGTGAGAGTCATCGAGCGTTTCTCGGATGAAGCTGCACCAGCGGGCGTGGTCTGGACGCTAGCTGCGGAAAGTGCAGCGAAGAATCGTCAGGGCATCTTCCTGGCGGGTCAGCAGCTGTATGTGTTCGGTGGCAACAACAGCCTCGAGCAGCATGACTTTGCGCCCCAGAATTTCGTGAGCACTGCGCGGCGACTGGACTTGGGCGCGCTCGAGTGGAAGCCCGTGTCTGATTTCCCGGCGGCACGTCAATCGATGCAGGCGCTCGCGACGGGCGAGGCGAAGGAAACCAAAGGTCTGGTGATCGGCGGCTTCGGCTTCAGCGGTGAGCGGCTCAGCGCACAAAGGGATGTGTTCAGCTACGATGCTGGAAAAAACGCCTGGACGCGGCTCGAGGGCTCGAGCTTGCCCGAAGCTCGCAGCCAATTTGGGCTGGCCCAGCGGGGCAGTGAGGTCTGGCTGTTTGGCGGCCTGAATTTCGACGCGGGCCGCGGCGAGAAAGATCAGTTCCGGCTCGCCACGCAGGTGTTGAAGTTCGATCTAAGAGAGCCCAATGCGGGCTTCAAAGAGGTGGATGTCGCGTTGAAAGAGCCGCGACGCGCCTTTGCTGGTGCGCTGCTCGACGATCGCTATTACCTCACTGGCGGACTTAAGGACGACTTCAACTCGGTGACCACGTGCGAAGCCATTGACTTGAAGGCCTTGCAGGGCCACGCCATGACATGCCCCAGCGAACACCGCCTCGGTGGCGAGCTCGTGGCCATCAAGGGCAAGCTCTATCTAGTGGGAGGTAGCGCACCCGGCGCAGGTGGTGACCGTGCGCCCAGCACTAAGATCGAAGTCTACGAGCCCGCTGCCGATCGTTGGTCAACGTTGAAGACCCCGCTGCCGCTGGATTCGACCGGCCACCTCCGCGGGTTCGACTTCAAGGACCAGCTGTTGCTCTACACCGCGAATCGATCGGACGGGGCCGTGCAAATCGCCCTGCTCGATACTGAAGAGCTGGCCAAGGGGAATCCGAAGTTTACGCGCATGATGGTAACACCGCCCATGGTTGAGCGACACTGATGCCTGTCACTTTGCCTGGGCCGGCCAGGACTACCCTCGCCTCGACCGATCGGAAAATCCACTACCTGGGCGCGGCGCGCAGCAAAACCTCAGCGCTTGTGGTGGAGCGCCGGTCGACGACGCCGTTGTTGCGCCCGGCTGCTAAAGCGGGTTCGAGCCCGCTACTCGTGACTCGGCGCCAGCTTCTACCGCTGTTCAGGGTTTTGGTTTGGTGTGGTGTGTCGCTGCTCATGCTGGGTGGAATGGCAGTGGTGTTGATGACGCTGGGCGAAATCACGCGACGGGTGAAGGCCTTGGGCGAAGGAGATCTCTCTTTCGTGAACGACGACCGATGAAGCCCATGCACTGACGGAGCTGAGCGGCGCCAGCCGGCGCATCGGGGCGCTGCCGCCCGCGGTCGCTGCACACGTCGCGCAGCGACCCCAATGACAGCTGCTCAGTCCGACAGCACGATGCGGTAGAGCGTGGGGACGCCCCCGCAAGTGGCGCGACCGAGCAGCACCTTGCCGTTGCCTGAGAGGGCGCGGGCGTGGCCGAATTCCCAGCCCGTCGTATCGACGTCGCGGTCCTCCAGGATCTCGTCGAGCGAGCGGGTGCCGTTCGCCGTGTCCCAGACGAACGTGTGCTCAGGGCTAGCTCCATCGTTTTGCGCGTCCTCCCAGCTGGTGGCGACGACGACGTTACCGTCGTCGCTCAGGTCCGTGGCGAGGGTCGCGAATCCGGGCGCGATCTCGACCGCCCCGGAAGCCTGCGTCCAGCGGAACGCGGAGCTATCGTTGCCACCTGCGGGATCCAGACTGCCCAGCACGACCGAGCCGTCCGAGCTCAGCAAGGTCTCACTGCGCCAGGAGGCCGAGGCCAGCTCGACAGCCTCGACCGAGTGCGTGCGAAACCGGTATCGCCGTCGGCGCCCGTTGACGTTTCAGGGGATCTGTTGTCCCACAGGGCGTCCGCCTCCGCCTGCGTCTCGCAACTGACGAAGAGCGATGGC
>JANOIG010000242.1:0-20376 GCA_031407405.1 Deltaproteobacteria bacterium
TACTTGCCGATCGACCGCGACACGGTCTGCGTCGAAGATGTGCGGTCCAAGGATTATAACCGCATCCTCGATCTCGCGGATTCGACCGGCACGGGGTGGGAGCGCCGCAGCGTGATGCTGCGGCCAGATGGTCTTTTTCGCTGGGGCGTGGTGGTCTCGCAGAACACCCCAGCGGTCCAGCCGGGCTCAGGCTCTTGCGTGTTCCAGCATGTCAGGAAAGGCCCAGGCCGGCCCACCGCGGGCTGCACCGCCATGTCTGCCGGTCGAATTGAAGAGATCGTGCGCTGGTTGGATCCTGAGGGCAGTCCGAGCTTGGTTCAGCTCCCGGAAGCGGAATACTCCGAGCTACGCCAGAGCTTGCAGCTTCCGTAATCCTTTAGCAGCTACCTCACGGGTCCTCTTTCTTCGGCACCACGGGCGGCGGCGCGGGCGGCCAATCCCGAATCGGTAGCGGGTTCGCCAGCACATCGCCGCTCTTCGCGTGGATCAAGCGCTGAGCCGGGTAGACGCTGCGATGCCCCGTGAACCAGTACGCGAGGACGCATACGATGGCCACATGGGGCAGAGCATTCGCCCCTAGGAGCTCCACCGCCATGATGGATAACGCGAGAGGCGTATTGGATGCTGCGGCGAACGCAGCCGCCAACCCTACGCCCGCCCCAAGCCCAATCGGCAAGCCGAGCAACCGCGCCAACACATTCCCGAGCGCGGCACCAATGACGAAGAGTGGGGTGACCTCCCCACCAAGGAAACCCGCGCCGAGCGTCACCGCAGTAAATACGAGCTTTGCGGCGAAAGCATAGGTTGGCAGCGAGGGGTCTTCGAACGAGCGCGTGATCATCGGCAGGCCCAGGCCCAGATAGTCGCCGTTGCCGAAGAGCCGCCAGAGCAGCACGACCACGACCCCCCCGACGAACATGCGAAGCGGAAGACGTGCGATGCGCCTTTCGCCCTGCCTTTTCAAGAAGTGCGTCAATTCGATGAACGCAGTCGTGGTCAGCGCGATGCCAAGCGCGAAAATCAGCCATTTCGCGAGCAACAGCGGGCTGAGCGCCAGCGGGGCCAGCACTGGGTACTGCATGTGGCCAACCCCGAGCGCACGCGTCGTCAGATCGCCCACGAGCGATGCCACCAGCGCGGGAACCAGCGCCTTGTATTCGATACGGCCGAGCACGATGAGCTCGAGGCCAAAGACGGCCCCTGCGATCGGCGTCCCAAATACCGAGCCGAAGCCGCCCGCGACGCCGGCGGCCAGCAGTTGCCGACGCATCGGGCGGGCGAGCTTCAGACGGTGCGACAACCAGTCCGTCAGGCTCGCGCCCATTTGCACCGCAGTGCCTTCACGCCCCGCACTGCCGCCAAAAAGGTGAGTCAGCACGGTGCCGATGAGCACCATTGGCGCCATTCGAAAGGGGATCTCCGGGCCGTCGTCGTGAATCGTGTCTATGACCAGGTTGTTTCCACCCTTGATGGCCTGGCCAAAACGCTCGTACGCCCAGCCGAGCGCTAGACCAGCCAGAGGCAGCGCGTACACGATGAGCTCATGTCCGGCGCGGAAGGCAGTGGCCATGTCCAGAAGCCACAAGAACAGCGCTGAGCCTGCGCCGCAGAGGACGCCCACCACAGCACCCAGAACGATCCACTGTACCGGCCCCCAGAGACGGTGACCGGGCTCCGAGGGGTGCCCGGCGGCTGCGGCCGCGGAGGTGGCGAAGGGACCCAACCGAGGCACGAGGGGCGCCCAGGATCACTTGCGCAGCGCGAGGCTGTCAAGGCTTTGCGCTGGCTACGGCTCTTCCGCCCACGCGTAGTTGAAACGACCCGCGGTGCTGAGCAGGCCGAGCAAGTAAACCGACTCCTGATAATATCGGTATTCACCCCGCTGCTGCTGCACGTTCCAGAGGTTGTCGACGTACTCGGCGCGGTTCGGAGCGCCTGAGGCCAGAGCACCCGCCGCCAGCGTCGCCGTCAGCGCCGTTGAGCCTCCGCCGGAAGGATTACTGCCGTCGAGCTCGAAGATTTGATTATTGACGTTGTCCGCTGCCAGATGGTCGGCGAAAAACGCGTGGTATTTTTCGACCTGCTCCTGCATGCGACTGTCCGCGCTAAACCACGCATAGTCGAGTGCCATGTTCATGACCACGCGCCAGGCGTCGAACCTGAACTGATCGTGGTTGGAGCCGCCCGCATTCGGAGTGCCGTTGAAGTTCGCGTAATCGGGGTGCAGCCCGGTGCTGGGGTGCGCCGAGCTCACGAGAAAACCACGGCTCACCTCGGCAACCTGGCGCCAGCGCTCGCTGTCCTCGCCTGGGCCATCCAACGCGAACAGCTCGTAGAAAGCGGGTAAGTGGTAGCTCGGGTCACTGTAGTTGGCCGTATTGCCGTTAGGGTAGAACACCACCATGTTCTGTGCTAGCGCCCGTCGTGACCTTGGTTACCGCATCGCGTTTGTTCGGCTCGAGCTAGAAATTACCGCTCGCGCAACGCTGGCGAGAATCACTGCGGTCGACGCGTCGTTGCTGGAGAGAGCGGCCGCAGCCACGTCTTGTCGACGGGGCGAACCGCGCGCTTCCGCTCCAGCCATTTGCGCCGGTACTCTCCCGGGCGCTGGCCCGTTTGTTTGAGATACCAGTTCGAAAATGAGTACGGGCTTTGAAAGCCGGAACGCGCCGCGGCGTCATCCAGGCTGGCACCCGGCTCGTGCAGCGCATACTGCGCGACGCGAAGCCGTACGCGGTTGACCGCCGCCAGGATAGACATGCCCGTCTGCTGTTTGAACAAGTACGAAAGGCGGGAGGGTGACAAGCCAGCCACCGCGCCCAGCTCCGCAGAGCTCGGCGCGTGTGGAGCGGTGGTTTCGATGGCTTGCAATACGCGCCAGACGCGCGGATCCACCGGTCTAGCGACGCTGCCGGTGCTGTGTGCCAGAATCAGGATGCGTTCGAGCAGATTGAGCGACAGTGCGTGGCGCCAGACCTCAGGGCGTGTGCGCTGGGTCTGGAGCTCGAAGAACAGGTCACTGACTTGATTCTGCAGCGAGCGCGAAGCCACGTGCGCAAAGCTCACCCCGTCCAGCCCAGGCGAGCTCGACAACGGCAACCAATGGGTCCAGTGCGGCTGAGCGTCGAAGTGAACCCAATGGCAGTTCCAATGCTGGCTTTCAGGCCAGATGCCGTATTCCTGATAGGTCTGAGCTTGGATCAGCGCGAGGTCGCCCTTACTAAGGCGGATGACGCGATTGCGACGGTCTCGAAAGAACCCCTGACCCGACACCGAGTACATCAGGTAGGAGGTGAGGGTGCCGCTGCGGCGCATGACGTGGTAGCCGCGTCGCACCTCGTAATAGTCGCTGACCAGGCCCCGTTCGTACTCCGCGTCATACGTCGGCTTGGGCAGCGCAGTCGTATCGATTATCTCTACGGTTGGAACGGGCATTCTCGTCGTGACCTGTTGGCGCTATCATGCCGCGGATATCTAGCCCTCTTTGGGGCGATGACCCGCGGTCTACAGGGCTGAACTGTGCCTCCAGAAGGACCTCCTGGGCAACGGTATCGATTATTCCCGCTGGGCTCGGCCCGGCGCGCCGACAGAGAGATGAACATGAAGCAGTACGCGTCCAAGCCCGTGACACTGATCCTCGCGTCAATTTTTCTCTCTCATTGTTCCAGTCGAGAACAGCGAGACCCGGACAGTACCATGACACCACTCTTTTCTGGTGGCTCGGTCAACTCCCCCTCCAACATGGCAGGTACGTCAGGCACGGCGGACCCAGGCATTGCGGCGGCCCCATCGACTGGAGGGGCGGGTAGCGGAGAGACAAACCCGATGCCGACTGAAATCGTGGGGAACAGCGGGGCTCCCGGATCCGGACAGGGCGCTCCAACGGCAGGCGCCGGCGGTGCCAGCCAAGAGCCACCGGTAGAGCCTCCTCCGCCGCCCTTCGCCGGCAGCTTCATCGTGGGTGCCGACATCTCCACCATCCCCGAACAGGTCAACAACGGCGCCGTGTACATCGACACCGACGGCCAACCCAAAAACATCCTCGCTCTCTTGCAGAACCACGGGTTCAACTACATCCGGTTGCGAACCTTCCTCGATCCATTGGCGCAGTACGGTTACGCTTCGGCTGACGGCTGTGGGCAAGGAAAAACGGAAGCGTACAACGACGCGGCCCACACCATCGAGTTCGCTCAGGAGATCAAGGCCGCAGGCATGGGGTTCTTACTGGACTTCCACTACAGCGACACCTGGGCTGACCCGGGCAAGCAGGTCATCCCCCAGGCCTGGCGCAACCTGGGCTCCGTGGCTGCCCTCGCGGAGCAGGTGCGGGCCTACACAGTGGAGGTGCTGAGCGCGCACGTGGCCGCCGGCGCCAGACCCGACATGGTCCAAGTCGGTAACGAGATCACTCCGGGCATGCTCATCCACGTGCCCACCAACAACACTGACTGTTACGGCAACAATTCAGTAGTCAATCAGGGCGTGAACGGCAGCCAGAACAACTGGGACAATCTGGCCACGCTACTGCGCGCTGGTATCGAGGGGGTCAAGCAAGTGGATCCCACGATCCAGATCATGCTTCACATCGAAAACACGGAGAGCGCGAACGGTGTCACCAATTGGGTGCAGGAAGCTCGAGAGCGCGGGGTCGAGTTCGATGTGCTGGGGCTGTCTGCTTACGAGGCCTTTCAGGGGCCATCGACGGCGTGGCGCGCCACGCTGAATCAGCTGGCCAATACTTTCCCCGATTTGTCGTTCTCCATCGCGGAGTACAATCCGCAGCGACGGTTGCTCAACGACATCATGCGTGAGCTGCCGGATGGGCGAGGCGTGGGCACCTTCTTCTGGGAGCCGACTCTATCTGGCAGCTGGGGTAACCAAATGTTCAACCAGCAGGGCAATACGCGTACCGCCCGTGCTGTCGATTTTGCGGAATACGACCAGATGCGTATTGACTACGGCTTGTGAGAGCCGAGCACGGCCACGGGTTTACTTTGTAACGACGTCGTTTCCAACGACGTCACCCTTCAGAAACGTGTAGTCGGCTATTTCACTCGGCTGGCCCGCGCGGACGACTGCCACGCCGTGGAACACCGCTTCGACGCCCCAGCTGGCCTCGAAGCGTGGACCGTCCTGAAGCTGGAAGTGAAGATGGGGCTCGCTCGAGTTGCCTGAGTTGCCACACAAGCCTAGCACTGCTCCGGGCTTCAGCTTGGCGCCCGCCTTCACGCGCAGCTTGCCAGGTTGAAGGTGAGCATAAACCGAATACAGGTCGTCCGCGTGCCGAACGATGACGGCGTTGCCCAGCGCAAAGAATGGGTTCATTGAGCCCGGCGAGTTTTCGGGCACACCGTCGATGACGGTGACCACCTCGCCACCAGCCACGGCGAGTATCTCCTGGCCGTAGGCCAAGTAGTCCTCATTCCGCTTGCCCTCCCCGCGGTGAGACCTACCGTCGGAGCCCTGCATCACCAAGTCAGCGGCACGCCGCTGGCTCTCCTGGTCCGCGTGCTGGTTGACCGCCACGGTGTCACCGCCCCAGACCGCCAGCCAGTACCCACGAAATGGCAGTTGGAGCACGAGATCACTCTTGGCCACCTCGGGGGCGGGCGGAGGCGGCTCGGTGAATCTGAGCCCAAGCACTTCGCCCCTGGCTTCGACCTGGAGCGAAACCAGCCACGCACCCCGCTCGGCCTCGAAGCGATACCGACCCTGCCGAGCGTCTTTTTCGCCTGGAAGGCGTGTGGATGACAGGAGCTTGCCTTTGGCCTCGACAAAGCTCCGAATCAACGCCTGCACTTTCGCGAGGGGCACGGCCTCGCGCATCGGTTTGCTGAAGGTGTTGAAGATCCGAGCCCCGTCCTGGGCGTTGATACTCTCGAGAAGCTCGGCGGCGACGACATCCGCGTCCCGCGTCTCAGCGCCCTTCTCGGGAGCACGGCCAGCGACACCGGCAGCAGCGGGAGCAGCCCGACGCCGGGCTCGGAAGGGATGGGTGGGCGTGCTGTGCCAACGAGCCCCGGCAACAGAGAACCCCTCGCTTCCCAACGACTCTCGATCGCGGACCATGGTTGCCACCACCCGTGGCCATTTGCCTCCGGCCCTTGACCGAGTTGGAAGCCAGCGCAGGCGGGTCTTTAGTAAAATCTAACGCCCCGCGCGGCACCGCGTTATACTAGGGCGGTGGATTTTCGGGCCTATGCAGCGCAACCAGACCACGAGCTCAACCTGCTCGAGGGGGCGCTGCTGGTCGCCGCCGATGCCCGGCCTGGGCTGGATCCAGCGGCCGTAACGGCTGCGCTCGACGCGCTCGCGCAGCCACTCATCGGGCGAGGGCTGGGTAACTTGCCCGCTGCCCTGCAAGCCAGCGCACTGGCAGACCAGCTGTTTAGTGTCGCGGGCTTCCGCGGTAACACCAAAGACTATCATGATCCAAAGAACTCGTTTTTGGACGAGGTCTTGGCACGCCGCACCGGCATTCCAATTTCGTTGTCGGTCCTGTATGTGGAGGTGGCCCGTCGCGCCGGGGTTTGTGCTAGCCCTGTCGGTTTTCCCGGCCATTTCCTGGCCTGCATTGACGGTCCGGATCAGCGCGTGCTAGTCGATCCTTTCCACGGCGGGGGCACTCTAGACGCCATGGCACTTGCCGCGCTCTTGCGGCGCTCGGGGTCGAAGCTCGCCTACAACGCCAGCATGATCGGGCCGACGCCGGTGCGCCAGGTCGTGGCTCGCATGCTGATGAACCTACGCGCCATCTACGCGTCGCGCGCAGAATATGCCCGCCTGCTCGTGGTCTTCGATCGACTGATCGACCTGTTGCCGGACGCCCCCGAAGAGCTTCGTGACCGCGGGCTCCTCTTCGGACGGCTTGGGGCGCCGGATGCGGCAGTCGGCGACCTTACGCGGTACCTCGAGCTATTGCCGCAGGCGGGAGACGCATCCGAGGTGCGAAATTGGATCGCTCGCTTCGCAGATCCGTCGAGGCGCGGTACTCCGAGCTCTTGATAGGCTCAATCCTTCAATGTCCCTGACGCGGGCTCCGCGCCTTCACGGGGGCCATGCGCCCGTCTCGTTACCGCTCGAACTGCTGCAGCCAATCGCTGAGGCAGTCGATGTCGCCATCGGTCAACTGCCTTTCCTCTCTGCCGGCAGGTGCGGGCATCGGACCGCCACAATCGCTTGGGTACGTACCGTTCACCTTGGTGAGCAGGAGGCTTTGAGCGGAATCAGCTGAATCGATGATGAGCCCGCAACCTAGCTCCGAGGCGGGTCGGTCTACCATGGCCTCTGCTTGCATGCGCCCGATCGCAAAATCGCCAATCGTCGCTCGCTCATTGCTGTGACAGGAGCCCCCACCGCATTTCTGCGTCAAGACCTGAGTCACCGCATCACACGCGGGCTCGTCAGGGCCCCCAGAACCTCCAGCCTCGCCGCTAGACATGGTGGCGCCGCCCGTCCCGGCGCCGGAGGTCTTGGCGCCACCACCATTCACGGTCGCTCCCGCACCGCTACGCCCGCCCGCGCTGCCGACGGGAACGGCTCCGGTTGCCCGACCCCCGGCGCCCGCGCTTTCATCGGTACTGCCAGCGCCGTGTCGCTCCGTATCCACCGAGCTGATGCTGCCCGAACAGGCGATGGCCAAGTACCCCGACGCCACGGCCCCGCCGATCCATTGCCAACCCATCAGGCGAGCCACCACTTACCGTAGCAGGCGTCCGAGCCGCGGCGACATCGGTCAGCGCGAAAGTGCGATCTTTCAGAGCGCACCGAACGAAGCACGCTCATGCTCCGCTGTGGAACCGTTTCCAGTTTGCCAGCACGAATCAAGTGGAGCTGGTAGGATGGCGCGCTCGGTGCCAAGTCCGAGCGCCAAAAGTTGGACCACGCCTCGCTTCGAGGTTGGACTCTGATAGAGATCCGCAAATAATACGCTGATACCGTTTTGCGTTCATAAAGAGATTAGAGATTCGAATGAAGATATCCCGCCGTGACATCGGGTTCCAAGCGTGTGCGGGCTCAGCGCTAGCGCTCGTCTTGGGTTGCGGAGCGCCCGTGGGGGGTGAAGCTCCCTTTGCGTCCGTACCAAATGGCTCACTGCCGCGCGGCGCCGGGGGAAGCATGAGCGCCGGGGCAGCCGGAGTCGGAGGCACACGCTCCGGTGAGACCGGAGTGGGCGGGCAAACGCCGCTCGTCAATGGTCAGGGCGGTGCGAGCTCCGCTCCACCGTTACAGCCTCTCGTCGACGGCGAGGGCACCACCAACCTGTTCAGCGAGCTGCTCGGGCGCAGCCAGGCCGAGGTGGACGCGAAGCTCACCACCGCGGTCAATCGCTTCTTCGGCATCGGTACGGGCGAACCGGCGACTCCCATCCGCGACTCGGGTTACCGCTGTTACTACGAGCTGCCGCAGGATAGCAGCGTGGCCTTCATCTGGGCCGCGGACTCGAACGACATTCGAAGCGAAGGGATGTCGTACGGCATGACTGTCGCGGTCCAGATGGGCCTGCAAACCCAGTTCAACCGGCTGTGGAAGTTTGCCCAGACCCATATGCAGTATCCAGCGAGCACCGGCACCACGGCGTGGCGCTACTATTTCAAGTGGCAAGGCCGCGTCGACACCGCCAATGCGGCATCCTGGACAGTCAATTACGGCGCTACCACGGTGCCCGCCCCTGACGGCGACGAGTACTTTGCCGCCGCCCTGTACCTGGCCAACCGCAGATGGGGCAGCGCCGGCGCGGTCAACTACCTGCAAGAGGCCAACAACATCGCCGCCGCAATGTTGAACAACGCCCCGAGCGGGGGCCGCAATCCCATCATCCACAGAACACAAAACATGGTCGTGTTCGTGCCCAACGGCACGTCGAATGAATTTTCGGACCCGAGCTACCATTTGCCGGCATTTTATGAGCTGTTCGCGCTGGACGGTCCCGCGGGAGACAGCGCGCGCTGGCGTACGGTGGCGGAGACCAGTCGCGCTTACCTGGTCGCGTCAGCTCATCCAACCACCGGGCTGCATCCCGACTATGCAACCTTCGCGGGCGTGCCGACCCGCGGCGGCGGCCAGAACTCGGTTCACGATCAGTTTCAGTTCGACGCCTGGCGAGTCGTGATGAACATGGCTCTGGACCACGCCTGGTTCGTCAAGGACGCGCGCCTGCAGGCCCAAGTGGAGAAGTATCACGCGTTTTTTGACGCTCATCTCGCCGACGGCAACGTCCGAAACGCGCTCTTCTTCGTCGATGGCAGCAACCCCTCAGGGGGAGGATCCACGGCGCTCACCGCTACTCTCGCGGCCGGCGCCCTGGCCTCGAACGCAGCGAACCGGACCGAGTTTGTCGACAACTTGTGGAACGTCGGGCAGCAATCAGGGGAGTTTCGCTACTATCAGGAAAGCGTGTACTTGCTCGGCCTGCTCAGCACGGCAGGCAAATTTGACTACGTCTGGTAGGTTTCATGTCTCGCCAAGCGGGACACCGGCTGGCTGGGCGAATTGGTAGCCGCAGCGCGGGAGAGCGTTCGTTACGCGGCTCTCGACGTGAAGCCGGGGCGTGATATTTTGCGCCGGGACCGTGGGACTGCTGACCAAGATTTTTGGGACCGAGGATGGCTCGGAACCCGTCGTAGAGGGCGCGCTGAGCGACGCTGCCCTGGGCGACGATACCCATGAGCCTGCGGCCGTTCCCGCGAGCCAGCCGCCCCCGAGCGCGCGTCCTGAAACACGGCGGCGCATGTACCTTCGACCGCCGCCGGTGCGCAACGACGCTGCTGCGATAGGTTCGACGCGTCAGCCCCGCATCGTGCTGCGCCCGTCCGTGGAGCTTCCAAACGCGAGTCTGCCCAACGCAAACCCGGTGGCGTCGGAGGCCCGGTTCGCGAGCTTCCCCGACCCCGTGCCCAAGCCGGGAGGCGCTCTGGAGGGCCCGTCGAGCGAGCCGCGCCCGAGGGGGGCGCTGGTTGTCAGTCCCGTCAGTTTGACGGAAGAAGAGCTACAGTTGCAGGATGCCGCGCGCCCCAAAGCGCTCACCCTGACGGGTCTCGGTGCCGTGCGCGCGGCGCCAGTGCCGCTCGGAGTGCGGCGCCCCGAAGGGCTGGAGGGTGCACTGACGTTGCTCGCCGATTTCGCTCTCAAGCTATCCCTGGGCTCTGTGTCCCGGCTCTGGATGCATGACGTGCACCAGGCCACAGCAACGCTCGAAGCCGCCGCACGGCGGCGCGAGCAAGCGGCGCTGACGGCGGCGCTATCACGGCTACAAAGGTCGCTAGAGGCCGGCGCGCCCGACGGCGAGGGTCGAGTCGCCATTCTCGAGGCACTCTGCGCGCTGCCCGAGTTGATGCCAGAGTGGCCCGAGTCCGCGGCAGATCTGACGCGGGCGACACGTGTGCGGGGGCAGCGCATCCTGCACGAGCTGTTCTCGATCCTGGACGGGCTGACTTCTGAGCTTAGAAACCGCTTGGAACGACACATGAGTCTGGAAGAGCTCAGCCGCTGTAGCCCCGAAGCATTGGCCGATGCGCTCGACACTCCGCTCGAGCGAGCACAAGAGCTCGCCGAGATCGTGGCCGCTTACACGCTCGAACGGCAAGCTGAGCCGCCCGACACCGGCAATCTGCGAGGCTTGGGCCGCGCGCTCGATGAGCTGATACAGCGCTGCCGCGAATTCGACGAGCACGACGGAGAGCCCGGCAATCGGCTGCGGCTGGCACGCCAGCGGCGGCGCGAGGCGCTGATGCGAATCAATCTGCTGCTGATCGAGCGCGGGGAGCTCGAGCTCGTCGACAGCCTCGAACCCTGTGAGGCGTCCGAACGCATTGAGCGGCTGCGCGACTGGCTCGACTCGAGCCCCCAAAGGCAGAGCTGAGTCATGGCGCTACCCATGGTCGAGGTCCTCGAGCAACGAGTCGGGCGCGGCGAAGACCTGAGCCGGCTCGATCTGCGCCGCTGCAATCTAGCGGGCGCACAGCTGTCGGGGGCCAAGCTCGCTCGCGCCGAGCTGGACGGTGCCAACCTCGAGGGTGCGGACCTCAGCGGGGCCGACCTGCGCGGGGCCTCGCTGCGGGAAGTGTTCGCACCACGCGCGCGTCTCGGGCAGGCACAGCTCAGAAAAGCCGACTTGGACGGCGCTCGGCTGATGGGCGCCGCTCTCGACCGGGCTGAGCTGTCTTTGGCCAATTTGGGCGGCGCCAACCTCGAGGACGCCAACCTCGAGGACGCCAACTTGAAAGATGCGCAGCTGGGTGGTGCCAACCTGACCGGTGCGCGCCTGCACCGCGCAAACCTATGCCGAGCCGACATGGAGAGCGCGTGCCTGGCTCGGATCGTGGCTCACGAAGTGGACCTCCGCGGGGCAAACTTGCGCGGCGTGCACATGGACCGCGCCGAGCTCCGTGCGGCCAGCTTCCAGGGCAGCGTGCTCGAAGGGGTATTCGCTTTCCAAGCCAACCTCGAGCAGGCCTCGTTGCGCGGCGCTTTGCTGTCCCAAGCGGACCTCAGACACGCCAAGCTGACGCAGGCCGACTTGCGCGACACGCGCTGCGAAGGCATCCGCCTCGCGGGCGCCGACGTCCGCGGCGCTCGCATCCATGGTCTAGACTTTGGCCAGCAGTTGCCGACCCGTCTGCCTCTCGACCTGTGCGATTCGAGCTCCACCGGCGACGGCAGCGAGCAGCGGTCCCTGCCAGAATTGCTCGAGGGGTCAAACGGTCTCAACGCCGCACACGCCAGGGATACCCGCCGCATCGTGGGCCCCGGTGACGTGCTCAAGAACGCCGAGCTCTTTTTTGGCGGAGGTGCCGAGATACAGGTCGACGGCCGCCTCCTCTCCTGCGAGATCAAGCTGGCGGGAGACGCCACGTTGGTCATTACCGAAACGGGTTCGCTCGAAGGGTGCCGCGTGTCGGGGGGTCGTATCCACGTGCGTGGCCGGTTCATCGCGCCGGCCAGCATCGGCCTGTACAGGCCGACGGAGCTTCGGGTGTTTGAAAACGGCATGCTCGCCACCGAGCTCGAGCAACATCAAAGCCAGACGCGGTTCGGCTTCGCCCCGGGCTGCCGGCTGCGGCTCTACATCAAGACACCAGCTATAGAAGGCCAAGGAGCTGACGATGCCGACTGAAGCAAGCAAGACCGTGAAGCAAACCTTGGTCGACGAAGGCACTGAGCTCAAGGGCAACCTCAAGAGCGCTTGTGCAGTCGTCGTCAATGGTACCGTCGATGGCGAGATCGAAGCGCCGGAGATCACGATCACGAAATCGGGCAGCGTGCTCGGGTCCATCAAAGCCAAAAAGCTGAGGTCGCAAGGCACGCTCTCGGGCAACGTCGAAGCAGACGACGTTTTCATCTCCGGGAGCGTTCGCAGCAACACCGTCATCAAGGCCAAGAGCCTGGAAGCCAAGCTCGGCTCCGAACGCGGTCAGCTCGAGATCACCTTCGGCGAATGCAAGCTGGAAGTGGGCGATTCGCCGCACGAGCAGGATACGGTGAATCGTGTCCTCGCCAATCCGGAGTCCGCAGCCGCGCCCAGTCCGAGCTCCACGCCAAGCACTCCCTCGAGTGCTCGGTCAGCGTGGAGCTCGGCGCGCGTCGCGGAGCCGTCAGCCACTACCCTAGGCGATAACAAGTCGCCGGCCCGTTAGCGGCCGTTCGAATCGAGACGGCTTCGACTTGCCATCAACGCGCCGGTCATTGGGTCGTCGCGTCGCTGCCGGTCACCGGCTGCACGTCACTCGCTTCGGTCCCAAACAGGCCAATGGCCGCATTGCTGATGACCCCGCGAGAGGCCAGCTCCGCCTGGTTCTGAAAGAACCGCTGCAATGCCGCACGGGTCCCCGCACCCGCCACCCCATCCAGCTGGCCCGTATAGAAGCCCAGCAGCTGTAGGCGTTGCTGCATTTCCTTGGTCTGCTCTATGTTGAGTGAGCTCAGCTGCACATTGGCGGCGGCGTTTTCCAGCTCCGGCTGCGTCTGCTTGTGCACGTGGCCAGTGGGGGGCGCATCTGTACCGGCCACGGCCTGCCGCTGCGGTTCCAGGCCGAGGGCCTCCGCGGTCGGCGCGGTCAGCACACCCGTTGCGGGCATACCCCGTTGGGTCTGAAAGTTACGCAGCGCGGCTTGCGTCTTTGGACCGTCGACGCCATCGATGCTTCCTTGGTACAAGTTGCGCGCGGCGAGCGCGCGCTGCATTTCCATCATGCGTTCGCGGTCAGCGCTGACCACGGAAGCTTGGGGATTGGCGGGCGCCTCGCTGGGCTGCTGGGCGGCGTAAGGCTTCTTACCCGTGTCGTCGCCGGCGTGGGCATATCCGCCCGCCATCGCAAAAGCGACCGCCAGGGCGCTACAGAGTAGGGTTCCACGAAAGCGTTGCATGAGCTCGATGCGTTGCATATTTCCTCCATCACCGATTCCAAATGAATCGGGGCCGAACGTTTCGATAAATCGCACGTCAGAGGTCGGGGGGAGTGCAACGCCTATGCCTGACCGAGCATCCGCCGTTTCCCTAGGCATTACTCACACATGGCGAACGCTGGCCGCCGCTGCAGGGAGTTACGAGCCACCACGGCGTTACCAAAGCGCTCGACCGCGCACGAACGCCTCGAGGCGGCGATGCACGTTCCGGATCTCGCCCGGGCGTTGCATGGCGCAGCATCGGCGCTAAGTCCTTATGGTGAGAGTTGGAATGGGCACGGGGGCGTGGACGTCATGGTTGCTCTTGCTCATGGTGCTCACGACTGGCGCGGGGTGCGCCTCCGCGCAGGCCTTCGTGCCGGTCGAGCATGTGACAGGTCTCAGTCCGGACGGTGACCAATACGCGGCGGAGTACAGGCTGGAAGGGGAGCACGGGTATTTGGGCGAGGCTAAGGTCTGGTCCCAAGGCGCCTACCGAGAAGAGGTCGACGGGAACGACGAAACGGTGGTGCACATCGCATTTGTCTTGGACAACGCAGCCAAGACCCCGATCCGCCTCGACCCGCAGCGGCTGAGCCTCGAAGATGTGGTGTTGAATGACGGCGCGATCGCTCGAATACCTGCTCTTGGTATCGAGGGTGATCCGGTGGTGCCTCCCGGACAAGAGCGCGAAATTCAGGTTTCATTCCTGTTACCGGAAGACGTGTGGCCCTCCGAGGTGCGGCGCTATCGCGTCGCGTGGGTGGTGACGAACGGCGGGAGCTATGCGCAGAAGACACCTTTTCTGCGGGCCACGTACCGGCGGGACGACTATTGGGCGCCTTCGCTCGGCATCTACTACGGCTATTACTCTCCCTTCTACTGGCGCCACTACCCCGGGTGGCGGCGCGGTCATTACTACCCAGGCTGGCCCTATGGCCCTGGAAGATACTACGCGCCCCGGCTTCGCTGACAGGAGCAGCTCCCCGTGTGCCTCGTCCTAGGGCAGCGAGGGGCTCCCCTATCTGAGGTTTGCCGTGGTAGCAACGGCCATGACCATGTTCGGCACTCGCTATGATTGGGCGCTCGCTCTTACGCTGCTCTGGTCCTGTACGAGTTGCATCCGCAAACCACCCGGCGTGACACATGCTTCCGTGGAGACCACGCGCGGCGAGCTCGACGAGGTGACGAAGGCTCAGGCAGCTTCGGACCAGCATCTGTACGTAAAGGGTCGGCATCTCCACGACCGCTGCGGGGAGCGCGTCGTGCTGCGGGGCATCAATGAAATGGTGATCTGGACGGCCCGCGAAGGAGAAACATTCTCGGAGATCGCGAAAACCGGCGCCAACACGGTGCGGGTAGTATGGACAGTCAAAGATCATCCGGGCGAGGCTCAGCTGGACCAGGTGCTCGAGCGGGCCATCGCCACGAGGCTCATTCCAATCATCGAGTTGCATGACGCAACCGGCAATTTGGGCGCGGTGCCCAGCTTGGTGGACTTCTGGGTGCGGCCCGAGATCTTGGCCGTGCTCAAACGCCACGAAGCGTCGCTCATCCTGAACATTGCCAATGAGGCCGGCGGCAATGGCGTGCAGCTCGGCGAGTTCGTCGCCGTCTATGCGGAGGCCATCCAGCGGCTGCGCAAGGCGGGATTGGCCATGCCCTTGATGATTGACGCTCCACGTTGGGGTCAGGATTCGGACCTGCTGCAGGCCTCCGCGCCCCATCTAATGGCCGCCGACCCCGCCCGCAATTTGCTCTTCTCGCTGCACATGTGGTGGCCCATGGGTGGCAGCTCGGCAGATCCCGGCAGCACCCGGCGGATCAAGGCGGAGCTCGAGGAATCCGTCGCGATGAATCTGCCGCTGGTGATTGGAGAGTTCGCTCACGCTGGCGTCGGTTGCCAGCGCTCCATCGACTACGACACCATCCTCAGGGAGGCGCAGCGGCACGAGGTCGGATGGCTCGCTTGGTCCTGGGGGCCCGGCAACAACGACTGCGGGGAGATGGACATGACCAGCGCCGGCACCTTCGACACGCTGCGAGGCTGGGGTTTGGAGGTGGCCGTCAGTCACCCCGCCAGTATTCAGAAGACATCCCGCATCCCCGAATCCATGTATCGCGGCGAGTGCGCCCGCCGGCTTTGACGAGCTTCAGGCGACTGCGGCTACTCGCGAGCCGCGTGAAGGCTCCTGCCCTCCGCGCCCACGTAGCGGGAATCCGGGCGAATCAGGCGACTGCGCGCGCGCTGTTCGGCCACGTGAGCGATCCACCCGGCGACACGCCCCAGCGCAAACACCGGCGTGAACCAGGCGGGCTCGAGCCCTAGCCCGTGAAGCAACAAGGCCGTGTAAAACTCGACGTTGGTTGCGATAGCCCGTCCCGGCTTCAGCCGTTCTAGCACGTCCAGCACGGCGGCTTCGTGTATGGCCGCCGCGGCGAGTGTGTCCGTGCCCTCCAAGAGCGACGCGGCAGCGCCCCGCAGCACGTCGGCGCGCGGGTCTCGAACCCGATACACGCGGTGCCCGAAGCCCATCAGCCGCCGCCCGTGTTGGAGCTCCGCTTCGGCCCAGGCCCGCGTCTGCGAGCCGAGCTCACCCGGCGCGGCCCGGAGCTTCAGAAATGCATCGAGGGCGGGCCCTGGAGCGCCACCGTGGAGCGGACCTTTGAGCGCACCGAGCGCGCCTTCGATGGCGGAGCCCAGATCGCTGCCCGTGCTGGCGATGACACGAGCCGTGAAAGTGGAGGCATTCAGGCCGTGATCGGCGACCGTATTCCAATAGGTGTCGAGCGCCCTCGCCTCCCTCGGTAATGGCGCGCGGCCGCGCAGCGAGCACAGAAAGGCTTCACTTTGCGGCAAATGGGCCGGGGGCTCGAGCGGCGTCTCTCCGCGCAGCAAGCGCGCATAGGCCGCGACCATGCTGGGCATGACGCCGAGCAGACGCGCGGGCGTCAGTTCTGCATCGACCAGGCTGGCCACGCCTAACCTCAACGCGTCGATGGGAGCCGTGCCGCCGCGTGCCGCAGCACTCAGCAGCGTGAGCGTGACCCCCGCGAGCCTGCGCTGCCCGGCGATTTCACGCCGAAACAGCTCGAGCTCTGCCGGCTTCGGCAAACGATCGTGCAGCAACAGATACACCACCGACTCAAATGGAACGACGGGCGCTAGCTCTCCCACGTCATACCCGGCCAGGGTCAACCGGCCCGCGTCGCCGTCAACTTTGCTCAATCGGCTTTCGGTGGCGATGACCCCCTGCAAACCTTCGCGGACTTCTGATAGCGCCATCGCGCCTGCCGACGCCAGAGCTCGGGATGGGGTGGTAACCGGGAGGCCAGGAGTGGATGCCATGTGCAAAGCCTGGACTCCGACTCGATTATCGTCAATCTTGATTCAGTAATCAATATGTCGACCCATCTGGATGCCCGCGCCGCCTCGGCTCGGCTCAATGTCAGCCGCGCCACCCTGTACGCGTACGTGAGCCGGGGTTTGATTCGGAGTCGGACCGTGCCCGGGCAGCGCGCCCGCCACTATTCGAGCGATGATGTCGAGCGCCTCGTGAAGCAGAAGTTGGCGCGCCGCGATCCGAGCAGCGTGGCACGCCAAGCGCTGGCCATCGAGGGACTGCCAGTCTTGAGCTCGGCGCTGACGTTGATAGATGGAGGCCAGCTGTTTTACCGCGGGCAAGAGGTCGTCCAGCTGAGCCGTGAGGCGCGCTTCGAAGCCGTGGCGGAGCTATTATGGGCAGGGCCTCTCGCACCCGTACGGGAGCTGTCTAGGCCAAGCAGCGCCGTCCGCCGTGCGCTTGGAGGGCTTCACTTCGCCGCCGCGGGCCAGTGCCACCTCGCGCTCGTGCAAGCCCAGGATCTCGGATCGTATGATCTGTCCGCCACGAGCGTACGGCGCAGCGGCGCGCGTATTCTGGCGGAGCTCACGGCTCTCGCCGGCGGATTTGAGCATCGAGGAACGAGCGTCGCCGAGACGCTCGCCGCGGCCTGGGGAGCGCGAGGGCGCGCTTCGGTTCGTTCGCTCGACGCGGCGCTCATCGTGTGTGCCGACCACGAGCTCAATGTTTCGGCGTTCACCGCGCGTGCCATCGCCTCGGCGGGAGCCACGCCCTACATGGCCGTGACTGGCGCGCTTGCGGCGCTCTCCGGACACCGCCACGGCGGCACGGCCGAGAGCGTGGCGGAATTATTGGAAGCAGGCGCTGATCCCGAGCGGGTCATCGCCGAGCGCCTGCGTCGCGGCGCAGGCATCCCCGGGTTTGGGCATCCGTTGTATCCTGACGGGGACCCGCGGGCGACGCGGCTCATGGAGCTGTGCCCGAACAACTCCGAGAGAACCCACGCACGTGGCTTCGTGGTCGCCGCCGAGCGCTGGGTCGGCTTGCGGCCAAACCTGGACTTCGGTTTGGTCGCGCTCTGTCGTTCCATGGGCCTGCCGCGGCACGCACCTTTCGTTCTGTTTGCGCTCGGCCGCAGCGCGGGCTGGATTGCCCATGCCATCGAGCAGTATGAGGCAGGAGAGCTCATTCGCCCACGGGCACGCTACGTGGGTGTTGCTCCGAGCGGTGTGACCTAGGCCGCCGGATGGACAGCACTAGCGAGGTCGTCGCGCCTTCGGCTTGCGCCACCCTGAGGTCGACCTGAGCTTCTTCTTCGGGCGAGCCGCTGTGGGGGACCCTGAGAGGCCGGCGCGTTTTCGTCAGACGATACCCTCGGCTGAAGGGAGTTTACGGTGTCTCGCGCGCCCCGATATCGGGGCTTGCCCCGTTGAAAAGGCCATCCCCAGGTCCACTTCCGTTGACGTCACGGCCCGTGTCTACGCCAGCGTCCGCGGCCAGGCTGAATGACCGCAAACGAAAGTCATTTGCGGGCGCGTCGACGTACTCGGGATCGCTCGTGAGACTGCCGGTACCCAAGCTACAAGAGCTGCAAGTGCCTGAGGTGTTGGCAAAGTAATCATTGTGATCGTTCACTGAGAACTGCGCATTACCTGCGTCGACGCCGAAGAGTGCGTTGCTGCTGAAGATGTTGTTCTGAAGCACGGTACCGGATACTCCGTTGCTCATGTCGGCGCCTTGCGAGGTGTTGGCGTGCAGAGTATTGTGCACGATGACGTTGTCATCGCTGCCGGCACTAATGAAAATACCAGGGTCACTCCCAGTGATCACGTTACCTATCACCACGCAGCCGTCAGCCGACCCGGTGATGTCGAGCCCCCGGAGCGTGTTATCGTGAAATTCGTTCCGCTCGATGGTGGTCGCGCGGAACACCGTCATCCCGTGGCTCGCGCTTCGACTCACTACGTTATTGGGACCAAAAACGTTGCTACCCGTGCCATCCATGGATACAGCCTGGCCGTTGTCATGAATGAAGAGCCGAGAGATGTGAATATCCGTAACAAACCCAACCCGAAGCGGACTTTGAGCGCAATTGCGAATTTCGAAACCAAAGACTCTGGTTTGGGAGGTGGCGATTTGCAGGCAATGCACAGAACCCGCTCCGCTCCCGTCCAAAACGGCTCCGTCCCCGACCAAATCCACACCTGACCCGTCGGTCAAGGCCGGCAATTGGCTGCCGAGAGCGATCACAAAGCCAGAGGGCACCAAGATGCTCTGCTTTCCAGCGCTGCTGTTCGCAAAGGTCATGGCCTCCCGTAACGAGAGCCCGGCGCCCCCCGGGCTCGCAGGAGTCGCCCCGCCGTCATTTTCGTCGACGGCAGTCGTGACCTGTAGCACGTCACTCTCTGGGCTCACGATGACGAAGGATGTCGTGCTAGCGCTCAGGCCCGAGCTATCTTGGACGACGAGCCGCACTTCAAAAGTCCCCGCTGCGCCATAGCTGTGCGTGGAAGTCAGGCCTGTGGCGTCTATCACCCCATCGTTCTCCCAATCCCACGAGTAGGTGAGCGCGTTTGGAGCATCCTCGAGGTCCGAGGTGCCGGCCGCATCACCCAGGAAGACGGTGGGGGGCGTTCCATCGTGCGAGCCGACACCGGGAGTAATGGCTAACTGGGGAAGCGGTGGCGTATTTGGGGGACACGCCCCGCAGGCTGCGCCTCCGCAATCTGTTCCCGTTTCGTCTTGGTTCCGCACGCCATCGCCGCAGGTGGGCGCCTGGCAAATGTTTCCGAGGCACACCGCGCTCGCGCAGTCGCTGCCGACGCCGCAGCCATCATCACACGCCAGGCAATCATTACCCCCGCAGTCGACCCCCGTTTCGTCCTGGTTCTGCGCCCCGTCACTGCACGTCGCGCACGCCCCGCACGATGTCCCTCCGCAATCTACTCCCGTTTCGTCCTGGTTCTGAACGGCGTCGCTGCAGCTGGGCGCCTGGCAGATACTTCCGGTACACACCGCGCTCCCGCAATCGCCAACCTCAGCGCAGCCGATGCCCTCGTCGCACGGCACGCAAACGCTGCCGCCGCAGTCCGTCCCAGTTTCGTCCTGGTTCTGCGCTCCGTCGCTGCACGTCGCGCACGCGCCGCATGACGCCCCTCCACAATCCACTCCCGTTTCGTCTCCGTTCTGGGCTGCGTCGCCGCACGTGGGCGGCTGGCAGATGTTTGCCAGGCAAACGGCGCTCATGCAGTCGCCACCAAGGTCGCAAGCCACTCCCACCGCGCAACCCGGACAGAGATCGCCCCCGCAATCGACGTCCACTTCGCCGGGGTCGAGCGTTCGATTGCCGCAGGTGAGCGGAACCTCCTCGCCGTCGAGGGTCAGCAGCTCATAGCCGAAACGAGCGCAACCGTGGAGCCCCGCGCCGAGCCACCCGGACAGCACCAAGCAACGGACCGCGCGGGCGCGCCAGCTCGAGCGGAGCTCGACCGAGTAGCTGCGAAAGATGCTATTTATTGACGGCACGGGCGTGAATTGGAATCGTGAAACGGATCGGCTTGGCCTGGGCACCGAACGATGTTTGCCGAGCCACCGTGAGCAGGCAGTGTCCGAGAGGTGTCCCGTCGAGCGTTGCAGGGCTCAACGTTGC
>JANOIG010000262.1:0-18576 GCA_031407405.1 Deltaproteobacteria bacterium
CCGGAGCCGCTACTCTGATCCCCAGTGCTTTCAGGTGCCTCAACACCGCCACTTCCCCTTCCACCTCCTCTCGGCTCCACCAGCGGGCGTTAAACAGCCGAGCAATGTGCTGTTTCCCCATGTCGGACACCAGATATGTCGCATCCAGGTGGCGCTGAAGCAGCTCACACGTTGCCGATGCACCGACAGCATAGGCTCCCCTCATCACCTCCATCAGCGCTGACGGTGCCACCGTCGAATCCACGCACAGCAGGGTGTTCGTCACCGTTTCAGCATACGCCCCAGCCCTGTTCGCTGCCAGCCACTGGGGGCGGCTTCTTCCAGCCCTCACCTCTCGCGAGGTCTTGCTCGACGTCAACTCTCGTACCACTCTGGATTGATCACGGTGACGCACCACCCTGCACCGGAACCGCAAAACCATGACTTTAGTGACCTACCGGGAGCTTCAGCAGCATGAAGCCGAGCTGCTGAGAGATATCGATAGGTCGGAGCAAGTCGACAGCACCTATCGGAGAGTAAATGGCATGCTCCAGCTCGAGGAGACGAGGCAGACGGTTGCTGCATGGCAAAGCTCTGAGCTTGCCGCTTACGTGTCGAGGTTGCGGGGCGTCATTGCCGCAGGGGGGAGCGCTCATGGGGCGTGGAAGGAGCGACGGCTCGTCGGAATTGGGTCGCTCGATGTGGCTGGCGTGGGCGGCGACCGCAACATCCTGAAGCTGGACATGCTGTACGTGAGCGCGGGGTACCGCGGGCAGGGCATCGGTCGTCAGTTGACGGAGTTGGTGGTCCGTAAAGCCCGGTCACTCGGAGCCACGCGCCTATACATTTCAGCAACCCCCACCCGCGGCACCGTCGATGCCTACTTGCGCTTGGGAGCCGCCGTGCTTCAATCGCCCGATCCCGAGCTGCTTGCGCTGGAGCCCGAGGACATCCATCTCAGCCTGACGCTCGTCTGACATGACATAGGGAGCTCCGCCGGTGGGCAGCAGCCGTTGAAAAACCGCCGGCGCCAGCGGTCTTCCACGCTACACTCCGGCGATGCAGGATGAAGACGGCTGCTTCGGAGAACGGGTCGCGGCGAGGTACGACGAATCGTCAGCGGAGATGTTCGAGCCGAGCGTCGTTGACGCGGCCGTCGGCGTTTTGGCAGGGCTCGCCGCTGGCGGCCGCGCGCTCGAATTGGGTATCGGGACGGGGCGCATCGCGCTGCCGCTGGCACGCCGCGGAGTCCCGGTCCACGGCATCGATTTGTCTCGAGCGATGGTGGCCCAACTGCGCGCCAAACCGGGCGGCGACGCGGTTGGCGTGACCATTGGCGACTTCGCGACGACGAGGGTGGACGGGACGTTCTCTGTCGCCTACCTGGTCTTCAACACGATCATGAACTTGACCACGCAGGCCGCGCAGGTGGCCTGCTTTCGCAACGTCGCGGCTCACCTCACGCCCGGGGGTTGTTTCGTGCTCGAGGTCGCGACTCCAGATCTGCGAAAGCTCCCACCCGGCCAGAACGTCGTGCCCTTCCACGTGAGCCCGACGCGCTGGGCCTTCGACGTTTACGACGTCAGCACGCAGGCGATGAGCTCGAACTATGTGGAGGTCTTGGACGGCCGCGGCGAGTACAGATCGATCCCCTTCCGGTATGTGTGGCCGGCGGAGCTCGACCTGATGGCCCAGCTGGCGGGGCTGCAGTTGCGCGAACGCTGGGGGGGATGGCTGCGGGAGCCATTCACCAGCGAGAGCAGCCAACATGTCTCGATCTGGGAGAAGCCCGCGAGCTGAGCGTTCAGCGGATCACGACGATGCGGCACGCCGAGCCGCAGCCATCGCCGTCGATGCGGTTGCCATCGTCGCAGTTCTCGGCCTCCTGGACGATGCGGTCGCCGCAGCGGGGGCCCACCTTGCAGCCCGGCTCGCACTCGCCGTAGCCGCCGTCGTTCAGGCCGTCGTCGCATTCTTCCCCTAGGCTGACGATGCCATCTCCACAGATCGGGGTGCACTCGCTGGGCCTGTTTTCGAAACCGGATAGGGTCAGCTTGAAAGAAGACCCGGTGGGGTTACGCTCGGCGTGGAAGATCTTGATCGCATACACGTTGCCCGCAGCCAGGCCAAAACCTGCGGCGGTGGCGTCGTTGATGGGGATGCTGCCCTGCTCCGGCACGTGGAGCCCACCGAGGTCGAGGGCCAGCACGCCATTGATGAACACCCAGACATCGTCGTCTCCCAGGAAATCGAGCTGGGCGCTGAACCCGGTATCGAAGCGAAACCAGTACTCGACCTCGGTGGTGAACAAGAAGTTGTGCACGCCCGCCCCGGGCACGAAATCGCCTTCGGCGTGCCAGTTGTTGTCACCGGTGTAGTCGGGCGCGATCGTGGCGACGCTGCTGCCGCCGGCCAGGGCATCGGGTATGGCATCCAGCGGCAAAAATACGGGGTTGCCGTCGAGCGCGAGTCCGTTGAGGTCGACCCAGCGCTCACCGTTCGGCCCAAAGCGGTTGACGAAGCGGCCGTTGCCATCGTCAAACAGGGTGATGCTGCTCGCGATGGTGCGGCTGCTAGCGCTTTCGGTGTACCACTCGGCGAAGCTCAGCGGGGAAGCGATGCAGCCCGGGTTTCCGCTCACCAATATCGGCTTTCCGGACATGTCCAGCGTGGGAGAGATGGTGGGCCGCGGGGTTCCACCCCCGCAACGGAAGTCGACGTGGGCAGAGGTAAAATCCCGGTATACCGTGGGCACTTGCAGCACGCAGCCCCCGCTGTCGGGCGGGCACGCCGGCTGCTGAATGCACGCGAACCCGGGCTCTTGCGTGCATGTGGCTGAGCAGCCGTCTCCGTCGAGGCTGTTCCCATCATCGCAACCCTCGTTGATGACGAGCCCGTCGCCACACTCGGAGGTGCACGACCCCAAGCGGCAGTCTGGCTCCGCCTGACACGTTGCCGAACAGCCATCGAGCGGCACCGCATTTCCGTCATCGCAGCTCTCCGCGCCCTGCCGCATCCCATCCCCACACGGCGTGAGCGCGCACGAGCTCGGCGCTCCGCTGCAGGCATGACCGGGCTCGAGCTTGCAGCGCGCCGAACAGCCGTCGCCCTCCAGGGTCCCGCCGTCATCGCAGAGCTCGTTCGAAGACACGATGCCATCACCGCACAGCGCCACCACATGGCACGGCGCGCCGGGTGGGTTGCACGAGTACCCGGGGTCGACGGCGAGGCAATCTGACGAGCAGCCGTCGGCGTCCGCCTGGTTGCCGTCATCGCAGGCTTCGTTCGGAGTCAGAGCTCCATCGCCGCAGGTACTGGGGCCTTCAGTGGCGGAGCCCGAGCAATCTTCCAGCATGCAGATCGTGATTCCGCCACCGCTGCTGCCGACAGAGCCGGCGACCCCTGGATCCGTGACCGGGCCATTGCCCGCGCCACTGCGATCCGCCACGACAGCGCCGCCACCCTCCGAGGAGCCGCTCGCGCTGCACGCTGCCAGCGGGCCCAGCATGAAAACGAGAGCGACCAATGGCCCGAGCTCAGGGCGAGCAAGCGGGCGTTGCTCTAGCGTCACGGCCTCAGCCTAGCATGTCTGCTTCTCATTCTCGGGTACTGCACACGAGCGATCCCCCACAATCGATCGGCGTTCCGGGCCGTCAGCAGAAACGCGAACCAACGGTCAGAAACTGGAGACCAGGAGTTGCACTCAGTCATTGCAGGGCCCGGCGGGATCGCTGCGGGCACGCAAAGTTGCCGTATCGAGCACGTCGGCAGAAGCTTCTAAAGCGCTCTGAACGGCGTTGGCGTTGGCGGTGCTCGGCGGGTCGAAACTCGGCACGGTCTAACAAGCGAGCGAGCCCTCCGGAAGCAGCTTCCGGAGGGCTCTTGCTCTATTTGTCATTGCCTTTGACGTGAGGGACTCACGTACGGTCATCGAGTGACGACAGGAGTAACTGATGAAGGACTAGGTTTTCGGACCAATGCTTTCTGTATTACGTAGATTCAATACAAACGGCGCTGAAGCTGACCTCAATCAATACTAGTTGACCTGACCCTAATTGACACTGACCGGGATCTTCACTCGGCGAGAGGATGCGCTCTTCGAGACTCGGATCTCGAGCACACCGTTCTTCAGCTGAGCCGCGGCGCTGTCGGCGTCGATTTCACCCGGCAAAATGACCTGGCGCTCGAAGGCCGCCAGCGTCACAGGGGTATCAGCATCGGCCGGCGCCTGTTCGGCACGGATGCGCAGCTCGGTACCGAGGACCTGGACATTGATGGATTCGGCGCTGGCCCCCGGAACATCGAGTTGAACCAGGTACTCGACCTCGTTTTCGTACACGTCAGCGTCGGGGGTGACACGCCAGCGCGGCGCAGCCTTGGCAGCGCCATTCGCGGTGGGTTTCTCAATCTGTAGCTCACTCATCGTTTGGACTCCTTTCTACTGCGTCGGGCAAGGAACGCTCGAGCCTGCAAGCGAATCAGCCCGCCTTCACGGGAATGTTTCGAGGTTTGGCCTCGGGCGCCTTGGGCAGGGTCACTTTCAGCCGGCCTTGCTCGAGGACTGCGGAGGCCCCCGCCACGTCCACGGGGTACGGCAGCTCGAAGGACCAATCCACACCGGCCCTCACGCGCTCTCGCACGAGCACCTTGAACCCCTCCGGAGCGGCGGGCTGCGGAGCCGCAGCCTTCAAAGTAACGGTAGTATTCTCGATGTTGAGCTCGATGTCCTCCAGGCGAAAGCCGGGCAAATCGGCCAACATCGTGATGGCATCACCAGTGTCCCGGAGCTGAGCCCGAGGCCCTGCCGTACGGCGAACCGCAGGGCGCTCAAAAACCGTTTCAACATCCTGGAACAGCCGATTCAGCATCGTGTGCAAGCTGCCCCCTGAGCTCGTCGGAAAGCCCCAGACGGGCACGAGAGGGTTCAATACGTCATAACGCGACAACATCGCAAAACCTCCTGATGGGTGGACCATTCCCCGGACCGAGAAGCCTGATTGGGCCCTGTGGACGGTCGCTGGGAACACCGAAAAAATGCGCACGCTCCGGACGCGTGCAAGCCCCCCCTGCGATTTTTTTTCTAGGGCTGACGCACTTCCAGGTCGGGGTAGCGAGCGCCGAGAAACCCCAGGGCGAGGCAGGTGTGACAACGGCATACGAGCGGCTGCTTCGCCGTGGGACAGTTACAGCCAAGGTAAACGTTCTTGTTTCTCGCCAGCTGGGCGAGCGCGTCGAAGGGCGCTCGGTTGGCGGCAAAGCGCTGGGCCAGGAGCGCGAGGTAGTCGGCCCGAAACCGTTCGAAACCGCGGTCGCTCGGCTCCGACAGAAAGCGCTCCACCGCGTGCGCGTCGGGTCGCAGAACATGGCGCGTGTGTTTGCGAGTATCTTGACGCTCTCCCTCGGGCAAGGGGTCGTCGGCAGGGCGGGCACCTCGGACGATACGATAGCGAGCTAGCATTCCGTACGCCGCTCGAGCGGCTCAGCGCCGGCGTTGCGGCAGAGTCTTGATGAAATAGTACGCGTTGCTTTGCTGGCTGGGCTGGATGGCGTGGCCCCGCTCGAGCCTCGACGCGTAACTTTCGGTGTCATCGATCGGGCTGCGCGAACGAATCTGATAGCAGCTTCTGTCCGTGCAGAGCTCTATGGCATGTTCCTGTAGCCCCTCCCCCAAGCCTTGGCGACGGTACGGCGGCAGGACACCGAACGCCTCTACATAACCCTCCCGAAGCGGCGTCCCCAGCGTATCCTGCAGAGCCGGGCGGCCCTCTTCACTACCGATCACTTGAATGAAGCAGCGGATGAAGCCCACACAGTGTTGGGCGTGGAAAGCGCCAAGCAAGATGGACTCGTCGACATGGGTGGGTTGGGCGGCAATGTATTGAGCTTGATGCAGACGGCCAGCCACGGTGAGCAGGTCTTGGTAACGATCCGTCTGCGGTTTGACTTCGACGATGACTGCGCTCATGGCCCTCCCGTTCGACGGTTAAGTTCTCATGCCATTTGTTTCGAGCCCCTGTGTTTAGAGGGCCAGTGCCGGCTGAATGGTCGCCCAGACGCCTGAGGTAAATTGCTCTGTGTTGATTATACTCGCCACACAGCGTGTGCGCGAACAGAGCTGCTCAGCGTCGCATCCTGCCCCGCTCATGCGAACACCACGCTGTCGATATGCCGAGGTGCCGGGCCGGCAGCCCACTATTTGGCTCGAAAGTGCCTCTCAGCACCTCTCGGGCGCCCACACCACGACGTCGAGCCGGCGCGCGAAATGGCAGATGGGTGGGGCGCTCGATACGTCGATGCCGTGCGGCTCGAACATCGTGCTGTCGAACACCTCGAGCTCCGCCCGTTGTAGGGGCCAGGCAAAGTGGTGGATTTCGGTGCGGCGAAGCGCCCCGCTCGTCGAGCTCGCGTACAAACAATAGCGCTCGGTCAGCCAGTGCTCGAGGCTGCCCGGCTGCGCGCCAAAGACCCCGCTCAGCGCGCGATAACGCCCTCGAAAACGCGCAACCCCGCTACACCGACGCGAGTCGTACTCGATGCCCGCCGCGCTCTCCCGGAGCGACATGCGGGCTCGATGGTAGGGCAGGTGCATGAAGGTGCGAGCCGCCCAGACCGCCAACCCTTGGTCGGCGTCCAAGCTGAGGAACCACACGCCGGGTTTACCGCCGAGGGTCACGTACAAGCGCACATTCAGCTCCGGAAACGCCGAAATGCCCGGCAAATCCGGCACATGCCGGAACGATACACCCGACATGCGGAACGGCACCAGGCCAACCCACGACTTTCCTTCGTGCTCATCGATCGTGAGCGCTGGTGGGACCAGATGGCGGACCTGGCGTGCGGAGATGGGCCAGTGAGCAAACAGTAAGTCGTGCCAGGATTGGCGCCCCACCCAGGCGCGCGCCGGCAACGGCCAGGGCCGATGATCCGTTCGCAACAGCGCGGGGTGCATGCCTGGGCCGCTATAGGCTAGAGCAGGTGATCCGAGCAATGGCCGTCGGCATCGGCTAGACTGGCGCGCGATGTCGATCCCGGTGTCCCCCCTCGCGGCCGAGCTCGCGGCTGTGCCCACGCTGCCCGCCGTGGCCGTCGCCGGCGCCGCTGAGGTGGGGCTCGACACCGCTAGCGTCGAGGCCGACTATTACGCCCAGCTCCCGGAGATCGCCGAGTTTCGCGACGTCAGCGAGCCTGCCTCGTATGCCGAGGTCCCGCGTTCGGCGCTGCTCGTGCTGACGGATGTGCGCGGTTCGACGCTCGCCATCCAGGCCGGTCGTTACCGCGACGTCAATGCGCTCGGCGTGGCCACGATCATCGCGCTGTGCAATGCCATGGCCGACCTCGAGGTGCCCTACGTGTTCGGTGGGGATGGCGCCACGCTGCTCATTCCGGCCTCACGCCGCCACGCGGCCGAGCGGGCGCTGCGCGCGGTTCGCGCGCTGGCGAAAACCAGCTTCGAGCTCGGGCTCCGCGCGAGCATCGTGCCCATGGCGGAGCTGATCGATGCGGGCCACGTGGGGCGCGTGGCACGTTTTCGAGTCAGCCCGCACACGCGCTTGGCCATGTTTTCAGGCAGCGCGTTTTCCACGGCCGAGCGCTGGTTCAAAGATCCCACGCTGGGCCCTGCTTACGAGGTCAGCGCGGAGGGCGAAAGCACAGCCAGCTTCGAGGGCTTCGAGTGCCGCTGGCAACCGCTCGCAAGCCGGCGGGGCAGCGTGGTCAGTCTGATCGTCAGCGCGCTTTCGCCGAGCCAGGCTTCTCGCAGCCAAACCTATCGCGACATACTGCGCGCCTTCGAGCGCATCGTCGACGGGGAAGCCAGCCACCCCGTCCAGGCCGGTGCTTTGCGCTTGAAGGGTTTTTGGGGGGACTACTCCGTCGAAGCGCGGATCCGTGCCCAGGGCGCTTCAGGCCCCGCGTACGCAGCCGCCCACCACAACGCGCGCAAACAGACGCTGCTCGGGCGCATGTTGTCCAGCATCGGCCTCAGCGCGGGCAGCTTCGACGGCTCCAAGTACAAGCGCGAATTGAGTGACAACAGCGACTTTCGCAAGTTCGACGAGACCTTGCGCATGGTAGTCGACCTCAACCGCGCCGAGCTCTATCGCTTCGAAAGCCGCCTCGCCGCCGAGCACCGGGCGGGTCGCCTCGCTTATGGGCTGCACCGCTCACCCGCGGCCCTGGTCACCTGCCTCGTGCGCTCCTACCGCGGCGATCACGTGCACTTCATCGACGGCTCCGACGGCGGCTACGCGCTGGCGGCGAAGCAACTCAAATCGCAGCTCGAGAGCTAAACCTCTATCTCACGAACGGATCGCTGCGCTACACGAATGGGTCGACAGCCCGGCTGATTGCAGGGTTATCGACCCGCTTAGTAGGCATCCCGCGAATCCCCACTCCAAATCGCGCCCGCACGCGACAGGGCGCTTTTGCAAAGCCTTTGCAGCGACGTTTGTCAGCCAGGCACGTCATATGAAATGACTCTGGACAGGTGAGGTGTGCTCGAAGCCCATCACACTTCGATTCCTCGGGAAGCCATTGGGTACGAGTTTGGAGGGGGCAAGAAGATAACACGACATGGTCAAGACTCAGCTCGCTCGTACGGCGCTCCATCTAGTCGCCGCAATCAGCCTGGTCATATGCAACCTCTCCGCCTGCAGCCAAAGTGAGCAGGAAATCGCTCCCGGCGTGGGCAAGCATGCCCAGGCCCTGAGGCTAGATCCCGACTTCGACGACCCTGGCGACGCCAACGACACGGCCGAGCCCGCTCGAGATTACACGCTCTTCGAGGCCGACCCCGTTCGCCCGATAGCAGTGCTCGAAGAAAGCGGGTGGGTGGTCGTCGCGAACACCTTCGACGATCAGCTCGAGTTAATGAAGCCCCTGCGCGACCGAATGCAACGGTGTGGCGCGGTCAAGGTCGGCATGCGACCGGTCGCCGTGGCTGTGGTTCGAGAGTCAAGGCGGGAGGCCACTTTGTGGGTGGTCAACCATGTCTCCGACAGCGTCAGCGTGGTCAGCCTCGATATGCGGACGTGCCAGGGCGAGGTCATCGACACAATCCATATAGGCGACGAGCCGCGTGACCTCTTGGTGGCGAAGAACCGCTCCGGACGAGCACGGGTGTTCGTGACGGCCGCTCATCGCGGCCAGCACCATCCCATCGAGAGCGCGCGCTCGGGCGCTGATCTCGTTCTACCCGCCGAAGACAAGGCTCAGCCCGGGCTGGCCGACGTCTTCGTCTTCGACCCGAGCGACACCGCACGCCCGCTGGCGGTAGTCAACTTGTTCTCGGACGTGCCTCGCGCGCTGGCGTTGGGCGACGGGGTCGTGTACGCAGCCGGCTTTCGCACCGGCAACCGCACGACGCTCGTACCGGCGGAACGCGCCTCCGCTCGGGGAGTGGCCAGCCTGAGCCGCCTGCTCGATCGCGATGCGAATGGCGGTTTCATCGAGCGAGACGGGGAGCTCACTCTTTCGCGCAACGCCCGCGGCCGCGCCCGCTTCGAAGGCGGCATGCCGGCGGTGGCCGGCAGCGGGCGCTGTTTGCCTGATCCGCGCCCGCAGGTCGCGGACCGCTTCGTACAGCAGGTGTGCGTGGCGACCGATCGCCGGCAGCGGGCTCTCAACGCTTTCGTGCAAACGGCAGGTCAAGTGCACCCGACGTGTCAATGCACGAGCGGCGACGGCACTTTGCAGCCGACCAGCGGGGTGATCGTCAAGTTCTTCGAGCGCGCCCGGGACTGCGGCGAGGATTTCACGCGTTTCCCGGATGGCAGCCGCGGCTGTTGGCTCGACGCAGAGCCAGATGGCGTGCGGACGCCAGCGGCCCGCGGCGACGATACTGCGCCGGCCATGGCGTGGAACGACGACGTCAGGTTTACGCTGCCCGACCAAGACGTGTTCGCGATCAGCATCGATGAGCTTCGGGTCAAACGCAGCTTCTCTGGGGTAGGTACCGTGCTATTTGGCATGGCCGTGCAACCGGCGACAGGAAGGCTTTTCGTCACGAACACCGAGGCCCAAAACTTGACCCGCTTCGAGGGCCGGGGGCACGGCGCGAGCAGCAGCGTGATCGGCCATCTGCACGAGAGCCGCATCACGGTGATCGATCCCAAGCGGGGCCACGTGCTGCCGGTCCATCTCAATACGCACGTCGACTATGCGCAATGCTGCGAACGCCAAGGCCGTGAGAACGAGAAGAGCTTCGCGTTCCCGACGGCCGGGGTCTTTTCCCCGGACGGACGCGACTTTTACTTCTCCGCCCTGGGCTCGGACAAGGTCGGGATGATCAAGGCGGGAGCCTTGACGTCAGACTTCGACAACGACTCTGCGCGGCGTCGGCGCACCTTGAAGGAGATCACTCTCGGCACCAGCATCGATGACCCAACGGGGCCAGTCGGGCTCGCCTTCGATGAAAGGCGCGGTCGCGTGTACGTCAAGACACACTTTACCAACGAGCTGGTCGTGGTGGATGCCGAGCTCCAGCGGGTCATCGAACGCGTGACACTGCATAACCCGGAGCCCCCGTCCATCCGCGACGGTCGCGCCGTCTTCTATGACGCTCGGCGGACATCAGCCCACGGGGATTCGGCCTGTGCCAGTTGCCACGTCTTCGGCGACTTCGACGGCTTGGCCTGGGACCTGGGTGATCCAGACGCCGCCACCGTGAAGAACCCAGGCCCATTTGCCGTCGCCACCGAGTTCGTGCGGCTCACCGGGCTCGCGCAGGATCCGCTCGGGCAGAACCCTCAAAATGTGCCATTGACCCCGGACTTCCGCAGCAACAAGGGGCCCATGTCCACCCAAACCTTGCGCGGCATGGCCAATCACGGCGCGCAGCACTGGCGTGGGGATCGCACGCGGCGCTTCCAGAATGAGCCCGGGCGTCAACCCAACTTCGGCTCACTCGACGAGGACAATTCGTTTGGTGAGTTCGACGTGGCGATCGTCGGGCTGAACGGGAACGATCAACCGCTCGACCCAGCACTGTTTCAGCAGTTCACCGATTTCAGCTTGCAGCTCACTCTGCCGCCGAATCCGGTCAGGGCCCTGGATGATTCGCTCGATGCGCCCCAGACCCGCGCACGTGCTTTGTACTTCGGCTGCAGCAGCATGACGGACGAACAATTCGAGCAGCGCCAGTGCGTTGCCCTCGATGGCGCGGTCGTCGACCTAGAGCAGGAGACCGTGAGTTGCACCTGCGCGAGCAATCCCTTGGTCGGGATCCTGCGCCGTCTGCCGCAAATTCAGGGCTTCGCCCGCTTGGTTCAGGCCCTTTTTGCCAACCCCCAGCTGCGCGCCGCCTTCGATGCGTTGGCCGCCAACCCGGCGGGCCTACCCTCCGCCGCAGAGGCCCAGCTCACCGCTCTGGTGCAGAGCTTTTCCGCCGCTCGAGATGGCTTGCTCGGAGCGAACCTCGCGCTGGATGAAAAGGGCCTCTTCTCGGCCGAGGCAGCAGGGGCGCTCGCCGGGACGAGCGGCGCCCTGCTCGGCATCATCCAGCTGTCCGCCGCCAACGCTACGGCAAGTGGCCCCGCGCTCCTGTCATTGCTCGCCGGCTCCATTCCAGCCAACGTGGTCCCCGCCACGAGCCCGCTGCGGACTCCGCAAGGCCTACAGGCAGGCTTCGGGTCGGCGTTCTCCCTGTCGAACCTGAACCTGAGGGCGCTCAGGGACGAGGCTGCCCGAGGCACCGCGGACTTCCACGACCTGCTTCAGGGCTGCAACCCCACCGAGCCCCCGCGGTGCGAGCTCAGGGTCAGCGACTCTTTCAAGACCTGCCACGGTTGCCACACGCTCGACCCGAAGGGCAATGCCGAATTCGGGGTGTTCAGGCCTGGCTTCTTCGGCACGAACGGCGAGTATTCATTCGAAAATGAAAGCCAAGTGTTCAAGGTGCCTCACCTGCGCAACATGTATCAAAAGGTCGGCATGTTCGGCGTGCCGCAGGTGCCCTTCTTGACTGCAGAGTCGGTGCTCGGACCGCGCCTGGGCGGCTTTGACGCGCTGGATACGCGGCAGTTTGCTGGGCCGCAGCTGAAAGGCTTCGGGTTCCTCCACGATGGCTCGATTGATACGCTGCACCGCTTCCATGGCGCGGCGGTATTCCTGGCGCGGCCTGTGGGATCCCTCAGCCCCAACGACCCGGGCAACGCTCGCGGCATCGAAGCGGTCTTGCCCGCGTCGAATCAAATGCCGGCGTGTGTTCAGGGCTTCCGCGCGGCTCCGCTCACCGCGCTCGAAGACCTGGACCCGACGCTCGAGCTCGAGCTGTGCCTGGCTTCGAGCGCGGTGCCGGACGTTTGTTTCATCGACCCGGCGAGCAGCAGCTGTCGAGAGGCGCTGGCCGAGCTCGCGGCGCTGCTCGGCGATCCGGCGTTTCCCCAGCGCTTTGGCGCGCAGATTCGCCCCGCGTGCTTCCAGCTCGGTTCAATGCTCGAAGGCGGTTCGTCGCAGGGCCAGTGCTTTCCAAGCGGGCTGCGGGAACGGGAAGAGCTCGAGTCGTTGCTATTGGCCTTCGACACCAACATGAAACCCATGGTCGGCCAGCAGCTCACCTTGCGCGACGGGGACTACGACGCCTCCTTTTTGCACCAGCTCTTTCGAGCCGCAGAGCGCGGCGACTGCGACCTCGCCGTGCGACAAGGCAACCACGGGCTGCTCGTGACCGTACCCGATGGCTCAGCGCCAGAGCGTAGCCGTGTTTTGGACGCGCACGGGCGAACGTTCGAGCTCGACGAGCTAGAGCTCGACGCTGGCCCGATGACATTCACCTGCTACCCGCCCCAGCCCGACCAGGCCGAGGCCCGTCGGTCGGCGTTCTCGCGTCGGCAGCACTGACAAGCCGATCTAGATGCTCGAATCGTAACTCGGCGTTCTAGCACCGACGTCGACGTCCTCGCCCGCACTACGCAGCGCCGCCAGCCAGAAGTGTGGCAACGGTACCGGGACGGTTAGAACAAGGCGACGAATTCGCCCACGCAGCTCCGCATCTTCGCGGGCCAGTCGGTACAGCGCACGCCAATCGTGCATGTCACCGCGATCCAGAATCTGAGCCAAAGTTTCGTCACTGGGGACATCCAACCTTGATTGTGCCTGGGTCCAGCCCTTGCCGGTAGAGTCCGGTGCCTGGGCCGAGGCCGGGGTCGTGATGAACCAATTCTGGCAGAATCCACCGCGAGCCGTGGGCAATCATTCGCCGCAACGCTCCTTGACGCGCGATAGCTGAGCCATGACCATTCATAAATGGCCGCCGAGAAGAGCAACGTCCGGGCCCCGAGCGTGAGCACGGCAGCGGCGCGAAAGCAGGATGACTTCAGATTCCAGTCGCTGACGATCCGGCAGCGCATGATCAAGGCCTTGCAATTCGGCCGCCGTGGTCGCGTCATGCAGCGGCGGGCCCTAGCAGGCAAGCTCCCCGTTTCGGACGGGTCGTGACAGCTTGACGAAGCCAAGCGGGGTACCGAGACGTCGTGGAGCCGCCCTTATCTGCGGGCGTAGATTCTCTCGAGCATCTGCGCATCGAACCCTTGCGCGGCGCAGGGTGCCTCCGCCACTATCACCTCGCATGAAACGGGGCGAATGCGTTGACTGAGCCGAAGCGCCGCCTGCCGCTCTCGGCCAGCGCCCTGAGCGGGTTCTTCGAGTGCCAGCACCATACCTGGCAAGAGCTGAGCGTCGCGCGCGGTGAACGCGAACGGCCGGGGCAAAACGAGATTGAACGGCTGATGCTCGAGCGCCGCGGCCTGGCGCACGAAGCTCGCATCCTGGCGCATTATCAAGAACGCGGTCTGGAAGTGGTCCGCTTGTCTGCGCAGCCCACCCGTGACGGGGAAGCCCGCTCCCGCGCCGCGGACGAAACGCTGGCACTGATGCAGCGCGGCGTGGACGTCATCTATCAAGCCACGCTACTCGATGGAGATTGGTCCGGGCGCCCTGATTTTCTGATCAAGGCCAAGCGGTCGAGCCGCTTCGGCGACTACGGCTATGAGGTGGTGGATGCCAAGCTAGCGCGGCACGCTCAGGCGCGCGCTCTGATCCAGCTCTGCGCCTACACCGACCAGTTGGCGCGGCTGCAGCAGGCGCTGCCCGAGCACTTCTGGATCGCCATCGGGGGAAGTAGCACAGATGACGACGCGTTCGATGCGCCTGCCGCTCCGCCCCTCGGCTTCCGCAGCCACGACTACCTCGCCTATTATCGGAGCGCCCGAGCTCGTTTCGAGGCTTTTGTGGCGGCAGAGCCGGGTAACGAGCCGTATCCAGAGCCGGTCGAGTACTGCGAGGTATGCCGTTATTGGAAGGGTTGCGAAGCTCGGCGGCGCAGCGACGACCATCCGTCGCTCGTGGCGGGTATCACGCGGCGGCAGCGCGATCGGCTGGCGAGCGCGCAGGTGTCGACCACGCTGGCGCTCGCCGAGCTGGGTCCCGAGCGCGTCATTCAGGGCATCGACACGGCACCCCTCGCGCGCATCCGGGAGCAAGCCCGCCTGCAGGTCTCGGCGCGGGGAGAAGGCCGGCCCCGCTACGAGCTGTTGCTCGACGCGGAGCTCGGCACAGGGCTCGAGCGCCTGCCGCTGCCCACGCCCGGGGACCTATTCTTGGACCTGGAGGGCGACGCCTTCGCCCTGGGCGACGGGCTCGAGTACCTGTTTGGGCTGCTCGAGCTGGGCGAGCCGAGCATCGGTTGGTCGCAACGAACGGCCCCCGGCGAGCCGCGCCACCACGCCTACTGGGCAACAAGCCGAGCGGAAGAAAAGGGGGCGTTCGAGCGCGTCATCCGGCGCATCGAGCACGGCCGCAACGAGTTCCCCCAGCTGCACGTGTTTCACTTCGGCCACCGCGAAGCGGATGCGTTGAAGAAGCTGTCCTGCCGGCACGGCAGCATGGAAGACAAAGTCGACCAACTGCTGCGCGAGCATGTGCTCGTGGACCTGCACTCGGTGCTGCGTCAAAGCCTACGAGCCTCCGTAGAGGGTTACGCGCTCAAGCAGCTCGAGGCCCTGTACGACTTTACTCGGCAGACCGATCGGCGTAGCGCAGCCCAGGCCATGCAGCTCCTCGGCTGGTGGCTGGAGAGCGGGCAGGGCGGCGAGACGTTACCCGAGTGGCAGGCCACCATTCAGAGCTATAATCAGGACGATTGTCTCTCCACGTGGCGCCTGCGCAACTGGCTCGAAGAGCGCCGCGGCGAGCTCGAACGGCAAGCTGGCCGTCAGCTCTCGCGGCCCAGCGTCGCGGAGGGCAGCGCGGTCGCTGCCAAGGAGCAACGCAGCGCCGAGGTGGCGGCGATAGTGGAACAGCTACGGCAGGGGCTGCCCTTGAACGAGCCAGAAGACTCGCCCGAGCAGCAGGCGCGTCGTCTCTTGTCACACCTCGTGAGTTGGCACTGGCGCGAGCTGAAGAGCGCGTACTGGGAGTACTTCCACGCCAAGGAGCTGCCTGTCGCGGAGCGCCTGGAGGACCGTCTGGCGCTCGCTGGGCTCAGCCATCAAGGTGTGATTGGACAAGTGGCGCGGTCGCACGTGCACCGCTACACCTTCCCCGAGCAAGAACACGGCATTCGACGCACGCCGGGCGCCGAGGACCCGGATACGGGTAAGGGGGTCAACGTGGTGGAGGTGGGCAGCTCGCACATCGATCTGAAACGCGTTCGCACCTCCAAAGAGCCGCATCCCCGCTCGTTGATCCCGGGCCGCCCGCTGAGCTCCGAGGCTCAGGAGCAGAGTCTGCTCGCCCTCGCCCAATCGGTCGCGCACCATGGCTTTGGTGCTTCGGTCACGGATTTCCCGAGCGCACGCGCGCTCTTGCTGCGCACGCCGCCCGCTTGTGGCCAGGCTCCCGGGGAGGCCCTGCTCGAGCCCACCGAAGACACGGTCGCGGGTGTGGTGCGGCTCGCGCTGGCGCTCGATCGGGGAGTCCTGGCGGTGCAGGGGCCACCGGGCTCCGGCAAGACGCACCGCGCGGCAGAGGCCATCGTCGCGCTGATCAGGAGTGGCAAGCGCGTCGCGGTGACGGCCAATAGCCATCACGTGATCAAGAGCTTGCTCCGCAAATGCGTGCTTTTGGCCCAGCGCGAGGGCGTGGCGCTCGCGGCTCACCACATCGGCGACGCCGACGAGGCAGAGCCTGACCTGGCGTTTTTCTCGACCGATAAGGACTACCCGGCACTCGAGAAAAAGCTCGGCGAAGGCAGCCTGCAGCTGATCGGTGGAACGAGCTTTGCCTGGTCCCGCGCCGACCTGCGCGGCACAGTCGACGTGCTGGTCGTGGATGAGGCGGCTCAAATGTCACTCGCCAATGTGCTCGCCGCCTCACCCGCTGCGCCCAACTTGCTGCTCTTCGGCGACCCCGCGCAGCTCGAGCAACCGCAGCGCGGCACCCATCCAGACGGCGCCGGAGTCTCCGCGCTCGAGCACCTGATGGGGCCCTTGCAGGCGACGATGCCCGAGCACCTCGGGGTGTTCTTGCCGGAGACACGCCGCTTGCACCCGAGCGTGTGCGAGTTCACGTCCCGGGTCTTCTACGACGGGCGCTTGAAGCCTCTGGGCGGCCTCGCCGAGCAAAGCATCGTGGCGGCTGGGCCGCTGTCGGGCAGTGGCCTTCGGTTCGTGCCCGTCCAGCACCAGGGCAACACCAATCGCTCCGAAGAGGAGGTCGATGCCATACATCTGCTGGTCACCGAGCTACTCGGCATGGGGGCGTCGTTTCGTGATGCTCGGGGGCAGAGCCGCCCGCTCGAGCCTCGAGACGTGCTGGTCGTAGCCCCATACAACGCCCAGGTCGCCGCCTTACGGCGCCGGTTGCAGCCCGCGGTACCCGTGGGCACCGTCGACAAATTTCAAGGGCAAGAAGCGCCCATCGTGATCTATTCGATGACCAGCTCGAGCGCCGCCGACGCGCCGAGGGGTATCGACTTCCTGTACAGCCTGAACCGGCTCAATGTCGCGACCTCACGGGCGCAGGCGCTGGTGATCCTGGTGGCCAGCCCCGAGCTGTCCACCGCCCAATGCCGCACGCCCCGCCAGATGCGCTTGGTCAACGCCCTCTGCACGTATTTGGAGCTGGCCACCTCGACATGAGATGGAACGGAGCTTGCTTTCTGGAGTCGGTGCCTCTCCGTGGCGTGTCGTTTCGCGGCGAGATCCGCCGTTGGGCTCTGCTGTGCGCGACCGGTGTCGTGCTGCAGGTGCTTGGGTTCGGTCAGCTTCGTTTCGCGCGCGCCCAGTCTCTCTCGACGCCTGACAAATCGGCGGCCGAAGCACCGGTCAATGCGCCCCCACTCACACTGCCCGTGGTCGAGCCCTCGAGCCCTGAAGGCGCACCGACTGAGGCGCAAACGCCACGAGCCGCTGCATCGCCCCGCCGTGAAGAACCCCGGGGAGCCAACAGGCCACTTCCAGTCCAGGGTTATGATTTCGCGCCCGACCAGGTTTGCCCTTTCTGCGAGCTGACGCCGCAGTTCCCGGAAGGGTACCGCGGTTTGCACTGGCACGCACATTGGAATCCGGTCGGACCGCGCGAGTATGTCGTAGCGCCAGTGCTCGGCGCCACGGGGCTGGCCATCCAGTTTCTGATCGATCCCGATGAAGACTCCGATTGGACTCGGCCAATATTGTTCGACAGCGCCGTACGTGATGCGTTGCGGCTCGACACCGCGAGCTCGCGCCGCACCGCCCGAGTGCTGAGTGACGTTCTGTTGACCGTCTCGTACGCGCAGCCCATGCTGTTCGACACCTTCGTGGTCGCGTGGTGGCAAAAGCAGGCGCCCCGGGTCGCGTGGCAAATGTTCGTGATCAATACCCAGGCGTATGCGCTCACCTTCACCCTGAACGCGGCAACGAAGCGCCTCACCTCCCGTGCTCGGCCCTGGGTGGCCAACTGTAACGCCGACCCGACCCGGGAAAGCTGCGGTACCGGTGAGGCCTATAGCGCTTTTTATAGTGGCCATGCGGCCATGACCGCGACCGGAGCCGGGCTCGTGTGTGCCCATCACACGCAGCTCAGCCTGTACCGCAACAATCTGCTCGACAGCGGGTCGTGCTTGGTCGCCATAGCCGGCACAGCGGTCACTGGGGCAATGCGCATCGCCGCTGACAACCACTGGACCTCCGACGTCCTAGTCGGGCATTTCATGGGCTACCTGTCGGGCTACTTGTTGCCCACGCTCCTGTATTACAAGGAGTTCCGCATCACCCCGCATGACGACCCGGCCCCCGGCGGCGAAGCCCCGGTCTTGGCGCTGCTGCCGCTCATCACCGACACCTCCGCCCAGGCGCTCGTGGCCGGGGCCTGGTAGTCGCGAATCCATTTAGGCAATGGGAATCTCGCCGCCCCGACGGGGCGAGGGCGTCGAGATTCCCCGCTTTGCCATGGCTCTGATTCGGCGACCTCAATTTCATTTGAGCCTGGAACTGGCGTTCCAGGCTCGAGGGGTACGGCACCGCGCCACCCGTTGAGTGGCCCCTATTCCGGCGCGGGCTTGGGCGCTACGGCGGGAGCTGCCGGGACCATGCGCAGCCGGTTCCAGACGAGGGCCGCACCCGCTACGAACAGCACGACCGCGATGATCTCTGCTTGAGTCACCGCCACACCCAATAGATC
>JANOIG010000276.1:0-14512 GCA_031407405.1 Deltaproteobacteria bacterium
GCAAGGATGGGCAGTCGTGGGCGTCACTGCCGGGGGCACCTCGTTCACCCGACTTGCCAACGTTTTGGACTGGATCCAGGACCCGGTCGAGAACAAGTTCAACGAGAATTCCACCGGCTACCTGATGAATGGAAGGCCCCACAGCTTTGTCGTTGGGACTACTACTCCTACTACTTACAAGACCCTCAATTGCGCGGCGCAGTTCTCCACGAATGCCGTCAAACTGGACTACTGCGATGGCAAGGATGGCTTCATCACCGGCACCCTTCCCGGGTGGCGACTCACCGCTTTGAACTCCGTTACTTCGGGCTACTTCAACATTATCAATCGCGTTACCGGCAAATGCCTCAGGTTGGCACAGCACACGCCGGCCGCCGACACCAACGTCGTGGCGGGGGATTGTATCCCGAAGACCGCTCCTGCCCCCTCCCCAGATAAACTGGCTCAAGAGTGGCGGTTCGTGGACCTGCGCGCGGCGGTGGGTGCGGACGGCTTTCCACTGGCGCCGATAACCGGCAGCCCCGTCATCCATTACTTTCGCGTACAAAATCAAATGGGACGGTGTCTCGCTACCGGTGCAAACAATTCGGGCATCGGCACGCCTATCAGGGCGGAAACCTGCAGTACCATCTCAGGTCAGAGATGGGTATTCACTCGTTAAAATCTGGATACTCAAGCCCGGATGCCTTCCCGAGCATCCGGGCTCACGCTGCGATTTCCTACGAGGTGGGCTCACAATCAGCAGAGCACCGAACCCCGTGTCCGCTGACCTTGGCGTTTGCGTCGCCACACACGTTTCGGTGTTGCCGTAACCCGCTGCCGGCTGCTCCCGTTAACCCTAACACATGGGTCTCGGCCACGACGCTGGTGCGGCGTCAATGAGCTCGGCCAAACAATCTAAAGCAATTCGGGCATGCCCCACGAAAAAACCCGGAAGCTGCGCGCAGTGAGGAACGACAACGTGCCGCTCTGCTTGTGCGCGTTGTGAGCCATCGTCATCAACGTTCAGGTTGCTGCCCCACAGCGTACTGGGGCGCGCCCTGTTCTTCCGCATTCTGCCTCAGGTTGAGAGCAGTCGTCACTTTCTTCACGAGCTGGACTCGCCGCCACGTTCCCGCCGCATTCTCTTTGCCGAGAACGGGTAACCGGGCGGGGCGAAGCCAACGGCGGGACGCACCAAACGACCAGAGGCGACGAGCCTAAACTCGTCGCCTCCAGAGCCACCAACAACGCCGATTGGCGCTACTCAGTGGACAGCTCGGCCACGCCTAGATCTGCGATATTCAGATCGAGGACGGGCCAGCTTTCGCCGCGATTACGGAGCAGCGGCGAACGTCACCGTGGTGCCCGCGGGAGGCGTTGGGGTGGAGAACATGTTCGGCGTAAGTCCCTGTACGGCAGTAGCAAACGTGAAGTCTGCCGGAGGGTTGGGGGTGAACTTGATGGAATCGATCTGGACCGAAGTGGCCGCTGTGGGGGCGAGCACCTGCAGACCCACGAACCGCACGGCGCGCTTGTCGAAGGTTGCAGCACCGCAGGGGGCTGCGGCGCCGCCATCTCCCGCATCTACCGCGCCAGCATCTGCGCCACCACCACCCGGCACCGGACACGGCGTAAGGCTCAGCACGACGTTCTGAAAGTCGGTCGTCAGCGCCGTGAAAGCGGTGTAGTAGCCAGCAAAACCCTGGGGCATGCCGTTCTTCACGTACAGCTGTATGTTCCCGGTCGAGCCGGCTAGAGCCTTCAAGCGAACCGTCATGGTGCTGTTGCTCATGTCAACCGGCGTCGTGGCACCGAGGTCGATCTCGAAATCCACGCTGCCGGTGCTCGCCGTCGGTATGAAAATTTCCGCACAGCCGCCTTCTGCTGCACCAACACAGGTGCTGGCAGCGGGCGCTCCTCCGGCGCCGCCCCCGCCGCCCATGCCACCGGTGGGCGTGCCGGCCGTGCCTGAGCCCGCCATGCCACCTGCGCCAGCACGTGCGCCACCTGAGCCACCTGAGCCACCGGTGCCAGCTGTGCCGGTACCCGGATCGTCATCGCCGCAGGCAACTAGGGCTGCAGCACCAAGCAAAGAGAGAACCCCGAGAGTAACGAAACTACGCATTATAAATATGTCCTTTCAACGCTGCCTTGGCAGTTTGGGCCCCGGCTTTTGATTGCCTTGACAAGCCACGGGCTAACAGCTGCCATATATAACGGCTGCTCACCAACGGCGGGCCCCTCGTGACCTCTAGGGTCGGTATGAATCGGTGTATTACTACTGGCCTTACGCGGCGCAAGACAAACTCTTGACCCCAGTTTTTTTGGAGGAGTCCAAGAAAGCTGAGTCCGAAGAGATTGCCTCAGGTCGTGTCGAAGCACAGTCACGGAAAGGTAATGTGCACGCGCCATGCCGACGATCACGCGTGCCCTCGACAAAAGGACCGGCCACGCCAAGCCAGGTCTCAATTACAGTCGAACTGAATTCATGGAGGCGTGTATCACCGGTTTTGGGCATAGGATGCAAACGCTGGGCGCTTCTCCACGCTGCCCTGCGATCTCGATGATCGCCGATAGGTGTCGATTCTGACACAGCCAGGCCTGTGCTCGGGTGCCACGGTCGCGACACCCCGATCATAGCGCGGTGCGCCGCGCCGCTCGGGCGGACACCCCGAGCGACGCACCATGATCTCGAGATCAGAGGTAGCGATTGGCGAGGTTCTCGAGCAGCTCTTGCCGGCCGCTCTTCGGCCGCGGCTCTAGATCCTGATCCAGCACGAGCTTGGATAACTCTGCCAAGCTCACTTTGCCCTTCAGAATGCTCTGGCCGAGCTCCCGCTCCCAGCCAGCGTAACGTTGCCGCAGCGCCGCCTCGAACTTGCCGTCCGAGACCATCTTCTCGGCCGCCAGCAGGCCTCGAGCCATCGTGTCGAGGCCGCCGATATGGGCATGAAACATGTCCTCCGGGTCGATGCTAGGGCGACGCAACTTGGCGTCGAAGTTCATGCCGCCGGTGGTGAGCCCGCCCCCTCGGAGTAGGGTGTACAGCACCAGCGCGAGCTCGGCAGCGTCGTTCGGGAACTGATCGGTGTCCCAGCCGAGCAATGAATCGCCCCGATTCATGTCGATGCTGCCCAGGATGTCGTTGTTGATGGCGTAGGCAATTTCGTGCTGGAAGGTGTGGCCGGCGAGGATGGCGTGGTTGGCCTCGATGTTGACCTTGTATTCCTTCTCGAGCTTGTACTTCTGGAGGAAGGCGTACACCGTCGCCGTGTCGAAATCGTACTGGTGTTTGGTGGGCTCCTTGGGCTTGGGCTCGAGGAGCAGCGTGCCTTTGAAACCGATCTTGTGTTTGTGCTCGGCCACCATGGCCAGAAACCGCCCCAGCTGATCGAGCTCTTGCTTCATGTTGGTGTTGAGCAAGGTCTCGTAGCCTTCTCGTCCGCCCCACAGCACGTAGTTCGCACCGCCCAGGCGGTGAGTGGCCTCGAGCACCTTGGTGACCTGCGCCGCCGCGTACGCGAAGACCTCCGGATCCGGGTTGGTCGCGGCCCCTGCCAAATAGCGTCGATTGCTAAAGCAGTTCGCCGTGCCCCAGAGCAGCTTGACCCCGGTGCGCTGCATTTCGCCCGCCACGCCCTCGAGGATGCGATCGAGGTTCTTGTGGCTTTCCTTCAGGGTGGCGCCTTCAGGCGCTACGTCGCGATCGTGAAAGGTAAAAAAAGGCGTACCGAGCTTCTCGAAAAACTCGAAGGCAGCTTTGACCTTCTCTTGCGCGCGCTGCATCGGATCTCCCGGGCGGTGCCAGGGGCGCTCGAAGCTGGGCTGTCCGAACACATCGCTGCCTTCCCAGGCGAACGAATGCCAGTAGCAAACAGCCGGCCGGAGGTGGTCTTGCATGCTCTTGCCGAGCACGAGCCGGTTCTTGTCGTAGTAGCGGTACGACAGGGGATTCTCAGTCTGGGGGCCCTCGAATTTGATGGGCGCGATGCTTCCAAAATAGCTCTCAGTCATGGCTCTGTTTCCAGGTAGGGGGGCCTCGGCGATGCCGCTCGAACGATGTCGTACGAGGACAGTACCGCTCTACGACAACGCCGCCAGACAATGCGGCTAGAAATGGCGTCGTGGCCCGGCTTTTCGCGCAGCCATAGACCATTTCGGGTAACGTTTCCAGGTGGCTGTGGTAGAGGTCGAATCTGGCCTCATTGGGGGGCAGATTCGCGTTCTCGGTGTATTTTTGCCAGGTCCTTGCGTTAGTCTCCTCGGGGCGTTTCGTCCGAAGGGGCCGCAGTCGGAGAAGTAGCCTGGCATGGCATTGTCGATGTGCGTCGCGGTTGCCGGCCGGTGGTTCCGGGGCGCAACGCAAGCCAATCGACAGGGAGTCGGTAGAGTGATGCATTCAAAATGGTGGGCAGTTAGATGTGGTGCCGTGGCGCTCGGTTGTTCAGTGGCGCTGGGCGCATGTATCAAGCGTGAGCCGGGGGCGAAGGACGCCGAGTCCGTCACGGCCACCGCCAATGGCGACGGCACGGCGGGCGCAGCGGAGAGCTTGCCTGCGGGTCAAGCTCCGACGGGCAACTGGGGCAAAGTCGCAGGCGTCGACCTGATCGAAGGCAAGAGCATCGACGCGTTCACGGTGCAGGGGCAAACGGCCAAGGTTTCGACCAGCGTGGTCGACGTCACAGGTCAGCCCTTCAAGAAAGCGTTGCGCGCGGAGATCAAAGAAAAGTCTGCGAACAACTGGGACGTGCAGCTGCAAGCGGTGAGCAAGTCCGCGGTGCAGAGTGGCGACGTGATGTTGGCGAGCTTCTACTTCCGCACCGAAAAGGTCGCGGTGGAAAGCGGCGAGGCGGAGACCGAAATCAATTTCGAGCTCAACCATGAACCTTGGGATAAATCCCTGACCTATGCCATCCGCGCGGGTGCGGAGTGGAAGCAGGTACTCGTCCCGTTCGTGGCCAAGCGCAACTTCAAAGAAGGCGAGGCACAGATCGTGTTCCGCCTCGGCTACCCTCCGGCGACGATCGACTTCGCGGACATCAAGATCGAAAATTTCAAGAAAGAGCTCGTGCTCGCGGACTTGCCGAAGACCAAGTCGAGCTACCCGGGCATGGCGCTCGATGCTGCGTGGCGCAAACCCGCGGATGAGCGCATCGATCGCCTGCGCAAGGCGGATCTGACGGTAAAAGTCGTGGGCAGCGACGGGAAGCCGGTGGCTGGCGCTCAGGTGTCGGCGAAGCTCGCGCGCCACGCTTTTCAGTTTGGCACCGCAGCTCCGGCAGAATATCTGCTCAGCCCGAGTCGCAAGAAGTACCAGGACATCCTGCTCGAGCATTTCAACACGGTCACGCTCGAGAACGATCTCAAGTGGGAGGCGCTGAAGGACTGGGGCTTTCCGCTGGAACGCGGCTTACGTGGCGTGGATTGGGCGCGCGAAGCCGGGCTGGACGTTCGAGGTCACGTGCTCGTGTGGCCGGGTTGGAACGAGGTGCCGGCCTCCCTCAAGCGCCTGAAGGATGACAAGGAGGCGCTGCGCCAGGAAGTGCTCAATCACGTTCGCGAAATGGTCACCGCGCTGAAGGGTAGGGTCGAGCATTGGGACGTGGTCAACGAGCCCTTCACGAACCACGACATCCTCGACATCCTCGGTCACGAGGTGATGGTGGACTGGTTCAAGCTGGCCCGCTCCATCGACCCCAAGCCGAAGCTGTACATCAATGACTTCGCCATTCTCGCCGGCGGCGGCGGCACCACCGCGCACCGCGATCACTACGAAAAAATGATTCAGCTCTTGGTTGACAAGGGCGCGCCTTTCGACGGCATCGGCATGCAGGGCCACTTTGGCTCATCCCTGACCTCTCCCGATGACCTGATGGCGATTCTGGATCGCTACGGCAAGTTCAAGAAGGACATTGCGGTCACGGAGTTCGACGTCGTGATCGATGACGATGACCTGGCTGGGAGCTACACGCGCGATTTCTACACCACCCTGTTCAGCCACCCTGCAGTGACCACCATCGTCATGTGGGGGCACTGGGATCCGAGCCACTGGAAGAAAAATGCGGTCATGTATCGCGAAGACTGGTCCCTCAAGCCGGGGGGCCAGGCCTATCGCGACCTGGTGCTCGGCAAGTGGCGCACCGTGGCCGACGGCACGACGGACGCTGCAGGTCAGTTCAAGACGCGCGGCTTCAAGGGCAAATATGACATCGTTGTCAAGGTCGGTGACCAGTCACACACAGTAAAAGGCACGCTCGGTGACGGCAGTTCCCGGATTGATGTGAAAATCTGAGAGGACCCGCGCCCGACCCGTCCGCTATAAGGCGAGCCCCGGGGGTCTTCTGAACCCGGGAATACGACTATGGCATACGACAAATTGAGTTTGGATGGCCGCGTCGCGGTGGTCATCGGCGGCACGACGGGCATTGGTCGGGCGCTGGCTCTCGGGTTCGCGGAGGCTGGCGCGACGGTGGTGGCATCGTCGCGTCGGCGAGACCAGGTAGACAGGGTGTCTGCCGAGATTGAAGCACGCGGTGCGCGCACGGTGCGCACCGTTTCGGACGTGACCGATCGGCAGAGCCTGGAGCGTCTGCTCGCGCTGAGCATCGAACGTTTTGACAAGGTCGACATCCTGGTCAATTCCGCGGGCTTCACCAAACGCGGGCCGACGCTCGAGTTTGCCGAGCAGGACTGGAATGCGATCCTGGATTGTAACTTGACGGGTACGCTGCGGTCCTGTCAGGTTTTTGGGCGGCACATGCTCGAGCGCGGCTATGGGCGCGTGGTCAACATCGGGTCGTTGACCACGTACGTTGCGTTCCAGGAAGTAGCGGCCTACGGCGCCAGCAAAGCGGCGGTTGGCGCACTGACCAAGTCGCTAGCGGTCGAGTGGGGGCCAAAGGGCGTTTGCGTCAACGCGATTGCGCCTGGCGTCTTTCGCACCGAGCTCAACGCGGCGCTCTTGGACGGCACCGAACGAGGCCGAGAGCTGAAGCTGCGTACACCCATGCGGCGCTTCGGCAACATCGAGGAGCTGGTGGGAGCGGGCATTTTCCTCGCGTCCGAGGCGGCGAGCTTCGTCAACGGCGAGATCTTGACGGTGGATGGTGGGTTCTTGGCGAGCGGAGTCAACCAATGAGGCCTTTCATCGGCGACGATTTTTTGCTCGAGACCGAGACCGCGCGCCGGCTCTATCACGAGGCCGCCAAAGAGCTGCCGATCATCGACTATCATTGCCACCTGCCTCCGGATCAGGTCGCCAATAATCATCGCTTCCGGTCGCTCACCGGTATTTGGCTCGACGGCGACCACTACAAGTGGCGCGCCATGCGCGCGCATGGCATCGCCGAGGAGTACTGCACCGGCAACGCCAGCGACTGGGATAAGTTTGCGGCTTGGGCCCGCACCGTGCCTGCCACGTTGCGTAACCCACTCTACCACTGGACGCACCTCGAGCTCGCGTTCCCGTTTGGCATTCGCGACCGTCTGCTGAATCCGGACACCGCGCGCGGGATTTTCGATACCTGTAACGAACGGCTAGGCGAGCCCGCCTTCACGGCTCAGGGCTTGCTCAAACAGTACAAGGTCAAAGTCGTCTGCACGACGGACGACCCGACCGATAGCCTGGAGCCCCACATCAAGCATGCCGCGACGCCTCAGGCGACGCGGCTGTTGCCCACGTGGCGGCCTGACGCCGCCATGGCTGTCACGGATCTGGAAGCTTACGCCGGCTGGCTCGGGCGGCTCGAAGCTGCGGCCGGGGTCGAGGTTCGAACCTACGCCCAGTTGCTCGATGCGCTCGAGCAACGGCACTCGTTTTTTCACCAGGTGGGTTGCCGGCTTTCAGATCGCGGGCTCGACATCGTGCCCGACGTCGCCTGCACCACCGAGCGCGCCGGCACGATTTTCGACAAGGCACGCCGGCGGCAAGCGCTGTCACCCGAAGAGGTCGAGGCGTTGCGCTGGCGCTTACTGCATGATTTGGCCGTCATGGATCACGGTCGGGGTTGGGTCATGCAGTTGCACATTGGCGCTTTACGTAACGTCAATAGCCGGATGACGAAGGCGCTGGGCCCGAACACGGGCTTCGACTCCATTGGCGACGCTCCCGTAGCGGGCCCGCTTTCGCGCTTGCTGGACGCCCTCGATCGCGATAATCGGTTGCCGAAGACGATCCTGTATAACCTGAACCCTCGTGATAACGAGCTCATCGCTACGATGGCGGGCAATTTTCAGGACGGCAGCTCGCCCGGTAAGCTGCAATACGGCAGCGCGTGGTGGTTCTTGGACCAGTTGGACGGGATGGAGCGGCAGATTAACGCACTGTCCAACATGGGGCTGCTCGCGCGCTTTGTTGGCATGCTGACTGACTCACGCAGTTTCCTTTCTTACTCGCGTCACGAATATTTCCGCAGGCTCTTGTGCAACATGCTCGGGCATGACGTGCGGAGGGGCCTGCTCCCCGATGATCCGTCGCTGCTTACACCTCTCGTCAAAGCAGTTTGCTTTGACAACGCTCAAGGGTATTTCAGTTTCGATGTCTGAAGTTGCAATCCAAACCATTCCCTTCCACGACCTCGAGCTCTCTTTCGAGGAGCGCGCCCGGGACCTGGTGTCCCGATTGACCGTTGCGGAAAAGGCCCTGCAAATGCTGCATGAGGCGCCCGCCATCCCGCGGTTCGGCATTCCCGAATACAACTGGTGGAACGAGTGCCTACACGGCGTGGCTCGGGCAGGCATCGCGACGGTGTTCCCTCAAGCCATCGGCCTAGCGGCGATGTGGAATGTGTCGCGGCTGTCGCAGGTCGCGTCGGTAATCGCCGACGAGGCTCGCGCGAAGCATCACGAGTTCGCCCGGCACGGTGACCGCGGTTACTACAAAGGCCTGACGTTCTGGACGCCGAACATCAACATCTTTCGGGACCCACGCTGGGGCCGAGGCCATGAGACATACGGTGAGTGCCCGCACCTGACCGGGCGGCTCGGTGTGGCATTTTGCGAAGCGCTTCAAGGTGACGACCCCAAGTATCTCAAGCTGGTCGCCACCCCGAAGCACTTTGCGGTGCACAGCGGGCCCGAGGGGCTGCGGCACTCTTTCAATGCGCTGGCCTCGCCGAAAGACCTACGTGAGACCTATCTGCCCGCGTTCCGTGACTGCATCGTCGAGGCAAAGGCTTACAGCATCATGTCGGCCTACAACCGCACCAACGGGGAGCCGTGTTCGTCGAGCCAGGCCTTGCTCGTGGACATTCTGCGGGAGGAGTGGAAATTCGAAGGCTACGTGGTCAGCGATTGCTGGGCCATTCGCGACATTCATGAGCACCACAAGGTCACGTCCACTCCCGCTGAATCCGCGGCGCTAGCGGTCAAAGCCGGTTGTGACTTGAACTGTGGCTGCACCTACCAGCACATCCCCTCAGCCGTGGAGCAGGGCCTGCTGACCGAAGCGGACCTCGACCTGTGCGTGACTCGATTGTTTGTTGCGCGCCTGCGCCTCGGAATGTTTGACCCGGCCGAGCGCGTGCCCTTTGCAGCGATTCCGTACGAGGTGAACGACAGCCCGCCGCACGCGGCTCTGGCGAGGGCGGCGGCACGCGAGTCGATGGTGCTGCTCAAGAATCAGGGCTCGCTTTTGCCGCTTCGCAGTGATCTCGGCAGCATCGCGGTGATTGGCCCCAACGCGAACGACCCCAACGTGCTGGTGGGCAACTATTTTGGGATCCCATCCGATCCCGTTACGCCACTAGCAGGCATTCGGGCACGTGTGTCGCCGGACACCAAGGTCTGGTACACGCAGGGTTGCAAGCTTCTGGGGACGAAGCGGGAAGGCTTGGGGCGGTCCGCCATATTTTCGGAAGCGCTCAGCATGGCCGAGCGGGCCGACGTCGTGGTCCTGTGTCTCGGCCTGTCTGCGGACATCGAGGGTGAACAGGGCGACGCCGGCAATTCGGAGGCCGCGGGGGACAAGGCCAGTCTCGATTTGCCGGGCCTGCAGCAAGCCTTGTTGGAGGAAATCGTCGCGGTGGGTAAACCCACCGTGCTGGTGTTGATCAGTGGCAGCGCGCTGTGCGTCGGCTGGGCCGATGAGCACGTACGCGCCATCGTGCAGGCGTGGTACCCCGGTCAGGCGGGGGGGCTCGCCCTCGCCGACGTCTTGTTTGGCGACTACTGCCCCGCAGGGCGCTTGCCGATCACGTTTCCGCGTAGCCTCGAGGACATTCCCGAGTTTACGGACTACCGAATGAAGGGGCGCACCTACCGTTATCTGGAGCGCGAGCCGCTGTATCCGTTCGGATACGGGCTGTCGTACACCCGGTTTTCCTACGAGGATATTCGTGTCAATCAACCTCGCTTGGCCCGCGGCGAAAGCCTGGAGGTGAGCGCCACGGTCAAGAATGTGGGCGAGTGCAGCGGGGATGAGGTGGTGCAGCTGTACATCAAGAGCCTGGACGCCCCGTTCGTGGTGCCTAACCACCAGCTCAGAGGCTTCGAGCGTGTACCCCTTGCACCCGGGGAAACGCGGCGGGTCGCCTTCACGCTCGCGTCCCAAGATTTGTCTTTGATCGACGAGCGAGGGGTGCGCGTGTTTCAACCCGGCCGCTACCGAGCCAGTCTGGGGGGCAGCCAGCCCGACGAGCGCAGCGGGGATCTCATCGGTGAGGATCCGTTGAGCATCGAGTTCGAGCTGACGGGTCCTGGAGTCGAGCTCACCTATTGATGTGAGCCCGGAGTATGGGGCGCGCGGTGTCAATGTAAGAGTCCCGCGCCTGGCGGCGCCGGACTCGATGGCCGGTTCGGGGGTCGCGCGGGGGAGCGGCTAATTGCACCGTTTGGTGGATCACCTGGCTGAGAGGCGCTGCCCATCCGTCACCCTAGAAACGACCTAATCTTTGCCAGAATCAGGGCGTTTAATCGTGTTGACCCGATGACCGCTGCGCCCTCCTTGAGGCCTTGCCCCCAGTGTGGGACCGGCTGCGATCCAGAGCACCAGTACTGCCCCGGCTGCGGTTTTCCGGTGGGCGCCGTCGTGATGGACCACGGCGACAAGTTGGTGGGTCAGACGCTGCCGGGCGGCTACCAGGTCCTCGACCTGCTGAGCGTGGGCGGAATGGGCCGCGTGTACCGTGCCGAGCAGCGAGCGCTGGGGCGCACGGTGGCGGTCAAAGTCATCCACCCTCATCTGCTCTGTGACGAGAACTCGATCGTCCGCTTCATGACGGAAGCGCGAGCAGCCAGCCAGCTCAACCATCCCAACTCGGTGAGCGTGATCGACTTCGGCAAGACCGAGGATGGTCAACCCTACCTGGTGATGGAGTTTCTGCGCGGCAAGGACCTGGCACGCGTGTGTTACGAGCAGGGGCCGCTGCCCTTCAAACGCATTGTCGACGTGCTCAAGCAGGTCCTACACGCGCTGAGCGAAGCACACGATCTAGAGATCGTGCATCGCGACCTGAAACCAGAGAACATCATTCTGGAGCCGCTGCGGCGCGGCGGGGACTTCGTCAAAGTCGTCGACTTCGGGCTCGCCAAGCTCAAGGCCGACACGACTACCCCTAACGTCACGATGCCCGGTATCGTGTGCGGAACGCCAGACTACATGGCGCCCGAGCAGGGTCGAGGCGATCCGATCGATGGTCGCAGCGACCTGTATGGCGTAGGGGTCGTGCTGTTCCAGCTGCTCACCGGGCGCTTGCCGTTCGAGTCGGAGAACCCGACTCAAGTGGTGCTCATGCACCTGTCGGCGCCGGTTCCCGATCCGACGCAGATAGCACCCGAACGCAGCATTCCGGAGCCACTCGTGCGAGTGGTAAAGAAGGCGCTGGAGAAGAGCGCGGGCGATCGCTATCAGGACGCGCTCGAGTTTGCTGACGCGTTGGAAGCCGCGATGGAGGCCATTCAGAACGCCTCGCAGCTAGCGTATGCGTCGCTCCGCCCCGGCGGCACCATGGAGTGCCCGGCGTGCCTCGCGACGGTCCCGGTGGCCCGCTTCTGTTGTGACTGCGGAGAGCGCTTGCCGGTCAAGACCGAGCGGCCCACGTCGCGGGTGTCACCTGACCTGCCTCAGCTGCCTCTGCGCTTGTACGCGCGCGAGGAAGACCTGGCATGGCTGGAGAAGTCGCGCCAGGAGGATACCACGCAGCTCACCGCTTACCGACTGGTGGGTGATGCCGGTATGGGCAAGACCCGCCTACTGCGTGAGTTTCTCGAGCGCGCAAAAGCTCAAGGTGACACCGTCATCGAGTCAGGCCCAGACCACTATGGGGCCGAAGTGGCCTTCTACACGCTCAGGCAGGCGATTTACGGGCTGAGTGGCATACGTGCGGGAACGGGTTCGCGCAAGCAGTGGCGCGACGCATCCGAAGAGGAACAACGAGGGCTGGGTGAGATTTTCGGAAGCGGAGAGGGTCAGCGCTCTGTGCCTTCCGCTCAGCGGCGCGAGGACATTCACGCCGCATTTCGCTGGGCACTCGAGCGCGCCACGGCCCGCTCGCGCGGTTCGCGCGTGATTCTGGCCATCGAGGATCTAGAGCGGGTCGACACCGCCAGTCTCGGCGCCCTCAAGGATGCGCTGCGCAACTACCGCTCGCCGCGGCAGCTGATGTTTGTCGTGACTCACTCGTCGCTCTTTGATCCCGGTTGGGGGTCGCTTGCGCCCGCCCGCACGCTGGGTGCTTTGTCGACCTCCGTGCTCAACCGAATCATGGGCAACCGCCCCGCGGCTGAGCGGCTGTCAATCGACGAGATGGCCAAGCGCGGAGTGTCACCCCTGTACGTCGACCAGGTGATTCGCTTCTTGGCCGAAGGCGGCAGCGAGCCGCCGCTCCGGCTAGCAGACTTGATTGCGCATCGCCTGGGGACGCTCAAGCCAGCAGCGCGTCAGGTGTTGCAGGCGCTAGCCGTGCTCGGCGACCGCGCCGAGGTCGAGTCCCTGAGCGCCGTACTGGGAGACGACGTCGATATCGCGGCTTCCCTGGCGCTCGTGGGCGAGGGAGACATGATCGAGCGTGTTGGCGAGCACGTGTCGCTCAGGCACCCGCTGTTTCGAGAGGTGATCCTGCTGGCGACGCCAGCGGGAGTGCGCATGGAGCTGCACAGACGCACGATTCGGTTGTTTGACAAGCAGGGAGCGCCGATCGAGGCGCGCGCGATGCACGCCTATCATTCCCAAGAATCCCTCGAGGCACTGCTGCTCTTGGAGCAGATCGCCGAACGGGCCATGATGCGTGGGGACGAGCCCGCTGCCATCACCGCGCTGCGCCGCGGGCTCGACTTGTCTCGACGCGAGCTGTCTCGGGGAGAGCTCGACGACCCGATGCGTGCGATGGCTATCTTCGGTCGCAAACTGGGTGATGCCCTCACGCAAGCGGGCAACTACGCGGACGCGGAAGGCGTGCTTCGAGAAGCGCTGGACATGACGGGCCCTACGGGCACGGATCGCGCACAGATACTGGCATCGTTGGCCCGATGCACCGGGTCCGCGGCGCAAGGGCGAGGCGCCCGTGCTCACCGCTGAGGGGCCGGCCGTGCACCCCGTGAGAGTCGTCCCGAGCGCGCGTGGCTTCTCAGATTGCGAGTTGTTATTTGGGGCACTACGCTCCCGTCCGATGGGTGCTGCGAGGCACTGATTGCTGAAGGACCGCGACCTTGGATAGCGATCTCGCCGAATCTGTTTCTGCGCTCAAGCAAGCCTTCGAGAGAACTGGCAAAGAGCCGAGTCTCGGGCGCGCTTCGCCTGAGCTACTGGCGGTGCTCAAAGAGAAATTCCGTCTCCCGCGCCGCTATCGCAGCTTCTTGACCGCGTGTGATCCCTTGGGCGTCGAGATCGCGACGCCGACCGAGCGGGTTTGCCTGCTCTCGGCCAATGACCTCGAACAGGAGCAGAAGGGCTTTGCGCTGAGCCAAGACGGTCGGCTGCGGAGCGGGCCGTCCGAGGCAGGGTGGCGGCCAGAATGGGTGATCATCGGCCATAGTGGCCTCTTGGGAGACCCTTACTTTCTGGACGTCTCCAAGGCAGATGCCGAAGGGGATTGCCCCGTATACACCGCGATGAGCGGTACCGACTTATGGCAGCCGAAATTGTGCGCCTCCACGTTCGCCATGTTCGTTCGCATTCTGGCCATCAACCTAGAGGTTGCGCAGGGCTTCGACATTGACGAATACGACACGGATAACGAGCGCGTCTTTCGCGAAGCCATAGGCCCCAGGATCCGCGAGTACGATCCGGCAGCGCTCAAAGCCGGCCACTGGACTTAGAGGATGGGGCATTCGGCGGCTGCGCGCCTCGATGCGTCGGTTGTCGCGCCGTGCCGGGCTTGCCCGGCGCGCCATTAACACAAGCCGCAATCCGCCTGGATTGCTGCGGCCTCCGCCCAAGCCTCGAGGCGCTCGCTCGCCGACTGCCCCATCCTCTGAGCCGTATGAGGCGGCCTTGGAGCTTCGGCTTAGTCGGTCCTCGCAATCCTTGGACGGATTGCTAGGCCTCCGGCTTGTCGGGCAGGATTGCTTGGCTTTCGAGGTTAGGCTTCGAGGT
>JANOIG010000359.1:0-2763 GCA_031407405.1 Deltaproteobacteria bacterium
GCTGCTGACCGGCCTGGCTCCCCACCTCCCCAGAGCCGAGGTCGTAGCAATCGCGACCAGTGTGCGGTTGCTTCTCTCTGGGACGTCGTGGTTCTTTCATCGCTTTGAGTGTGGGCTAGACGTCGAGCAAACTGTCGTAACCGCTGCGCCAACCCCATCTAGCCAAAGTGGGCATAGCGCTGGCACCTGGTAAGGATGCGCAGGAAATTCACGGAGACGGACAAGCAACGATTTTTGGCAGAGCTGAAGGCAACGGGGGAAACGCCCTGGCGTTTTGCGCGCCGGACCGGCGTCACACCAGGCAGTCTGTATCGCTGGTTGGAGAAGCGGGCGCCGACGGCTGCTGCTGCGCCCAAGTTTGCCCGGCTGGTGACTGCGGGTCGCCCGGGCCCAGCCGGGAAGGTGGCTGCTGGGCAGATTTTGGTGCAGGTCGGCGATGCGAGGGTGCAGGTTGAGTCGGGCTTCGATGCGGTACTGCTGCGTGCGGTAGTGGCGGCCCTCAGCGGCCAGGCGGAATCGTGATCCCGCACGGGCTGCCCATCTACATGGCGCTCGAGCCCGTCGACATGCGGCTGGGATTCGAGCGCTTGGGTGGCATGGTTCGGGAGAGAATGGCAACAGAGCCGCGCTCACGCGCGCTGTTTGTCTTCGTCGGCAAACGAGGTCAGACGATGAAAGTGTTGACCTGGGATGGCACGGGCGTCGTGCTGGTGCACAAAAAACTCGACGCCGGAAAATTCGATCTGCCCAGAGCCACACGCGCGGGCGAGCAGCATGTGGTGGTCAGCGATGCGATTTTCGACGTCATCTTTCAGGGCGTACCCATCACACCCAGGCCCGTACAACGGCGAAGGATTCATTGATCCGCAAAAAGAAGAAGAGACGGATTTGGATGTTCTTCTGCGCTTGATGGTCTCGATCTCGTTCGTGTATAGACCACCTCGTGCAGGTACGCACGACTGAGCCCACCGCGCCGACTCGGCACGCAGCCGAGGATCCGGTGGTGTCATCGCTGCAGACCGAGCTCGTCAGCCTGAAGCTTCAGGTTCAGGCTCTGCATGAAACCATCGTCAATCTCAGCCATGAAAACGACCTGCTGAAGCGTCGTTTACTCGGGACCAAATCCGAGCGCTCCAATACGAATGAGCTGCAGCTCATTCTGGGCAACTTGCTCGATACGCAGAAAGCTTTGCAGAAGCAGCTCGACGAGGCGGTCGAGCGTGCCGCAAACGAAGCGGGCGGCGGTGACGTGCCCAGCGGCAAAGACAAGGATAAACGCAAGTCCCACGGCGGAGGGCGCCCGAAGCTCGCAGAGAGCGACTTGCCTCGGGTGGTGGTCGAGGTCACCGATCCTGACTTGGAGCAGACCGCCAAGCGCATCGGCCATGACGACAGCTACCTTTACTTGAAGCGCCGCGGCGGCTGGTCCGTTCTGGTCAAGCGCACCATCAAATACGAGGTCCCTGGCGCAGAGGGGGCAACCGTCGTCGCTGCACCTCAACCGAAGATGCTCTTTCGCAAAGGACTGCTGCACACGTCCGCGGTCGCGCACATCATCGTGCAAAAGTTTGGGCTCGGAGTGCCGCACTACCGGCTCGAGCAGCACATGGAGTCCGAGTCCGTTCAGATCGACAGGAGCACCATGTGCCGGTACGTCGAGGAAACGGGCGGGGCGCTCGGCTCCACGATCGTGCACGCCATGTGGCAGGACGCGCTCAATAACTGCAGCGTTCTGTCGACCGATGCCACTTCCGCCTTGATTCAGCCCGAAAAGAGCAAGGAGGGGCTCAAGCAATCCTGCAAGCAGGGTCACTTCTTCACCGTCGTCGCTGACTGCGACCACGTGCTGTTCGCGTACACCGAACGCCACACTCAAGACGCCGTGAAAACCCTGTTCAAAGGCTTCAAGGGGTATCTGCAGTGCGACGCTAGCAATGTTTACGATATCCTCGAGCGAGGACCACCCACCGAGCAGGGCGAAGGCGTGTCGCTCGTCGGCTGTTTCGCGCATTGCCGCCGCTACTTCTTTGAGGCGGCCATCTGCAAGTACCCGGTGGGTGTCGAGGGACTGGCTCGCATTCGCGCCATGTACGCTGTCGATGCACCCATGCAGAAGCTGCCTCCTGCCAAACGCTTGAAAATGCGCGACGCTCACCTGCGCCCCATAATCGACGGCTTTTTCGCGTGGGTGCACCAGGCCAAGCTGACCACGGGTGGCCGAAATCTAGCCACCAAAGCTCTGGGCTATGCAAGCAACCAAGAGCGCGAGTTGCGTCGCGTACTCGAAGACGCCCGGTTGCCCCTAGACAACACACGCTCCGAACGTAGCCTTCGAAAAATTGTCGTCGGAAGAAAAGCCTGGATGTTCTACGGCAGCGATACCCACGCCGAGAGCGCCGCCGCCATCTTCACCATCATCGCCTCGTGCCGCCTACACAAGCTCGACCCTGAGCAATACCTCGATGAGGTGCTGCGCGTGCTGCCGTATTGGCCCACCGATCGCTACCTCGAGCTCGCTCCGAAGTACTGGATTGCCACCCGCGCCAAGCTCACGCCCGAAGAGCTCGACTCCCCCCTGGCTGCGTTCACCGTGTTGGCTGCCTGAGGCGCGGCCACGGCCCAGCCGCCTAGGCTACGTTGCTGGCCCTTTCAAGATGGGGTTGGCGCAGCGCTTACACCGCATTCGACCGCCACGGCACGGCATACTTGGCGTGCGCAAACGGCCGCGTGCCGGAGCCCCCCCGCGCCGCGCCCGAAGCCGGC
>JANOIG010000376.1:0-7564 GCA_031407405.1 Deltaproteobacteria bacterium
GCAACCGCGGCGAGACGCTAGAGACGTTTCACGAGACGCTGCGCTTTTTAGAGCGCGCACAGCCGCACCAGTACATCTTCTCCTGTTTATCCATCTATCCGGGCACGCTCGACTTTCACGACGCGGAGCGCGCGGGCAACCTCGATCGCCAGGTGTATTTCACTGATACTTTTCAAGAGCTCAAGACTCCATACGACGCGGACGAGGCCTGTGCGGCAGCCATGAGTGAGTGGTTCAGCGCCAACAAAGGCCTTCGAGATTGCTATCTGGAAACGGTGGCAGATGCCGCGGCGATTCTGGAGCGCGTGGGGGACTATCATGCGGCGCACCTCGATCTGGCGGGTGCGTACTACCGTGATCGGCAATTCGACCCGGCGGAGCAGCACGCGCGGCGTGCCCTCGAGCTCGGCTATCCCACGCCGGGCCTCGTCTACAACTACCTGGCCTGCATCGCCGCCGCGCGCTCTGACATCAAAGCCATGCAAGAGCATTTCATGGCTGGCGCCAAGGCTGACCCACAGCACCACATCCTGATGAGCAACGTCGAGCGCGCCCGCAACTGGTTTCGCCAAAATGGCCCCGAGCTCGGGCTGCCGCTCGAGCTCGACGCGCGCCACGACTTTCAACTATTCGAGCGCACCCTACAACCCACCCTGCCAGGCCCACTACCCGCCAACTTCAACGAATGGAGCGCAGGATCGCGCGCCACCGTAGCTCAAATCCCCACAAACCAGCCCGCCCCAGCCCGGCGCCTCCCCCTCGTCTAAGGTCCGCCATCCATCCCCACAGCGCCGGCGCTCGAGTGCCGTCAAGGTTTAGAAGAAGGTGAGTTACTCCCGCCCTCAGGGTGGGAGCGAATCTTTCTCCGACGCCGCTGCCGAACCTCTTCCGGCAGCAAATCTTTGACGTTCGCATACTTCCCGTAGCAAAGCAGGCGATCCCCAAGGTGAAGCTCGCGAGTGATGCGCGGATTCGGAATCACCTTGCCCTCGCGATGTAAGCTCAGCACGACGATGTCGCGTTCTCGCAGGCCCGAGCTGTCGATGGTGCGACCCGCGATGCCCGACTGCTCACCCACGTAGAGCTCGACTACGCCATAGCCCTTGCTGACCGTGAGGCGTTGCCGCACATCGAGCTCCGGATACTGCACGTTGTCGGCTACGTAGTCGACGATGGCCCCCGCAATGTCCTTTTGCGTGGCAGCCTCTATGCCTTCGAGCCCGGGCGACGAGTTGACTTCCATCACGCTGGGCCCCGCCGCGGTCTCCAGCATGTCCACGCCCGCGATACGCAGCCCGATGATTTGCGCGGCCCGCACCGCGGTCTCTTCGTAGACGGGGTCGAGGTACGCGGCCTCGACTTGGCCACCGCGGTGGACGTTACTGCGGAATTCGTCACCCTGAGCGACCCGCCGCATGGCGGCTACCACCCGATCGCCGATCACGAACGCGCGGATGTCTTTGCCTTTGCTCTCCATCACGAACTTCTGCACGAGCACGTTCTGCTTGGTGCTTTGCAATGTTTCGATGATGGTCTGCGCGACTTGGACCGAGTCAGCCAGGATCACCCCAACGCCCTGAGTGCCCTCGAGCAGCTTGATGATGACCGGTGCCCCGCCCACGCGCTCGATGGCTGGCAGCACATCGCTCTTGTCCCGAACGAACTCGGTGGGCGGGATGCCAATGTCATAGCGGCTCAGGATCTGCGTGGACCTGAGCTTGTCCCTCGAGTTGGCGATGCCCGTGGCCGAGTTGGCACAGAAAACATCCATTTGCTCGAATTGCCGGACGACGCTCGTACCGAAGAACGTGATGGACGCTCCGATACGCGGAATGACGCCGTCGTAGTGGGCGAGCACGCTGTTCTTGTAATAGAGCTCGGGGCTGGCTTTGTCGCATGAGATGGCGAACTTGAGCGTGTCGAGGACGCTGGCTTCGTGCCCGCGCGACGCCGCGGCTTCGACCAAGCGCCGCGTGCTGTAGCAATGGCGGTTCCTCGACAATATGCAAAACTTCATGCGTTAGCCTTGACTCGGGGAGGAGCTCGCCGGAATTCGAGTCTGCATCGGGGGGGAGCGCCGAGAGAAGTTAAATCCGAGAGCCGGTGGGCGACGGGAGCGCTGGTCGACGCACCCGGGCGGAGAAATCCGCCGGCCAAGGCCTCACTTGGGGCTGGGGCGCCGCCTTGACCCGGCATTGGCCGGCGCGGTAGTGATGGCATCGCCAGAGCTGCGATGCCCGCACCGGCTCCCCCGCCCATTCCAACGGGGCAGTTCATTTCGACGGGTGCGCCGTAATCACACCTCGCGTTCGCGTGGCAGCATTCGAGTGCTTGTCAAGCCGTGCCAGGATGCGCAGCTCCGTGGACGTTCACGTTGCGCTGTGCGCTCGTCGCCGTAAGAGTCGAGTCGTTACGACTGACTCATCCGACATTGGAAAGGTTGACCCGAGGCTGGTTTTGATAGCGCTCTAGCGCTGCAACCGATCCAAGAACGCTGGCGAGCGCATGGCGTAGCTGGCACGTCACCAAGCATGGCGCTACGTGTCTCGGCAGGGCCCGGCAAGCCGTGCGAGGAGCGGAAAGAAGCCATTTGCTGCGGCGGTGTCAGTTACGCTGGCGTTTCTGCGGCAAACCTGCTTCTTCAGAGACGTGTAGATGGACCAGCCTGACAAAGGGAGGCGATGAAGGCGTTAACGGTGATGGGGTGGCGAGAATGGATTGAATTTCCAGATCTCGGCATCAAGCGGGTCAAGGCCAAGGTGGATACGGGCGCGCGCAGCTCTTCCTTGCACGCCGAGGAGATCGAGCTGGTTCAATTGCGCGGTCAGATGGGGGTGCGGTTTCTGGTGCTGCCCTTGCAGCGAAGCCGTCAAAGAGCGGTGGGCTGCCAGGCGCTCCTCCACGACGAGCGCTACATCAAGAGCTCCAATGGCTCCCGAGAGCTCCGCCCCGTGATCCGTACGCAGATCTCGTGGGGAGGGGAGACCTGGGACATCGACCTCACCCTCACCTCCCGCGATTTGATGGGCTTCCGCATGCTGCTGGGAAGGGAGGCCGTCCGGCGCCGCTACCTCGTCGACACCGGTCGGTCGTACCTCGGCGGGCGCCCGCTGCTCGCCAAGAAGAAGGACAAGCGGAAGGCGGGTGTGTAGAGCTCACTGTCGTTTTTGGGGGCGCTCCGCCTGTCATTGAACAACGAGCACGATTTTGCCCAGGTTTTCGTTCTTTTCCATGCGCTCGTGAGCGGCCCGGACCTCAGACATGGGGTAGCTGCGGTCGATGCGGGGCTGGAGCTCACCCGTCGCGAAATGTGGCAGAAAACGGCGGCTAAAGCGTTCCACGATGGCGCTCTTGTCGGCCAGTGTTCGTGAGCGCATGACCAGCCCGCATATTTGCAGGCGCCGTCTGAGGACCACGCCCAGGTCGAACGTGCCCTGCGTCCCGCCCAGCAGGCCCAGGACGATCCAGCGCCCTGCTTCTGCCAGGCAGCGTTGATGGCGCGCCACGTGGGAGCCGCCAATGCAGTCCAGGACCAGGTTCACACCTCGAGCTCCAGTCTCCCGCAGGCACACCTCCACAAAGTCCGTTTCGCCGTAGTTGACGACGACGTCAGCCCCCAACTGCTCGACCCAGGCCCTCTTTTCAGCACTGCCGACGCTGGCGATGACCTGTGCCCCGGAGAGCTTGGCGAGTTGAACTGCGGCAGACCCGACGCCGCCCGCCGCTGCATGAATCAAGACCGAGTGGCCCGGCGCGAGCTGCCCCAGCGTGAACAACGCCTCACTCGCGGTGAGGAACGCCTCCGGAATGGCCGCGGCCTGCTCGAAGGACAGCCCCGCGGGAATCGCCATCGCCAGGCTCGCCGGTGCGACCACTCGCTCGGCGTAACCGCCGCCCGCGAGCAAGGCCATTACGCGGTCGCCCTGGGCCACTCCCACCACTCCGTCAGCCACGGCGCGCACGAGCCCGGCGCACTCGAGCCCCAAGATCTCCGACGCGCCCGGGGGTGGCGCGTACAGGCCCCGACGCTGCAGCAAATCCGCCCGATTGAGGGCGCTGGCCTCGACGTCGATTTCGATGCAGCCCGGGGCCAGCGCCGGGGCTTGGACCCGGGCTACCTCGAGCTGCTCCACGCCCCCAGGTTGACGGACGATGATCGCTCGCATCCACGGGCCGTTCGCATTTGGTGCATCAGTCATGGCGAGTCCATATGACGCTATCTTTCCGCCTTTTGCAGCTGCCAAGGTACCGGTTTTTCGGTTGCGCGGTCCGGGTTAGAGCACTAGCCCGGGGTGTGGCCCACCAAATCAGCCGCGAGTGTGCTCAGGTCATGGAAGACGTCCGCCGGGTGGTGACCGCCAAGGGCCGGGCGGGTGTCGGCGCATTCTTGGTCGAGGGTCGGCGCATGTTGGAGCGGGCATTGAGGGCCGGCTGGGCTCCACGTCAGCTGCTCGTGGGAGAGGCGGTGGCCCGGGAACAGGCGCAGGTCCAATCCCTGCTCGCTCAGGCCACGGCGCTCGGCTGCGCGTGGCACCCGGTGCCCGACGCGGCACTCTTGGAGCTCGCGCAGGGGCGGAGCTCAGGCCTGCTGACGGCACTGTTCGGTTTGCCGAGCGTGCTCCCCCTGCCAGCGCTAATCACGCAGCGTTTGCCCCCCGCGGTGTTCCTCGCTCTCGTAGACATCGACGAGCCGGGCAACGTGGGAGCGTTGATACGGACGGCCTTGGCGGCCGGCGCCGCCGGAGCCATCTGTGTCGGCTCTAGCGATCCGTTCCACCCGAAGGCCGTGCGCACGAGCCTGGGTAGCTTGTTCAAGCTGCCACTGGCGCGCTTGCCCTCGAGTGAGGGGCTGGTCGCCAGCCTGCGGAGCCTCGATGTCTATTCGGTGGCGACCGTAGCTCGCGACGGCACCGCTCTCGATCGCGCGCCGTGGCCCGAGGGCAGCATCGCCGTATTGGTCGGCAATGAGGGTCAGGGCCTGTGTGAACGGTTGCGCAGCAGTGCCGACGGCCGAGTCAGTATCGACCTGTCGGTTGAGGCAGATTCGTTCTCCGTCAACGCGGCGGCGGCGGTGTGCCTGTACGAGGTCCAGCGGCGTCTGCGCTTTCGTTCTTGACTTCGCCGAGGTACGTGACGAGAGAGGGACGCATGAAGCACACTGTCGTTCACGATCTCGGGCGCGCGCGGGCGAAAAAGGTGGCCGAAGCAGCCTGGGGTAGCTATAGCGCCCGATTTGCTAGCTATTCACCCAACTGTGAATGGAAGAGCGACTACGCGGCCGAGATCGGCTTCAACGTCAAGGGCGTCTCGCTCACGGGGTCCATCGACGTCAATGAGACGGACATCTCGCTCGATTTGGATGTGCCGTTCCTGTTTCGGCCCTTCAAGGGCACCGCGATGCGGGTCATCGAGGAGGAAATTCGGCGCTGGATCACCAAGAGCAAGGCTGGCGAGATCTAGCTCAGATCTCCCCGCGGGCGCGGTAATTCAAATGGGCTTCTCCCCCCGCGCCGCTTCCCGTCAGATCGAGCTCGACGTGCAGGATGGCCTGTTCCCGGCGGCACGCCGCCTCGTTCCCGTCGGTGCACCAAAAGTACGAGAGCTCCACTCGGGCGGGGCCCGTTGCACCGTCCGCGACGTCGATGGGCAGGCGTAACGGCAAAGCGTGCTCGCTGAGCGGACCGCTGAGCCGGTGGGGAAAGCCGAGACCGATGCCGCCACTCCCGCGTGCCGACAGCGGAGCATCCAGGGTGAGCTTCGCGCCTTCAGGCGGCGCGAGGTCGATCAGGAGCACTCCACCTCCCGGCCCCAGTAGGCCCGTGGCGCGGACCCGCAACTCTGGCACGTGGTCCGGCTGCTCGCTGCTCGGTGGGACCCTGACCGGTGCCCCGCTGGCTCCGGGGTCGCCCGCCGTGGCGAGGGGTAGGGCGGGAGGAGCCTGGCAACTCGTGGCCAGCAGCGCCATCGCGAGCGCCCGCCCTAGCGGCCAGCGCCGCGCGCCGCTGGCTGGGCCCACGGCGATTTTGAGGTGTGTCATCGTTTATATGCTGTCGCGGCGTTTGAGGAGCATCAACGTGGCCGTCAGCACCACGGCCATCATGGCTCCGAGCACGGCGATGGGCAACCATGCGCTCTCGAAGTGCACGAAGCCCCACGCCCCATTCAGGCCGTCACTGGCGATTTGCGCCTCTGCACAGTAGAACTTCCCGCCGCTGATGAAGTTTTCGGCGCTGTTCAGGTCCGGCCGTTGCAGGTCGATGACCCAGGCCGGCTCATTGTGGACCGCGATTCGTTCCTGGGCCACGAGGCCCTGAAAGCCCCAGCGCGCCGGCATGATCAGCATGGGCCATTCCAGCATCGGGTTGGTGGTCATGGGGACCATTAGCCCGCCCAATACCACCTGAGGTATCAGGGCGATGGGGGTGAGCGCCATCGCGGCTTCGCTGCTGACCACCACTGCGCTCAACGTGAGGCCAATGGCGACGGAATTCATCGCGGTAGCTATCAGTGTGGCCAGGCTAACGCCGAACGCGTGAAGACCGCCAGTAAAGCCCAGCGCATAGAACACGATCCCCAGCAGCACGGCGCACTGGATCACGGTCACCAGGCTGAGCAGCAGAAATTTGGAGACCACGTAGTTGAAGAGGCCCAGGTTCACCATGCGCTCGCGCACGTAGATGGCCCGTTCACTCACGATTTCCCGGGCGGCATTGCTGGTTCCGAACCACACCGCGGCGACTGCAACGAAGAAGATGGCCGCCGTGTTGTCGGAGGTCGGCTTCATGCTACCGAGCAGACCACTCGAGGCCTTTTCCAGCTCCCCGGAACGTGAGGCAAGCTCCTGGATCGCGCCCAGACACCAATATGGGATGGCGTCCTCTTGTCCACCGAACACCAACGCCAAGAGCACCCCGATGATGGGGGCTTGCAGCAGCATGATCGCCGTGCCTCCCACGTCGCGGCGTTTGATCTTGAAATAGCGGCTGAACAGCTGGCGAAATTGCCCATGGGTGGTCGGTCGAGCCCACGGCACGCTGGGTGTTGCCGAACCCGCTCCCACCTGGCGCCGACCGCTGAACATCGCTCGGAAGGTCGGATTGCGATCATTGAAGAACTCGTCGCGCCATTCGCGCGCGGCAGCCATGCGAGCCATGCCGCGGGTAACGTTCGGATCTTTGCTGCGCAAGCCTTCAAACACCGGTTGCTCGCGGCGGTTGAGCATATCGAACATGTCGCGAGGATTGTCGACCAGGTTCTTTTTGCCCTGGCGCTCCAGCCAATTGCCGAAGAAACGATAAGCGTCGGGCTGGGTGGGGCCGAAGTAGATGGGCACGCCGCCGAGCCCCATGATGAGCGCCAAGTTGAATTTTTCGAACTCATCCTTGGCGGGCTGGTGGATGGTCGTGATGATGGTCTTGCCGGTCTGACGGGCCAGATCGGCCAGGAGTTGCACGAGAGCCGTCGTGTCGTCCGCGGCCAGGCCGCTCGTGGGCTCGTCCAGGAACATGATCACGGGATCCGTGACGAGCTCCATCGCGATGTTGACGCGCTTGCGCTGGCCACC
>JANOIG010000389.1:0-50739 GCA_031407405.1 Deltaproteobacteria bacterium
CCGTCGTCCAGCTTCAAACGATTGCGGCCGAGCAACACGGGCGCACCGACGTCGAGATTCGGCTCGGACAGGACGTGTACTGCATCTTTGCATCTTCGAGGCCAAGCGGGGTCCTTGGCTTCCTTGTCGCCACCGGCCTGATCGGGACCCACGTTCACCGGCGTAGCGGGGACCCGGGGCCGGCCAAAAACTCGCCGCGGTAGCCCGGCTCGGGTCACGATCACCTGACCCAATAGAGCGAAGGCCCGGAGTTCCCGCTCCGAGCCTTCAGGTGCTGCCAAAGCATTCGTCGAAATGCGCAGCGCTAGTGCGCGCATTATCGGCGGAGGTCGGGCGGCATCCAACTTTTCGGAGTTGGTCGCCGGTGATCCAGGTCGGCGTCGAGCGAGAGTGCGCGCGGTGTGGTGGGCGCTTTGTGGTTTGCAGTCGGTGCAGCTGGGGCCGGCGCTATTGCCCGGATTCCTGCGCCGCGGCGGTGCGCGCCGAGCAGCAGCGCGTGGCGCGACGGCAGCACCAGCAGAGTCCCGAAGGGCGACTCGATCATCGAGACCGCAATCGCGTTTATCGCGCTCGACGGCGTGCTGCCCGCGTGATGGATACACCTTCCGGAGATTTGGCCTCCGGTGACAAGGTGTGCCTCGCCCCACCACGCGAGGAGCTCTGTCATGCAGATGATGGCCACCGTTCGAGTGACGCTGGACGAGACACGGATCTTGGTGAGCGACGAAGCGGGCGACCGCTTGCTCGCCCGCCTGCCGGCGCTCCACGCGAGCCATCGCTGGGCGCTTCGGACACTGCTGGAATCTCTGGCATTGTGGAGCGACCGGCGGCTGCGCGTTGTGCTGCATGCGGACGAGTCGTGCGACTGGCAGCGCCTGGGACTGGCGGACGCTTTCGAGTTTGCCACCGACGGCCTCCATCTCGAGGTCGACATCGTGCCGCACGAGGTCCGCCCGGGACGCGCAAAACACCTGACCGGGCTCGGCAGCTTCGAGCGAGAGCGGCGCCTGCGCCGCCGTGCGGGGGTGTGATGGCTGCCATCGATACAGACCCGGCGAGCGAAGCGCGCGCGGAGGTGATGAAGCTGCACTATCTCGAAGGTCTGAGTGTACGGGCCATCGCCAAACGTCTCCGCTTGTCCCGCAAGACCATCCGAAGGCACTTGGGCCGCAGCGAGCCCGCCCCGATCGTACAGCGTGCCCCGCGACCCTCGCTGCTCGATCCGTACCAGCAAACGGTCCAGGCCTGGATTGCAGAAACGCCGGAGCTCAAGTCGTCGCAGATCTTGGAGCGCCTGCGCGAGCGTGGCTACTCGGGCGGCATCAGCATCGTGCGCGAGCTCGTCCGACGACTCCGGCCGCAGCCCGACCCCAAGGCGTATCTGACGATGGACTACCTGCCAGGGGAAGTGCTCCTCGTCGATTGTGCGGACTTCGGCTTCGCGCTTCCCGGCGTGCCTCGACGCGTCAGCGCGTTCGTCGCAATGCTCGGCCACTCGCGCTACCTGTACCTCGAGTTCACGCTCAGCCAGGCCATGGGCGCGTTTCTGCGCGCCATGGATCGCGCGCTCGCCTTCTTTGGGGGGTGTACCCACGCCGACGTGTTCGACAATATGAAGACGGTCGTCCTCGAGCACCGACCCGGGATCAAGCCCCGGTTCAATCCACGCTTCCTGGCCTACGCCAACGCACGAGGGGGATTCGCCGTCATTGCGTGCAGCCCGCACTATCCCGAGGGCAAAGGGAGTGTCGAAAGAGGCATCTCCTTCGTCCGGCAAAGGTTCTGGCCGGGGCGGCGCTTCACCGATCTGTTCGATCTGAATGCCCAAGCTGCCGAGTGGCGCGATCACTTCTGCAATCATCGCGAGCACGAGATCACCCGGAAAGTCCCCGCACTGGTGTTCGAGCACATCGAGCGCTCTCGACTCAAACCCTTGACGGATCGCCCGTTCGACACCGATGTCCTCGACACCGATACGGTCACCTCCACCTTTCGCGTCCGCTTCGATCGAAATCAGTACTCCGTCCCCTGGCGCTTGGCCAGTCAGCGCGTGCTCATCCGCGCCGACGACGTCCATGTCAGAATCTATCTCGGCCCGAAGTGCGTAGCCGCACATGCCCGCTCCTGGAGTGTAGGCGCCGTTACCGAGGCCACAGCCCATCGGCGCGAGCTGCTCGAATCACGACAGCGTGATCCGAGCGAGATCGCCGTGGTGCGTTTCGGCAACGTGGGCAAGGACTATCTGCAAACGCTCACCGCCACCTCGCGATCCATGCGGCGAGAAAGCCTTCGGCTGAGCTTTCTCGCCGAGCTCTTTGGCACGGCGCAAACCCAGAGCGCCATGGCGGAGGTCATGCGCACGGGCCATGTCGGCGTCGAGTACGTCGAGTACGTGCTGCGCCACAAACGCAAACTCGAGCCAGCGTTCACGCCGCTCGAGCTCGGTAACCCCGCGCTCGACACCATCACCCTGCGCGAGCCCGATCTGACCCTGTACGACCCGCCTGCGCTGACCCGAGATCCGGGTCAAGCCGGCGAGCACTCCGATGCGGAGACTACGCCATGAAGGACGACGATCTGCTCGAGCTCACCATCGACAAGCTGCGTTGGCTCCGCCTGCCCGGCATGGCCCGCACGCTGACGGATCTCATCGAGTCTGCCAAGCAGCAGAATCTATCTGCGCTCGAGGTCGCCAGCCGCCTCGCCGACGAAGAGAAGGCCAGTCGTCTCAAGAGCGCCGTCGACCGCCGCGTGAGAGACGCTCGCTTCCCCGAAATCAATACCATCGATGGCTTCGACTTCGACTTCGATCCCCTGCGGAAAAAGCTCAAATCCCGCTACCTCGGCCTTCTCGATCTCAGCTTCGTCGACAAAGGCGTCAATCCTCTATTCATCGGCAACCCGGGCACCGGCAAGACGTTCCTCGCTCGCGCCCTCGCTCACCGGGCGTGCCTAGCCACCAAGCGCGTCGTCTTCATCTCCGCGCCGAAGATGCTCAACGAGCTGCACGGCGCCGAGCTGCATGGGCGCCTCGAGCGTGTTCTCCGCAAGTACGTCAAAGCCGACCTCCTCGCCATCGACGACTTCGCCTGCCTCGAAATGGATCCCACCCAGGCCAAGCTCGCCTTCCAGGTGATCAGCGAGCGCTACGACTACCGCCGCCCCACCGCCATCACCACCAATCGCCCCTTCAAAGAATGGCCCAAGGTCTTCCCCGACGCGCTCAACGCTCAAGTCATCGCTGAGCGGCTCACCGAGCGCTGCGAACACTTCGTCCTCGAAAAAGGATACCGCCTACAAGCCGCCAAACGCTGACCCCCGTCTGACCCGAGCAGCCCCATCTCGGACGGTTCCAGCCCCCGCCGCTGGAGCCCTGGTCGCCGCCCGTCGCCTGACCCTCGGCACCGGTCCATTCGGGGCCCACCAGATGGTCCCCTGGTCACCGGTGAAACCGGTGGAACTGGGACCCAGTGAGACCGGCGGCGACAGCCTTTGCATCGCGCCTTTGCACGCGTCGACGTCATCCAGATCTGTGCGATCGAACAGGATAGTCCGCTGATGATCGACGTCGAACGGGATCACCTCACCCTTCGTGATCAGCTGGATGAATGGCTTGCCTGTGGCGTGGCGAATCGCCAACTCGTAGAAGACGTTAGGATTACGACCCGTCAGATCTGCGATGACGAGGTCGGCGTCGAGTAGGTGTGACACGATCTGCCGACTGATGATGCCGGGATCCGACATTCGATCCGCTCGCAGTGGCGGGTCAAATCCCTGAGCGCATACTACGGGCTCGATGATGTACTTGAGCACGATGTCGGCGTGCTTGCGCTCGGGCGAGCCTGCAGCACCAATCGGTGCTCTTCAGTCATCGACGCCGATGTTCCGTACGCAAAAGAGATAGCCTTCGTACGTACCGACGTAAAGCCGCCCGCGGTCAATGCAAGGTGTCGCCATCACGGGCGCGCTATTGCCAGAGCGCCAGGCAGCCGAGCCTGCAAACTCCGGAATCGACTGATCTCCAGAGATTGCATCTCCTGCCGTTTGACTTTCGCCGACGTACATACTCCAGACTCGCCGCCGCGCACGAAGGTCAACCTTGTGTATGTAGCCATCGTGTCGACCTAGATAGAGCGCTTTCTTGCTTACCACCGGACTGCTCCAGTGCTCGAACATCTCCTGGCCCAATCTAAGGTCCCATGCGAACTTGCCTGTCCGACGGTCGAGAGCTCGGATACCGTCTGAATAGGCCGCAGCGTAGATGACATCGTCGCGGAAAATCACAGGTGCACCGCGTACATTCCCTGCACCGCCACGTTGATAGTCGTGATCGTCATTGGCCCAGACGGGCGCACCGCTTGTCGCGTCTACGGCTGCCAGTTGACGTGGCCCCCATCCCACCAAGCCGACAAAGATCGTCCCCTCGAAGAACGCCGGACGCGCTGCCAACGAAACATGTTCACCAATTTTCGAAGAGGACGAGATTTCTAGGCTTTCCGCGTAAGGTGTATGTGCGATCGTAACTAGAACACCGTCTTCGGTTGGAACGGTAATGAATTGGTGCCGGTCTTGCTCATATACGGCGACCGCACCAATCACCGATTTGCCGATATTCAGTTCGTAGAGACGGCGACCTGTGCCCAGATCCAGCACGGAGACGGTCCCTTTATATGTGACGACCAACATGGGCTCATCGACTGGACCTTCTTGCTTCACCATGGAGAAGCCGCAGTCTGCGCTCAGTAGAACAGGACCCGCTACGATTCCCGAATCGAGAATCAGACTCCAAAGCGGCCGTCCATCGCTCGATGCAAAAGCCGCTACCGTGCCATCGTCGCACCCTGTTACGACACGGCCCTTTGAGACGAGTACCTGATTCGAATCTGTTGGGGTGTGTGCGAACCATCGAACTGCACCTGTCTCGCAATCGAGGCAATAGACCCCATCCTTTGGGTCGGGCGAATTCCAATCGTCCCCAGCACTCCCCACATAGACATTGGAACCCACGACTACGGGTGAATTCTTCCACGCCTGCCTACCGACGTATGCCTTCCAGCCAATGAAGGGCAGGTCGTTGATACGCGGTGCAACAGTAGGTCCTTCTGGTGGATGCTCGAACACAAGCTGGATATCACTCGCCACCATTTTGGAGTCCGGAGCTAGCGTTCTCAGCAATTGCAACGCTGCTTGCTGCGTTTGATTCTCCCTCCAGAGAAGAAATTCCGGGAAGATCCGCTCATAAATCGCATGCAAGACCATTGGCAGACGCCGACGCACAAAACCCAGCTTGTCAAGCTTACTGTTGAGCTCGAACGCTTTGAGCTTGACTATCCGGCTTTCAAGCGCGCGCATCTGCTCATCAAGATCCTCAAGTGCTTTCAGGACGAACTCTTCATCGAGACTGGTGTCATCGGGACGGTACTTGACGACGATCGGAAGGAAGCGAAGTTCGCGGTCTTGTCCTTGAATCGCCTCCATCGCTTCAAACATGCACCAGTAGGAGCGCAAGTAACTCGGCGAGATGATTGCGACGATGCATCTTGACTGGGCAACTGCCGCCTTCAACGACGCGTCCAGTTTGTCAAAGATCCGCAACCCGCTGACGTCCTGAAAACATCGCAACCCTGAAAGCTCAAGGAGGGCAACAAGGGCACGAACAAATGAGGCGTCACTCCGACTGTAGGAGATGAAGACGTCGTATGTGAAGGTGCCCGTCATGTGAATGCTCGACTGTAGCATTCTCGCGGCGCGCTCGCCTGGTCAGTCCAACGATCCGACGATAACTCGCAAGCACGGGACCGACCGTAGGGAGGGAGCGTGCTTGTCGAGTTCATCGTTCAGTTGGGCAGCTCTATCGTAGATCGAACGTGCCGAACACGCCCTCGTTCGCGCACGGACTTTCTATAGCCTGACGTTTCGAAGATTCTCTACGACCCAATCGGGCGCACGGCACCGCGCGTTTGGATTGCAGATTGGCTTGACCTGGAATTCGACGGCGTCGCCCTGAGCGGTCGAGATATGGCCTGCGCTGAAGAGACAGACGGCACTGACTCGTGTATGGATTGTCGGTTGCAGCCGTCGCCGGATAAGCGCCTCCCACTTGTCAGGCGGAGCCGGGACGCCAGTGAGATCGATCATCACGACGCCCGGATGATCATGCGGCAGCTGCTTTGCCTCCGTCCTCAGAAATAACTCCGCGCGATCGTCCATGAACGGGATTTGAACAACGATGTGTTTGGCTGCCTTTGCAACCCCTCCGTCGATGTCGACAATCGCGGCAGTGGAAATCAGAGACGGCTCGGATGACTCACCGTGATCTGAAATCGCAACGTCCGCAGGCGCCGTCTGATTTGCTAGAACGAGCGCGAGCTCCGGCAGATCCTTTCGCGCTGAAACGCCAGATAGGGCGAGTTTGGCGATCTCTTGATCCAAGACAGCTAGGTCCTCGTCATCGGGGTCTCGCCTTAAAAGGACTTCGATGCTGGAATTCATTGGCATTAGATCCAGGTACGAAACCAAGCGCTCGATTGTTCGCTTCGTTGCTTGTTGTAGCTTTGACGTTTCCGGCGCTGTGACCTCAACGTACGTCCAAGTCTCATTCGGGGCGCGCAGTCGAAAGTCAGGCACCTTAGGCGGCCCGTTGGGGTTCACCACGACCGGCACGGCAAATTCAATCTCGACTTGGCGCGATGCTCCGAGACAGAGGAAAGCCGCCGCTAGCTCGGAGCGGGCCGCCCGGTCATTTTCGCGCAAACGTGTGATGAGGTTGTCCGCATTCTTCACATCCTCAAGCGCACAAAGCTGGCGGCCAGTCGAAACGATCCCGAGCACCGACGAGGACGCAATTAGCGGCCCTCCCACGTCACTGTGTAATCGGGCCAGCATCCAATCTCTGCCGAGGAGGCGCTCGACGCGATTGAAAGCGTCCACAACGAGCGGTGGTGCAGTTGCAATCACTGCATCTCGAAGGCAATCGCGGGCTATGTCTTCCCAGGTCCACATTCAAGTCGCTCACGGATTCTAGCGTCACTTCTCGGTCTGCCCAACTTGTATTGTCCTGCAGAGGGTGACCATTTTCCTCGGAGTCCACTGACCTGCGATGCCGCTACAGCTTTCGGCGCAGGAGGCAGAGTCGTGAGATCATGGAATCCCAGGCGCGACGCTGCGTGGGGTCTCTCGATTTCAAGCCGCCACCCCAAGAATTCAGCGGAACTATCCGGGACGTCGCCGCTTCTGCAGCGTTCGTGCGCGGCGAAACCTGGTGGTTACCTGGCCACTGCCACGGGATGCTGGCTCTCCCTGCGGCCCTTGTCCGGCAAATGCGTCCGAATCCTAGCTCAGATAATTAGCGCTCTCGGGGACGCGCCCATCGCCGCGCGTGAGGTGTTCGAGGAACTGGCGCGGGAGTTGCTGCCTGGCATGCCGTGGCAGGGACGATAGCAGGGGTCGACGAGGTTCGACCCGGGCGCTTACTAGATCGGGTTCGAGAAGCGCTCGAGCTGCGGCACTACAGCGCGCGAACAGTTGATGCCTACGTGGCATGGGTTCGAAGGTGCCGGGTATGTCGCCCTGCCAGATGCGCTCCGCATCAAGTATCCGAGTGCCGCCACGCAGTGGGCTTGCAATGGGTATTTCCAGCCACACGCACTACGTTCATGCGCCCACGTCCGAGCGTCGCCGACATCACTTGCACGAGACCGTGCTGCAGCGTGCGGCGCACGCCGCCGTCAAAGGGGCGCAGATCGCCAAGCCCGTCAGCTGCCACAGCCTGAGGCACTCGTTCGCGACACAATTGCTCGAAGCGGGCTACGAGATTCCCCTTGGGGCACTTCGCGTCCGGTGTAATGGGCCCCAAGGCCGACCAATGCTTCAGAAAACTTGCGCTTTCCGCAAGTGATGCCATCGTAAGGAATGTGCCTCCGCACGTTCCGAAGCACACGCCAGCCCAGGTTCTCGATGAGTGTCAGAAGGCCGGTGCGAGCGCCATTTTCACAGGCAACATCATGAAGCGCTCCCACACGTTCCGAGTCGGTCGTTACGCGATCACAGGCGAATACGACGCGGTTCGCATTGAGCACGACGACTCGTGGGGTATCTCGAGCCAGGAAATGGGGCGCCTCGAGCTCCAGGCGGCGATCGCCGTCCTCTCGCAGGCCGAGGCTATCATCGGCAGCGAGTTGAAATTCGCACGCAAGGCGATGGGTCTGCGTCAGACGGAGCTGGCCGCCATGCTCGACGTCACGGCGGAGACGATCTCTCGTTGGGAAAACGACGCGGAGCCAATCCGCCGGCAGACACAGCTCGCCGTCCTTTTGCTTGTCGAGCACACGGCGCGGTTCGGTCATCCAGTGCCCTTGAATGCGTTCAACGACAACACCCGCGCTCCCGTCCGCATCGTCGCCGCGTAGCTCAGTCGCGCCATCCGTGGGGTGCACCCAGTGCCACCGGCCCATTCTAGCGGGTTGGCCCTATTTCCCCACGCCGATCAAGCCGATGGACGCCTGCGAGTGGATCGTCTGCAGGACGTTGCCTGATTCGATGTCGACCTCGCGCACGTCGTAGACGAAGGCGCTGCCGCCGGGGATGACGTAGAGCTTGTCGCTGGCGAGGGCGAACATGCCGACGCCGCCGTCGTTCGAGAAGTCGTAGGTGTGGAGGAGGGCGCCGGTGGTCGGGTCGAAGCGGACGATGATGCCGGGCTCGTCGAGGCGGAGGAAGGCGCCCTTTTTGTTGCCCTCGAACTGGAGGCCGGTCTCGAAATCGGTGAGGCCGCTCAAGTCTGAGACGATGCGCGGCGTGAGCGTGGCCTTGTCCACGGCGAGCAGGCGGGCCGCCTCGGTGTCGATGATCCAGAGCGTGTCGCCGGTGTCGGCTGCGAAGCCGTAGCCGTAGAACGGTCCGAAGGCGCTCGGGTCATCGGGATCTTGGCCGAGCAGGACGCGCGCGCGCACCTCGAGCGTGGTGGGGTTCACGCGCACGAGACCGAACGCGTTCCACTCCGTAATCCAGAGATCGGTGCCGTCGAAAGAGATGCTCGTCGGGTAGCCGACGGGGTCGAGGACTTCCACGTGCTTCGATACTTCCAGCGACGAGCCTTCAACGCGTAGAAGCTCTGGCTGGATGGTCGACTCAGGAAAGGTAAAGGCGGCTCCGTCGCCGACAGCGAGGTTGTAGATATCGGTGGATTCGCCCTCGCTAAACGGCGTGATGTCGATTTCCCCCGCCAGCTTCCGAGTGGCACGGTCGACGACTGCGAGTACGCCGTCATCGCGTCCGAGCCACACCCGGTCGTCCGAGACCGCGAGGGTACTGACCAAGTCCTCGGGCGACTCACCGTAGACCTCGACGTCGAGCACCGTCTCGTGGGAGCCGGTGTCGATGCCGATCAGCGACGAGAAGAGGGAGGTCACCGTCCACAGAATGCGGCCGCTCGCCATGCCCGACCCTGTCCCGCCGGTGGCTCCGCTACCCGAGCTACCCGAGCTGCCTCCGCTGGCAGAGGAGCCGCCGTTGCCAGCGCCGGCCCCGTCGTCGTCATCAGCGGGGCCACAACCCGCCAGACCCACCAACGCCACCGTCGCGACCACCGGAAAAAATGTTCGCTGCTTTGTCATCGACCCATCCTACGACGCTCGGCGGACATTCTACCCGGGAACTCGCGGCCCGTGGCGCACAGCCGGAAGGTCGCGCGGTGCGCTCCGATCTGAATCCACCCTCGCGGCAAGACATCAGAACAGAGCTGGTGGGCGAACGGGGTATGGCGACAGCTGCCCAAAAAGGGCGCGGCTCGCGCCACAGCTCGACGAGCCTCGGCAGGCGCTTTCTTGCCTTTGGCCGAGCATTGCCCGCAGACTACTGCTCCCCGACTCTCCGCTCTTTGCTGCAGCTCTGCTGCGCCGGCGGTGCTGCATGCCACGACTGCCTCAAATTCCGGATCCCCTGGCCCGCCAGGTGCCTCTGCGTTGGATCGAGGACAGAGCGCACTACGATTTCATCGTAAATGCTCTGTCGCAGGCCAAGGTGTCAGTCTGGATCGCCACCGCCAACCTGAAGGACGTGCGCATCGAAGCCCCCATCGGCAGCGTGGCGCGGGCGCGCGGGCGTTTCGTTTCCGTCGCTGAACGCTTGGATGCGCTCGTCGCACGGGGCGTCGAGCTACGGCTCTTACATGGCGCTCCGCCTTCGCGGCCGTTTCGCGAGTCCCTCGCCGGGCGCCGCGCTCTAGCCGAAAAGCCCGGCTGGCTCAAACAATGCCCGCGCGTGCACCTCAAGCTGGTCGTCGTCGACGGAGCGGATCTGTACCTGGGCAGCGCCAACTTCACAGGCGCCGGCCTCGGCGCCAAAGGCGATGGCCGGCGCAATTTCGAGCTCGGTGTGGCCACTTCGGACCACGTGATGATCGATGCCGCGCAGCAAAGGTTCGATCGGATCTGGACCGGACGCGAGTGCGCCGGCTGTAAGCTGAGGAATCACTGTCCTAAACCTTTGGATCGGTGCTGATCAGCGTCGTGCCAGCGCAGCGTCGATCCAGTCCTTGGTGAACAGCAGTGAGCGCAGTGGGTGGTGGCTTTCTTTCCACTCGTCGCCCTTGTAGTCGGCTCCAGCCGGCGTCCCGTCGGGGTTGGTGATGGCGAACCATTCGCCGACGGGCAAGTCCTCGCTGGCCTCTATCCAGCCGAGGGTGGCTTCCAGGCGATCGAGCTGGGCCTCTTCCCCGCCTAGCTCAAAGGCCCACCACAGGCCGAGCAACGCTTCGAACTGCACCCACCATACCTTGTCGAAGCGCGTCGTGGCGCCCCCGACGATACCGAGCTCGAAGTACCCACCGAGCGTACTGTCAAAGCCGCGTAACGAGGCATGCTCCGCCATCCGCAGCGCGGCTGAGCGCAACTCGACATCAGCCTCTTGTCCGAGCACCCGAGCTGCTTCCATCAACAACCAGGCCGTTTCGAGGTCATGGCCGTAACTCACCTCCGGCGTGCCAAATGGGGTCCAGTCGCGCTTGAACTCTTTGTGCACGTAGCCACTCGGCTGAGCTAGCGTAGTGGCTATCAAGCGAGTGACCTCGTCGAGCCGCTCGCGCACCGCGCTGTCGCCGGTGGCTTCATACAGCGCCGTGAACGCCTCCATCAGGTGGAGATGGGTATTGGTTCCTTTCTCGGCACCGGCGGCCAAAAAGCCCGGATCACCGCGCTCGTCGTAACCACCGAACACGGCGTCGTGGCGCTGCGCATCGATCGAGCGAAAGCGGTTGAGCGCGAGCGCGATGGCGCTGTCCACGCCAAACACGCGACCGTAGGTCGCGAGCGCGTAGATGGCGTAGCTCTCAGCGAAGAGCTGCTTCTTTGCGTCGACGACGCGGCGGCCATCGCGGCTCACCTTGAAAAAGAAGCCGCCATCCACCGGATCGAGAAAGCTGTCGACGAGGAACGCATACGTTTGGCTCGCGACGTCGAAAACGCGTTGGCTGGCCTCGCGCCGCTCATACCAGGTGCTGATAGACCACAGCTGGCGCGCCTCTTGGATGAGCCCCTTGTCGTCCGGGGCCGTCGCGGCGCCCTGACGATTCAACGTGCCGTGGAAACCCCCGAGAGTGACGTCGACCCCATGCGCCAGCCAGAACTCTGCCGTGCGTCGCGCCAGCGGCGCCAAGCGTTCCGACAGCCGCGAAAGCCGCGCGGACAGCGCCGGATCGAGGGGCTCCACGTACGGACCTCCGCCAGCATCTGGGCCCGCGTCGGTGTAAAGTGCTCCGGCATCCGACGCGACCACGCCGGGATCGACGGAGGCGTCCCTCGGGCCGACCGAGCCCGGCTCGCCCGCATCAGGGCCGTCGAGGGGCGCCGCACTGCCTGACCCGCCACTGCTCGGCGGGGCGGCATCGGCCTGCTTGCCCGCGCCGTTGCCCGACGTTGCTGCCGCACCGCCCTCGGCGGCGTCAGCCCCCACCTCGGTGTCAGCCCCGGCGCCACCTCCGCCTACACTGTGGACCTGTAACGGCTCGACCCTTTCCGCCTCCGGCGAAGAACACGAGCCAAGGCCCAGAGCGCCTATGGCAAGAGCCAGACGCACGGCGGCGGCAACGACACGGGCCGCCAGCACACGGCGGCTACCGCAAGACTGTTTCATGGAGAAACACAGGTGTATCACGACGCTGGCAGGGCTTCCAGCGCGGGGGAAGCGACCTCGCCCATTGCCGGGCCGCGGCGTACACAGTTCTCTACATTGGGTGCGACTAGAGCAGAGGCGGTAGCCCGAGCACGGCGCACTGACCGTCATCGCACGTCTCGAGCGCCGCGCAGGTCAGCCGTGTTTCGGTTTGACTTGTCGCATCACACACCGCGACCGTGCTTGGGTCGGCGCAGCGCGCCTGATTGGGTGTGCAAGCGTTGCAGCGTCCAGCTGGCGCATTGCACAGCTGCGGTGAACCGCATTCCCCGGCGGGCTCGAGCGCGGTGAGGCTGGCGTTACAGCGGACGAGGCGAGCGCCCTGACAGCGGGTTTCATTCGCCGTACACACCGTAGCCCCGCAGCCAGGGCCGCTGCTTTCCCCGCGCGACGGGCCTTGGCAGCTGCCGGGTGACGCATCGTCTCACTTCGAGAGCCCCGGCATCTGCTAGCTCTACCAGCACGCCGCCTCGCGCAGCGGGCAGCGGTTGTTCTGAGCTCGTCCCGTCTCACTTCTCACCGCTTCGTGACTGGCATGGCCAGATCAGATGCGGTCGTCAAAGGGGTGATCTCCGGAAGCCGACCGTTTCGGAGCAGCGACGGGTTCTGGCGTTGGGGGGGCGGTGGCAGCCGGCGAGCGTGCAGGCGCCTTGGATGGTGGAGCCCGACGCTCGCCCGAGGCCGCAGCGGGCTTGGCCCCGGGAGCGGGCGTTGGCCGCGTGATCTCACGCGCGTCGACTCGGCGTTGGCGAGCTGGCGTCGTCGGCTGCAGCGCGACCAGTTCAGAAATTGGCTCGGATGCTGGCGTCTCGACCGGTGGCGAAGCGCCGACGCTCTCGCCGCTGGGTCCGGGCCGCGCGGGCGCTATCTGCTCGTTACGCTCCGCCACCGTGCTCTGCTCTAGGTGATTAGCCTTTAGGTGGTCAGCTAGGTTGCCCTGGGCACTTCTCTCCGAACGTCCCATGAGCACGAGCCCACAGACCAGCGCGAGCAGCGCATACCCGATCAGGCGCCGCTGTGACAAAAGATTCCAGGCGGGGACCTTCTTCGACTCGACCCGCGCCAGAGTGTCGGCCGGAGGCGGCAGCTTTTGGGTGGCCGTTTCGCTGTCAACGCGGCTGAACGGGTCCAGCCAGCGAAGCAAAGGGTACGTCAGCCGAGCGAACAGCTGACGTAGCCCCCCGAACAGTGCAGCCAGCGCCGAGCTCACGACGCTTGGGCTGGGCAGGCCCAGCCGTCGAGCACGCAGCGCGGCCTGGCCCATCGGTACGGACAGCACGTTACCCGTGTCCAGGATTTGGCTCAGCGCGGCCGTCATTTCTTCCACCGACCCGAAGCGCTTGCTGGCCCGCTTCCGGGTGGCCTTGAAAAACCACTGATCGAAGCCCGCTGGAACCTCGCCGAGCGCAGAGGGAGCCCGCGGCTTCTCCGTGCAGATTTGAATCGTCAGATCACCGAGGGTCGTCCCCGGGAAAGGACAACGACCGGTCAGGCATTCACAGGCGATGATGGCCAAAGCCCATAAGTCGGTGCGGTAGTCCAAGCTGCTCGAGCCCCGCACCTGCTCCGGGCTCATGTATTGTGGCGTACCGAGCAGCGTACCGAGCTGGGTGCCGACGATCTGAGTGAACTTGAGCGCGCTAGCGTCGACCTTGGCGATGCCGAAGTCCACCAGCTTGGTGATCTCGTACTCACCTTCGCGTGCGATAAAGATGTTCCCCGGCTTCAGGTCGCGGTGCACCACCCCCATGGCGTGCGCTTTGCCAATGCCTCGAGCCACCTCGGTAAAGATCTTGTTGAGCTCCGCGGCCGTGAGCGTGCCTCGAGCGGTCAAGCGCGTGTCGAGGTTCTCCCCTTCCAACAGCTCCATGGCCAGGTACGGAATGCCGCCCTCGCTACCATAGTCAAACACCTGTACCACGTGTGCGCTGCGCACCGCCGCGGCCGAGCGCGCTTCCTGCATGAAGCGGTCGCGCATTTCACTGTCGCCAATCAGTGAAGGGTCGAGGAACTTGACCGCGACCGGCGCCCTGAGGCGCACGTGCTCGGCGCGCCAGATGCTCCCCATCGCCCCACGCTCCAGCGGCTCTTCGAGCCGGTATCGAACGCCGACGAGTTGGCCGGCATGCGGGCCCGGCTCGGCACCCACGGTGTCTGGCACCCGAGTGTCATGGGCTGGCGCCTGAGCTGTCTCGCCGAGCAAATTTACAGGGTTCATGAGTCAAGCTCTTTCATGACGACAATGACCGGAGGCAGAGCGGCGCTGAGTCAGCAGCAGCAGGCAATGCTGGAGATGGTGCACGAAGCATACCTTGCGCCTATGAGCGAAAACCACGACCAGGAACAGTACGCGAACGACGGCGGCGCCGCATCTGATCCAGCGGCGGCGTAGCAACATGCCTCATGTGGCTACAAGGCCGCGTTCGATCGGCACTGAGCATGCTGGCGAAAGCCTGCTTGGCCATGGGTGGCTGTGGCATTTCTCACCAGTTTCGTGCGGCGCATCAGCGCCTGACGGGGCGGCGTCGCTCGTTGTCAGTGTTTCTGTCGGCCGCACCGCTCAGCGAGACAATGGTTGATTGTGCCTTGTGCCGGTGGCATGCGTCCTGCTTCATGCGCGGCATGGGTCATGTCGTGCGCGGCGCAGCGCGCCGAGTTTTTGGCAGGGTGTGCTGCTTGCTGTCGTGGTTCGTGCTCGTGGCTTGGCCCCTGGAGGTGGCGGCTCTCCCTGTTGCACGAACGGCCTCTCCTGCCGACCGCGCTGCGGCTCAAGCCCTCTTCGATGAAGGTCGCCAGTTGATGGCGGAAGGTCGGACGGCAGAAGCTTGTCCGCGCTTCGAGGAGAGTCAGCGGCTCGATTCCGGTCTTGGGACGCAATACCACCTGGCTGACTGCTACGAGTTGGTGGGCAGGCTGGCAAGCGCCCATACTTTGTTCTTGGAAGTTGCCGCGCAAGCCGAGGCTCTTGGGCAGAAGCGCCGTGAGCAGCTGGCCAGGGAGCGCGCCGAAGCAGTGCTCCCGAAGCTACCGAAGCTGAGCATCGACGTTCCGCATGCGGCAGCCAAAGAGCTGGTGATTGAGCGTGATGGTAGCGTCGTGGGGCGTCCCCAATGGGGCCTTGCCGTACCCGTGGATCCGGGGGTCCACCGCGTGCGAGCGTCCGCCCCCGGGCATGCGCCATGGCAAGTCGCGGTCGACATACCCAACGACCCGGCGGTTCGCAGGGTCAGCGTTCCGCCGCTCGAACCTCGGGTTTCGTTTCTCACCCCCACGTCTCGCAAGGTCGGCCTTGGTGCGCTGGGGGTCGGGGTGGCGGCGCTGGGGGTCGGAGGCGTGTTCGCCGTTCAAGCGCACTCCAAAAATCAGGACTCCAATCGAGCAGGGTGCACTGACAGCGGCTGCCCTACGGCAGGGAGCCGCGCGTTGCGCCAAGCTGCGGTGGATGCGGGCAATCGTGCCACTTGGGCCGTGGGTGGTGGCCTGGTGAGCTTGGCCGCGGCCGCGGTGCTGTTCTGGGTGGTTCCCGGCGAAGCAGGGGATACGACCGGTGACAGCGTTTTTCGCGTCCAACCCGTGGCGGATCTGAGCGGGGGCTCGTTACGGTTGGAGGGCGCTTTCTGAGTGGGTCGGGACTCGAGCCCCAAGCAAGCTATCTGCGCTATCCTGGTGGCCCCGGCCGAGCTTGTGGCGGGCCCCCGCCTGAGCAGCGCCACCGAACAGGCGTGCTTGCACGGTCACTCCGGCACGGCGACGGTGTACGAGGGAGTCCAGCCATCCGAGCACCGTGTCCTGATGACTGCCCGGCCCCACTACCGTCAGGCTCGAGCCCGAGGTCAACATGCCGAAAAGCGACTGCAGTAGCGGCATCGAGCCCAGCGTCTCGATGGTGTCGGAGCCGAGCAGGTACCAGAGGGCCCGGATGTGCCGACTTTTCTGGATACGGTCCGTACGACGCAGGACCCGCGTCGTGAACTCGAGGGGTGGTTCATCCATTTGCCGACACAGGATATGCGTGGACTCTGCCGTGGGGCGATGGGCGCCTAACGCCAGGGCGGCCTCGCAAGTATCGACGACGAAAACCTCGACCGAGCGATGGCCTGCACCGGGTTGGGACACGACCCGAGCCCGAAGCAGGATACGTGCCAGGCTACCCCCGTCGAGTTCGTCCGAGATTTTGCCTGGCGCGCGCACATGCTCCCATTCATTCGCGGGTGCAAAGTGCCACGGTTGGAGCGAAAGGCGTCGAACGGTGACGGGTCAGCCGTTGGCATTTTCGTAGCAGTTTGCAATGTGAGTGCGATTGATCGTTCCTGCTTCTACTCACTGAGTTATCGTGGTGCTCATGCTGGAAAAATTGCCGGCACCCAGTGTAACCCGATCGGTCATCGGAGCGGATGGAGAGCGAATGGGGTCTGCTGTACCGGTCGGAGTTGCACCGCAATCTGCGCGTCGCGTCGTCATGGTGGTTGACGACGACGATGCAATACGAGAAGCGTTGCAAGACGTGCTCAGCGATGAGGGCTACGACGTCATCGGTGCGTCGGATGGTCAGCAGGCACTCGACTTCCTAAACGGAGACAAGCGCCCCAGCGCAATTTTGGTCGACCTGTGGATGCCCGTGATGGACGGTTGGAAGTTTCTGGACGCAATGTTGGCAAACCCCCGCTTCAGTCGTATTCCGCTCGTGGTCCTGACGGCCGCGCGGGATCAGCGAGCACGCGAGCTATGCGTTGCAGAAGTCCTGACCAAACCTGTACAGCTCAATCAGGTGCTTGGGGTGCTCGAGCGGCTCACCAGCACGGCCTGACTCAGGACTGTTGGCAGGCGTGACTCTCGAGATTTTATGACTGTTGTTTCGGCATGACTGGTGGTTTGACCCCGTACGCTTGTTCAGTTGCCTCCGTGGAGCGGCGCGACGATGTCAACTCTCCAATGGCGCGGGAAACGCCTATGAAAGAGGCAGAGCGTTTGCGTCCCAGCGTGCTGGTGGTGGAGGACGACGACGAGATTCGCAGCGCGGCGCACGACGCTTTGGTCGACTTGGGCTACGACGTCCAGTCGGAGGCGAGCGCCGAACGGGCGTTGTTACTCATTCATCGGCGTGTGCCTTCGGTGGTCGTCGCAGACGTCCGCATGCCCGGTATGGACGGCATCGAGTTTTGCAACCGGTTGACGGGCGACTGGCCCGAGGTGCCGGTCGTGCTGATGACCGCTTTTGGTGATGTCGATACCGCGGTGGAAGCACTGCGCGCTGGAGCTTTCGATTTCATCACCAAACCGATTTCGTTTGATCACCTCGCCAATGTGCTCGAGCGAGCGGTGGCTCAGCGCCCGCTAGTCCCGCCGATGGTCCGTTTGCACGACCCAGACGTTCCCGAGGGGTCGAGCGAGGGGCTGATTGGATCGAGCCAGGCGCTACGGGGTGTGATCGAACGCATCGCCCGCGTAGCGGGTACCCAAGCGACAGTCCTGATCACCGGGGAGAGCGGGACGGGCAAGGAGCTCGTAGCGCGTGCCGTGCATCGGGGCAGCCCGCGTCGAGACGGCCCCTTCGTTGCGCTCAGTTGTGCCGCAGTGCCGGACGATCTCTTGGAAGCCGAGTTGTTTGGATATCGCAGAGGGGCCTTCACCGGAGCGTCGCAAGCCCGTGATGGCTTGTTCCAGCGCGCCGAGGGCGGGACGCTGTTCCTCGACGAGATTGGCGACATGCCCATCGCCTTGCAGCCCAAGCTGCTCAGGGTGCTCGAGGAGAAACGTGTGCGACAGCTGGGCTCGTCTCAAGAGGTTCTGCTCGATGTGCGCATCATCGCTGCGACCCACCGAGACCTGGACCAGGCTGCCCGGCTCGGTCAGTTCCGGGACGACTTGCTGTTTCGCCTCAACGTGCATCACATCCACGTGCCGCCCCTGCGCGAGCGGGGGGAGGACGTCATCGAGCTCAGTCGGTATTTCCTCGCGCGGACGCAGCAACGCGCGTCCGCGCGTCCCGAGCTCGATCGAGCTCGAGCACCTGCACCGGAGCCGCGGCTTACGCCCGAGGCCGAGCAGCTCCTTCGTTCCTACGATTGGCCGGGCAACGTGCGAGAGCTGGAAAACTGTTTGAGTGCCGCGGTGGCTCTGGCGGTGGGTGGAAAGATTGGCGCGCGTGAATTGCCGGCGCGCGTGCAATCTGGTGCAGCGCTTTCCGTAGCTCCGGCTCCACCGGCCTCGCTGGAAGAGGTCGAGCGGCGCCACATCGAAATCGTGCTCCGCGCGACCGGTTGGAACAAGGCTCTCGCAGCGCGCAAGCTCGGCATCGATCGGGCGACGCTGTATCGCAAGCTGATGCGGCTCGGTCTGATCGAGGGGAGCTAGCTCTCGATTCTCTCGAATGGCTGGTTACCGCCCCCGGCCCGCAAGGGTGGGGGCCGGGATCGGCAACCCCAATGCGATACGCCTATTCGCACTAGCCATCTTTTCTTGGGCGGCGCTTCGCGCCGAGCGCTGGGCCGCCACTTCCCCATCGTTGTCATGAAACTGGAGCCACTAGCTAACGGAGCTATTAAACTAGCGCGCTAGTCTGGAGCTCCGTTGGCTGGCTCTGGCTCCGCCTCGTCGGGCGCAGATTTGCCCTCTATCGCGTACTCCTTGAGCTTGCGGTACAGCGTCTTGCGGTCGAGGCCCAAGTGGCGTGACGTCAAGGCCTTGTTGCCACCGACCGAGTGCAAGACCTCGAGTATGTGTTGACGCTCCAGCTCCTTCAGCGAGAGCAGGTCTTCCGAATGGCGCTCACCCGCGGGTAGCACCGGCCCGCGCACGCGCTCTGGCAGGTCTTCTGCGGTGATGTGATCGTAACGCGCGGATGCTGCCGCTGACACGATGCAATGCTCGAGCTCGCGTACATTGCCCGGCCAGCGATAGGTGAGCAGCGCACGCGCGGCGGCGGGGGTAAGCCCGACGATGCGCCGCAGCGGAGTATTTGTACGCTGGATGAAGTGCTGGGCTAAAAGCAGCACGTCATGACCGCGTTCGCGCAGCGGGGGTATGACCAAATGAATCACGTTCAGCCGGAAATACAGGTCCTGGCGGAAGCGCCCAGCCTCGACCTCCCGTTCCAGGTCACGGCTCGTCGCGGTGATGATGCGAGCGTTGAAGGGTACCTCGTCACGCTGCCCGAGGGCTCGCAGACTGCGTTGTTGCAGGGCCCGCAGCAGCTTGGCCTGAATGTCGAGTGGCATGTCGGCAATCTCGTCCAGAAAGACGCTGCCGCCGGCTGCCTCGAGCAGGTAGCCGCGGCGATCGCTGACGGCGCCGGTGAAGGAGCCCTTCATGTGGCCAAACAGCTCGCTGTCGAGCAAATGGCGCGGGATCGCTCCCAAGCTTGCTGCGAGAAACGGCCCGTTGCGGTGTGCGCCGTGAGCGTGCAGCGCACGCGCCACGACCTCCTTGCCGGTGCCACTCTCGCCGGTGATCAGCACCGTGGCTTCCGAGCGAGCTACCCTCTCGATCAGCGCCCTCAAACGCCTGAGCGCCGTGCTCTCACCGATCAGCTCTGGAAACGGAGCCACCGGCGCGGGCCCGAGAGCGAGCCGCGCCAGCTCGCGGCGCAGCTCGATGAGCTCCACCATTTGACTGACACGACCCACCACCGCGTCTGGATTGTTACCGTCGGGTACGAAGTCCGAGGCTTGAGCGCGAATGGCTCGGATGGTGTCGGCGAGTGACGGGCTCTGACCCAGGATGACCACCTCTTCTGCGGTCCCGGAGTCCAAGATTTGTCTACAGAACGCCGTTTCATCTTGGGCGCCGGGGCCGATCAGACCCACGTCGCAGGACGCGCCGAGCGCTTGCTCGGGGCTGCTGACCCGCAAAACCCTGAAACGCCGCTGCAGGGCCAGCAGCACGGGCTCGGCAATCTTTCCCTGTTCGTCCACGATCAGAAGGCGCGCTGCCATGATTCTAGGCTCCCATCTCTCGCTCTGTCAGACAATGCAAATGCAAGATGGGGGCCGCTGTGAGGGATCCTGGCTTATTGGCATCGACCTCGAGATGGGATGTAGCAAAAAGTCCCGACTGTCCTGTTTCGACGCGCCGCCCGTTCGGTACAGGCTCGAGCGGCCGTAGCTTACCAGACGCCACAGGGTAGGGGGGCGTGTAGCGATTCGTCACTCTGTTGTCCTATGCTGCCGGGACTGGCACATCATTAGTGCCCCAAGGGACTCGTCTTGTCTGCTTTCTCGCCCGTCAGAGTCAGTGCTCCGTTTGCCCCAGACGAGGAGCTCGCTGGGCAGGAGCCAGCGCAAATCGCCGAGCGGTTGGCACGCCGGGCCGCCCTGCTGCAACAGTGGGAAGAGCGACTCACGCTCGAGCAAGACGAGCTGAGGGAGCAGCGGGAGCAGCTGGCGCTGACCTTCAAGTACAAATCAGAGTTCTTGGCGAGCATGTCGCACGAGCTTCGCACGCCACTCAACAGCTTGCTGATTCTGTCGAAGCTGCTCGTGGATGACGTGGACGGCAACCTCACTTCCAAGCAACTGGAATTTGCGCAAACGATACACGCTTCAGGCCACGGCTTACTGGCGCTCATCAACGACATTTTGGACCTGTCGAGGCTCGAAGCTGGAGCTCTGTCGGTCGAGCCCAGTGAAGTTGCGTTGGAGCACCTTCGCACGCATGTGGAGCAAAGTTTTGGGCAGCTGGCCCAGGAAAAGGGGCTCGAATTCTCGATCGAGCTGCTGGGGCGCCTGCCCAAGTCGGTCGTTACGGACGGCAAGCGGCTGCAGCAGGTGCTCAAGAACCTGCTCTCGAACGCGTTCAAATTCACCGAACGAGGCAGGGTGAGCTTGACGGTGGCCTTGGCGACCTACGGCTGGACCCGGGACCACGCGCCGTTGAACCGCGCAGAGAGCGTCGTCGCGTTCAGCGTCAGCGACACCGGGATAGGTATTCCGGAGGAGAAGCAGCGCATCATTTTTGAGCCATTTCATCAGGCCAGTGGCAGCGCGAGTCGTCGCGTCGGCGGCGCCGGCTTGGGCCTCTCGATTGGGCGCGAGGTGGCCAAGCTCTTGGGTGGAGAGCTGCGTGTCGTGAGCGTTCCCGGTAGTGGTAGCACCTTTACTTTGTACCTACCGTCGCGCGTGGCGCTGGCGCTGCCGACGGAGCGGCCGCCGGCATTCGAGCTCGAAACCGCGCACCTGGCGCAACCTGGCGCGGTCGCCCGGGCGCCGAGCCCGCGCCTGACGTCGGATGCTCCCGATGCGGCGGTGTCGGAGCGTAGGGTGTTCCTACTCGGAGGGGGCGACTCAGCGCTGAGCGATACGCTGCGGTCAGCCTGCAATCAGCGGGGCCTAGACGCGGTAAGCAGCGGCAGCGCTGCGGACTTTGCCGCGATCGCTCAGGGCAATCCGGTGGGCATCCTGCTGGACCTGCGGCATGGGGATTTGGACGCATGGATAACTCTGGATCGACTCAAGCAAGACGTCGCCATGCGGCACGTTCCGGTCGCGGTTCTGGCGGCGGCGCCTCATCGGGGCAAGGCGCTACGCATGGGTGCGGTGCACGTGATTCAAGCGCCTTCGTTGGCCGAGGTCGGCGCTGCGCTCGAGGAGCTCGAGCTCCACGCCGCTCGGCTGACTCGGCGCCTGCTCGTCGTCGAACCGCCGGCGCGTGAGCTCTACAGCATCGTCGACGTGGTGGCTGGCACCGGCGTCGCCGTGACTGCAGTCAACTCGGTCGAGGACGCTCTCGGCGCGCTACGTAGCGAGCGCTTCCACTCGGCCGTGCTGAGCCTGGGCCCCAATTCGGCACAAGCCTTTGCGGTCCTGGCTGCGCTGCCTGCGGAAGCGCGCCACATGCCGATCATCATTCATGCCGAGCGCGCGCTGCTCCCGGATGAAGAACGACAGCTGCGGCGTTACGCAGACACTTTGACGCTGAAGCACTCGCAAACATCCGAACGGTTATTGCATGAAACCTCGATTTGCCTGCATCGCACGGCGGCAACGTTCGATAGCACCCAGCAGCAGCTGCTGCGTCAAGCAGCTGAGCGCACGCCGGAGCTTGTGGGTGCCCGAGTGCTGCTCATCGACGATGATGTGCGCAGTGTTTTTGCGATGACCAGCGCTCTCGAGCGCCATGGCGTAGTGGTGACGTACGCGGACAATGGTCGGGACGGACTGGCGCTGATAGAGAACGGCCCAGCGCTGTGCGCGGTCCTGGTGGATATCAAGCTGCCTGACCTGGACGGCTACGAAGTCATGCGCTGTGTGCGACAAGGGTCCAGCCAGCAAGCTCTACCCATCATCGCGGTGACGGCCAAGGCGTTGCCCGCGGACCGGGAAAAATGCATGCTGGCGGGAGCAACACACTACATTGCAAAACCCATGGATGCACGGCACCTGGTCTCTGCCTTACGTGTGATAAAGCTGCGCTGAACTTCGACCTTGAACAGAGGGAACCTCGAGCTTGTTGACCACGCCACCCTACATGGACGAGCCAGTCGACCTGCTCCTAGTCGACGACAGGACGGAGGATCTGCTCACGCTGACGCATGTGCTCGCCGGCCCCGAGTACAAGCTTCAAACGGCAAGCTCCGGCGCGGAAGCCCTCAAGCGGCTCCTCGGGCAGGACTTCGGCGTCATACTGCTGGACGTGTTCATGCCCACCATGGACGGTTTCGAGCTTGCCGAGCTGATCAAGCAACGCGAGCGCAACCAGGACACACCGATCATATTTTTGACGGCTGCTGGCTCGGATTTGCCCCAGATTTATCGTGGCTATTCGGTCGGCGCCGTGGACTATCTGACCAAACCGATAGATCCAGATGTCGTCCGGGCCAAGGTGGCGATCTTCGCAGAGCTATTCCGCAAGGATCGGCGGCTCGAGCGCCAGGCAGAGGCGCTGCGCGAAGGTGAGCGGCGCGAGCGCGAGGTGATGATCACCGAGCTCAGGCACACAGCCGAGCGGCGCTACATGAACCTCGCCGAAGCGGTCCCGCTCAGCGTGTGGACGGCGGATCCGAGCGGCAATCTGCTGTACATCAATCGATGTTGGACCGAGTACACGGGCATTGCCCTGGCCGATGCCCGGGGCATGGCCTGGGTCGACGCCGTTCATGAAGCTGACCGGGAAGGTTATGTCCGGGCTTGGCGTGAGGCGATCAGCAGTGGGACACACTATCAACGCGAATGTCGGCTGCGCCGCGCCTCGGACGGCGTGTATCGCTGGCACCTCTCGCGTGCGGCCCCGGAAAGGTCGGACAGCGGCCAGATCATTTCCTGGCTGGGCACTCACACGGACATCGAGGAGTCCAAACAGGCGGTGTTTGCGCGCGACGAGTTTCTTTCCATAGCTTCACACGAGCTTCGCACGCCGCTCACGGCGTTGAAGCTGCGCTTGCAATCGGTGTTGCATGCGCAAGACCTTTCGGAAAAGACCGAGCGGCGGCTGGACAGCGCGGTGCGCCAAACCGAGCGGTTGGAGCGACTGATCGACAACCTACTGGACGTCTCGCGAATAACGACGGGGCACCTCGAGCTCGAGCCGGAATCTTTCGACTTAGCGGAGATGACACAGGAGGTCGCCGAGCGCTTTCGGGAGCAGGCCATGGGCGGCGGTATCCCGGTCGAGCTCCGCGCGCCCGAGCCCGTGCTGGGTTGTTGGGATCGCATGCGTCTCGAGCAAGTCGCGACGAATCTCCTGGCGAACGCCCTGAAATACGGCGCAGGGAAACCCGTTGGCCTGAGCGTGAGTGGAGACGAGAAAAACGCCGTCTTGACCGTTGCCGACCAAGGCATAGGCATCGCACCCGAGGATCGCGCGCGCATCTTTCATCAGTTTGAACGCGTGCAGGGCCGTCGCACCTTCGGTGGGTTGGGCATGGGATTGTACATCGCTCGTCAGATCACTCAGGCCCACGGAGGCCGCATCGAGGTGGAGAGCGACCAGGGGAAGGGCTCCAGCTTTCACGTGATCCTCCCGCGTTCTAATCCGCACGTGAAGTTGGCAAGGTCCCGTCTCGCCGTGTGACGTGCTCTATAGTGTTGCAGAATGCATCACGATGATCCGAGATGTTTCGGCTTTATGTCGCCAGCTATTGCGGGTTGGTATAACTGCCACATCGCGAAGCGTGCGTGGCAGAACGCCTCGCATTGCTTCGTCCAACGCTCCGCCGCATGTCCGAACGGACAGACTGTTGCCGCGGTTTCGCTGCGCAGCAAAAGCTGCAATGCCGCGTCGTCGTGGTACTGTCGTGGCCATGTCACACCTGTATGGCGATTCCACATCCTTCCCTTACGACGTCGACTACATCGAGTTGTCGCGACACGCGGTCGACTGTGCGGTGCAGTTGTTCTCTGCGCAGCACGCCATCTCAGCCGCGCTGGATCGAGCTCAGGCTGTAAGTCACGCGCAGAGCACGGAGGCAACGCGTCTTGCAGCGATGACCACAACCGTCGCGGACGCCCTCGCCGTTTTCTCGACGGGCGACGCGGAGCGCGTCGCGACTCGCATCATGGAGTGCGTGCAGAGCGCGGCCAACGAGGAGCTCGTCGCGATCGAGCGCCAGGGCGTAGAGGAGGTGGCGCATACCCGGAACATCATCGGTCGGTCGGGCGAGTCCGCCCACCGAGCGCTCGAAGCTTTCTTGATGCGACAGGATCTGCCGGGTACGGAGCTTTCATTGAGCTGGTCGTCACTGGGGGAACAAGGGTACACGGGGCACATCGCTGTGCGGGCCCCGTTCGGGATCAACGCGGTCTTCAGCCTGGGCATTCCGCCGGAGCACCCCTGGGCGCGGCCTCGCCGCTTGGCCGAGCTAGCGCCCGGCTTGGAGGTGCATTTCCCTCAACAGTCGGGCTGGCTATCGAAACGAGTTGAAATGGCGCCGGTCAAGCTGGATCGGTTATTCTTGAGCGCGGTCCAGCTCGACGCGGTGACGGCCGAGTTTCGGTTGCGCAAGGGCGCCGGCTCCGGCGCTGGCTACCGGGTGTTGGTCGATCTGCACGGCGACCATCAGGTGGTGCTTCAACCCCTCGGCGAGGATGGGCTACCGGATGCCGAGCCACCGCTTGCGTTGGACGGCGAAGACAGCGCGCAGATGTTTCGACTCTGCAGCCGCGTGGTCGACTCGATACAGGACCTATCGGGCCTTCGGCGCGGGATGGAATCGGTCGATCTCGATGGGCAGCCGCTCAACGAGCTGGAATGGCCGGCAACCGTCGCGGAACGGATCATCCTGCAACTGGCCCCCGTCATCACGGAAATTTCGCGCCGTTCAGGCGCCCCCGGCGAGCTGGTGCTGCGGCGAGATGTCGGGGGAGGTCGGCGCGAAGAGATGTATGTCACGAAAGCAGAGTTGTTCGAGAAGCTGCTCGTGCTGCCGCCCATGCGGCGAGCGGCTTTCGACGTGCTCGGCCTTTCCGAGCCAGTTCAAGCTGTCGTCCCGCCTGCGTCCGCTTCGCCCCCGCCCCGCAGCGGTCTGGTGACCAAGACCCTGACGGGTGGAGCGGGCAGGGAGGAGCCTGCGCTCAATCCCGCAGCGGGGTAGTAAAAATCCCTGTATCCCGCCTGGATTGTGCGCTCCCCGGCTCCGCGCGGGTTTTAGTCCTGGCGCGAAATGCCGTACTTAAAGTCACGCGGCATGTCTTCTCCCGTTCCGAACCCGAACACTGGCTGAACCATGGAAGCCGTGACCGAATATCTGCGGAAGGCGCGGGGGGTGACATTGGTGACCTTCCAGCAATCATATCCGCATTACTTCCTGTTCAAGCACCCGAAGCTCGTGCGTGACGAACGTCAGAAGGCCGACATCGACTATGCGACGTCGGCCATCGATCTGAACTTCGATCCCTTGCCGGGCGAGACTCAGCTCGTCCCGATCAAGAAGAATCCGGACAATCCATTTCCGGATCGCCTGACGATCGGGCGCGCCACCAATTGCGATGTCGTGATCCGGCTGGCTTTCGTTTCGAAGGTGCACGCCCATCTGTTCATCCAGGGGGACAAGCTCACTCTTCGCGACAACAAGGCGTCTAACGCGACGTTTCACAACCACCGCAAGCTCGAGCCGGGCAGCTCGCGCAGCATCAAGTTAGGGGATGTGGTCAGCTTCGGGGCCTTGGACCTGGAGCTGATGGATGCCGCGCGCGTGTACGAAACCTTGCGCTCCGGCACGAAGACCTCTTTCGGTAGTCCGGCCAGCGCGCGAGGCTAGCGCCTTCCCATCACTGGCGTCTTCAGGCGACGCCCGGCGGATCCGACACATTTCGGCAACATGGTGGAAATGGTCGCGGCGCGCCAGGGCGCGATGCTGGCCCACGCCATGCGCTTCAACGGCTATGACCCCGAAAACGGTCCGTACTTCGACGAGCTGTTCAAAGCGCAGGGCAGCCCCCGGCCCGGGCTCGAGCCGCTGGTTTTAGCCATCAATGAGCTCGAGGACGGGGTGCTCGGCACCCGGCAGCGCGCCGCCGAGCACATCCTGTTGAACCTGGGCATCACGTTCACGCTGAACGGGGAGGCCGCTGAGGATGGAACGGAACGCATCTTTCCATTCGACATCGTGCCGCGAATCATCGTGGGCAAGGAGTGGCGCGAGCTAGAGCGAGGGATCAAGCAGCGCCTGCACGCCCTGAACCTCTTCTTGGCGGACGTCTATGGCGAGCAAAGAATCGTCAAAGAGGGCATCTTGCCCCAGTACCTCGTGGATACCAGCGCGGATTTTCGCCCTCAATGTCGGGGCATTACCCCGCCCCAGGGTATCTGGTGTCACGTATCCGGGACGGACCTCGTGCGCGACAAGAGCGGCGAGTTCTACGTTCTAGAAGACAACCTGCGTTGCCCATCCGGTGTGAGTTATGTGCTCGAGAACCGGGAGCTGGTCAAGCGCACCTTCCCGTCACTGTTCGAACAACTGTCGATTCGCCGGGTCTTCGATTACCCCATGCGCCTGCTGGAGACGCTGCGCTTTCTGGCCCAGGATCGCGTGGATGACCCGCGCGTGGTCGTGCTGACGCCGGGGCGCTACAACAGCGCCTACTACGAACATTGTTTTCTCGCCCAACAGATGGGGGTGGAGCTAGTCGAGTCGCAAGATCTGGTCGTGGACGGCGGGTATGTCCAGATGAAGACGACGCAGGGGCTCGAACGGGTTGACGTCATCTATCGGCGCATCGGTGATGACTACCTCGATCCTCTGGTGTTTCGCCCCGATTCGCTCTTGGGGGTCCCCGGGGTGTTTCAAGCCTACCTGGACCAGAAGGTGGCGCTCGCCAATGCGCCCGGCACGGGTGTTGCCGATGACAAAGCGGTGTACGCGTACGTGGAGAAAATGATTCGCTTCTATTTGAGCGAAGAGCCGATCCTCCACAACGTGCCGACGTACGTGTGCGGTGACGAGGGCGATCGCCGCTATGTGCTCGAGCACCTGGACGAGCTGGTCGTCAAAGCCACGGACGGTGCCGGGGGCTACGGCATGCTCGTGGGCCCGCATTCTACCCTAGAGGAGCGGCGCGACTTTCATGGGCGCATCAGCAAAAATCCCCGGGGTTACATTGCGCAGCCCACCCTGTCCTTGTCGCGCGTCCCAACCATCATCGAGGACCGTTTTGAGCCTCGGCACGTCGACCTGCGGCCGTTCGCCTTACACGGCCGGGACATCTACGTCCAGCCCGGAGGGTTGACCCGCGTGGCACTAAAACGTGGCTCCCTCGTGGTCAACTCCTCCCAAGGCGGGGGCAGCAAAGACACCTGGGTCCTCGACGAGTAATGACGAGGCGTGCGAGCAAACGCATCGATTCCCACGGAATCGATGCCAAGGAAATAGAAGTGAACGAATCAATAGCATGGCCAAGGCAGGAAATTTCGATGCCCTCCCCCCAGCGGGGGCATCGAAATTTCCAGCGCTTGAATGGATTCGGATCATGTTGAGCAGAGTTGCCGATGCCATTTATTGGGCCAGCCGATACGTCGAACGGGCGGAAAACGTCGCGCGTTTCGTGGAGGTGAACCTCAACCTGATGCTCGAAACTCCAATCGTGCGCCGCCCCAGCTGGCAATCGTTGGTGATGACCACGGGCGACCATGAGTATTTCCAAAAACGCGGCGACGTCACGTCCGATGCGGTGGCCTGGTTTTTGACCTTTGACCCCACGTATCCCAACAGCATCCTGTCCTCTTTGGCCCAGGCGCGTGACAATGCACGCACCGTGCGGGAAATCATTTCCCGAGAAATGTGGCAGGAGCTCAATGAGTTCTATCTGATGGTCAAGCGCCAGAGTCGAGAGCCATTTCGCCTGGGCGAGATGGGCGATTTCTTCCGGCGCGTCAAGCTGAGCGGCATCCACTACGAAGGGGTGACCAACGCCACGCTCAGCCGCGGTGAGGCGTGGTCGTTTGCACGGCTCGGCCGCTTGCTCGAGCGTGCGGACAAGACGAGCCGCATCCTCGACGTCAAATACTACATCTTATTGTCGAGCCCGAGCGAGGTCGGGACCACCATCGACCAAGTGGGTTGGAGCGCGTTGCTCAATTCAGCCAGCGCGCTGCAAATGTATCGACAGCACCACCACGTGACGAGCCCGGCGAACGTGGCGCGGTTTCTGCTCCTCAACCGCCAGTTTCCGAGGTCCATCTCGTATTGTGTGAGCGAGGCGCAGCTCAGCCTGCACGCCATAACCGGCACCCCCCTCAAAGCCTGTGAGCACAAAGCAGAGCGGCTGATCGGGCGGCTGCAGGCCAACCTCACGTACGCCAGCATCGAAGACGTGATGGCGCACGGTCTGCACGAATACATCGACGGCCTGCAGTGCTCGCTGAATGACGTTGGCGAGGCGATACAAGCTAGCTTTTTTGGCTATGCGCCCGCTCGGGCGGGAGGTACGACACAGACGCAGGTGAGCTCGGCGAGCTCGTCTGCCGAATGAGGTAGAGTCCCCGCGTTTTCGCCGAAGACGGTTGTCGGCCAGAGCGCCGGCTCGGTCATAGATTGGATGTCAGATGGCTGTCCGCGTTGCTTTGGAACATAAGACGATTTACCGCTACGCGCGGCCGATCACGCTGGGTCCTCAGATCATTCGTCTGAGGCCGGCGCCGCACAACCGCACGCCGATCCACCGCTACTCGCTGGCTCTCGAGCCCGCCCAGCACTTCATCAATTGGCAGCAGGACCCGCATGGCAATTACCTGGCGCGGGTCGTGGTCACGGAGCTCACTCGAGAGTTCTCGGTGTGTGTGGACATCGTCGCCGACCTCGAGGCGTATAGCCCTTTCGATTTCTTTCTAGAGCCGAGCGCAGACAATTACCCGTTTCGCTACGAGCCCGCCTTGCGGCAGGAGCTTTCGCCACACCTCGAGGTCGATGCGGGGTCAGAGGTCCTGCACGCGTTCATCGAAAGCCTCGATCGCTCGCGCCGCCGCACGGTCGACTTCCTCGTCGACGTCAATCGCCGCGTCTCCGAGCGGATCAAGTATTTGATTCGCTTGGACCCGGGAGTGCAAACTCCCACCGAGACGCTCTCGCTCGGCCAGGGCTCGTGCCGGGACTCCGCTTGGTTATTGGTTCAAGTGCTGCGCACGCTCGGGGTGGCGGCTCGCTTCGTCTCGGGTTACCTGATCCAGCTCGAGCCCGATCAGCGCCCGCTGGAGGGGCCACCGGGGCCCGAGAAGGACTTTACAGATCTGCATGCCTGGTGCGAGTGCTACGTGCCGGGCGCCGGCTGGATCGGTCTCGATCCGACCTCGGGTTTGTTCGCGGCCGAGGGGCACATTCCTTTGGCGTGCACCCCGCGGCCGGGTGCCGCGGCACCGATAGAGGGCCTGACCGACGAAGTCGACACAGAGTTCGAGTTTTCGATGCGGGTGACCCGTATCGTCGACCGCCCCCGCATCACCAAGCCGTATACCGAGGCGCAGTGGCGCGGCGTGCTCGAGCTCGGGGACCGCGTGGACGCCGACCTGAGGCTGCGTGATGTGCGGCTCAGCGTGGGCGGAGAGCCCACCTTTGTCAGCAGCCAGCACGCGGATGAGCCCGAATGGAATACGACAGCGCAAGGCGGAGAGAAGGCAAAGCTCGCCGATCGTTTGCTGCGGCGCCTATTCCCACTCTGGGGTGTGGGTGGGTTCCTGCACCACGGGCAGGGCAAATGGTACCCGGGCGAGCAACTCCCGCGTTGGGCGTATAGCTGCTTTTTTCGGCTGGACGGCGCTAGCTTGTGGCGTAATCCCGCTTTGCTGGCACGGGCGGGCACCGACTACGGTCACGGCGTGGAGCACGCGGAGCGCTTCGTGCAGCGCTTGATCACCAACCTCGGCCTGGAGAAACACGGCTTGATGCCGGCGCACGAGGACGCGTTGTATTACCTGTGGCGTGAGCGCCGGCTGCCGGACAACGTGGATGTGCTCGACTCGCGTTTGGATGAGCCGCTCGAGCGCGAGCGCCTACGCAGGGTCTTTGAGCGAGGGCTGAACACGCCGGTGGGCTGGGTGTTGCCCTTGGGCTACGACGACGGGCTCGGTCGCGGCTGGATCAGCGGGGAGTGGTTTTTGCGCGGGCAGCACTGTTTCTTGATTCCGGGTGATTCGGCGCTGGGTTATCGCTTGCCGCTCGACGCATTGCCCTGGGCGCTCGAGCAAGACCGCGACGCGCCGATTGCCAGGGATACCTTTGCACCGCTGCCGCCGCTGCCCGGCGCGCTCGGGTTTCCACTCGCCCCGCGTGCCGACGGCGCCGTCCGCGTGCAGCGGCGCTGGCCCAGTGCCGAAGGTGCCCTCGAGCCCAACCGTGGATCCAAGGAGCTCGACTCCAAAAACACGGCGGCGGATCCGTTCGTGGCGCCCGCCCGAGGCGAGTCCGCGGCAGGGCTCGTACGAACCGCGTTGTGCGTGGAGCCCCGAGAGGGCTGCTTGCGCATCTTCCTGCCTCCCGTGTCGGCGGCGGCGGCTTACCTCGAGCTCGTCCTGGCCGTCGAACGCACCGCGCAAGACCTCGACATGCCGGTTCAGCTCGAAGGCTATGCGCCGCCGTTTGATCCGCGCATTGGCGAGTTCAAGGTCACGCCGGATCCAGGTGTGATCGAAGTCAATATTCCGCCGACGACGAGCTGGCAAAGCAGCGTGTTCCAGACCGAGCAGCTGTACGCCGCCGCGCGGCAGGAAGGCCTGGTCGCGGAGAAATTCGAGATTGACGGCACACACGTGGGCTCGGGCGGTGGCAACCACCTGGTCTTGGGCGGGCTCCATCCCGAGGACAGCCCTTTCTTGCGCCGCCCGGACTTGCTGGGCAGCCTGCTCAGGTTTTGGCACAACCACCCCGCGCTGTCGTACTTGTTTGCGGGTCGGTTCATCGGCCCCACCTCGCAGGCGCCGCGCTTCGACGAAGCGCGGGAAGATTCGACTTACGAGCTCGAGATAGCCCTGGCAGAGCTCGCGAGGCGACAGGGTGAGGTCACGCCCTGGCTCTTGGATCGCGTGCTTCGACATCTACTGGTCGACGTCACCGGCAACACCCATCGTGCCGAGTTCTGCATCGACAAGCTTTTTTCGCCGGATGGGCCCACCGGGCGCCTGGGCTTGGTCGAGATGCGCGCCTTCGAGATGCCACCTCATGAACGCATGAGCCTGGTGCAGCAGCTGCTCGTGCGCTCGCTCATCAGCGTGTTCTGGCAGCAGCCCTATAGCGAAGAGTTGGTCAAATGGGGTACCCGGCTGCACGACGATTTCATGCTGCCGTACTACGTGTGGTCCGACATGCAGGACGTGCAGCGCAGCCTCGAGGGTTGGGGCTACCCGCTGTCATTGGCCTGGTTTCAGCCACATTACGAGTTTCGATTCCCGCGTTACGGCGAGCTCCGGCTGGATGACTGCCAGCTAGAAGTCCGCGGCGCGCTCGAGCCGTGGCTGGTGCTGGGCGAAGAGTCCGCCGGCGGCGGTCAGGCGCGTTATGTCGATTCATCCGTGGAGAGGCTCCAGGTGCTGGTGCAGGGCTGGGTGGAAGAGCGCTACGAGCTACTGTGCAATCGACGGCGCATCCCACTCCAGCCTACAGCTCAAAACGGGCAGTTCGTCGGCGCGGTGAGGTTTCGTGCCTGGCAGCCGCCCTCGTGCTTGCACCCCACCATCGGCGTGCACGCGCCATTGCACCTGGACATGTATGATAAGTGGTCAGGGCGTTGCGTAGCGGGCTGCAGTTATCAGGTGGTGCATCCCGGAGGGCGCGGGGTCGAAGCCCGGCCTGTGAACGCGGTTGCCGCGGAAAGCCGGCGCCTGGCCCGGTTCGAGGTTCGGGGCCACGCCGCGGGCCCAATTGAGCCGATGGAGGCTCATGTGCACCCGCACTTCCCCCGTACGCTTGACTTGAGACGGGGGTAAAACAATGCTGGTGCGGCGTGTCGTTCTCGAAACTCGTGGTGGAGGCGGGGGACGGGTTTCCTGGCCTCGCTCAGCCGCCGCCTAACGCCTACGACGAGTATTTCGAGGCCGGCGCGCCCCGCGCCCATCAGCGTCGCCTGCATGAGTTTCTGCAAAGCTCCACGCGCGGGGAGATTGACCGGCTCGGCACTGCCCTGCGGCAGCGCATCGCTTCCCACGAGGTCACGTTCAACATCCTCGGTGCACCGAGCGGCAGCACGCGGACCTGGCGGCTCGACCCGTTGCCGCTCGTGATCGCACGGGACCGCTGGGAGCTGCTTTCGCGAGGCTTGCGCCAACGCGCCAAGGTGTTGAGCGCCATGTACGCGGATTTCTACGGCCCAAGGCGCCTCTTGTTGGAGGGGATCGTGCCCGCGCAGCTGGTGCTGGGCAACCCCGACTTTGCGCGCGCCTGCTCGGGCTGGGAGCCGCGGGGTGGACACGTCATCCACCTATATGCGTGTGACGTGGGCTGTAACCCGAGTGGCAAGTTCGAAGTGTATTCGGATCGCGCCGCGGCTCCCGCCGGTGCGGGGTATGCGCTCGAAAACCGCTTGGCGTTGGGCTCGGTGCTGAGCCGGCTCTTCAATGACTACGGCGTGCAGCGCATGCGGCGCTTCTTCGCCTCCGTGGATGAATGTGTGCATTCGCTCGTGCATGCCTCGCAGGGCCAAGCGCGGGTGGTGCTGCTCAGCCCCGGCTTGAGCGACGAGAGCGCGTTCGAGCACGCGTACCTGACGCGTTATCTCGGTTACGAGCTAGCTGAAGGGCGCGACTTGACGGTGCGCGACCGCGAGGTCTACCTGAAGACCCTGTCCGGGCTGAAGAAGGTCGACGTGGTGCTGCGCCGCACACACGATCGTTGGTGTGATGCGGTGCATTTGCGCGAGGACTCCACGCTCGGCGTGCCGGGGTTGGTCGAAGCCGCGGCAGCGGGCAACGTGGCCTTACTCAACCCGCTCGGTGTGGCGGCGGTGGAAGCTCCCGGCCTCAAGCCTTACCTCGATGCGGCGTGCCGGTTTTTCTTTGGAGGCGAGCTCGAGCTGCCGTCGGTGCCGTGCTGGTGGTGCGGTGACGCAGCATCCCTCAAGTACGTTAGCGCGCACCTGGATGAGCTCGTGTTCAAACCCGCGATGCAGGAGCGCACCGGGCCCCTGGTGAGGCCCGCCTTGCTGGGCGCGGACGAACGTCGTGAGTTTGTGGAGCGGCTCCAGAGCAATCCGGGCCAGTTCGTGGCCGAGGCGTGGCCCGGGTTGAGTGTCGCGCCCCTGCTCGAGGGCGGCGCGCTCGCGTACGGCCAGGTTGCCATCCGAACTTTTCTATGTCGGCGCGGTGATGAGTATCTGGTCATGCCCGGCGGCATGGCGCGCACGAACGCTCCCCCGGATGGCTTGTTCCTGAGCGGCGAGGAAGAGGGGCAGAGCAAGGACATCTGGATCCCGACCGGCACTCCCATGGTGGATCGCCCGCCACCGGCCATGCCGGAAGGGCGCATCGAGCTGCGCCGCGGTGGTCTGGATTTACCGAGCCGTCTGATTGACGACCTGTATTGGCTGGGCCGTTACATCGAGCGAGGGGATCTCACCGCGCGCCTCTTGCGCTCTGCTTTCGAGCGCCTGGGCAGCGAGGCATCGGATGACGCGCCGCTCGCCCTCGAGCGCATCGTCCTCTCGCTCCAGGCATTGAAGATTCTGCCCAAGTCGGGTCGTACAAAGCCAATCGAGGCCCTGCTCTCGAGCGCGGTGGGGGACCCCAACCAGCCCACCAGCTTGCGCGGCCTGATGCAGAGCTTGCGTGCGCTCTCCCAACGCACCCGGGGTCGTTTGTCGCGTGACGCCTGGCAAACCTTGCACGAAGCGGCCGCGTTGTTCGACGAGGGAACAGAGCGAGCGACTCGAGATCCGGTGGCGCTCTTGGACCAGTTCTTGATTCTGGTCTCGGCCATTCGGGGCACCACGCTCGACAACATGGTGCGCAGCCACGCCTGGACCTTCCTCGACATGGGGCGGCGGGTGGAGCGGGGCACCATGTCGCTCACCGTGCTCGGCGTGATGCTGGCCCCAGGCGCCGCCCGCGTGCATATGGAGGTGCTGCTCGAGGTGGCGGATAGCCTGCTCACGTACCGCGCGCGTTACCTGAGCCAACTGCAGGTGGCCCCGGTGGTCGATCTGCTACTGACCGATGATAGCAACCCGCGCTCGGTGGTCTTTCAGGCTTCGGAGCTGGTGCGGCACGTGTCCCGGCTACCACATCCCGAGGACGCGATTCGAAACCAGGCGGAGCGCCGCGCCATGGCGCTTGCCAGCAGCCTGATGACGTTGGATGTCGTGCGCGCCTGCAGCGGTACGGGTGAAGAGCTGCGCGCGGCGCTCAGCGCTGCGTCCGAGCTGTTCTGGCAGTTTGCCAATGACGTGGAGCACATCTGGTTCTCGCACACGGTCCCATCCTACGCGTTGGCCATGCCGGGTTGGGTGGATGAGGAGCTGGAGGTCCGATGAATGTCTACCGGGTGCGACACCGCACGTCGTACGTGTATGAGGCGCCCGTGCTGCACGCCCACCACTTGGCGCATCTCAGGCCGCGCCGGCTCGACCACCAAACGACGCGGCGAACGTTGCTCGAAATATCGCCGCTGCCGCGAGACCAGCACCGCCAAGAGGACTACTTCGGCAACGACTGTGACCTGTTGGAGGTCCTCTCACCTCATGATCGATTTGACGTGGTAGCGACCAGCGAAGTCGAGGTGCACGACCGGGCGATTCTGTCGCAAATCGGCGCTGAGCCCCACAAAAACCTCGACTGGAACCAAGCCGCCGCGCAACTGGCAGAGGATGCACGGCTGCTCTTCGCTCGCGAGTACTGCTTCGATTCACCGCTGGTGCGCGCACACCCCGTGCTGCAAAAATACGCAGAGCCCAGCTTCGGGAAAAAACGTGCGTTGATCGACGCCGTGTTGGAGCTGAACGATCGAGTGCACAGCGACTTCAGCTATGAGCCCGCGACGACCGATGTCAGCACGCCGCTCGCCCAGGTGATGCGGGAGAGGCGCGGCGTGTGCCAGGATTTCGCCCACGTGATGGTCGGCTGCCTGCGCTCGGTCGGCCTGGGCGCTCGCTACGTGTCGGGCTATCTCGAGACCGTGCCGCCTCCCGGGCAGCCTCGCCTGGTCGGTAGTGACGCGTCACACGCCTGGGTGGCGGTTTTCGTGCCCCGCCTCGGCTGGCTCGATCTGGATCCCACCAACGCGCTCTTGCCGCATCAGAGCCACATCACCGTGGCCCATGGTCGGGACTTTAGTGACGTCAGCCCGCTCAAGGGAGTGGTGCTCGGTGGAGGCAGGCACAGCGTCAAAGTCGGCGTCGACGTGCAGCGCCTCTCGGATTGAACGCGCCCGTGACTCGTGTCACCTGCAGAAATAGACGTAGGGGTTGAGGCCCGAGCGTTGGAATTTCTTGATTCCGTTACACGAGCAACACGCCCCAAGGATACTCGCACCGGTGATCTTGGTGCAGGTTGGGCTGCAGCTGCCGGCGGTGCCCGTGCTCTCTTCAATTAAGCCGAGCGTGGGATCGATGGAGACCATGCTGCCCGAGCTCTGGAAATTTACGTATGGGTTGTGCGTATCCACCCACAAGAGCTTGTTTTTGAGCTGAGCCGGGTACTGCAGAGGGCCGCCGGTGGTTTTGGTGGCCTCGAACCAGAAGTCCGTGTCGCATGAGCCCGCTTGCGAGAACATGAAACGGAGCTGGTGGTCCTCTGCTGGGCAGTCCGAGCCGTTATGGTTGTCTGGACGTGCTTCGCACGTGGCTTGCTCGCCGAATTTGGCCACCAGGCGGCTGCGCAGCGCCGATGCGCTGAGTGTGACCGTGGGGGAGACCTTGACCTGACCTTCGCTGATGGGCTTCTGCATGTCCAGGAGGGCCTGCGTGTTGCGGCACATGCCGTCACCGCAACGCGACCTACCGGTCGAGGTGAGCCTGAGCTCGTTGTTGCTCACGTAAAAATCGGTGAGCGGCTCCCATCGCCCCAGCTCCTTTGCCGTGGCCACCGCGAGGGCTGCCATGACACTGTTGGTGCCGTCCGGGTTGGCGCACGAAGCTTGTTCGGTCTGGCCCAGGGCGTCGCCTTCGGCGCTCGACTCGTCGAAGCCGCCGTTTCCGCTGCACGCTGACAGCAACGCGGCAGCGGCAAGCGCTGAGGTGACTGCAGTATTTTTCCAAGAAGCTCTCATGTGTTTCCTTTTGATGCGGGCGTACAGCTCGTTTTGCACTGCCTCGAGAGCTCTCATGCAGCTAGCGTGCCGACGTGCGAGAGGTGCTCTCTTGCGGCGCACATGGGCTGCGACTTAAGCCATAAAGGCATCCTTTCGCGGTGCTTGTGACGATTTATCGGTGGAGCAAGGTGGTGCAACACGCCCACAAACAGCGCCGTTTGTCGCCTATGTCGGCGGAGCGAACTGCGCAAGCGAACTGTGCAAATCCCGACGAGCTGTGCAATCACGACAGCTGCATCGAAATTGCGAGCACGACTCGGCGAGCCATGTGTTCCGCGTTGGGAGCCACGTTGCGGAGCGGTTCGTTCTGGGGTTTTGCGCGGTGCGGGCGCACAGGGCGCGAGATCCGGCGATGCAGAAGCGGTACTCCGGCGCGCCTCGAGGTGCCGGCGCCGCTTACGCTTGGTCGGGCAACGACGAGGTGGGGGTTGGGAGCATGCGCATCACCGACAGTCAGGCTCCGGAGCGCATGGATGAAATGCTCGGTAAAGATTTCGAGGCGGGCTTGGCCAGCCTGCGCGCTCTGGCCGAAGCAGAGGCGGCGAAATCGGCGGCGCGAGCCGAGCACTGAGATTTCGAGCCATACCTGGGTCAATGTGCAACGCAGCTCTGGGCGCCTGGGCTCGATTCAGCCCGGCTAGAACGCCTCGTTTCGTGAGCTGAGCTCCAACCTGCGACGGCAAGATTGTCTCATTTCGTATCCGGTGCTGACAATGCACGGCCAGAAGCGCCGCCTAATGGCGTGTGGCGCGGCGCGGCATTGGTCTTGCACGCACTAGCACTTTTGACTCGTGAGAGGAGACACTGCCCATGCCTCAACCGGATTCCACACGTAGCCCCACCCTCCCGGAGCAATGGAGTGAGCCCAATGCGGGCTGGCCCCATGACCTCCCGGCGCCCCCGCGGCGTCGACATGGCAGGACGCGCCATCGGATCAAGGGGCATGTCGAGGATGCACGCCATGGGTCGGACATCGACGGTAACGAGGAGCAGGAGCGCCAGGCTCGCGATTCTGTCCCGAGTAGCCGGGAGGTACCCAGTAGCCAGCTGACTCCGAGCAGCAGGTCGCCCGCGAGTCAGGGCGCAAGCGGCAACGATGAACCGATGGAGTGGGCTGGCAAGCACCGCTTTGCCCCTGAGGATGAGCTCGAGGATACCTGGCCCGCCCTGCCCGGTCGCTATTTCATAGACGAATGAGCGAAGGCGGCGAATGCTCGGGTCGCGCGTACGGTCAGGGCTGGACCTTGACCGGTGTCAGATCGAGGCGTGCCCGCGCCGTCTCGAGCTTGGCGGTCAGCACCTCGCGCCGCGCCTGCACCAAGCTGCGCTGAGCGCCCAAGACTCGCTCCAGCGTGTCGCTGCCTGACTTATAATGCTCTTCGGCCTCCGAGAGCATCGCCTCTGCCGTGGACAATAGTTCGAGCGTCAACCCCAGCTCTGCCGTCGCAGCTTGCCAGCGGCTCTGCGCCGCGTCCTGTGCGGCCTGTAGCGTGCGCTCGACGAGCCGGAGGCGGGCTTCGAGGCCACGAGCTTCAGCTCGGTGAATGGCGGCCTGGGCGGATTGAAGGCCTCCATCCCAGATGGGGATGGTCAGGGAGAGACCTGCTTGATAGACGGGGAACAGGTCATCATTTTGGCCCTGCACGCCCACCTCCGCCGAGGCGTCCAGCACGGGGGCGGCGCTTCGATCGGCGGCTCGCGCCGCAGACAACGCGGCCTGTTGCTGCAGCTCGAGCGCGGTCAGCGCCGCGGGTTTGTCGGGCGTGGCTGCGGGCACCCCGCGTTGGGGTGAGCTCGGCGGCGCGCCGGGCGTCGTAGGTGGGGGTAGTGCGAGGGGCCCGGGCTCGAGCACGTCGAGGTCCGGCACCGCGTGCGCGGGCAGCGGGCTCTGGATGCTGGCCCCAAGAGCCCGCAGCGCCTCTTCCACGGCCCGCCGCGCGCGGTTTTGGCGCAACCGCGCGAGCTGCTCATCGTAGGAGCTGAGCGTCGCGTCGGTGGCGGGCCGAGCGCCTTCGGCAATCAGCTCCTTGACGGATACGGTGCGAGCGGCGGCCACCTCGGCGTCGCGTTCCGCGAGCTGCCAGGTCTGGTGCGCCTCGACCCAGGCCAGGTAGGCGCCGCGTGCGCCCTGCACGAGCTCGACCTTCGCTTGCACCAGACTGGCTCGTTCCGCACCTATCGCAGCTTCCGCGGCCCGTGCACCCAGGGCAGTGCGTCCAAAATCCAAGAGCGTGATTTTGCCGAGGAGCAGCGCGCCGTAGCGAGCTTGCGGTACGAGCGCATTGGGATCGCCGATCGGTCGCGAGCCCTGCACCAGGTATCTCTGTCCTCCGATGTCTTCCACGCGGACCAGTGGCCGCCCGGGGGCCAGGCCTGCCTCGGTGCGCACCGCCAACGTCGGCCCCGATTTGCTACTCACGGCCGCGAGCTCTGCCTGTGCGCGTTCGATGCTCGCCTGACGCTCGATCAGCTCGGAGCGTTCTCGCTGAGCTTGGACCTCGATCTCGTCGAGCGTCACGATCTGGGCGCTGGCGTTTCGGGCGACCAGACCGAGGAGGCTGAGCATGAGGGCCGTGGCGAGGCTTCGTGTCATGTGGAGCTCTTGGCTATTGGCGCCGGAGCGCATCGATGGGATCCAGCATGGCGGCACGCCGGGCGGGCAAGAAACCGAACACCAAACCCACCGCAATGCCGAACGCGGCCGAGCCCACCACATCCGAGACCGAGGTGATGCGCTCCCAACCCATGTACCCCGCCACGGTGACTGAGACGCCCACGCCGAGGATGATGCCGAAGGTCGCGCCGAGCAGCGACAATAGAGCGCCTTCGACCAGAAACTGGGCCAAGATTTGCCGAGGAGAGGCGCCAATGGCGGCACGAATGCCGATCTCCGCGGTGCGTTCGGTGACCGAGACCAGCTGAATGTTCATGATACCCACCCCACCGACGAACAGCGACACCGCCGCGATGCCCTGCAGCAGGCGCGCGAGGATGGTGGCCGTGCTATCCACCGCCTTGATCACCTCCGTCGGGCTATCGATCTGGAAGTCATCGGCATCTTCCGGGCCGAGGCCGTGGCTGCGCCGCAGCACGGCCGCCGCCTCCAGCTTGGCGGACTCCACCCACTCGGGTGCCTTGGGCTCGATCTCGAGGGCGGCATAACCCGTCGGCAGCCCAAAGTAGGTCGCGAAGGTCGTCACCGGGACCAAGATGATGTCGTCGACGTCATTGCCGGAGGTGGACGTGCCTTTGGGGCCCAATACGCCGATCACCCGGCAGGTGAGCAGACCTCCGAGCGTCACCGTTTCGCCGAGCACGTCGAGCTCCGGATCTCCGAACAGCTCACGCACGAGGGTCTGGCCGAGGACACAGACCTTGGCGCGCTGAGCCAGGTCGCGCTCGTTGAATAACCCGCCTAGGCTGAGCTGCCAGTTGTGCAAGTCGGCGAACTCTGGATCCGTGCCGTTGACGACCGTCCACCACTGCTCGCCGCCGTGTGAGGCCTCGAAGGCCATGCGAGCGACTGGAATGACGTTGGAGACCGAGCTGGAGTCGCGTTCGATGGCCACGATGTCCGCGTCGCTGAGGGGGCGACGCTCTTGATTGCCGCGGGTATTGCCGCGTACCCGGATCAAGTGTGTGCCCAGCGCCTGAAACTGATCCATGACCGCGCGCCGTGCGCCTTCGCCGAAGCTGACCATGGCGATGAAGGCACCCACACCGATGGCCAAACCGAGCAAGGTCAGCGCGCTGCGCCCGGGGTTCCGGCGCAGCGTCTCGAACGCCATGCCAAATAGCTCGCTACGCTGCCGGCGCATCGCTCCTGCTTTCTCTCACGACACGGCCGTCTCGAATTTCTATCTGCCGGTGGGCCACGGCGGCCACCGCCGGATCGTGGGTCACGAGCACCAACGTGAGCTTCTCCTCCGCGTGCAGCTCCAACAAGAGGCCGAGGATCTCCTGGCCGGTGCGTGTGTCCAACGCGCCCGTCGGTTCATCCGCCAGGATCAAGCGGGGCTTGCAGGCCAAGGCGCGCGCTACCGCGACGCGCTGGCGCTGCCCCCCGGAGAGCTGGTTGGGGCGATGATCGAGCCGCTCGCCCAGCCCGACGCGTTCCAGCAAGGCGCGCGCCTGTGCGTGCGCGGGTTCCCTCGGCACACCCGCGTAGTGCAGCGGCAGCGCCACGTTCTCGAGGGCGGTCGAGTGGGCGATCAGGTGGAAGGTCTGAAACACGAAGCCGATGTAGTGCAGCCGCACCCAGGCTTGAGCGGTCCGATCCAGGCTGGACACGTCGCGCCCCCCCAGCCAGTAACGCCCGCGCGTCGGGCGATCGAGGCAACCCAGGATGTTGAGCAATGTGGACTTTCCAGAGCCGGAAGGCCCGCGTAGGGCCACGATTTCGCCAAACTCGATGGCAACATCCACGTCGATGAGCACGGGCAGAGGCGCCCCGCCCTCATGGTAGACCTTGCTCAGCTTCTCGGTCCGAACGACGAAACGGCTCACTGCTTGCTTCCGAGCGAGATCCCGGGCCCCTTCGTCGCGCGCGGCGCCGAGCCCCCCGCCAACCCCACGGCGACCGGGTCACCGACGGCGAGCTGAGCGCCTGCGGCGGGGGTCACCGCCGTATAGGCCCCGTCGGAGAGGCCGACGACCACATCGACCGGTTCGAGCTCTCCGCCCGGTTTCAGCCGCCACACGCGCGAGCGCGACGCATCCTCGGGAACGTCACTGGGCCTAAAACGCAGCGCGGCTTCACGTACCGCCAGGGCGTCCTTGGCTTCGGCGATCTCGAGCGTGACGTTGGCCGTCATACCGGGCAGCAGCAGGCCTTCGGGATTTTTGACCTGCAGCCGGACGCGATAGCTGACCGCGCTGCCCGCGCGCTGTGGCTCGGATTCGATCTCGTCGATCTGCGCCTCGAAAGTCCGATCCGCATGCGCCGAGACGCTGAACACCGCGTGTTGCCCTTTGCGCACCAGGCCGATGTCGGCTTCGGACACGGGCACCGTGAGCAAGAGCTGTGTCAGCGGCGGAGAGATCACAAACAGGGGCTCGCCTTGCGGGCCCACCATGCCTCCGACGTCCTGCGCCGCGGATAGCACGAAACCCGACACGGGCGCTCGCAGCGTGGTTTCATCGCGACGCAGCCGTGCACCGCCCACCTGCTGACCCTCGAGATCCCGCTGAGCTTCGGCCGCTCGCAGCTCGGCGATGGCCTCGGCCTCTTTGGCCTTGGCTGCCGTGACGCTGCCCGCGCTCACCAGCCCCTTCTCGAGCAGGCGCGCGGACCGTCCCCGCTCTTCCGAGGCTGAGGCCCGCGCGGCCCGCGCCCGATCCACCCGGGCGGCGCTGGCTGCCAAGCCCGTTTGCGCCGCGTTCAGCTCTGCCGTGGCGCCGGTCGCGTCCAGCTTGGCCAGCGGCTGACCCGCCTCCACCATTTGCCCGCGGCGCACGTAGATCTCATTGAGTTGCCCGGGGCGCGGGGCGGGCACGTAGACGCGGCTCGGCACATCCAGGGAGCCAAAGGCCTCTACCATCTGGCGAATGTCCCGACGCTCCACCGGCGACACCCGGTAGGCGTTGTCGGCTCCGGAAGAGCGCCCGAACCAAAAATAAGCGGCAACCAGCCCGGCGATCGCCAATAGCGCGAGAACCCAGCGACGTTTGTTCCTGCGCTGCGACGTCATCTGCCCCGGCAGATTGAGCTCGTCCCTTGGGTCGTCAGGCCGGGCTGCTGCCCGCGCACCCTCGGAGGGCTCTCGATCCCCCGCCACCGACAACGATGAAATTTCAAGCTGCGAGCCGCTCATTTTACCTCGACGCCGTACCGGCCCGCCGGCAGTTCGATATGATCCCCCATCGGCCTCGCCAGGGAATTCTGTAAGGAATCACGGTTACAGGGCACTGGCCGCATCTTCACATTGCTTCGGCATCGAAGCAACTCGAGTGTCGAAAGCAGCCGAAGCCGTCACACGCTCGGGGCTATAAGGGCAGTCTCCCGATGCGCGTTTCCCTGGTTCGTCCCGACGATTGGCACCTGCACCTGCGCGACGGGGCGCGCCTAAAGTCCGCGGTCGCGCACAGCGCCGAGTACTTCGGGCGTGCCATCATCATGCCCAACCTGGCGCCTCCGGTCGAAACGGTGGAGCAGGCCCTGGCCTATCGCGGGCGCATCCTGGCGGCCTGCGCGGGCTCTGCCTTCGAGCCTCTCATGACCCTGTATTTGACGGCCAATACCCCGGTGGCCGAGGTGCGGCGCGCGGCGGCCGACCCGCACGTGCACGCGATCAAGCTGTATCCCGCCGGCGCGACCACGCACTCCGAGGCTGGGGTGCGAAGTCTCACGGCGGTCTACCCGGTGCTGGAAGCCATGGCAGAAGCGCAGCTGCCCTTGCTCATCCACGGCGAGGTGACCGATCCGGACACGGATGTCTTTGATCGCGAGGCGCGCTTCGTGAGTGAAACGCTGCTGCCGCTGGTCGAACGCTTCAAGACCTTGAAGGTCGTGCTCGAGCACATCACGACCTCGGAGGCGGTGAGCTTCATCGAAGGCACGCGTGACGGGGTCGCTGCGACCCTCACGGCGCACCATCTGCTTTACAATCGCAATGCGCTATTTCGCGGTGGCGTCCGCCCCGATTTCTACTGCCTGCCGGTCTTGAAGCGCGAGCGGCATCGGCAGGCTTTGCTCGGGGCCGCTACGTCTGGCAACCCTCGTTTTTTTCTCGGCACGGACAGCGCACCTCACCCTCGAGCGGCCAAACACTCCGCGTGCGGCTGCGCCGGGATCTACACCGCGCACGCCGCGCTGCCCTTGTACGCGGAGGCGTTCGAAAGCGTCGGTGCTTTGGACCGGCTCGAAGGCTTCGCCAGCTTCTACGGCGCAGATTTTTACGGCTTGCCGCGCAATGCCGACAGGATCCAGCTGGTACGGGAGCCCTGGCAGGTGCCCGATGCATATGACTTTGGCGGCGAGCCGCTGACGCCGCTGCGCGCGGGCGAGACCGTGGCCTGGCGTGTCAGCGGATCCGGCGCTCTTGGGGCCAAGTGAGTTGGGGTGAAGCACGGGCCGAGCTGTGATAAAGGAAACGAAAAGGAGTGCTGTCGTGGCAAACAGGAATAGACTTTACAGATACCTCGGCGTTGCTGGCGCCCTGTTCGTGCCGGCGGTCGTGTTTGCTCAGCTCGATACGTTCAGCCCCTCGGATACGCTGACCAGCGCTAGGCTGAACGGCATCATCAGTGCCATCAACGAGGCCACGGGGCACGGGCGCTGCCGCGTCGCCGTGCAAAGTCCATGCGGGGGCGCACTCTGCACCGCCACGTGCCCTAACAACTTCGTAGTCACTGGCGGTGGTTGCAGGATGAATGGCGCGGGCACAGTCAAGGGGGTAACACCCGGCTTTGATCCGGCCACCGTCAACCTCGATGTCAACGGCGGCTTTCCAGCACCGAACGCGTTTGACGCTGAGGACGCCGACCCGCTCGATACCGAGGGCGGGCGGCAGTGGGATAGGTACGTGTGTGAGGCGGCGGCGGGCACGGTGCAGACCGTGTATGCGCTCTGTTGCCCGCTGTAACATTTGATGCCGTGACCCCATATGAATTTTTCGCATCACCGCAATGCAGGCGCCTGGCGCAGGGCTGCCGTACTGATATCCGTGCTCGGCCTATGCAGGTGCGAAGTCGATTCGCGTGAAGTACACATTGTGGACGCCGGTGCGGGCGGTGTGAATGGAAATGGCGGTACGACGAACGGCGGCGCAGCGAACGGCGGCGCAACGAACGGCGGCGCAGCGAACGGCACTTGCACCCCGTTCGTCAGCAACGCGGCCTGCACCGTCAATGGCCGCCCGGGTCAGTGCTCCCAAGAGGGCGAGTGCCGTGAGTATTGCGTCGTCGACTCATCGCGGGCCGACGAGTGTTTGCTGCAGTGAGTTGAGCTGAGGCTCCCCGGGAGAGGGGACAACGTCGACCTGTCGCCGCCACGGCACTGGTGCAAGCGAGCTGCTGGGTGGCAGCCACACGCGCATCAAGTGGAGGGCCGAGCCTCAGCCGCGCGTCGCCGCCCGGCGCCTCGGGGCGTAGGGCTGGACAGCCATTGTCGACGCCGGCCTGGCTCGAGCATTTCGGCGGAAAACGGACGCACGGGTATAGCCTGGCTGTTTTTCGGCTGTGACGCTGCCAGTGCAGCCTAACTCCTGCGATTTTTTCGTGATCGGCCGAGAACGTTTCCGGCATTTGGCCGAACAACTTCGAGTGAGGCCGACCAGTGAGAATGCACGAGTATCAACGTCTTTTTTCCTGTCTTGCAGGGGCCTGGCTGTTGGCCGGCTGCGCCAAGACCAGCTCGGGAGAAGAGAAGCCCGCGTCGGGGACCCAGGCGCTCAGGGAGAAGCCCGCGCCGGTGCTGATCGCCGAGGTCGAGCTCAGCAATCCCTCGAATTTTTCTCGCGAGAGCTCGCCGGTCTATTTGAGCTACTACGACCTTGGCCTCACGCCGCAGGACCAGCGTGTCGAGCAGCTGTCGGCGCGGGTGGGGCAGACCGAAGTGCCGAGCCAGGGCGTGGATGAAGACGCTGACGGCGCCAAGGACGGCCTCGTTGCGCTGGTGAATTTCAAGCCGGGTGAGGCGTTGACGCTGACGGTGTCGGTCGACGCGGCAGCGCAACGGGCTTTCCCCAAACGCACTCAAGCCGAGATAGCTCACAAGGTCGGCGGTGAGTGGAAGCCGCGCGAGAAGGACCCGACCCTGCAGGAATACGTCGGGGGCACGTTCCAGAACGTGCAGAAGTTTACCCCTCCGCCCCAGCACATGGACCACTCGAACCTGATTCGCTACGAAGGGCCGGGTATCGAGTCCGACAAAGTCGGTTACCGCATTTACCTCGACGCTCGCAATGGCTTCGACATCTTCGGCAAGAAGACGCCGGAGCCGGTGCTCGGGCGCGTGGGGTTAGACGGCTACGAGTCGTACCACCACATGTCCGATTGGGGCATGGACATCCTCAAGGTGGGGCTTTCTCTCGGCGCCGGTGGCTTTGGCTTTTACTCCGAGAAGGGTATCGAGCTGGTCTCGAAGGTGAGCGGCTGGGACGCCACGATCGTCGAGAATGGCCCTGTGTACTCGGCGTTCGGCATCAAGTACAAAGGCTGGGAAGTTTTGGGCAAGCCGCTCGACGCGCAGGCCACCTTCTCCATGTGGGGCGGCAGCCGGCGCGTGCAGACGCGTCTCGGTTTGTCGGAGCCCTTGCCCGCGCTGGCCGTGGGTGTGGTCAAACACGAGGGCACGGAGCTCATCGTGGGGTCCGCGAACATCCCCGGCAAGGCGTACACATACGTCGGTAGCTGGGGCAAGCAGAGCCTGAACGGCGACCAGCTCGGGATGGCGGTGTTGTTCGAGCGGGGCGCGCTGCGTACGTCGAGCGGCATTGCGCAGGCGAGCGCGCTGACCGGGACCGTCGCACCGGCGAGCGTGGCCGTCGGCACGCCGCCCAGGGCCGGGCTGAGCGCAGCGCGGGACAGGACCGCGCCGGCGACGCTCGCTGCGGACAAGGTGGTTCCGATCGATGACGCCGCCAACTACGCGGTCGTGCTCGAGCCGGCGGGGACGGAGCTTTCGTATCACTTTCTGGCGGCGTGGGAGGGCGAGCCGGGAGGTATCAAGACGCGGGACGAGTTCGCTCAGTATCTGGAGCGCGAGGCCGAAGAGCTCACGCTGTTGCCGCGCCAGCGCTTGAAGACGACGCTGTCCAAGCAGGCGAAGGTCTTCCCGCTGACCGCGGACTCCGCGCGCGACTGGGCCAAGAAGCTGGCGGACTCGGAGCTCGACCGCAAGACGTTGAGTTACAAGTTTGACGGTTGGGATCGGAACCGGGGGCGAAAACCCAAGTTCGAGTACGACGTGGTCGGCCTCCAACCCCTGGCGTATGAGGAGCTGAACCAAATTGCTCCCGACCCGCGCTACGCTCGCGTGCTCGAGCAGGTGTCGGGCTCGTACGTCACCGACGAGGGCAACATTCGCGAATATGACGAGCACGACTACAACATCGACAGCATCGCGCCCGGTAGGAACCTGCTGAGCCTGTTCGCTGCCACCTCCCAAGAGAAGTACAAGAAGGCGGCGGGTCTATTGCGCCGCCAGCTGAGCGCACACCCGAAGACCACCGAAGGCGCGTTCTGGCACAAGAAGCGCTACCCCTCGCAGTTGTGGCTGGACGGCGTCTACATGGGCATGCCGTTTCTGGCCCGCTACTCCAGCATGTTCGAGTCGGGCGAGAGCCTGGACGAAGTCGTCAACGAGTTCGTGATCGCGCGCAAGCGCCTGCGCGACCCGAAGACGGGCCTGTACGCCCACGCCTGGGACGAGAAGAAGCAGCAAGACTGGGCAGACCCCCAAACCGGGCTGTCCAAGCACCCGTGGGGGCGAGGCCTCGGCTGGTTCAGCATGGCGGTGGTCGACGTGCTCGACTACATCCCGGAAACGGACCAGAAACACCGTGCGCCGCTGCTCGAGATCGTGGCCGAGCTCGCCCCAGCGCTCGTCAAATACCAGGACGCGGCGACCCGCACGTGGTGGCAAATCATGGACCAGCCGGCAGCGACTGGGAACTACCGCGAGTCGACGGCTTCCGCGATGTTTACTTATTTTCTCGCAAAGGCCGTCCGCAAGGGTTACCTGCCCGTGTCGTACCGGCAGACCGCTCTCGACAGCTATCAGGGGGTGATCGAGGAGTTCATTACCGTACACCCCGACGGTAAAGTCAGCATGACCAATCAGTGCCTGGTGGCCGGGCTCGGGTATGGTCGGGACGGGAGCTATCGCTACTACATGAGCGAACCCGTTTGGAAAAACGACCCGAAGGGGAACGGGCCGTTCATCCTGGCAGGTGTGGAGATCCACCGCTTGCTGAAAAGCTGAGCCCCGGTTCGCGTCGCTTCACCAGAGTCGGAGCCTTGACGCGGAGTCGGGGCGGCCCGATACACGGCGACGACCGCCGTGAGCTCCGTCAGCCCAACGCCAGCGCCTCCGAAGGGCTCCACGCCGGGGCCTCAGAAGGCGAGTGCCGCGCTCAACCGGCTGACGCTGTGTTTCCTCGACGCGGCGATCGAGCGCGACTTTCGCCTGCACAGGGCGGAGGCGTCACGGCCCGTGCTGCGGCGTTTCATCGCTTTCATGGTGGTCCTGGTGGTTTTTGTCAGCACCGGGATTCGGCACAAGCTCGAGGTCGCGCGCGCCGCTGGCATGCCGGTGCCGCCACAGCTGGACCCGGCCGGTAGCGGCATGGCGTTCGCCGCCGCGCTGGCGCTCGTACTATTTTTGGCGACTTTGTCGCGCCGCCTCGTACCTTACCTGCACACGGTCACCGCGGCGTGTATGGCCGGGTTGGTGCTGGTCGACAGCCTGAATTCGCTGCAGCTGCCGCTCGCGTATGCGCTGTATGGCACCATCCTGAACCTCGTGGTGATGTACGTCGCGTCGCAGCTGCGGTTTGCGACGGCGAGCGCCTTGGGTGTGGTGTCGAGCCTGCTCCAGGTGTGCTGCATCGCAACCCACCATGCGCCGCGCTTGCAGACGGACCCCGTGCTGCAGTTGCAAATGGGGGTGACGGTTACGGTGCTCGGTTGTGCGAACCTGCTCTTGATGTTCGTGACTCATCAGCGGGAGCTCGCGGCGCGCCAAGCCTACCACCGCGCCCGCCTACTCGAAGAACGCAGCACCGAGCTCGAGGCGGCGCTCTCGAGCTTGAAGCACGCAGAGCTGCAGCTGGTCGAGAACGAAAAGCAGGCCACGGCGGGTCGGCTCGTGGCCGGCATCCTGCATGAGATGAACACGCCGCTCGGCGCCTTATCGTCCGCGACGCAAACTCTGGAGCGGAGCCTCAAACGCTTGGGCGCGCTGGGGGAGAAAAGCGGCTCGCCCACCCCAGCCAGCGCCGAGTTTCTGGGCACACTCGCGGCTGCCGAACGCTTGACAGGAGTGCAGGCGGCCAGCGGAGAGCGCATCCGAGAAGTCGTGGAGGGCCTCAAGCAGTTTGTGAGCTTGGACCAAAGCGCGCTGCAAGTGGCGGACGTGCGGGCTGGCCTCGAGACGGCTGTGGCGCTGATCCGCCCCGGCTTGCCTGCGGGCGTCAGCGTGAAGCTCGATCTACCGGCGTGCCCCATCTGGGTGCAATGTTTCCCTGCCAAGCTCAATCAAGTGTTTCTGAACCTGCTGAAAAACGCGGCCCAGGCGTTTGATCCGGCGGGCGCGGGTGGCTCGGCGCGGCCCGCCGAGATTGCGGTGAGCGCCCGAGTATTGGCGGGCAAGCTGTGCATCCTGGTGCGCGATACCGGCCGCGGCATCGAGCCGGAGCGGCTGCAGCACATCTTCGATCTCGATTTTTCGCGTCAAGGCTCCCGCGTCAAGCTGCGCCTGGGGTTGCCCTCCAGCCGGGGCGCGGTGGAGGCCATCGGGGGCATTCTTTCGCTCGAGAGCGAGGTCGGGCGCGGGAGCTCGGCCATCATCGAGCTCCCCATTGGCCAAACGCCCGTCGGGGCCCCGGCGGTGGCCGCGCCGGTGCTGGGCCACAACCCGCGGCAGCCGCACCCCGCATCGCCCGCGGCCGGGATTCGAGCGCTTGTCCGGGCGCCTCACGGCGGCTAGTAAGGGTCATGCAAAAACGCCTGAGTTGGGTTCTAGCCGGGGTGGCAGCGCTGGCCGTCTGTGTGCTCCAGGTCCGCACGGCGCATGCGGCGCCGCCGGGCAACTGGTCCATCGGTGTGGAGCGCTTGTTCGGCATCACCCGCGCCACGACCGACACCGACGTGGGCGATGATGAGACGGTGTCGACGACGAGCACGTCGGTCAGCCTGTTCTCGAAGCCTTTTGGTGCGTTTGGCTATTCGTCTCCTCGGCTCGCGTTCGACTACCTCGCTGACTCCGGCATTACTTTTGGTGGCGCCTTCGCTTACGAAACGGTCGAAGACGGTCCGAGTGGTTGGTTGTTCGCGGGGCGTCTCGGCTATTTTGCGCTTCCGTCGCCGAATTTCGCAATCTGGCCGCGGGCGGGCTTGACGCACGTCGCTGTCGACGCGGGCGGAGACGACGACGCCGACCGAACCGCAACGGCGGTCACGATCGAAGTGCCCCTCGTGATCATGGTCCTCGGCCGCAGCCTGGGGCTGACCATCATGCCGCACGCCGACATTGGTATCGCTGGCGGTACTGACACGGTCGACCAAAGGATCACCGAGCTCGGGCTGCAGTTCGGGGTGAACGCGTTTTTCTGAGCGCGAGGCTACGGCAACTCGACGTCCAGGGTCGCCATGCCGTGTGGCCCCGGGATCCAGAAGCGGCGTTTTTCACCGGGCGCCAGCATTGGCAGGTCGAGCGCGGAGAGCTGAAGCTCTTCTAACGTACCCTCGTGGAATTGTGGGGTGTCGAGCTTTTGGCCGTCGGGTGTCGTCCAAAATGTGACGCGCACCTTCGCGCCGTCAACCGCTGGCACCTTGGTGGCTGAGCCTGAGTGGAGCAGCACCGAGATGACGTTGCGCCCATTGATGTCGTGCACGTCGACATCGGGAGGTGGAATGGTGATGTCGGTGCGCGAGGGTTGTGACGATATGTCTTTCGGCCCGCGGGGTTCCGTTGCAGCGGCGTTGGGTGTGTCTGCTGTGCTACGGCAGGCGAGCACTAGCCAAATCGAGCAGAGCCAGCCCGCCCAATCCCATAGGGTGTAGCACGATCTCCTAGCTGGCATGCCGTTTAGCTCCTGGCTTCGTCTACGGTTCCCATGTCATTTGTGATTTGCGAGTAAGCGTACTTACTCGCGAGGCACCCCAGCTGGGGAGCTCTTTTGCTTGGATGTTCGCCAAGCTCGCACCATGTACTGCTTGGGGAGTTGTTCAGCCGCGATGATCTCGGCGCGCAG
>JANOIG010000398.1:0-29920 GCA_031407405.1 Deltaproteobacteria bacterium
CATCACCCGCCGGGGCGCCCAGCTGCCCCGGCATGCCATGACCGGCCACGCGTACCTTGTCCCCATCCCCGGCGCCGGGTGGAATGCGCACTTGAATCTCGCCCCCGTTCAAGCTCACGAGCACCTCGGTGCCGCGGATTGCGGAAGACAAATCGACCAACACCTCGCTCCCGACATCGGACCCCTTGACCGGCCGCGCTCGCGCGCTTCGCCCTTGGCCGCCCCGAAACATTTCGCCAAAAATGTCGCCGATATTGCCATTGCCGAGGATGTCTTCGAAGTTGAAGCCTCCGCCCGAGGACCTGCCGCCAAACGGCGAGCGGGCACGTGTGTAGGCGCGCGCGGCGTCAGCGTCGAACCCCTCGCGCAGCGCCATCTCTCCAAATTCGTCGTAGAGCGCTCGTTTTTTTGCGTCCCCGAGCACCTGGTGAGCGCGGTTGATCGCCTTGAAGCGTTCCTCCGCACCCTTGTTGTCGGGGTTGCGGTCCGGATGAAATTGAGCCGCCAGCTTGCGGTAGGCCTTCTTGATCTCGTCTTGCGAGGCGCTCCGAGCCACCCCGAGGTCCTTGTACAAGTCAGTCGCCATGAATCTCAAACGTTCGAAAGCCGGAGCCGCGCAGCTCCGGGCTCGACAATCTAAGGGCTGACCGCTCCACAATCAAGGCATCGCCGGCCTGGGGTCTCCAGAGGCCCTCGCAGGGCGCCCTTCGGCTCCCGGCCGGAGCCACCCGAGTCGAGGACCTGCGTGCTCGAGGCTGTCTGCGCCGGCAAGGGTCCTTCACGTTGTAGCGCATGGGCAGCGTTGCGCATTCGGACGGTCACTTGATTATGAGTGAACGACCATTTATTAATTCGGCATGTCGCTGTGCAAAACTTTCTTGGCTCCGCACGCGGAGCGCGTCTTCACGCTACTCAGGGTTGTTTCGGGCTTTCTGCTCAGCCTGCATGGGCTTGCGAAGTTTGGCGTGCTGGGCAAGCACGTTCCTCCGGTTGGCTCTCAGCTGTGGGTGGGCGCGTGGATTGAGCTGGTAGCGGGCCTGCTCGTGATGGTGGGGTTGTGGACGCGGCCGGCGGCGTTCGTCACGAGCGGTACGATGGCGGTCGCGTACGTGCAGTTTCATTGGAAGCTGCAGCTGGGTAAGGCCATTCTGCCGACACAGAACGGCGGGGAGCTGGCTCTCATCTACAGCCTCGTGTTCCTGTACATCGCCTGTCATGGGCCCGGCGGCGCGAGCCTCGATCAGTGGCGGGCACGCCGGCGGAGTTGAGCTTCTTAGGGAGAGCATGCGGCGGGGCCCGACCTTTTTCGAAAGCTGCTGATGTCACGCCAAAAGACGATGTCCGACACGGCGGTGCTGAGCGCGGCGGGCCGTGTTTTTGGGCGCATTGGTCCAAGTCGTTTCACTCTCGCAGACGTCGCGCGCGAGGCGGGCCTCGCGCCCGCCACGTTGTCACAGCGCTTCGGCTCAAAACACGCGCTGCTGGTCGCGTTCGCCAAACACGCCGCCCACACCGCGCGCCGCCCGTTTGAGCAAGCGAAGAGCCAGGGGACGCGGCCTCTCGACACACTGCGCACGGCTCTGGCCCTGACCTCCCACGCGAGCCGAGACCGGCAGGAGCTGCGCCATTCGCTCGCGTTCTTGCTCGAAGACCTGGCCGATGCGGAGTTGCGAGCGCATGCCGCCCGCCATGCACGCTGGACCGAGGTCAGCATTCGCGAGCTCTTGGATGACGCCGTGGCAGACGGGCAATTGAAGACGAAGGATACGGCGCGGCTGGCCCGTGCGCTGCAAGCCGGCTGGAACGGTGCTCTCATCCAGTGGGCCATTCGCGGCCGTGGCGCGCTCGGTACCTGGATCGGCGCGGTCATCGACACGCTGCTCGAGCCACATCTGGTCGGCCCGCCCCCGGCCCGGCGAGGCGACTGAGGTGAAGACGACCCTCTCGCGCCGGTCGCGCCCGAAGAGTCAAACCACGATTTTAACTAGGGAAACAGCACGCGACGCCTGGTGGGCAACAGCGGCGGAAAGTCCACGCGCTCGGATCCCCTGCCGGGGCAAAGCCCACGCGGCCTCGGGGGGGCCAACACGCAAAGCCTGTGCGTCTTCGTGGATGACGTGGACGCGCACGCGGCGCACGCGAGAGCCGCGGGTGCCAAGATCATCGAAGGCCCAGCCACGCAAGACTACGGGGCCGATCACTGGGCCGACTGCAGCTATCGCGCCGAGGACCCGGAAGGGCACCATTGGTTCTTCATGCAGCGGCTACGAGGTTCGAGTGCTGGCCACTAGCGCACCGCCATGCGCTCGAGCGCAGCGACATCTGCAGGGCCAAGCTCGAGCTCGAAGCATTTCAGGTCTTCGAGCAGGTGCGCCCTGCTCGAGCTGCCCGTGAGTGGAATCATGCCGACCTGGAGCGCAAAACAGAACACCACCTGGGCGCGCGTAAGCCCGGCCTTTTTCGCGATGCGCACGAGCAGCGGATGATCGAGCTCCCGCTGGTTCGCGGTGAGGAGTGAAAAGGCCTGGTAGCCCAGCGCGTGCTCACGACAGAAGGCGCGCACCTCTCTGTCCCACCCGTCACGCGCATAGCACCGGTTCTGGACAAATGCCGGCTTGACCTGTGCGCCGGCATACAGAAGGCTGAGCTGATCGAGCGATACATTGCTGATACCGATTGACCTCGCCGCACCGGCGCGAGCCAGCGCCTCCATGGCGCGCCACACCTCCCAGTCGACCTCCGTCAAGCCACGGCTCGTCGAGGGGCCGTGCAACAGGTATGAATCGACGTAGTCAGTGCCCAAGTGCTCGAGTGAGCTGTCAAACGACTGCCTCACTTGCGTGCTTGGCGCCGCGCTGGGATCATAAGGAATGCGCTGGTCCTGACCCCGCGCGAAGGTGAACTTGGTTTGCAAGAACAGCTCCGCACGGCGCCCCGCCGAGAGCCGGGAACGGATGGCCTCACCCACTGCGGTTTCCACATAGTGACGCCGCTGGTTCGCGGTATCGATGGCCGCAAAGCCTGCATCGAGCGCCTGCACAGTGAGCTCACGCGTCCGCTCCTCCTTCCAGGCAGTGCCATAAAAAAATGCCGGCACCGAAACACCCGCCAGTGTCCTAAAAGCGCTCCCAACCGTTGGAACTTGGGCCGTCATACTGACGGGCAGTATAGCGCGCTGAAGAAGCCACTTGGCGCTCAGTAGAACTCGCAGTATGAGAGAAAAGGTCGGGCATGCCACGTCGTGCGGCCAAGCACTCTCCCGCCGCGCCGACACGCGGAGAAAGAACATAAATCATGACGACATTGCAAAAGGCCGCAGTGGGTGTGACGGCTGCCTACGGGCTCATCGCGCTCACGGGTGGGCTCATCGGTTACGTCAAGGCGGGCAGCCTGGCCTCCTTGATCGCCGGAGGCGGCTCCGGGGTGCTCTTGCTCATCAGCGCCGCCATCGCACGCCAAAAGCCAAAAGGGGGGCTGATCACCGCGCTCGTCATCAGCGTGATCCTCGTGGGGCGCTTCGTCAAAGCCTCCTTCACTGGCGACGGAGGCCTGAGCACCGTCGCCGCCGTCATGATCGCCGGCGGCCTCGCAGTGATCGTCACGTCCGCGCTCGCCCTACGGGAATTGTCGCAAAGCGCTCGCTAGCGTCCGCCTCCCAGATTGATGCCATAAGCATCCAATCGCCGACACTAGGGCCGCGAACCCCTAAAGCGATGGGAAGTGGCACCCAGTGCTCGGCGCGGAGCGCCGCCAAAAAAGAAGATGCCTAAAACGATTAGGGGTGTCGCTTCGAGGTGGCCGCATCCGGCCCCCCACACCTGCGGGGCGGGTGCGGCAACCATCGACGTCCCAGAATTGAGAGTTAGAACTGGAAGTAGATGAACTGCTTGGCGCCGGTAGCGCCGCATAGCAAGATGGCCGCGAACGTAGCGACGTAGACACACGTGCGCAACGCCTTCGGGTAGGCCTTGATGCGCAACATGTCGGAGCTCTTGTACTGAAGCCAATCGAGCAGCATGACCGGGGCGGCGAACGTCAGCACGGTGATGAGCCCCGTCACGCCGTTGAGCGCAAATGGGCTCAACATGTTTTTCAGGAGCAGGGGCGCGTGGCTCAGCTCTTTTACGCCGAAGAGCAGCCAACCGATACAGGTGACGTGAAAGAAGAGAACCACCCTGAGTGGCGTAACCTTCGACTCTTTCCCGGCCTTGTCTTGCCCCCCGGTGAACCAGCGGTGGATGCAGAGAATGCCGCCGTGAAACACACCCCACGCCACGAAATTGTAGGCCGCGCCGTGCCACAGGCCACCTAACACCATGGTGGCCATGAGATTGCGGTAGGTACGCCAGGGCCCCTGACGATTGCCGCCGAGGTTGATGTAAAGGTAGTCGCGCAGCCACGTCGAAAGGCTGATGTGCCAACGCTTCCAGAAGTCCGGTGGGTTGACCGCAAAGTACGGCATCCGGAAGTTGTACATGAGATTGAATCCCAGAAACTTGGCAGTGCCGCGTGCAATGTCTGAGTACCCGGAAAAATCTCCGTAGATCTGAAAAGCAAAGGCGTAGATGCCGATCAGGATCTCGAGCCCGCTCACGTCCGCCGGGTTATTGAAAATGCGGGTGGCGAACGGGGCCATGTTGTCGGCCAGCACCACCTTCTTGTAGTAGCCGAGCAGAATGAGCCAGGCGCCTTCGCGCAAGAAGTCGTAGTTGACGGTCCGGGGCTGCTCGATCTGGGGCAGAATATGCTTCGCGCGCTCGATCGGACCTGCCATCAGCTGGGGAAAGAAGGCGACGAACAGCGCAAAGTCCAGCAGGTTGCGCGTCGCCTTGAGCTCCCGCCGATACACGTCCACCGTGTAAGTGAGGGACTGGAACGTGTAAAACGAGATGCCCACCGGCAACACCAGATCGGTAAAGCGCACGTCCACTTGGTAGCCGAGCTGAGCAAAGGCTTCAGCCAAGCTCCGGGCGAAGAAGCCCATGTACTTGAAAGTGCCGAGCAGACCCAAGTTGAAGGCCAGGCTCAACATGAGCCACAGTTTGCGACGCTTTTGCGTCGGCGCGCCTTCCATGCCGAGCCCGGCGAAATAGTCGACCAGCGTAGACAACCAAATCAACGACAAGAAACGCCAGTCCCACCATCCGTAGAACAGGTAACTCGCCAAGAGGACGAGCACGTTCTGCTGGCGGCGCTTCAGCACCAAATACAGAGCGTAGACCACCAGGAAGAAGACGAGAAACTCGACCGAGTTGAACAGCATGGATGGATCGGTGCTCCGCGCTCTCGAGTGGAAGAGCACTCTGCCGAGGAAGGCGCTGGGAGTCAAAAACGTCCCGCAGACCGCTGCCATTGCTATCGGGGGCCACCGTGGCCCACGAGCCGACATGATCCGTGAGGCAAACGCCACCCTGACGGCGCGCGGAGCTAGCCGCACAGTGGAACGTTTATCAACGGCGCGCTCGATCTCACCCCACCGTGCGCGAACGCAATAGATCCCAGAAGCTGCTGCGGCGGGCCTTTGGCGCCGAAAGGCTCGGTGGGCTGCTGTGAGCCTGGTCTTCGAGAAAGCCGACCAAGTGCTCGCGCAGCTCATAGAGCTCTGGCGACTCCATCAGCTGGTGCCGGTTGCGAGGGCGCGCGAACGGCACTTGCAGGATCTCGCCCACGTGCGCCTCTGGCCCGCTCGTCATCATGACCACACGATCCGACAGGAACACCGCCTCGTCCACATCGTGGGTGACCATCAGGGCGGTTTTCTTGTCGTGTGCCCAGAGCTCGAGCAGCACGTCCTGTAGCTCGATACGCGTGAGCGAGTCGAGCATGCCGAACGGCTCGTCCAGGAGCAACAGGCGTGGCGACAAAGCAAACGCGCGCGCCAGCCCGACGCGTTGCCGCATGCCCGCCGAAAGCTCCGCGGGCCGCTTGTGCAGCGCGTCGCCGAGGCCCACCAAGGCGAGGTAGTGAGAGGCAATCGCGATGCGCTCTTTGTTGGTTTTTTTCCCGAACACCTGATCGACACCGAGCTTGACGTTGTCGAGCGCCGACAGCCACGCGAGCAAACACGGCGCCTGAAACACCACCCCGCGGTCGGGACCGGCCTCGAGCACCTCCTTGCCTGCCAGGATCACGGCCCCGTCGCTCGATTCGGTCAAGCCCGCCACGATGGACAGCACCGTGGACTTGCCACAGCCGGAGTGCCCGATGACCGATACAAACTCGCCCTCGGCCAGCACCAAGTTGAAATCTTTGACGATGATGGCCGGCCCCGTCGGAGTCGGAAAACTCTTTCCGAGCTGGGAAATCTCGAGATACTTCTGGTTCATGTGGAAGGCTCGAGGGTGATGGCCGACAACGCGGCGGCGAGGGGCGCACGCTCCGCGCTCGGGGCCCGTTTGGTGGAGAGCAAGTAGTCCACGACTTGGGTGCGCACGCGCCGGAACTCCGGCGAATGATTGAGCGCTCGTCGCTCGCGCGGGCGAGGGATGCTGATCAGGAACTCTGGACCGAGAGTAGCCGCGGGCCCGGCACTGAGCGGAATGATGCGATCCGCCAGTAGAATGGCCTCATCCACGTCGTTGGTCACGAGCACGATCGTCTTGCCGGAGGTTCGAGCGATACGCTCCAGCCCGTCTTGCAAGGTCGCGCGGGTGAGCGCATCGAGAGCGCTCAGCGGTTCGTCCATGAGCAGCACTTCGGGGTCTGCCGCCAACGCCCGCGCCAGCGCCACACGCTGGCGCATGCCGCCTGACAGCTGAGCGGGCTTGCGGTCCCGCGCGTGCTCCAGCCCCACCATGCCGATGAACCGCTCGGTCTGCGCCAGCCGCTTGGCCTTCGGCCAGTGTGAGAACACTTGCTCGACGGCCAGCTCGACGTTCTCAAAGGCCGTCAGCCATGGCAATAGCGAGTAGTTTTGAAACACCACGCCGCGCTCGGGCCCCGGCGCCCGCACGGGCTTACCTCGAAACGAGACCCGGCCAGAGTCCGGCTGATCGAGGCCGGCCAAGAGTGAGATGAGGGTCGACTTGCCCGCCCCAGAGAAGCCGACGATGACCACCACCTCCCCGGCTTCAACGCTGAGCGAGATCTGCGACAGAACGTGGGTCGACCCGTAGGACTTGGAGACGTCGTGGAGCGCGAGGATAGCCATACTAAGCAGTCCTGAATCGTTTCTCTGCCAGCCCCATCAACCTATCGAGACCGAAGCCGACGAGACCGATGGTCAGGATGCAGAGGATGATGTGCTCGTAGATCAGAGCGTTGTACTCTTGCCACAGAAACCCGCCGACGCCAGGGGCTCCGGTCAGCATTTCTGCAGCCACGATCACGAGCCACGCGATGCCGAGGCTCAGCCGAAACCCTGTGAACATGTACGGCAGCGCGGCGGGCAGCAAGATCTTGAACAGGGTCTTCTGGCGCGACAACCTGAGGACGCGCGCCACGTTCAGGTAATCCTGCGGCACCGCGCGCACCCCGAGCGCAGTATTCAGCACCGTGGGCCACATCGAACACAGGGCAATCGTGAAGATCCCGGCGGGCTCCGGCTTCTGGAACAATACGAGGCCGAGCGGCAACCAAGCCAGCGGAGAGACGGGCCGCAGGATCTGAATGATCGGATCGAAGCTGCCACGAAACAGCTTGGACATGCCGAGCAGGAAGCCCACGGGCGCCCCGATCAAGATCGCGATCACATAACCCTGGGTGACCCGCTGCAGCGAGTACCAGGTGAAACGCAGGATTCCCTGGTCTAGCTCACCGCGTTTTTCAAACGGCTCGAGCACATACAGGCGGCTCACCTCCCAGGTCTTGACCGGTGACGGAAGATTCTCGGCGAAGGTGGCGCTGGCCGCCGCCCACATGAGCAGCACCACGCCCGCTCCAATCAGCGGTAAGGCCAGAGCTCCAAGCCAACGCTCGACGGATTCTTTGGACATGACCGTTGACCTCACGCTTTCATGCTGTGGATGGCAAACGAGGTGGCATACGCCTCGGGCGCCTTGGGATCGAAGACTTTGCCGTCAAATAGCGTTTCGGGCGAGTCGTTGGCGGTGCCGGGGTCGACGCCGAGCTCTTTCAATGCGGCCTGATAGATGTCTGTGCGCAGCACCTTTGCCGCGACACCCGTGTAGTCCGGGTTTGCCTCGACCATGCCCCAGCGCCGGAACTGCGTCAGCCACCATACGCCAAACTTTGGCTCGGGGAAGTTGCAGCGTCGCGCGTGAAAGCTCATGTAGTATTCGTCCTTGATCTTGCGCCCGTCGCCGTAGTCATAGTCACCGAGCAGCCGAGGCAGAATGAGCTCCGGCGGGCAGTTGATATAGGTCGGACGGGAAACGATGGCGGCCTGCTCCTCGCGATTTTTGAGGTCATCGAGCCAGATACTGGCTTCGTACAGCGCCTTGAGCACGGCCTTGACCGTCTTCGGATTCTTCTCGGCAAACTCTTCGGTGAACGCACAGACCTTCTCGGGATGATCTTTCCACATGTCTTGAGTGGTGATCGCCGTGTAACCAATGCCGTCCGCGATGGCCCGCGCGCCCCACGGCTCACCCACACAGTAGCCGTCCATCTTGTCGACCTTCATGTTGGCGACCATCTGTGGCGGCGGCACCGTAACCAGCGCGACATCCCTGTCGGGGTTGATGCCGCCCGCGCCGAGGTAATAACGCATCCACATCGCGTGTGTTCCCGGCGGAAAGGTCATGGCAAAGGTCATCGGCGTGCCCGAAGCCTTGGCCGCATCCACCATCGGCTTTAGCGCCTTCGGATCCGCTGCAATCTTGCCCTTGAACTTGGTCTGCATCGTGATGGCCTGGCCATTGCGATTCAGGAGCCAAGGCACGATCATGGGTTTTTTCGGCGAGCCGAGCAGACCCATGGTGGATGCGATGGGCATGCCCAGCAGCATGTGCGTCGCCTGAATGTCACCGTTGGAAAGGGAGTCGCGAATCGCGGCCCAGCTCGCCCCCTTGATCACCGTGGAGTTGATGCCGTACTTCTTGAACAGGCCCTTTTCGTGCGCAATCACGATGGGTGAGCAGTCGGTCAGCGCGATCATGCCGAAACGCAAGTCCGGCGTCTCCGGCTGGCTGCTCGACGCGGTCGAGCTTGCGGCCGGGGACGGAGTGGCCGCGGCCGCGGTGCCCGAAGCCCCAGCGTCGGCCTTGCATGCCGAGAGAGTCGCAGCGGCACCGAGGCTGGCGGCAGCCTGCATGAAGTGGCGACGATTGAGTTTGTTGTTCGAGTGCCTGTTCATTTTGATTCTCGTTCTGGCTGGGAGGTTGAAGCTGCTCGCGCAGAGCCGCGCCGCCGCAAGCGCGGCCGGCGAGACCCATGGCGCCCCCATCGAGCCCCTGAACCAGAGGTTCAGGGAAAAAGGAGGGCGGGCTATTGTTTAAAAGATGACGGGGATGTCGAGCTGTACGCTTCTGGATTCCCAACGCTTCAGCGGGTCATCGATGCCCACCGCGAAGGCGAGCGCGGGACGGATCCAGCTTTTCTCACCCACCTTGAAATGAAGGCGCGGGCCCATGGCCACGGTCGTGGTGTCGCGCAAGGTATCGGTAGCGTCGTTTTCGACAGCGCGCGGTGTGGACACCCAACGTTGGTGCCGAAGCTCCACCGCGGCCGAGAGCTCAGGCAGAAAGAAGTAGCCGGCGTGAAGGCCCGTGGTGAGATTTGTCCTCGATGAATCCGGGTTCATCGGCGCACCCGCCGCGTTCTGTGCGTTCTCACCGCGGACTCGCATGAGCTGCAGGAGCGTGGCTTCGACCTGCAACGTCACTCCGTGCGCCACGTAAGCGAGCCCGACACCCGGAAACATTGTCAGGTCGTTGACGGCAAACATGGCGTTGTCCATGGCGGAGCGGGCGCGAATGCCCGCCGCGTTGCTGGCCGCTTTCGCGAGGTCGGGAGAGTCCCCGCCGCCCGAGCCGAGCGGCAGCGCAACCCCGAAGAAGAGCGCCAGCCGAAACTCCGGAGACAACGGAAAGGCGTACGCGGCACCCAGAACCGGGTTCAAGAAACCGGTCGCGCCCTGTGCGCCGGGCGGAGGGGAATTCGAGACCATTCCTACGCGCACCAGCGGCGCCAGCTCATCCGTCACTTTGTACGACGCCAGCAGCGTCGAGGCCACCGTGGAGCCCTCGGCCCCGGCTACCGGGTCGTCATAGAACGCAAATGACGTATCTGTGCGCAGAACCGTGACCGCTGCTGCTGGGCGCAACTGGAACGGCAAGGAGTAGGGCGGCTTGGGGCTGGGCGGTTGTGCGGTGATGGGGACTGGCCCGGGCTGCGGGGTGACCGCCACGTCGGCGTCAGGCCCCTGCGCACGGGCTACCGTTGCGCTGAGACCAAGGACAGCCAGCGCCGCGGCGGCGGATGCCAGTCTAGATGCAGGATGTATGTGCTGTGTCATGGACAATACGCCTCACTTTCGAGGTCAGGGTGACGGGTTTGGATTGGGTAACGCTGTTCATGCTTCCCTGGCTCAATGCATCAGCGAGTGCGGCGAGGGGACCGCACCAAGGGAGCGGGATGGCTGCTCCAGGTAAATCATTAGACTCCGAACGAGCGGGCCCATCTTGGGCTGCTCGGGCATCACATGCACCGGCACGCCGTGCACCTGAAGTATGGCGTGACAGGTGGGTCCCATCGCCGCCATCACCACGCCACGGCGCAGCGCATCGAGCAAGGTTGGGACGAGTGACACGCGCCGGGCCACCTCGAGGAGGTGACGAAATTGGACCTGGCACGTGATCACCAAAGCGTCCACTTGGCCAGCTATCACACTGCCAATCAGCCCTTCGAGGCCACGCGTATCCTCGGGCATCAGCCAGCGGTAAAGCCAGCGTTCGTCCAATTCGACATGGCGCGCGCGCAGCGTCTCCGCGAGAGTTTCACTGCGCTCGCCGTAGTGGAACAGGAGCACTCGGCAACCCTCCAAGGCAATGCCGTTCAAGGCATCAATCAGCTCTGCCGAGGTGAACGGCTCCCGGGCGGTCAGCGTGGGGGGCACACCGAAGCCGCGCAATGCCGCCGTTGGTTTCGGGCCGCGCGCAACGGTCGTGACACGCCGCAGACCCGAGACGAGCTCTTGACGGCGGCCGTCCTGCTCGGCCAGCTCGAACAAGAGCGACGCCGCAACACCCGTCATGAAGATCACGACGTCGTGACGCGCCGCCACGAGATCATCCACAGTGCTGCGCATGACCTCATGCGACGCAGCCGAGACCTCCCGCAGGGCAGGGACACACAGCGGGTTTCCGCCGTGTTTCTCCACCAGACGCGCGAGCTCACGCCGCATGCGTGACTCGAGCAGGGCGACCACTGGGCGCTGCCCGAGGCTCGCCGAGACATCCCAGCGGGCGGTTGCAAACATTCGCGGCACGATCGAGCTTAGAGCAATGCGCGTGCCACACGCAGCGCGGCGCGGATTGCGCCCGGCAAAAACCCGTACAACGGCAGGCTCGAAACACCGATGCAACGACACCGATCCCCCCTGGTGCGACACGATTGTCAGAATCTAGACGCCTGCCGACGCGCTTGTCGCATTCAAGGGCGCCAAGCGCGCCCGGCGCACGAATCAACTGCCGTCGCGGAGGCCCTGCACGTCGATACCATAGAGCGACGCCTTGTAACGAACCACGCGTTCAGTGATCCCTAGCTCTCGCGCGGCGCGAGCGCAGTTGCCCCGTGCCTGCGCCAGCGCCTCTGCCAGCATTTTGCTTTCGAGCGCAGCCACCGCTTCCCTCAAGGTGGATTTTCCCAGCCCGGGCTCGACCTCCGGGCTCCGCAGCGCGTCGGGCAAATGCTGCTCCTGAATCACAAACCCGTCGCATACGACGACAGCTCGTTCGATGGCGTTTGAAAGCTCCCGAACGTTGCCAGGCCAGGCGTATTCCGAGAGCAGGTCGAGAGCGCGGTTGGCAATCCCGGTCACGTGCCGGCGATGCTGGGCCGCATACTGACTGACAAAGTACTCGCCCAGAGCGCAGATGTCGGCGGGGCGCCCGCGCAGCGGCGGCACGGTGATGCTGAACACGTTCAGGCGGTAGTAGAGGTCCTGACGGAAAGCACCACTCGTGACCCGCTCTTCGAGGTTCCGGTTGGTGGCGGCGACCACGCGCACGTCGGTGCGCAGAGTTTCCGTGCCACCCACCCGTTCGAATTCGTGCGACTGCAAGACGCGCAGCAACTTGGCCTGCATGGCCGGCGACAATTCACCGATTTCGTCGAGAAATAGCGTCCCCGAATCAGCCAGCTCGAAACGGCCGCGACGCCGAGCGTGCGCACCCGTGTAAGCTCCGCGTTCGTGACCAAATAGCTCCGATTCGAACAGGGCCTCGGGTAGCGCGGCGCAGTTGACCTTCACCAGCGGTTGCTGGGCGCGCTCGGAGTTGTGGTGGATCGCGCACGCGACCAGCTCTTTACCGGTACCCGACTCGCCCCGAATCAGCGTGGTCGCATTCGTCCGAGCCACTTGCGCCACTTGCTCGTACACCTGCCGCATGGCAGGGCTAGCGCCGACCATGTTGGCGTATTCGAAGGCCGCATCTTGGCGGCGAGCCTTCGTGTGCCCCGGCTCAGCGGTTCGGCGAGCAGGTTCTCGGCCTCGAGCACGCTCCAAGGCCGCAGCCAACAGCCCGCTGAGCGCCGCAGCCATCGACGGCGCCTCACGGCGGAAGTCCGCGTTGGCCAGCGAGTAGCAAGATAGCACTCCGGTGATGCTCTTGTTGGCCATCAGCGGCAGAGCCATCAAGCTCCAGCCCTCATCCAGCCACTCGTCCGCATCCGCCAGCTCGCTGAGCGCCATCGGATCCAACCGAACCTGCGGCACGACAATCTGCTGTTTACTCTGCGCCGCGCGGCCCACCACACCTGCGCCAAACCTCGGCCGATAGTGCCGAGCGCCGAGCCCGTGACAAGCGACGAGCGCCAGCTGGCGAGAACTGACGGCATATATGACAGAGCGACGTACGCCGAGCCGCCGCTGTAGAATGGCCAGCGCCTGCTGCAAGCGCTCGCGCAAGCTCGCCGGGGAGCCGAGCGCGCCATTGACTTCCGAGATGACGGACACGTCAGCCACGGCGTCACCTGCCTCCCGCGTCATGGTCGTGCGTGGCCCCCACGCGTCGGGCTCTGAGCTGGGTTGGGTCATGCTGCCATCGAAGGCTGACCCGAATGGGTTTGCAGTTGAGTTTCGTACGGGTGTCGCTACGTGCATCGCGCCGCAGACGATGGGTCCGTTCGCTGGCTCAGCCGTATTGCCCGACATTCAGCTCGCCGCACCTGAATGTTGCCGTAGCATTGCGCGGCAATGTCCCGAGCCGATCCTAACCACGGCAGTCACGGCGGTCGCACAGATTTCTGTTTGAGTCTCCCCGTGCAACATCCGGGTCTGCCTCGCTTAGGGTCAGCAGTGGAAAGGCGACGTCACTGCCTCACCCGAGAAAACACGAAACCGCGTTGCCCGCACCTGCCCCGGCTCCCAGGAGCTCCGGCAAGCCACCCAGGCCGCACCCTCAGTCTTCACTGAAATAGCCGAGGAGATGACCCCGCAGACTCGATGAAAGGCTGAACGGAGCCGCACAGGCCGCCAGGCCCAAACGTCAAGCCCCTTCAACCACAGCCCCAGGTTTGCTACCCCCCCGAACGGAGGCGTGGCCGAGTGGTCGATGGCAGCGGTTTTGAAAACCGCCGTACTCGCAAGGGTACCAGGGGTTCGAATCCCTTCGCCTCCGCAAGCGCGTCCGTTTGCAGCTGAGCTAGGCGCCCGCCCGCGCCTCACGCTCGAGCCAAGCGATCAATCCTTGGGTGTTGAGCTCGAGATCATTGGCTAACAGATCTTCGATGCCCGCCGCATCGAGAGCTGGGCCGTGCTCGAGCACGAGGTCCAGCCAAAGCTTTCGCAAGTCGTCATGCATGGCTCGGTGGCTATCGAGTGAGCCCGCGTGCCGCCGAGCGATGGCAACGCACTGTCGAATCTGCGCCTTCAGCGACGCACCCAGGCGCGCCACGCCCGTCACACGCCCGAAATGGGTGAGATAGGCGGCCTCTACACGCAGCCCGAGGATGCGATCGACCGAAGCCAAGAGCTGCTCCGGGTCAAACTGCGAGGGCGTCGTGGTGGGAAGGATGCAGGGCCCTTGGTCGCCATCCAGCCAGCGATAGGACAGCCCAAAGGTGTCCCCGGTGAAGACGGCGGCCCCACCGATGTCATGGAGCACATGGTGATGCAGTGCGTGTCCGGGGGTGTGCAGGATCTGAAATTCGCTTTTCCCGAGGGTCAGGTGCTCGAGGTCGCGGCTCTCCGCGATGCGCGCCGGGTCGATGGGGAGCAGCGCTCCGTACAGCTCATCGAAACGCTCTGCGCCGTAAACGTCCCGACTCGCCGCGACCAACCGCGACGGGTCGACGAGATGAGCTACCGCGCGCGGGTGCGCCACGACGCGCGCGTTCGGCAACTCCTGGAGCAGTTGCCCGGCACCACCCGCGTGGTCGAGGTGGACATGTGTGACAAATACCAGCTCGACGTCAGCCCGCTCCAGCCCGAGCTGTTCGAAGGCTCTCAACAGATGCGGCACCGACTCGTTCGTACCCGTGTCTACCAGCGCCAACCGGCGGTCGCGTTCGATCACATGGATGGCAGCGTAACCCGCTCGAACATACTGCGCATCGACAGTCGTGACCCCGTGAGGGTGAGAAATCCACGGCGGCGCTTCCGACATCGCCAGCGACACTACTCGATTGCCAGAGCCGGCGCGCGCCAGAGCTCGATCTGAAACTCCACCTCGCCGAGTGGCGCCACTCGATGCGAGACCTCCGGCCGAATGATCGCTCGCTCTCCCGCCGACACGACCTGCCGGCTCTCGCCATCGCCTTCAGACTCGAAAAATTCGAGCGCGCCGCTCGACACGTGTAATACGCCCCACACGCCTGCCTTGGTTTCATGTCGACGTAAGAGCCCCTGGGGCACCGACTCGCGAGTGAACGACGCCGTGCGTTTGTAAACGACGTGTCCAGCGGGCATCTCCTTTCGGTCGCACGCCACACACTCGAGTGATTGCCCCATGCGCCCCGCGCGCCCCTCCGGCGTCACCACCCAGGGCCGCAACGTAAACGGCGGTTGGTGCCGCACGTGCTGCGCGTGCCCACACACCAACTCGGCGACCCAGTGCCCCTCCGAATCCTGGTGAAACCCCTGCATCGTGCGCTGCACGTCTCCTCGATACAGCATCCTGGAGCCTGGAGCCAGCGCATCCCGGATGCTGTGCTCACTCTGACACTGGCGCATCGGGAAGCCTAAGTCGAAGCTCGAGGCGAGTTGCTCGGCGGTCAGCGCCGCTTGGTAGACCCGGAATTCAAGCAGACTGCCTTCGAAGCTCGGGTCGGCGGCGAACTGTGCCAGGCCGAGCCAGCGTCACCGCTCAGCACCCGCGAGCGCTCCCGCATCCTCGAGCATTCTCTGCTACAAGCCGCGCATGGCGAGCAGCGCGGAGCACCCGAACGGCGACTATCTGGACCGGCTGATGCGGAGGGAGTCGTTCGCAGCGCTGTGGCCACTGTTCGCCAAAGCACCCAGGCCCGCCAAGGAGATGACTGAGAGTTTCTCGGCTCTGCAGCATCTTCGACCGTTCATGACGAAGGGCAGCCCGTGTCGCGTCATTCACATCGGCGACGGTGCTCATGCCAGGACCGGAGCCCTGTTCTCGCTCAAGAGCGAGGCGGACAACATCAGCGTCGACCCGATCTTGAATGTGGCCCTGGTCGAGGCGTGGCGCCTTCGTTTTGGGGTGCGGCGCCTGGCGTGGCACAAAGCACAGATCGAAGACGTCATCGACGAGCTGAACGCCCTGCCCCAGATGCCCGTGCTAGTCACGTTCGTGCACGCCCACGTTCAGATGGACAGGGTCCTCGATCGGCTGCACTGGGACGCGGCGTTCACCCTGGCCTGTTGTTTACCCGGCTACCAGCTCACCCAGACGCGCGTGCCCGTCAGCTCGGGTGCCGACCTGAGCGTATTGTCCGCGGGGCGTGAGTACCAGGTGTTGGAGAATCGCCGGGCCATCGCAGCGGTCGCTCCACCCCCTTCCGTTTAACGTCGCTGCGACGACTGAGGGTCAAATCAAGTAATCCACCGCCAATGACCAGCGCGGAAAGACATGCTCGTCCAGCCAGCGCGGGCCATGGTCCGCGGACAGTGGCGCTTGCCCAAGCTCGATGAGCAACCGATTCAGTCGCTCCGAGGTGACGGCACCGGGGCTAGTGAGCTGAATGCCAATGGCATTGCCACCAGCGTCATAGTCGACGCTCAGACCGTCACCGGCGTCGTCGCTGCGTACAGTTGCTGCACCCGACCCCCGAGCAAAACGCAAGCGTGCGGCGAGCGGCTTGCCGTCGCCATAGCTGATCTCGAGGTAGCGATGAGCCGCTGGCGCCGGGTCGGGACGCCGCTGGCGGGTGTGGCTCGGCGCGCTGGGCGGCTTGCTGTTCTCACCGCCTGCGCAGCGCCCACCCAGCGCGTGGCCACGGATAGCGAGACCGGAACGTCGCTCCATTGTCCTCCCCTCCCTGTCCCGCAAAAAGCAAAACGTCGCTCGTGCGAGCACGACAAGATCGCGTTCTCGAGGCTCTGGGGTCAACGCCAACCAGTGATCTGTGACGGACATTTGAGTCCACAGCAGAGCAGCGAGTTGGCCGGCCACGCACGACCGCCAAGTGTTGGCATTCCTGCCCTTGGCCGGCCGCAGGAGCCAGGCTACCCTCATCCTCAGTCGACACTTTGAATCCAGCGCCCGCTAGGGTACCGGGGGGAATCGGGCACCTCGGCTCGACAACCGGGTCATTCCCATGCCAGATCGCATCGAAATCGCGGCCAGCGGGCGCGCCCGCTGCCGTGCCTGCCGCCAGGCCATCGCCAAAGGGGTCGAACGCTTCGCTGAAGCGGCGCCCAATCCCGTCGCGGAGGGCGAGAGCCAGCACTATTACCACCTGACGTGCGCGGCCGAACGACGGCCCAAGCCGCTTGCCGCACTGCTGGCCAGCCTGGAACCGGCGCGGGGTGATTTAGAAACACTCGGTGCTGCGGCCGCGCTCGCCGTAGAACACCATCGGCTCGAGCGGCTGGGAAGCGTCGAACGCGCCAAAAGTGCCCGTGCCAACTGCCGCTTTTGCCACGAACCCGTCGAGAAGGGTGGCTGGCGCGTGGCGTTACAACCCATCGAGGAAGGCCGGGTGGGTGCCTGGGGTTTCGTCCACTTGCGCTGCGTGGGTGCCTATGTGGGGATTAAGCCAGAGCTCGAACGGCTCATTCGCTATAGCGCGCTCACGGCTGAAGATAACGCAGAAATCGCCGCCACCATGAGCGCATTACCAACTCCCGATCCATTGCCAATTCCAGATCCAATCAGCACCGCGCCGACGGGCTCGGCGCGACACAACGAGCTCGACGCCACGGAATAGCGCGGGCTGGTGTCACCGGTGTGCGGCGCGCCCAGTGGATCCACCCAATGGGCGCGCCGGGGTCACGACGTCAGCCGGCGGGCGAACAGGCCAGCTTCGACGTGTTCAGGATGCTGCCGGTGTGTGCGTTCACCACGGTTTGGCCGGTGGGGGTCAAGCTCGTCGCGCTACCGTCTTCCGTCAGATTGTTCTCGTTGCCGTACGGGTTGTACCAGTCCCACCAGAGCCAACCGATGTCGTTAGCCTCGGTCGCGGACAGCAAGGAGCCAAAGTCCGCCGTCTGGTCTGAAGGGAAATCCGTGACGCGATCGAGCCCAAGCTGAATGGGAAACGGGGCGCTCGAGACGGCCTGGACGGCCTCGGTTAAGCTCATGCCATACGTCTCTTGATAGTATCCGGTCTGACTCCAGTATGCCTGCCAACCGAGGACAGTGTTTCCAAGCGGATCGGAGCCGATGATCTGAGCGCCGAGCTCGAGCAGCGACGGCAGGTCGCGACCAAATTGATTGGCGGTCACGGTGAGTGGCACGCGGTACCCCCAGCTCCTCACCTCGCTGATGGCCGCGGTCGACTCCGCCAAGAAGCGCGCCCGGTCGTCGAACGTGGGCTCTCCGAAGGCGTCGATGATGATGTACTTCTCGTGTTTCGCCAGCATCGCTCGGACGTCTGCGCCCTCGAGCCAGCGCCGATGATCGTCCCCGCCGTACGGCGTGACGTACACGACCATGCCATTGTCGCCAGCAGCCTGAAGCACCGCATCCACATCGGCCACGTCCAGGGTATCGGTGCCGGCGAGCACGCGCACCGCGTTTGCACCCGACGACGCGATCTGCTCGACCAGCCCGACCCAATCATTGCCCTCCGGCAACTGCTCGCCAAAAATTTGCTCCACACCACGCACCACGAACGGGTTGCCACAGCTGTCGAGCAGCTGGCGGCCTGACGTCGTCATCGTCGCGCGTGGCACGGGTGGCCCGGCGGGCGGCGCTGGCTCGACTGGCGTTACTTCAGCGGTCTCATTCGAGTTAGGTATCGGCGCCGTCGGGCTAGCGCCCGAAGCCGGCGGCGAAGCGACCTTCATCTCTGCAACGGCTCCCTCCGAGCCGGACGCGAGCGGCGCGGCGAGCTCCGCCTCCCCGACAGCTACCTTTGAAGTGGAATCCTCCTGCTCCACGACCTCCGTGCCGACACCCTGGACGCGCGGCCTCATGAGCTCTGGATCGAAGCTGGACTCTTCTGTGAGAGTACAGGCTGGCACAGCCAGCGTGAGCACCACCAGTGCTCCGAGCGCGCTCAGCATACTCACGCGCGGGCACCCAAGGTTCGAATCATTGTTGGACTTGGTGTGTTGTCGTAACTTCATTCCTGATGCCTGTCTTCCTGGTCTTCGAGAGACCATCTTTGGGTTTCGGCACACGCTCGCCGTGGCTGCTCGTCTCGCGTGACGCATGTGTGCAGCTATGCGTGCATCTACCGACAGCACCGCTCACGTTTCTTCAGACGGTGCTGAGCCGACTCACAGCCCCGGGACGCACGTGGCGTGCGACCTGGGACATCGCGCTGCAAAAGGCCAAAGCCGCAACGCTTCGATTCGTCGAGCCAGCCCTCATCCTAAAACTCAATCCCCATCCGTCAATGGGAATTGACGCAGATTGCTACGTGCGCTGCAGCCCACTTGTGGCGTTGTGCCTCGATTCGCGGCCCGACCGGCGCGCCGTTTGTGCGAGTAAGTACCGGAAATTTCAGCATCTCATGCGAAGCCCATCCGTTCTCGGCGATGCATGGACCCAGCGTCGACACGACTCGTTAAGGTCTCCGCCGAGTCCGAACGACGCACCTGAAGAGCTGACGCAGCCAACGTCATCCTTTCGACAGCGGATGACTTGATGGCCGGAGATCTGCTGACTAGAGCAGTGCGGTGGCCAAGCATCTCGATTGCAAAAGCTCGCTGTCGTGGCTGATGCTCGGCAGCGCAATGCTGGTGAGCTGCGACCGGAAGGGCGCCGAAAGTCCCGCGCTGGCGCCAGCGCCCACCGTTTCGAGCTCCGCTCCGGTCTCCCCGGCACCCGCGCCCAGCACTTCGAGCGCTGGTGCGCGGTCAGCACCCATCGGTGAAAGCGCTTTGCCCGCGCGCTCTGACAAGACAGTGGGCATCGTCGAGGTCAAGCGGGAGGGTGCGCCAAGCATCCTCCACGCCGTGCGCGCCGCGAGCAACACCGGCTACGACCGCGTCGTGTTCGAGTTCCGGGATGCCGTGCCGGGTCATCACCTCGAGTACATCGACAAGCCGGTGCGAGATTGTGGCGCCGGCGACGTCAAACCGATTGAGGGTGACGGCTGGCTCGAGGTTCGCTTCTACCCGGCGTATGCACACACCGAGCAAGGTCAACCCACGGTCCCAGAGCGCGAGTTGCGACCCGGCCTGGCCATCGTGCGCGAGATCGAAAGGACCTGTGACTTCGAGGCCGTGGTCACCTGGGTGATCGGGGCGGCCTCGCCCAACCCCTACCGCGCCTTCGAGCTCGACGCTCCGCCACGGCTGGTCGTGGACATCGACCACTGAGTCTCGCCTGCGTCAAACCTGCCGAGCGCTGGGGCGAGTGCCTGAAGACCAGAGTCGGCGCGTGGCGAGCTCCGCTCCCTTGGCCAGGGCGTCGAGCTTGGCCCAGACGACGTCCGGATCGATGCCGCGCATGCCGGCGTGAATGCTGAACCCGCAATCCACCCCGGCGATGACTCGCTCGCGACCCACCAGGCGCGCGTAACGCTCGATGCGCTGAGCGACCAATTCCGGATGCTCGATGTAGTTGGACTGGCACTCGATGACCCCCGGGCAGAGCACCTTTTCGTCCGGCACGCGGATGCTCTCGAATAGCGCCCACTCGTGCGCGTGGCGAGGGTTCGCCGCCTCGAACAGGATCGTATTCGGCTTGGCGGTCCACACGAGGTCGATGATGTCCGAAAGAGGCACGTCACAATGGTGCGGCCCCGGGTAGTTACCCCAGCACAGGTGCATGCGTAGCTGTTCGGCAGGGATGTTGCGAACGCTGTGATTGAGCGCGTCGATGTTCAGCGCCATCCGCTTGCGAAAGGCGGACAAGTCCAGCGCTGCGTAGCTGGAATGGCGACCCATCGCCAGGTCCGGACAGTCCACCTGCACTGTGGCTCCCGCAGCCGCGATGCTCTCATACTCGTGGCGCATCGCCTCCGCGATCGCAAACAGGTACTCCTCGTCGCTAGCGTAGTGCTCGTTGGCGAAGAAGATCGATACGACACCCGGTGACGCCGCGCTCGAAAACAGGCCGGCGACGCTCTGACCCTGCACGGCCTGGCTCAGGTTCAGCATGTCGACATCGGCAGCCCGAGCATCTCGGACCGAAATCGGTGCGTTGCACGCTGGCGCGTGCCGCTTGCGGCGGCCGGGGTTGGCTTGAACGAGCTCGAGGCTCTTTGGGTAGGCGGCGAGATCGGCGAAGAAGTAATTTTCGATGGAGGAGCCGCCGAAACCGTGCAGTCGATCTTTGACGTAAGTGGCATAGCTCGGCTTACTCATCTCTCCGTCGTTGATGATGCTGATACCCGCCGCCAGCTGCTTCTGCACGACGTCACGCACGGCGCTCTCCACACAGGCGGCCAGTGCCGAAGCGTCGACGAGCACGCCATCCGTCTGCGCCCACATCAGGCGGACCAAGTCGTCGGGCCGTGGCAAGCTGCCGGTGTGGGTGGTGAGAATGCGATCGGGGCTAGGGTTCATGCGGGTTCTCCCGGCGTGGGCGCTGCGAGCTGATGCGGGCGGAAGCTGGGGCTACGCCGGCCTGCGCTGCTGTTCGATCCAGGTCTGGAACGAGGCCATGAACGCACTCAGAAACTCCGCGGTCGCCGCGTTGTTGAGCTCTCCGGCATCGTCAAAAAGCTCGCCGGCGTTGCCGATGTAGGCCTCGGGATGAGGCATGGCGGCCACACCCACGCCCATCAAGACTTGGCGCAGCTGGTGCTGCGAGCCAAAACCGGCGAGCCCGCCGTAGGACTGACTGACCACGGCTGCAGGTTTGCCCGCCCACACGCTCTTGCCCCACGGGCGCGGCCCACGTCGATCGAGTTCTTGAGCACACCCGGCGTGCCACGGTTGAACTCCGGTGTCACGAACAGGAGGGCGTCGGAAGCGACGATGGCGCTGCGGAAGCGCGTGTAGGCCGCGGGCGGATCGCTCTCCAGATCCTCATTGTAGTGCGGCAGATCGCCGATCTCGATGAACGAGAAGTGCAATCCCGATGGAGCCAGGCGCGTGAGCGCCTTCGCCACTTTGCGCGTCACAGACTTTTGCCGCAGGCTGCCGACCAGCACGGCCACTTTGAGCTGTTGCATCGAAAGATTCCTTTCCATAGTGCCCGTGGGTCGGGCCTCAGCGAAACGTGTTGTTGGAGGTGTGGTCGCCCCCGAGCCAGCGCTTCAGATCGGCGTGCGCAGTGGTCCGCCGCTTGGCATTGATTTCGTCGACCTTCGCATGGTCCACAGTGAACTCCACGATCATGCCGTTCGGATCCTCTGCGTACAGCGAGCGGCAGTAGCCGTGCTCGAGCACGAACATCTTGGGTTCTACATAGCCCGCGGCCGAGAGGCGCCGCTGGATGCCGGCCTGGACGTCCGCGTCCACCTTGAGCGCAATGTGATGGAAGGGCGTTGACGGCATCTTTGGCCCAAACAGCTCCGCGTCCTCTGGCCGAGCGAACTGGAAGAACGCGAGAGCGCCGCCGTCAGCCAGACCAAAGAACACATGGCAGTAGGTGCGCTCCGCGCCGAACAACATATCGGATTCGCACCACGTGGCGAGCAGCGGCAGACCGATCAGGTCTTCGTAAAAGGCACGCGTCAGCTCCAGATTCTTGGTGACGTACGCCGTGTGATGAAGCCGGGATGGGAGCATGGCTCTAGTCATGGTGTTTTCCTCCATCGGGGGTGTGAGACGAATCGAGCGCGGGCCAGCCGCGTTCGGTGACGAGCACCTGGCGAATGGCAGCGCCGTGCTCATCGAGCAGGGGCGCCGTGCGCACGGCCGTGGCGCGTTCGCCATCAAATTGAACCGGCGCGCGCACCGCGCTCTTTCCACCGTGCGCCCCCAGCACCGGGACGATCAAGCCCAGCGCGCGCACTTGCGGATCCTCCACCACGTCGCTCATGCCATTGATCGGGGCGAACGGTACGTCGTGGCGCCCGAGTGTCTCCAGCCAATCGCAGAGCGGGCGCGTCGAGAACAGGGCATCCAGCTCCGCGCCCAATGCCTCATAGTGGTCGATGCGCGATTGGCGCGTGACAAAGCGCGGGTCCTCGCTGAGCTGGCGAGAGCCGAGCGCCAGCGTCAGCTCTTGCCAGAACTTCTCGAGCGACGACAGGTGCAGCGCGATCAGCCCGCCGTCGGACGTGCGCAGGATATGCGCCTGCGCGAGCCGGGGCCGGTCATTGAAGCGAGGCGCCCGGCCGAGCGCGAAAAAAGCGGCGAACGGCTCGACGGCGAAGTGCGCCATGGCCTCCAGCATCGACACCTCGACATGACTGCCGTGTCCATCACGCGCGCGCGCCACCAGCGCCGCGAGCACCCCCTGCGCCGCATACATACCGGTAATGGCGTCGGCCAGCGCCGGGCCCATGAAGCGTGGACGCTCGGGATCGACCACGACGCTGAGAAACCCGCTCAGCGCCTGCGCCACCGAATCATAGCTCGGCCGATCCTTGTACGGCCCGCTCGAGCCGAAGCCACTGATCGACGCGTACACGAGCCGCGGGTTCTCCCGCAGCAGCCGCGCCGCGCCCGCCCCGAGCCGCTCCGCCGTGCCGGGACGGAAGTTCTGGATGTAGACGTCGGCGCGACGGAGCAACCGTTCAAAGAGCGATCGATCCGCGTCCACGGCCAGATCCAACGCGAGGCTGCGCTTGTTACGGTTATAGGCCTGAAAGTGCGGCGAGAACTGCCCGCCCTGGTAGCTGCGATACGGATCCCCCGTGGGGCTCTCCACCTTGATCACGTCCGCGCCGAGATCCGCCAGCAGCATGCCCGCGCAGGGCCCGGTGATGAAGGTCCCCTGCTCGACGACGCGAATCCCACGCAGCGCGGGTACCATCACTAGCTCACTGATCCCCGGGGACGAAACCCGCCGGCGCCGGGCCGTCGTAGTCGATGGCAGACGCGCCGGCGTGCGACAGCACAAAGCCAATGGGCCGGTGTTGCTCTTCGAGCAGGTGAGCAATCAGGCTCGCGGTGCGTGCCAGGATCGGCACCCCCTTGAGCCCGAGGAGCGGATAGCCTGCGTCGAGCAGCACCGCCGCGATGGCAGCAGACACGTTCATGGTCAACGGCTTGTTGATGATGTCGGGCAGCACGCTCTCCACCGCGCGCGCTGCCTGAATGTGCCGCCCGGCGCAGCCGGCCTGCTCAGCCACACCGAGCAGGCGATCGACCCGCGGATCGCGCTCCTTGTGCAGGGGATGACCGTAGCCCGGCACGGGCCGACGCGCCGCGCGCTCCTCGCGCACCCGCTCGGCCGCCACTTCCAGAAGGGCCGCGCCGAACACGGGCCTGTCGCTGGCGCGCGCGATCACGTCCGCGAGCAGGCGCCCCGACGCCTCGGCCGCGCCGAGGATCACTGAGCCGCAGCCCAGAATACCCGCCGCCACCGCGCCCTGCAGCGCTTCCGGCGCGGCCGCCCAGGTGAGCCGGCTCGCTTGCACGCTCGGCACCAACCCGTGCTCGGCAATCGCCACCAGCGTCGCGTCCAACACCGCGCGCTGGGCCGCGCTCGGCAGCTCCCCCGTAATCAAGAGCCAGATGTGCTCGGTAAAGCTGACCCGCCCGATGAGGTCTGCGCACAGGTCGAGGCCGCGCACCAAGATGACCCGCTCGTTGGACGCCGAAATCGCCGAGGCGTGATGTGTTTGTGATCCGATCTTCATGGCCCTTGACGCCAGTCCCATGCGCGTGGCATTTTTCGCATATCGAAATCTGATTCGCTATGCGAATATGGCGATGCTCGGTCACGCGCGGCTCGTTGTCAAGCCAGGGGCGGCTCATGCTGCGGGCTCGTCCTGCTCACGAATAGAAATACACTCAAGCTCCATGCCTGCTCGAGATGTCATGCCTGCTACAGACTCCGCACCTCGGCGGGAAGTCATGGGCGGGCTCGCCAAAGGGCTGTTGGTGCTGCGCGCCCTGGGGCGGGACTCGCGTGGGCTCACCCTGAGCGAGGTGGCGGCCATCGCCGAGCTGCCCGCGGCCACCGCCCGGCGCTGCCTGCTCACGCTGGAAGAGGCGGGCTATGTCACCCGGGCCGGTCGCGCCTTCTTGCTGCGCCCTAAGGTGCTGGAGCTCGGCGCCGCCTATCTCGAAGCGGTGGATGTCGAGAGGCTGACCAAGACGCGCCTCGAGGAGCTGGCGCGGCAGACGGGAGATTCAGCCGCGCTCAGCGTGCTCGACGGCGTGGATATCGTGTACATCGCGCGCGCCTCAGTGCGCACGCTGCTGCGGCTGGAAGCTCACGTGGGCAGCCGCTTTCCCGCCTACCCGACCTCGATGGGCCGCGTGCTGCTCGCCGGTCTGAGCCCAGCGGGCCTGCGCAAGTACTTCGCCGACGCCACCTTCAGCGCGCTCACCGAGCACACGGTCACGCAGCGCGGCAAGCTCGCTCGGCGCATCGAAGACTGCCGCCGCACGGGCTACGCCGCCGTCGAAGACGAGCTCGCGTACGGCGTCGTGGCCGTGGCCGTGCCCGTCTTCGACGAGTCCGGGCGGGTGGTGGCAGCGCTCAACAGCTCGAGCCACTCGAAGCGGATCACGCGCGCCGAGCTGGTTCGCGAGCGCGTCGAAGTGCTGCGCGAGGTCAGCCGCCAGATCTCGAGCGAGCTTCGTCTCGTGCCCGGGCTGTCGTTGAGCGCGCAGCGCTGATTACGCCGCTGCGCGCCCGGCTCATGGCGTCACCGCCTCACTTGGGCAACGTTGGCACAGGACCGCCCAGATCCACGATCGGGCGCACCTCGATGCTGTTGAGGCCGCTCGTGCTCACGAAGCCGCTCGCGATCGCGAGCGCGTCGTCGAGGTCCGTCGCCTCGATGATGGCGTAGCCCCCCAGCTGCTCCCGCGTCTCGGCGAACGGCCCGTCGGTGAGCAAGCGCTTTCCGTCTCGGGAGCGGATCGTGGTCGCGGTGGACGTGGGGTGAAGCGGCGCCCCCGCGAGCAGCTTCTTCGTGCCCAGCAGCTTTTCCACGTGCGGCCCGCACTCGTCCATGGCGCGTTTTTGCTCGGCCGGGCTCAGGCTGAGCCAGGCTTTCTCGTCCAGATAGGTCAGCAGCATGTATTTCATTGGTTCGTACCTCCACCCTTGAATCGAATGGCGCGCGCGCGGATCGACACCGCCCTTCAGGTTTTTTATCATTGCGCGTGGCCGGTGACATCGATGCAATGGTTTCGGCACTTTACCGCTCCGATTGGGGCCGCGTCCTGGCGACGGTCATTCGGCTGACCGGCGATTTTGGCATCGCCGAAGAGTCCACCCAGGAGGCGTTCGAGGCGGCGCTCGAGCGCTGGCGCAAGGACGGTGTCCCAGAGCACCCGCGCGCCTGGCTCATCCGGACCTCCCGAAACCTGGCCATCGACCGCATCCGCCGGAAGACGGTCCTCGCGGGCAAGCTGGAGTCTTATGCGGCCGATCTGGACGCGGGCTCGCCGGAGCCGGATTTTTCGCTCGAAATCCCAGATGACCGCCTGCGTCTGATCTTCACGTGCTGCCACCCCGCGCTCGCGATCGAGGCGCAGGTCGCGCTCACGCTGCGCACCCTCGTCGGCTTGAACACTGACGAGATCGCGCGCGCGTTCCTGGTCCCCCCCACCACCCTGGCGCAGCGCCTCGTGCGGGCGAAACGCAAGATCGCCGACGCCGCAATTCCTTACGTCGTGCCCGGGCCGCGCGAGATGCCCGAGCGGTTGCACGCGGTGCTCACCGTGCTGTATCTCGTCTTTACCGAGGGCTACGCCGCGACTCGGGGCGCGTCGATGCTGCGCACCGATCTCTCCTCCGAGGCCATCCGACTGGCGCGCCTGGTCCACACGCTCACGAGCGCGGACCCCCCGAGCGAGGTGACCGCCCTCCTGGCGCTCATGTTGCTCCACGACGCCCGCCGCGAGGCGCGCGTCGACGAGGCCGGCGACCTCGTCGTGCTGGATGAGCAGGATCGCAGCCGCTGGAATCAGGCGCAGATCGCAGAGGCCTTGCCGCTCGTCGATGCGGCGCTACAAAATGAGCCGGGCCCCTTCGCGCTGCAAGCGGCCATCGCCGCGGTGCACGGCCGCGCGAAGCGCCAAGAGGACACCGATTGGACGCAGATCGCGCGGCTCTATGCCCGCCTCGAGCTCATCCAACCGTCACCCGTCGTGACGCTCAACCGAGCCGTGGCGGTGGCGATGGTCGAGGGGCCCGCGGCAGCTTTGGCCATCGTGGACGAACTGGAGAAGGATGGATCGCTCGACGCCTACCATTTGCTGCACGCTGCGCGCGCTGACTTCGCCCGGCGCCTCGGTGCGTTCGGCGATGCCGAGCAGAGCTACCTGCGCGCGCTCGACCTGGTCGGAAATGACAGCGAAAGGCGGTTCCTCGAGCGCCGGCTGCGCGAGGTGCGCTCGCGCGTGTAGCGGTAGCGCAGTTCCGCACACATTGGCGCCGCCGCGCATCACAGCGGAGCACCACTGACGGTGTGCTCGACCATTTTGAAGCGACGCGCACGACACTGGCGATGCGTCATTCTAGAATACTACAGCCCCGGCGTTTCAGAGCCGTTCCGAGATCCAAACATGTTACGCTGCTCGCCTCTCTCGTCACTCGGTACGCTCCTCTTGCCCTTGCTCGCTTTGCATTGCGGCAGCCAAGCCGATGGCCAGGGCGGCAGCGCCGGCAGCACGGGGTTAGGCGGCACGGGTGGGCTCGGATTCAATGCCGGCGTCGGCGGCTTCATCTTTGGTGAGGGCGGGGACGGGCAAGCTGGCCAGGGCGGACCCGACGCGGGAGTGACCGGCCTCGAAGGGTGCGGCGACGGCATCCTCTCGAGCGGTGAAACCTGTGATGACGGCAACAGCGTGTCGGGCGATGGCTGTTCAGCGACGTGCGGCGAGCTGGAGCAAGATTTCGGCTGTATCACTCCGGGGCAGCCTTGCGTCTCCACGGTGAGCTGCGGCGACGGTTTCGTCACTGGCAACGAGCTGTGCGACGACCAGAATCAGGTCGACGGTGATGGCTGTAGCGCCGATTGCCGCCAACTGGAAGTAGGCTGGTCTTGCCCGGTGGCGGGTTTGCGCTGTGAAGCGGCCGCCTGCGGTGACGGCGTCGTCGCGGGCTCCGAGGAGTGCGACTTTACCAGCGTGACCGCGGGCTGCACGGACTGCAGGATCGACGACACGTACGACTGCAACGCGGCCGGCTGCGTCGTGACCGTCTGCGGCAATGGAGTGCTGGAGCGCGGCGAGCAATGTGAAGACGGCTATGAGCGACCCTTTGACGGCTGCTTTCAGTGCCAACGGGAGCCCGTGTGCAGCGATGGGGTCTGCCAGGCGGTGTGCGGCGATGGGCAGCGCTTTGAAGATGAGCCGTGCGACGACGGCAACAGCCGCAACGGTGACGGTTGCTCGGCCACCTGCAACATCGAGCTGGGTTACGCTTGCACGCCGGAGATTGCGGCACCGCCCGAGACGCTCGCGCTGCCGATCGTGTTTCGCGACTTCATCGGCCAGGGCAACAGCTTGCGCCCCGTGGCGAGCTGCTACAACCCAGTGAGCGAGAGTCCGAGCGTGGACAAGCCCATTCCGTGTTTCCACATCGACTTCAACCAGCTCGGCGGCTCCGGTATTCGGAACATGATGGAATTCGAGCTCGGCAGTAACGGCCGACCCGTCTACAACTGCCCGGGCGGGGACTGCGACCAGAACCCGGGCCACTTGTTTACATCGAGCGGGAACACGCGCCCGAACCTCAACGGCGCTGCGCCCTTCGCCGAGTGGTACGACTCGAGCGCGAACAACATCGAGATCGTAAAGACCCGTACCTTGACGCGCGACGCCGTGCTCGGCACCTACGTGTTTGACGCCAGCAACGATTTCTATCCGCTCGATGGCGAGGGCTGGGTGGCGATTGGTCACGAGGAGCCGTCCAACTGCACACCCGCACACAACGTGTCCTTCACGTCGGAGACCCACTTCTGGTTCGAGTACCAGGGGGGTGAGCAGTTCACCTTCGCAGGTGACGACGACCTCTGGGTGTTCGTGAACGGCAAGCTCGCGCTCGACCTCGGGGGGTTACACGGCAGCCAGACCGCGAGCTTCGCGCTCGATGCCGATACGGACGGCGCCGGGGTCGCGGACAGCGCCGACGGCACGGCCGACATCACGGGTCAGTACACCAGCAATGATCTCGATCTGGAGCTGAACGTGGGCGGCGTGTACGAGATCGCTCTGTTTCATGCCGAGCGCAACGAGTGCGGCTCAAACTTCAAGGTCACCCTCAAGGACTTCAACAAGCCCAAGAGCGTGTGCGCCTCGACCTGCGGTGACGGCATCGTCGCCAACGACGAGCTCTGCGACGACGGCCCCTCGGGGAACGACGGGCAGTACGGCAAATGCGGGGCAGATTGCCGCTCACGCGGCCCCTACTGCGGCGACGGAACCGAGCAAAGCGCCAACGGTGAGGCCTGCGACGATGGCCAGAACGTGAGCGGTTACGGCCAGGGCTGCGCGCCAGGTTGCAGGCAACCTGCATCGTGCGGCGATGGCGCGGTCAACACGGTCTTCGGTGAGCTCTGCGATGACGGCGTGAACGACGGCAGGTATGAGGGCTGCACCTCGGAGTGCGAGCTCGGGCCACGCTGCGGCGACGGCGACACCCAAGCGGACGAAGAGTGCGACGACGGCAACTTGCTCTCGGGCGACGGCTGCTCGAAGCTCTGCAACGACGAGCAACCGAAGTAACGCCCCCAAGGCCACGGAACGGCATCGCGACCCACGCGACCCAGGAGACCGGCGTCGTGCTCCCCGGTGGGACGTACCCGGTCGGTGCAGCCACCAAGCTGCACGCTAAGCGTGCCGAGTTGCGAGCTCCTGACAGCCACGCTCTACGTCGAAGGCGCCCCAGCCGGCACTGATGTCGCCAAAGCGTGAACGCGCCGCGAGGCGGCGCGCCGGGAGCCTGTGAACGAAAACTACTGCGGCCACTAGCAGGGTAAGCGCCGCTCACGCCTCCGCGCACGCGAGCTGGAGGGCTGACACAGCGGCAGGCCCGGCTAGGAGCCCACAAACGGCGAAAACCCACCGCCCCGCACGGCCCGTATGAGGGGCCTGGCGCGGAGGGTGGGTCACGCTACCGAACGTCTCTTACTTACTGACAGGCATAGATGTTGGGGTTGGTCGTCGAGGCGCGGGCGAACAGCTTGT
>JANOIG010000406.1:0-9608 GCA_031407405.1 Deltaproteobacteria bacterium
ACAGGTCTCGTAGCCCTAGCACGACGCTAGCGCCTCCCAATTGGCCCAATGCGTGCACCGCAATCGCTCGTGCATCAACATCTGGATCAAGGCGTGCCGCCTCCAGCAATGCGCGCACATCGGCGGGATCGGCACTGGAAATGGCGGCCTGCAGCGCCGCGCGACGCACGTCGGCATCGCCATCCAGCATGAAGGCACGGCGCCTCGGCCCCGCGCTGGTGCCAATGGCCTCACGAGCCTCGAGCGCCGTGTGGGATCCAGACCGAGCTGCGGGTAACCCGCGCACCGACGTATCGAGACTGATATCGGCCAATGCCAAGGCTGCGGGCGCAGCGAACACACCCGTACCCGCTGCCACCTCCTCCAGCGCCCCCTTGATGTTGCTCGAACATGGACGGACTTCGGGGAAGCGCTCTTCTGGACCGTGCCGCGAAGCCAGCTCTCTGCGGAGCACGGCTCCGGCCAGCTCCAGCACCCGCGCTCGGCCCAGCCGGCCTTGTTGCTCTGCCTCGCGGATTGCCGACTTGAGCCCGGGCAGGTCCCCATGCAGAGCGGCCTGGGTCGGGGCCCCCGCACAAGCGAAGAGCAGACCGCCGATGTAAATCCAGAGCCCTTTACTTCGGCGCCCTTTACTTCGGGGTCTCCTAGTTGGGAGCAGAGCTGAGGTCGGCACGTTCACCCTCACCAGTGCCTTTGACACCACGCTCTGTTTCCTGGTGCCGGCGGATCGCTGCATTGACGAACCCCGCAAAAAGAGGATGCGGCGCCATGGGCCGGCTCTTGAACTCGGGATGAAACTGACAGCCGACAAAGTACGGATGATCATCCAGCTCGATGATCTCCACCAAGTTGTTGTCTGGGCTCGTGCCGCTCAAGGTCAGGCCTGCGCCCGTGAGCGCGTCTCTGTAGTCGTTATTGACTTCGAACCGGTGACGGTGGCGCTCGGTGATGAGGTCCGTGCCATAGAGCAGCGCGCTGCGGCTGCCGGGCTTGAGCACGCAGTCATACGAGCCGAGCCGCATGGTGCCCCCCTTCTCTTTCACCTCGACTTGCTCATTCATCAGGTCGATGACGGGGTGAGCGGGTGCGTCCGAAAACTCTCGCGAGCCGGCGCCGACTAGGCCGCACCGATTGCGAGCAAACTCCACGACCGCCAGCTGCATGCCGAGACAAATCCCAAAGTATGGGATCTGGTTTTCGCGCGCGAAGCGGATCGCGTTGATCTTGCCCTCGGACCCGCGCTCGCCGAAGCCGCCCGGCACCAAGAGCCCGTCCAAACCGCGCAAGCGGTTTTGAATGGCACCTTTTTCGGCACCCGCCCGTTCGAGGTCCTCGGCATCGATATATTCGAGGTCGACCTTGATGGAGCGCGCCATGCCGCCATGCACGAGCGCCTCGTGCAGAGACTTGTAGCTGTCTTTCAGGTGCACGTACTTGCCGACGATGCCGATCTGCACGCTGCCCTTCGGATTATAAAACTGATCGACGATACGGCGCCAACGCCCCAGCTCGGGCGGGCGTGACCAGATATTGAGGCGATCCGCCAGCTGATCATCCAGCCCTTGCTCATGCAGCTTGACCGGCAGCTCATAAATACAACCCACGTCCTCGGCGGAGATCACGCTGCGCACCGGCACGTTGGAGAACAGAGCGATCTTGCTCTTCAGCTCCTGACTGATGGGGCGATCCGAGCGGCACAAAAGCACGTCCGGCTGAATGCCGATCTCCCGCATGTCGCGCACCGAGTGCTGCGTCGGCTTCGTCTTGAGCTCACCGGCGGTGGGAATGTGCGGAACCAGAGTCACGTGGACGCTCACCGCGTTCTCGGGGCCCTCTTCTACTTTCAGCTGGCGCAAGGCTTCCAGGAACGGCAGAGACTCGATGTCACCGACGGTGCCACCCACTTCGATGATGGCCACGTCCACCCCTTCGGCAGCGCGGTGGATGTTGCGCTTGATCTCGTCGGTGATATGCGGAATCACCTGAACGGTGGCGCCCAGGTACTCCCCGCGGCGCTCTTTCTGGATCACCGTCTGGTAAACACGGCCCGCCGTCACGTTGGCATTGCGCGTCAGCCGCACGGAGGTGAAGCGCTCGTAGTGCCCCAGATCGAGATCTGTCTCAGCGCCGTCATCCGTGACGAAGACTTCCCCGTGCTGGTACGGCGACATCGTGCCCGGATCCACATTGATGTAGGGATCGAGCTTCATGTGCGTGATCTTGAGACCACGTGCTTCCATCAGCGCGCCGATTGACGCTGACGCTAGGCCCTTGCCTATCGAGGAGACGACCCCGCCAGTGACGAGTACGAACTTCGTTCGACGGTTCACTGTTCCATCTCCATGATGGGGAAGCAGCTTATAACGATCGCTTCAAGGTTGCACGCAGAACTTGTGTGAAAGCGAAATTGTGCACCAATTCCACTTGTTGCAGCGGCGCTGATACTTCGGAAATGTCAGCCGGACCGGAATCGAGACTGCTTCTCTACGAAACAGACGCTGACGCGAGCGGCTTGCGCTCACCCCGTCGGGTGAAACTCGTGCGTAGTGAGGACCCGCGACTCAAAACCGGCCGGACACTTCGATGCCAGCACCGTCGGGGAGCACGACCGGGACCGCCACCCAGCTGGGCTGGGCACCCACATCACGCATCACGTTGCCAGCTGCCTTCGGCGTAGCGGCACCAGACCCCGTCGTCATGAAGATGCCTTCGGTCAACGCCAGCACGCCGCCAGCTTGACCGACACCGCTCACGATGGCGAGCGCGGTCCGGCCGATCACGATCAAGGTCGAGCAGCTCGACTCAGCCGAGCCGCAGCCCGTGTCACCCAGCGCGAGCCAGGGGCCAACGACGGGCAAACGAAGATCTTTTGCATTCGGCGCCTCCGACCACAAGTACGACGTCCCGACGCCCACCCCGTACCACCCCGCGGTCAGCGCTGCCCCGACCAGAAGCAAGCGGCCTCGGGCCGCATCCGGCGGCACCTCATTCGGGTCGTACTCGATGGCGTCGATCGTCGGCTCCTCGGCGCGGGCTGCACCCGACCCGCCGAGGATCGGGCCCCCTAGCGCGACGCCGAGCAGCGCGCGCCTGAGCAGGTGGGGAGCTCGTGGCCAGATCGGCGTGGGGATCATGCTGAGGTTTCGTGTAATCTGCCCGGGTGCTTCGAGGCAAGGTCTGCTCTCTTCTGATCATCGGCATTCTGCCTTTGGCGTGGGCCGGGGCAGCTCCCGCCCAAGCGGATCCACCTCAGGTCGCGCAGGCTCAGCCGCCGGCGCCCCGAGTGACACAGGCACTGCAGGCCCTTGCCGACTGGGTGAAAGGCCGGGGCGGCTCGTTGAGCGCTCGGATCATCGACTCGAATACCGGCGTGGTGTGGGCGGAATCCGCTCCCAGCCTCGCGCTCAATCCGGCCTCGAACATGAAGGTGCTGACTGCCGCGGTCGCGCTGAAGCGCCTCGGGCCGGAGTTTCGATTCAGCACGGGCCTGTATGGTCGAATCGAAAAACAACGCGTCGACCCGTTGGTGCTCCGTGGCCATGGGGATCCGGCATTGAGCACTCCCGATCTCTGGCAACTGGCCCAGACGCTACAACGACTGGGAGTGACGAGCGTGGGGACCATTTTGGTGGACCAGAGTCGCTTTGATGATCAGTTCGTACCCCCGGCGTTCGAACAGCAACCGGACGAGTGGGCTCGCTTTCGCGCTCCCGTAAGCGCAGTGGCCATCGACCAGAACGCGGTGACGCTGCACGTTCTGCCCACGACGGCAGGGCAGCCTGCCCGGATTTGGTTCGAGCCGTCGGGTGTCGTGAGCGGCGACGGCGCGATCGAAACGCGGCGTCCGGGGTCCGGCGAAGCGATCCAGCTCAGCCTCCAGAGCCGGAACGCCGAGCTCGTGGCACACGTGGGAGGCCACGTGGCAGAAGGCTTGCCTCGGCTGCGTTTCGAACGCCGCCTGGACGATCCGCGCCGTGCCCCCGGCCTCGCGCTCGCCGAGCTGCTCGAGGCGGTGGGCATCACGGTGTCGGGCAGCGTCGGGCTGGGCGGTGGCCATTTGCAAGAGCGCCTCGTGTTCCACCAGTCTGAGCCACTGGCTGAGCTGGTGCGCGAGCTGGGCAAAAACAGCGATAACTTCTACGCGGAGATGCTGCTCAAGGTGCTGGGTGCTGAAGCGGGATCAGTGCCCGCGCGCAGCCAGGACGGCGCCCGCGTGATTACGGAATGGCTGACTCAGCAAGGCGCGCTGACTCCGGACACCCGCATCGAAAATGGCTCTGGGCTCTTCGATGCCAATCGCGTCAGCGCTGCCACGCTGGTCAGCGTGCTGCAAGCGGCCCAAAAGGACCCGGGCGTGTATCCGGATTTCTTGGCGCACCTGTCGATTGGTGGCGTGGACGGCACGCTGCGCTCGCGTTTTAGAAACCTAAAGGCGCCTCGCACGATCCACGCCAAGACCGGTACGTTGGCAGCGGCCATCAGCCTGAGCGGCTATGTGCTGTCCCCCGATGGGAGCGCTCCCATCGCTTTTGCTTTTTTGGCCAATGGAATCGAAGGGCACGCCGCTGCCGCGCGCCAACGCATCGACCGTGTGGTCGAAGCCATTGTCGAGGCCCGGGCAGCGTCCCGCTAAGCGCGAGCTACGGCCTCGCACACGGGCGGTCGACGAACGCGCTGATCCTGTCGATTTCGGCCAGCGTCGGCGCTGGAGCAGCCGCTCCGGGAGGAGGCATGGTTCCTAGTCGTAGGCGCTGAATGAGAAGGGATTGTTCCGGGGCGCACGGGATGAGCTGGTTGGCTCGGATCAGCGCATCGACATCTTCGAAGCGCTGCAGCCAAATTCGCAAACGCCGTGGTGCAGACACGCGCAGCGCTTGCGCTCAGGCTGGATCGGCGAGCTCTGTATCCCGATCGAAAGCGCTGGCTTGACGTGCCACGCCCGTCAGCGGCCATCGGTACGCGACGTCGCGCGCCACGCGCCAACCCGGAAGGCTTGGCGCCTCCGCGCGGGCGAGCAACACCCAGACCGTCTGCTGCGCCAGGCGCGCTCCTTCTCGAAGCCACTCGTCAGGGGCAAACGTCGCTCGCGACACCGCCACATCGCACGATGCAGGTGCCAGTGCGTCAGAGCGCTGGTTCAAAACCTGCGCCGGCTGGTCAATGTCGAGGCTGCCCAGCGCCGTGCGCAGGAAGGCCACACGCTTGGCGCGTGGCTCGACCAAGGTGATATCGAGCTCGGGGCGCAGCAAGTGAAGGACCAAACCCGGAGCGCCTGCTCCGCTGCCGATGTCTAGCCAACGTTCACGCGGCTGCGCTGGGCGGGGGCTCGAAACATTTGCCGCCAACACCAATGCGTCGCAGAGGTACAGATCCACGAGCTCTTTGGCATCACGCGCCGCGGTGAGGTCGGTGCGCGCGTTCCACGTGGCCACCAGGTCCAGCAAGCGACCGAGACGTTTGAGCGCGGCGCGGCGCTCGCCCGCGCTGGGCCACACCGCCTGCACGTCGACCCCGCCGGCTGCGAGCTCCGCGATGCAGGCGTCAAACAGCGGCTGCCAAGCGCCACCCAGGGCGTGGAGTTTGGCTCGCTCTGTAGACACCTCTGGTTCATTGGCGCCAAAGCTTCGGCCGTCAATCGAAATACGGAGAGAGTGCTGAAATGAACGGCACTTAGCGTACGCTCAGGCTCGAGGGAGCAGCAGCTCATCACGCGCAATGCGGCCCAGAGTCTCGACCACAAATTGCCGCTCGCGCGTCTGCACGCGCTCACTCAGGGACTCGACGGTGTCTCCGTGCAACACCGGAACCTCACACTGCGCGACCACCGGCCCCTCATCGTACTCTGCGTCCACCTGGTGCACCGAAATCCCGGTGACCGCTTCGCGGGCGGCCAGCACCGCCGCGTGCACTCTCGCCCCGTACATGCCCTGACCCCCAAAGCGAGGCAACAGCGCCGGATGAGTATTGAGCACGCGGCCGCGAAAGTGTGCGAGCGTGCAGGGGCCAAGCTTTTTCATATAGCCCGCCAGAAACACGAGCTCAGCCCCATGCTCGACCAGCGTAGCCAGCATCGCCCGATCGAGCTGCTCGGGATCGCCATGGGTTTGGCCGCTCAAATGCCGAAACGGAATGCTGTGGCGCTCGGCGCGTTGCGCGGCGCCGGAACGACTGTTGTTGCTGACGATGAGCACCACCGCGCCAGGCAGATCACCCCGTTCACACGCGTCGATGATGGCCTGCAGGACGGTTCCGGCATGCGAGGCGAGGACCGCGATGCGTCGAGACATGCGCTGGACATAGCACTGGCGCGGGGCCCGCGGAAGCTCCGCTTCAACGCGAGCGACGAACCTGGTCCCGCACCCAGCTCACGAGCGCCGCATTCCCCACGCTGGCTCGAGCCTCAACCGGTAGCCTGCGCAAGAGCCAACCAACTCGCCAAACCGACGCGCCTCCGACCGGAGGCAGGCTGTAGGGCCCTTGTTGCTCGATCTCCACGTAGCCGAACGTGCCATTGATGAAGATCTCGATCTCCGCCTCGCCCGTGGCCTGTTCCTCGGGCGCAATGTCATCGAAGATCTTGATGAACGCGAGGTCGCGATAGACGTAGGCCAACCAGCCCTCGGAGCCATCCTGAAAGAGCTTGCTGTCCGCGGCCGGCGCCTGTGCAATGTCGATCCACGCCACTCCGTCGAGCAGTTGCGATGCCAAGGTCGACTGCGGCAGGGCGGGCGACGCCGCCGCAAAAAACACCAATCCCTCCTTGGGCACGCGGCTGATCTCCCATGGAGCCGCAGGCAAGGTCGCGACCTGGTTGATGAGAGCGTACTCGAGCACCACTTTGCCGCGCGCGGCGTCCGTCGAAAAGCGCTTTTGCACTGCGTAACCCGTCGTGGCGCCGGGCTCGCTCACGAGCTCGAGCACCGGGCCCTCGAGCGCTGCCTCGTGTGCCGCGCTGTCGATCGCCACCTCGGGCGGCCAGCCCCAATCGCTCTGCGGGCTGGTCCAGAATGTGGAGCCATACATGTTCGGCAGCGAGCCCTCACCGCTCGCCACCACCTCGGGTCCAGTCAAGATGTTCGAGCCCGCCAAGCTGAAGCGTGTCACCCGCCCACCGATGGCCGGATCCACTTCCAGCTCGACATCGCCCAGACGAAATACATAACGCCCGCCTTCGAGCGCGGGTGCCGCCTCTAGACCAGAACCACTGCGAACCCCATTTTCCACCTCGCCACCTCCTTCGACCTGGTTGCCCGCACCCGCCATTTGCCCGCCAAACGGCCCCGATCCCGCCGGGCGTACCTCTTTCTCGGACGCGCCACACGCCGCCCAAAGCCAGGCACAGCACAAGCTTACAAATAGCCGAGAAACACCCATCCGGGGCTCTGATGTAAACCGACCTCTCCGGGCGCGCAACAGCGTCGACCTCACCCCGGCGCTCAGCCTCAGCTCGCGACCAAATACCGGTGCAGCAGATCGGCTAGCTCATCCGTGAGCGACTCTTCATCGAGACCAGAAGGTGCTTCCAAGAGGTGCGCCATCATCGATGCCCGCACCGACTGGTATGCCACGAAGGCGGCTGCGTCCAGGTTCCTGCGACGACAGGTCAGCTTGGCGCTGGCGAGCACGCTGCGCACTAGATTGACCATGCGCAGGTCGAATGCCTTGACCTGCTCGGGCGCGGTGGCGGTCAAGCCCTCGACGACGAGCACCCGGTGCAGCTCGGGCGCCCTGCCGTACAACCTGAAGAGCCCGCGGATGACCGCACGTGCCAGCTCGTCCGTCGACCCGACAGGACTGTCGACCATCACCTCCTGCATCAAGACCAGCGTGCGTTGAAACTCGCGCTCCTGCAGCGCATCCAAAATGCTCTTCCGATTGGGAAAGTATTGGTAGAGCGTGCCCACGCTGACGCCTGCCGCGTGGGCGATGCGAGTCGTGGTCAGCATGGCGCTACCTTCCTGCTCCAAAACCCGAATGGCACCATCCAAAATGGCCTCCACCGTCACGCGTGAACGTGATTGTTGAGGCGGCTTTCTTGCCATGATGTGGGCCCGGCGCTTCTTCATCCTAAACCTGAAAGCGATGCGAATGGCCGGATCCCCCAGCTGACCGGCATAATGCGCGAAAGCATTTGTACAACATTAAAAGTGCAATTACGACACCTGAGCCGCAGTTCAACTCGAGCAAGCAATGCTCGCCTAGCACCCCATCGGTTCAGCCCATGCCACATCACGATGAAAAAAGTGCCGAGTGCTTGGTCTTCACGTTCAAAGACGGGCTGCTCTCGAAGGTCGCGCATGATCTGAAGCTGAGCGTCACCCGTTTCAGCGTCGATATCGATCTCGGTGAGCTAGTGGTCAAGGCTGAGCTCGACGCGCGGTCGTTGCGCGTGGTGCATGCGGTTCAGGGTGACAAGGCGGCCCGAGCCGCGCTCTCCGACGCGGACAAGGAGAAGATCGCCGCGCAGATCCAGAAGGAGGTGTTGCACGCAGAGCGGCATCCACGCATCGCCTTCAGCTCGCGGCGCGTGTCAGCCCGGCACGACGGAGGCTACAGCATCAGTGGCGATCTAAATCTGCACGGCACGACGCGCTCCATCAGCTTTGAAAGCCGCATCGAGGGCCAGCAGCAGGTCGCCGAGGTCGAGCTACACCAGCCCGACTACGGCATCGTTCCGTTCAAGGCCATGTTGGGCACCCTGAAGGTCAAGCCCAACGTCCGCGTCCGCATCGCGATCCCAAACGCTTAGTGGGCGTGGGGGGCCGAGTCAGCGCTTGGCCTGCAGCGAACGCTGCTCTTCCTGCTCGAGCTCGGCCAGCGCGTGCGCCAACTCCTCTTCCTCCGCGGCATCCAGCGGCGTGGAGTCAGCTCTCGACGGCGCCGCCGATTCGACCCGAACGGGTGTGGTCTCGACTTTGGGCTCCGGAGGCAACACGCCCATCTTGCGCTTGAGGGCGGTCAAGTCCTCGTCGGCCCCAGCCGTGGTCTCGAGCTCACCAAAGCGCTGGGCCAAAGCGTCCCCGCTGTACTCCTCCGCGAGCTCTCCCTGAGCCTCGGCTTCGGCCTCCATCTGGTCCACCTTGCTCGCCATCTGGTCGAAGGCCTCGAACGCGCTCGCATTCTTCAGGCCACTCATCGTTTCCTGAATCTTGGACTGAGCTTCGGCCCGCTTCTGACGCGCCACGAGCAAACTCTTCTTGCGCTTGGCCTCCTCAATTTTGTTGTTGAGCGCGCGTAGGGCGAGCTTGAGGTGGTCCACGGACGCTTTGTGCTTCTGCCACTGCGCCTGGTACTGCTCCGCATGTGCGGCGTGCTCGGCTTTGCGCGCGAGCGCTTCTTTTGCGAGAACGTCGTTGTTGGCCCGCACGGCTAACATGGCTCGGCGCTCCCACTCGAACGCCTTGTCCCTTTCCCCTTGAAGCTGCTTCTGCAACCCCTTCTCGTCCGCGATGGCCACCGCCACCTGCTTCTTGGCCTCCATGAGCTGCTTACCCATGTCCTCCAGGATCTGGGTGAGCATCTTCTCGGGGTCCTCTGCTCCGCTGATCAGGGCGTTGAGGTTGGCTTTGATCAGCCGTGCGATGCGCGCAAAAATTCCCATGCTGCTC
>JANOIG010000007.1:0-45372 GCA_031407405.1 Deltaproteobacteria bacterium
CCCGATTGACCTACAAGGCTTTGGCAACCAGGGGCGCGCCAACAACTTCCACTTCACGAGTGAAGTGCGGCAGTGGTTCGAGTTCCAGGGCGGCGAGTTCCTCGAGTTCAGAGGCGACGACGACGTGTGGGTGTTCGTCAATGGGCGGCTGGCGGTCGACTTGGGCGGCATCCACAGCGAGGTCGTGGGCAGCATCGAGCTGAGCAACATCGGCGACGATTCCCAGGTGTGTATTCAGACGTCCCTGGTTGCTGCCCCGCAGTGCGCCACCGTCGACATCCCCGTGGCGACCGCGAGCGTGAACGAGATCGTCGTTTTTCAAGCGGAGCGTCACATCACCCAGAGCAACTACACGCTCACCCTGCAAGGCTTTAACGCGCCCGTCACCACGTGTGCGCCGCGTTGCGGCAACGGCATCATTACGCCGGACGAATCCTGTGATGACGGTGACAACAACGGCGCCGGTTATGGCTTCTGCACTGCCATGACCTGTCTCCCCGGCCCGCGCTGCGGAGACGGCATCGTCAACGGCCCGGAGCAGTGCGACAACGGCTCAAACCGTGAGGGGTACTCGCTTTTGCCGGAGGATTGCGCTCCGGGTTGCATCCTGCCCTCGTCCTGCGGAGACGGTGTGATTGACGCGGCTTTTGGTGAGCAGTGCGACGACGGCGTGGAGGCTAACGACAACTCGTACGGCGGTTGCAACGCCCAGTGCTTGCTCGGGCCCCGCTGCGGGGACAACGAAATCAACGGCGTCGAGACCTGCGACGACGGCAACCGCCAGAACACCGACGGCTGCAACCTCAACTGCGAGCTCGAGCGGGATCCGGCGTAACGCCTCGATACCGTCTCCCTGAGGCGCAAGCTCGAGCGCGACACGATCGCCCGGCCGCAAACCCCCGCTACCTGGCCTCCACACCTGAGGGCCAGGTGCGGCGGCGATCACTAGAAAGAACGAGGCACTAAGGCGTGGGTAAGCGCGCGAGCCAGGGCTCCATGCGGCCGCTGCGCGTGCCGTTGCCGACCACGAATCTGCCATCCGGGGTGATGTCGGTGGCAGCTTCCAGGGTCAGGCCCCCGAGGTCGGCGCCGGCCGCGGTCAGCACGGTGCTCAGGTTTCGCATCCCATTGGTCGCGTCCCAGATGACCGGCGTGACCGGCAACGTATTGGTTTGCCCGACGATCACCTGACCGTTACCGTTCATGGCGAACGCGATGAACGCGCCGAGGTCCACGGGCGCGGCCGTACGCGACCGCCACAGAAAGACACGGCTACTGATGCCACTGGCGATGCTGCCCACGGCGATGGCTCCATCGGTGCTCAGGGCGATCAGCCCGTTGGGAGATCCGGGCGGGTTCGGGGGTGGCAGGGTGACCGAAGCGCCGGTCGCCCTCGTGATGATGACGTGACCGGCTGCCGTGCGACCGCCCAGGATGCTGCCGTCCGCATTGGAGGCCGTGATGATCGAAAACTCGGTGCCCAGATTGGGAATGGCCTGAAACGAGCCATTGATCCAAGTGGCACCGAAGCCGCCCGGAGCCGCCACGGTGTCGACCTGCCCGAAAATCACGGAGTTGGTCCCGCTGATGTCGCTGCTGCGCCCGTTGAGGCCGTTGGCGGGCAACCCCAACCCCTGCATGCCCAAGGCGCGAACCCACCGGGCCGTGACGCTCGGCGTTCCGCCCGCGGTCGTGGCGGTGCCGACGATGGTCAGCCCGTCGCCGCTCATGCCGCTCGTTTGCAGGCCGTCGAAGCCTGGCACGAGGCCGAGGGCCTCGTAGGTGCCCTCCCACCTGAAGGGACCGAACGACGACGTAGAGCCGACGGAAGACCCAGCCACGACCCTGCCGTCGTCACTGACCGCGACCGCGCTGGTGAAGGTCTGCTGTGCGTTGGGGATGCCGAGCGCTGTAAATCGGCCATCGCACGCACGCCCGAACACGCCGGGGTCGCACACGCAGGCGTTCCCAGCACACGACGCGTCTCCGGGGCAGTCGGTGTCGGTGCAGCAAGCGCTGTTCGCGATGCACTGCGTGCCGCACGCCTTGAAACCGTTCCGGCATTGGCAGGCGCCGCTGCCGTTGCACAGCGCATTGGCCTGGCAATCGGCGTCCGCACAGCAGGCGTTGTTCGAGATGCAGCGCGCGCCACAAATCTTGAAGGTGTTGCTGCATTCGCAGTTTCGGCTGCCATTGCAGAAGGCATTGGCCTGGCAATCGGTGTTGGTGCAGCAGGCGTCGGCCGAGATGCATTGGCCGTTGCACAGCTCGGTGGTGCCCGCGCAGCCGCACACATTGCGGCCCTGGCAGACCTGGCCACTTGGGCAGTTTCCAGCTCCATTCACCTGGCTACAAGCGCCGTTCGCGCCACACGCTTCACAGCTGCCGTTGCATGGCGCCTGGCAGCAGGTGTTGAAGGCGGGATTGCAGAACAGCCCCGCCCCGCAGCTGGCTAGGCCGTTGCCACAGGCTTGCCCTTGCCCGGCGGTGGGCAGCTCACAACGCAGGCCATCCTGAGTGCAGATTTGTGCGCCCGTGCACTGCGCGCTGCAGCACATGAAACCGCCACCCGCCTTTGGCTCACACGTGGCCTGGCCGCCGCACTCGCCGTCGCCATTGGGACCGCTGCAGGTGGCCCCTCGCGGCAGCAAGCATTGATTCGGCCCGAAGCATTGCCCACCAGTGCCGCAGGCCTCGTTGCCGCCCTGGTCGATGCACACGCCGCTCGTATTGCAAAAACGACAGGTCCCCTCGCAGCCGCGGTCACAACACACGCCCCGCGTGCAGGTGCCCTCGCCACACGTGGCGTTGATACACGACTCGCCGAGGCCTGCCAGTTGCACGCCGTTGCCGGTCGCGCTCAAGCTGACCTGTAGGCCCCGGCTGGGGTCCGCGAGCGTGAGCGTGGCGCTACGTGGGCCGGCTTGTTGCGGCCGGAAGCGTAGGCTCACCTCGCAGCTCGAGTGCCCTACCAGGGCGTCCGCGCAACCGTTCGCGGTGACCTCGAACTCGGCCATGTTGGAGTTGGTGAAGGTCAGGCTGCCCGTCGGCAGGTCCCCATCGTTGGCGACCACCCAGGTCGCCTGGTTACGCTCCTCGGTGAGCGTCTCCTGGCCGATATTGGCCGTGCCGAAGCTCTGCGCGCTGGTTGCGTTCAGGGTCGCGGGGCTGCGGCCCTGGCCGTCGAGCGGCAGGCCCGTGCTGCCGGTGCCGGGCGAGGTGACGGACAGGTTGCCATTGAACACTCCCGACGCGGTGGGCAAGAAGGTAACGCCAAAGGTGCAGCTCGCATCGGGAGCCAGGCCCGCGCTACCGGGCGGATTGCAATCGCCCTCGTCCACGCTGAAGGTGTCGCTGCTGCTGGTGACTGTGATGGTCAACCGCCCCGAGGCTTCCGTCGCGGGGTTGGTCAGCCTGAACTGCCGGGTCACGGCCGTGTTCGTCTCGACCTCGCCGAAGCTGGCGCTGCCCTCCACGGCCTCCAAGAGCAAGGCGCCTCGCTCGCTGGCCTCTCCGAGCAAGAGGCAGCTCGTCCTGCCTCCGCCGGAGCTGTCGAGGCGCAGGTTGATCGCGTGCGGCACCGCCAGGCTGGGCTGAAACTCGAGCGCGATGCTGCACGTTTGCCCGGGAGCGAGGGCTGTGCTGCAGGTGCTCGCGAAGGAAAAAGCGCCGCTACCGCCGCCGAACGCATTCACCAGGCTGACGGTGGGTGGGGAAAGAGGCTGATCTCCGCGGTTGAGCACGGTCACCTGGCTCGGCGAGGCATCCCCAATGATGACGCGCCCGAAATCGATTTCGTTTTCGAGCAGCGCTATTCGGCCCGCGATGACACCGCTGCCCGAGAGCCGTACGGTGTCACCGCCCGCGAGGGCGGACATGACGGTGAGTGACGCGTCTCGCGGTCCACGCCCGAGCGGCAGGAAGCTCACGCGCAGCGCGCAGCTTTGGCCCTCCATGAGCGAGGTGACCCCCGCCTCGCAGTCGCCCGGCTGGGGCGGCAAGATCGAGAAGTCAGCGCCGGCGCTGAGCGTCAATGGCCCCGACGGTTGCGCCACGGGGTTGCTGACGCGGAACACCTGGACCGCGCTCGTATTGACGAGAACCGAGCCGAAATCAGGCGTGGCCGGTGGCGTGAGCTCAATCAGCAGCGGGCCTCGCTCCAAGCCGCTGCCCATGAGGCCGACGCTCACCGGTTCCCCGTTTTCCCACGGGACGACCAATGCTGAACGCGCCTCGGGCAGGGCGCTGGGACGGAACTCCACCGTCACCGCGCACGACTCGCCGCCCGCCAAGGACCGTGCCGCACCACAGTCGCTGCTCTGAATGGCGAAGTCCGCCGAGCTGTCGCTCGACAAGCCCGCGCCCATCAGCGTCACCGGGAGGTCACCTGCGTTTTCCAACGTCACGCGGGCAGCGGCCGGGGTGCCGAGGGCAATCTGCAGAAAGCTCAGCTCCGAGGTCGAGGCGCGGAGCACCCCAGCGGCCAGGCCGTCACCGCTCAAGCCGACACTGGCGCTGCCGAGCGCGGCGGATTGGACCGTCAACGCGCTTTCCGCCTGGCCCCGCCGGCTTGGAGAGAAGGAGACTCTCAGGTCGCAGCTCGCGCCGCTCGCGAGCGACGTCGCGGGCCCGCATTCACCCTCCGGAGCGCCGCTGGTGGCAAGCCCGAGGATGAAGTCCGGATTATTGGCGCTGAAGGACAACCCCCCCGACGGTGTGTCAAGAGGGTTGGTGACCCGGATGACTTCCTCGCGGCGTGCGCCAACTTCGACTCCGGAGAAATCGAGCGAGCTGCCCGGCGCCGGACCGAGCAGCAGCTCCCCCGCTGCGCTGCCGAAACCTGCGAGAGGTACGCTGGCGGCGCCGCCCGGGCCTGCCTCGATCTCGAGCGACCCGCTCAGCTCACCCACGGTGTTTGGAGTCAGCGCGAGCCGGATGGCGCAACTGTCACCGGGCTCGAGCGAGCCCTCGCAGCGATTATGAATGATGCCGAAGTCTGCGGCGCTGTCCGCGGACAGGCTGACACTCGGGACGGCCATGGGCGCATTGCCCGAGTTGAAAACGAACACCACCCCGCGAGCCGGGAAGCCGAGCGCGATGGGGCCGAAGTCGAACGCAATCGGCGTCAGCTCGAGCTTCGGCGCGGACAGCGTGGCCTCGGGGGGTGAGCCGTTGGCGTCCGCGGCCGCGTCCCCAGGACCCAACAGGGTGAGGCCGCTAGCGGTCACTTTTCGGCCATCGACGTTGCAGCTCAGGACACCCAACGCCGCCAGGCACACGGCAGAGCGGAACCCGAGAGCCGTCGGCCTGGGTGGCCTATTTCTGTACATTGGGCGGAATTCTCTCACCATGTAGGCTGCGGCCTAGCACGCGACATGTTTCAGAGTCCAGCGCAGGTCGCTCACAGATCACTGTTTCATCGTTTCACGCTGCGCCTCGGCGCCGCATGGATTGCGTCTATGTCACTGGGGCACTAAACCGGGCGCGGATGAGCGCAGCATTTCTTTCCGGTGCTCCCGTGGCGGAGGCGATCCTGGCCCGCGTGTCGGAGCGCGTGGCACGCCTGCGGGCCCGCGGCACCGTGCCCGCGCTGGCGACCATTCTGGTCGGTGATGATCCGGCCAGCGCCGGCTACGTGCGCAAGAAACATGAGACATGCCAGACGGTCGGCATGCTGTCGATCGATGCTCGCTTGCCCGCCGGTGCGCAGCCAGGAGAGCTGCGCGAGCTGATCCACGGGCTCAACGCCGACCCTGCCGTGCACGGAGTCATCGTACAGTCTCCGCTGCCGAAGCCGCTCGACTTCAACCTGGCGCTGCTCGAGCTCGACCCGCACAAGGATGCGGATGGGTTGCACCCGGAGAGCTTCGGTCGTTTGGCGGTGGGCCTCCCGGGGCCCGTGCCGGCAACCCCCGCGGGCATCGACGCCATGTTCCAGCACTACGGCATCGACGTCGCCGGCCAGCACGTGGTCATCGTGGGGCGTGGCCCTACGCTCGGCCGCCCGCTGTCACTATTACTCAGCGCGAGTCGCCGAGGTGGCAACGCCGCGGTGACACTGGTGCACAGCCGCATTCCGGAGTGGCAAAGCTTCACGCGCCAAGCCGACATCGTGGTGGTGGGGGTGGGACAGCCGGGTATCCTCAAACCGGACGCAGTCAAGCCGGGTGCGGTGGTGGTCAGCGCAGGCATCACCTGGCAGGGCAAAAAGCTGGTCCCGGACGTCGATGAGGCCGTGGGCGAGGTCGCCTCCTGGATCACGCCGCGGCTCGGCGGAGTCGGCGTGACGACAGTGGCGATGCTGCTCGAAAACACGGTGTCGCTCGCGGAGGCGGCGTCCTCGCGCGCGCGCTGAGCGGAGCATGACGGTTGCCCAGGTCAGGACGCTTGCTGGCGGCTGCCACTGCGGCGCGGTGCGCTTCGAGGTCGATGTGCCGCGAGACAGCGCGCCTGGGGGCGTCGAGGTCTGGCGCTGCAACTGCTCGATCTGCAGCAAGACCGGCTATCTGCACCTGATGGTCGCTTTTGAGCAGTTTCGCTTGCTCGAGGGTGAGCTGGCGTTGACGTCCTACCGCTTCGTGAATGTCCGCTGCCTGGACGGCGAAGTTCTGGCCAACGCCGTGGTACGCGACTTCGACGGCCAGAACTGGGAGCAAAGCGCGCACGAGTTCGACTCGGCCGACGAACGTTGATCACCAACGTGATGGCTGCCGGCCTCCCCCGACGTGGGTCGCAGCCAGCCTGGCGAGGAAACCTTTGGATTCGGGACACGAATGACCGGTGCAACGCTGGACGGGGCCGCTCGGAACGGCTGAGTTCCGAGGTTCCGTGAGCTGTCGTGCAGCGGAGGCTCGGCCCTCACCCGCTGGTTCTGTCATACGACCCGGCTCGCCGGATGACCCGGTCATGGCAGCGTGCCCCCGTGGCTCGCCAGAAACTCGATTTGCGTTTGGTCGTACTTTAGGTAAAATAGATCGTGCAGCGGCGGTTCTGGCTCAACGAGATCGAGCGCGCCTTGCAGGAGCGCAGCGTCGTTTGGCTGCACGGCGTACGGCGTGCCGGCAAGACCACGCTGGTGCAGTCGTTGCCGAACGTTCACTACCATGACTGTGAGTTGGTGCGCGTGCGCCGCGCATTGGAGGACCCAGAGCTCTTCTACAAGCAGTTCCGGAGCGGCATCGTGGCTCTCGATGAAGTTCATCGCCTGGCCAACCCCTCCGAGGTGCTCAAGGTTGCAGCCGATCATTTTCCGAAGCTACGTGTAGTTGCCACGGGCTCCTCTACGCTCGCGGCGCGAAACAAGTTTCGAGACGCCCTCACGGGTCGCAAGCGCGAGCTTTGGCTGGTCCCGATGATCGCGCGTGATCTCGAGGATTTCGGCACATGGGACCTGGATCGCCGAATGCTTCACGGCGGCTTGCCTCCCTTTTTTCTCAGCGGTAGGCCTGATGATAAAGACTACGAGGAATGGGTGAGCTCGTATTGGGCGAAGGACCTCTCGGAGCTGTTTGTGGTGGAGAAAAAGGCAGCATTCACCCGCTTCCTGGAGTTGCTCTTCGTTCAGAGCGGCGGTCTATTCGAGGCCCAGGCGTTCGCGGCTCCGTGTGAGATTTCACGGCCGACCGTGCAGCACTACCTGTCGATTCTGGAGACGACGTTACTCGTTACTACCCTGAGTCCATATCACGGAGGCCGTGCTACCGAGATCAAGACGCAGCCGAAGGTTTACGCCTTTGACACGGGGTTTGTTGCCTATTTTAAGGGGTGGGATGTTTTGAGAGACGACGACCGCGGCCAACTGCTGGAGCACTTGGTTTTGGGGGAGCTCATCGCGAGGTTTGGGACGGCGCGCCTGCATTATTGGAGAGACAAGCAGCAGCACGAAGTCGATTTTGTCGTGCAAGTGGGTCGTCGTAGCCAATTGCTGGCCATCGAGTGCAAGAGCTCTGCCAGCAGGTTTGACCCGGCGGGCCTTCAGGCATTTCGTCGCAAGCATCCGCACGGTTCCAATCTCGTCGTGACACTGAGAGACACCGAGCGGTACTCCCGCCGCATGGGAGGAGTGCAGGTCGACTACGTTCCGTTCTCGGAGCTGTCAGCGATTCTCGATCTTCAGCGTTGATCGCGCTTCGCCACCTTGTTTAGTCGACGCCTGCGGGCGTTGATCAAAGACGTGAGCCTGGATGCGACGAGTGCCGTGTTTCACGGGGCTTGTACGGTCCTTGCCCTGTCAAGGGCTGCCTGCGGTGAACCCGCCGTAGACCGCCGATTCCCGCGCTGCGTGCGCCACGGGTCCCTTTTTGCGTCCTGATTGTCGTCGGCCTTCGGTATGTGCCTGGCTGTGCCAGTGCTGTGCCGGATTGCACCCCTCGTTCACGCGAAAAGCGCGGTTTGGTCCGGATTTTTCCTGGAAGCTTGTGACCCAGAGCGTACGATAGCCGCAATGTCCAAAGCTGTCGGCGTCACGGGTGCAGTCGGGCGCGGGGTGTGGGCTGTGGGCGTGGCGTGGGCGGCAATGGCGTGGGCGGCAATGGCGTGCGGCGATGACGCCCCCGCTACGGCGGTGGTCGGGCCCGGCGCGGCAGTCGAGCCCGACGCGGGTGCTCCTTCCGAGCCGGCCATGAGCTTGGACGCGGGGCGAATTCCAGAGCGCACTACGCCCGTCGTGTTGCTGCCCCCGGCGCGCCAAAACTGTGTGCCCGGGGAAACTCGGGCGTGCCAGGTCGACCTGTTGTGCAGCGGTCTCTCGACGTGCGGCGCCGACGGCCAAGCCTTTGGCGCGTGTGATTGCGGGGACGGGGCGCTGCTCGGTACTGGCATCGTCGGGGCGCGCTGTGATGCTGATACCGCCTGTGAAGGTGGTGCGCTGTGCATGCGCGCGGATGACACTCTGTACCTCGGCGCGGGTGGCCCGGCTGGCGGTTACTGTACGTTGCCTTGCGCCGACACGGCGGATTGCGTGGCGCTCGATGGGGCGTCGAGTTGCCAGCCCATCGGCCCTGAGCGCAGCCTGTATTGCCTTCGAACGTGTTTGTCGAAGGAAGCAGAGCCCGGTGAAGCCAAGTGCCTGAATCGCACCGACGTGGTGTGTCGCTCCGCAGCAGCGGCGGGAGTCGAGCTCATTGCTGCCGAACGACAAGCAGGCTTTTGTGAGCCGCGCTGCGGCAGCGACTCCGAGTGTCCGGTCGGTACCGTGTGCCGCATGGAAGCGGGGATCTGTGCGACGGTGCAAGCTCCGGGCGCCGAGGTAGGGTCCGGCTGTCGACTCGACACCGAGTGTCAGGGTCGGAGCTGTGAGGACCGCGTGAACGAGGTCGGCACCTGCACCTCGCCGTGTGTGGTCGGCTCGCTCGCGGGCTGTGGCTACGCCAGAGACGACAGCGCGCGAGAGGCCGCGTGTGTCACGCCCGTGGTGCGCGGGGGTGGGTTTTCGGAGGGGCCGGGCGATCTAGGTTTCTGCCTCGAGGTGTGCAACGTGGCCGCAGACTGCCTACGCGCCGCGGAGGGCTTTGTCTGTCGCCCCCTCAACCAGGCCCTGGCCGAGTTCTTTGGCCGCGCGGGGGTCTGTGCGCCGCCGTAACCACGGCTGACCCAGGCAGATTGCGCATCCTCGGGCGCCGTACTAAAGCCCGCCCCCATGAGTCGGATCTATCGCTCCCTGCCTCCCAAGGGCACCAAGCTCGGCATCGCCTTCTCCGGAGGGCTCGACACGCGCTGCGCGGTGGCGTGGCTCAGCCGGCAAGGCATCGCGGTGCACGCGTACACGGCCGACCTGGCCCAGCCGGATGAAAAAGATCCGGCGGCGATCTTGCCCGTGGCCAAGCAGCACGGCGCCGTGTCGGCACGCCTGGTCGACTGCCGCGAAGCCTTGGCTCGGGAAGGTTTGGTCGCGCTGCAATGCGGCGCGTTTCACCTGGCGACCGCGGGTCGTAAGTATTTCAACACCACTCCGCTCGGGCGCGCGGTCACCACCACGGGCATCATCCGCGCCATGCAGGAAGACGGCGTGCACGTCTTTGGCGACGGCAGCACGCACAAGGGCAACGACATCCAGCGGTTTTATCGGTACGGCATTCTGACCAACCCCGAGCTTCGGATCTACAAGCCGTGGCTCGATCAAGCGTTCGTCGACGCGTTTGGCGGCCGCACGGAGATGAGCGAGTACCTGGCGAGCATCGGGTTGCCGCACACGGCCAGTGTCGAGAAGGCCTATAGCACCGATGCCAACGCGCTCGGCGCCACTCATGAAGCCAAAGATCTCGAGCACCTGAACAGTGGCATGCACATCGTGCACCCCATCATGGGTTTGGCCCACTACCGGCCAGAGGTGGTGGTACTGCCTGAAAAAGTCGAGGTGGAGCTCGAGAATGGGCTGCCGGTGGCGCTCGGGGGCCGGCGCTTTGGCTCACTCATCGAGGCGATTCTGGAGGGCAACCTGGTCGGGGGGCGTCATGGCCTCGGCATGAGCGACCAGATCGAAAACCGCGTCATCGACGCCAAGAGCCGCGGCATCTACGAGGCGCCGGGCATGGCGCTGTTTCACATCGCCTATGAGCGGCTCATGTCCGCCATCCACAATGAAAATACCATCGACCAGTACTCGGGCATGGGCCGCCGCTTGGGGCGCTTGCTCTACGAGGGGCGCTGGTTCGACCCCGAAGCCATGCTGATCAAGGACGCGCTGACCCGCTGGGTCGCTCCTAGCATCACCGGCAAGGTCACGCTCGAGCTGCGGCGCGGTGACGACTATTCCATCCTGGATACTCGGGCAGAGTTCATGAACTACGGCCCCGAGAAGCTGAGCATGGAAAAAGTGGCCGACGCGCCCTTCGCGCCCGGCGACCGCATCGGCGCCCTCGAGATGCAGACGCTTGGCGTCACCGACAACCGCGCGCTCTTGCTCCACCACCTCGGCAGCGTCGCCCGCCTCGCCGAAGGCGGTGAGCACCTGGCGGGCTTGCTCGGCGACCCCAAAGCCGACTGAGCAATCCTTGGGGGCCGGGCGGGCCGGGCCCGTCTCGGGGGTGTTCTTTTCGATTCCGAAGGTGGGTAAGTATGCTTACTCGCACGGGCGTCGGATCTCGAGATGTGCGGACGACACCGTCTGTTGATGGCGCCCGGTGCCCCGAGGAGACGGGCTCGGACGCGCGGTGTAGGCGCGGCCCACCCCATGACCCCTGAATTGCACCGCGATCGCTCCGCATAGCTTGCGTGGCTGAGGCTTGCAGGGTAGCATTTTTTTCACAGTGCGGCGGATCCTGGTAGTCGATGACGAGGAGAATATTCGGCTGGTGCTGCGCACTCTGCTGAAGCGGCACGGCTACGAAGTGGAGACCGCTCCGGGCGGGGAAGAGGCGCTGGGCTTGGTCGAGTCGTTTGGGCCCGACGTGGTCATCACGGACGTGCGCATGCCGCGCATGGGCGGGATGGATTTGCTGAGCACGCTGCGCGCCAAAGGCAACGACGCCACCGTGATCGTGATGAGCGCGTACGGCAACCTGGACCAGGCCATCGAAGCCATCAAGGCCGGCGCTTACGACTACATTCAAAAGCCGTTCAAGCCCGACGAGGTCGTGCTGGCGCTGCGCAAGGCCGAGGAACGAGAGTCTCTGCGGCGTGAAAACCGCGTGCTGAGGGAGGAAATCCGGCGCGAGCACAAGTTCGAGGACATCCTCGCCAAGAGCGTGGTGATGCAGAGCGTGTTTCGCACCATCGCGAAGATCGCCAACTACAAGACCACCGTGCTCATCACCGGCGAGAGCGGCGTGGGCAAGGAGCTCGTGGCCCGGGCGCTGCACACGCGCGGCTCGCGCGCGGGCAAGCCGTTTGTTCCCGTCAACTGCGGGGCCATCCCGGAAAACCTGCTGGAGAGCGAGCTGTTTGGCCATAAAAAGGGCGCCTTCACCGACGCCACGCACGACCGCAATGGTTTGTTCAACGAAGCGGATGGCGGCACGTTATTTCTGGATGAGATCGGCGAGCTGCCGCTCGGGCTGCAGGTGAAGCTGTTGCGCGTGCTCGAGGACGGCAAGATAAGGAAGCTAGGGGAGTCGCGCGATGTCGCGGTGGACGTGCGCATCGTGGCCGCCACGCACCGCGATTTGAACAACGAGACAGAGAAGGGTCGCTTCCGAGAGGACCTTTTTTACCGCCTGAACGTGCTGCCGATCCACGTGCCCCCCTTGCGCGAGCGCCGTGAAGACATCCCGGTTTTGATCGAGCACTTCATGGCGCGCAACAACGCGCGCCTCGGCACCAGCATCACGGGCTTGGACAGCGAGGCCCGCCGGCTCTTGTACGAGCACCCGTGGCCGGGCAACGTGCGCGAGCTCGAGAACACCATCGAGCGTGCGATGGTGCTGGGTGAAGGCGAAAAGTTGATGGCCTCGGACCTGCCCGAACGCATCCGCGAGGCGCAAAACCCCGTGCAAATGCAGCTGGCGAGCGGTGAGCTGAGCGTCAAGAAAACCACACGCATCATCGAGGAAATCCTGATTCGCCGCGCGTTGCAGAAGACCAAGGGCAACCGCACGCGCGCCGCCGAGGTGCTCGAGATCAGCCACCGCGCGCTCTTGTACAAGATCAAGGACTACAAGATCACCGACCTGTAGCCGGCGAACGAGGCCAGGCCCTGCGGCCCTCACTCGAGCGGACGCAGGCCTATCTCGGCAGATACGGGGCGCTGGCTTGGCTACTTGCCACCTCTTCTACTCGAGACTAGCATCGCCCGCCATGGCGAATCATTCGTTCACCGTCGGTGCGCTGCTCGTCGCCGCTACCGGCCTTGCATGTGGTCCTTCGTACGACGAGAGCACGATCAAGACGGCCGAGGATCGGCTGAAGGAACAGGAGGCTCTGGCCTACGAGGAGGAGCTGAAAGCCCGCGGCAAACCCACCGAGACGGGTGAGATCGAGGAGCTGGAGAAGCCCGGCGCTTTCGATGACAACCAGGCCGATCTCGAGCTCAAGCGGGCCACTCGCTCCGCCGAGACTTGCCCCGAGGTGGTCACCGGAGACAAGGTGCCGAGCGGCAAGACGAGCGTGATAGTGACGTTTGCCTTGGACGGATCGGTGGCCTCGGCCACGATTGGTCCGCCCTTCGACGGCACGCGCCTGGGTGACTGCGTGCTCAACGCGTATAGCGCGGTGATCGTGCCGCCCTATTCCGGCGAGCGAAAAGTGATCACCTGGGACGTAAATCTCGAAAAGCCGAAAGAAGCAGCCAAGACGAAGAAGAAGTAGCTGCGGCTATAGAAACCCTCCTAGAGGAACCAAGCGCCCAGGACCAACAGCAGCGTCACGAAGCCCACCGACAGCATCGCCGCCAACTCCCACGCGCCGCTCGGCAGGCGAGAGGTGTCCTCGAGGTTCACCGCGGCGCGGCCGGTGCGCTTCACGTCGTCGACGCCGCGCAGCTCGACCGAAGCGATGTGGCTCGTCGAACGCAAGGCGCCGCCGCTCAGGGCTTGGTTGGCTGCTTCGAGCGCGGTCTCATGGTCCATGTCGAAGGCTGTAGGCAATCTCGCCCAGCCTGTCGACTTCTTTGAGGAGCGCAGGCCAGTTGGCCTGTGGCACCCGAGGACTACGCCGAATGCCCGAAGCGCTGCGCCCCCACGGTCTCCCACCACTTCTGGTACTTCTCTCGAGCGATTCGGCGTGCGTCCTCGGGAAGGTTTTCCGTATAACCGAAGCTGTCATTCGCCTCGAGCTGGAGCTCTTCAGCGGCGGCTTTGCGCAGGCGCGGGTCGCGGTGATCGAGAGCTTCGATGAGCCATTGGCAGCGGTGTTGCGATTGATGTGCTTGCCACCAATCCCACCAGCTTTGGGCATCTCGCCCGAAGTCTTGGCGAGTGAGCACGGACAACGCCCACAAGGCCTTGTGCACCATTGGCTCGGTGTCGGCGCCGAGAAATGCGATCAGGCGGGGCACGCTTTTGCCGTCCTTCAGCTTGGCGGCGTGCTCGAGCGTCCGCAGGCGCAACGTCAGCGCCACGTCCTCCGCCTCCGCTACTTCAAACAGCGCCGAGCGAAACTGGCTGGCCGCGGAGCTGCCGAGTAGCAGGCGAGCGGCCTCGAGCGCGGCCTGGTGCACGCGCGGCACCTCGTCCACGAGCCGCTGCACGACCGCGCGGCACGCCTCGGGCCCGGGCAACTCGCCCAAGAGCAGCGTCGCCCAGCGCCGCACCCGCGCATCTTGATCCTCGCTGCTGCGAGTGATGTTTGGGATGGCCGGCGTGCCGATGGTTGCCAGCATTTGCAGCAGCGGGCCGCATTCGGACGCCCGCGAGCTCGGACCGGCTCGTTCGCTGATGACGGGCCCGGGGAAGCGATCCATGAGCTGGGGCAGCGTGGCGGCGCCGATGCGTGTGAGCTCTTGCGCGGCTTTCGAGCTTCCCTGGCACAAGAGCTCCACCAGGTTTTCGATTTCCGCAGCGGGTGGGGCTGGCGAAGACACGGCGCCCGCTACGGCAGGGGCCGGATCCGGCGTCCTGCGGGCCGCCGTGATGGAGGCCGCCGCGGGTGTAGCCACGACGCTACGCGCCGCTTTCGCGGAGGCAGGCGCTGGCCGAGCCACCGCCGCTGAGCCTGCCACGGGCGGCCGAATGACGATCGGGGCCGAGGCGGTGAGCGGTGGCCCCGCCGCGCTGACCGGAGCTGAGGGCCGCCCAGCAGTGACCGGCGCTGAGACCGCACTGCGCTGCTCTGGCGGCGCGGCGTCGGGGGGCGGCACGGCCATGTCCGACGCTGCGGCGGAGGGCGCAGGCAACGGGGCAGCGTCCGGCACAGGGGATGCGATGACGCTGCGCGGAGGGTCGGCGGCAGGCGGGGCGATCGCACGGCGCGAGCCGCTCGGCGGACGGGTGGGGGGCTTCTTGATGGTGGCCAGCGGGATGAAACCCCCGGGGCGGACACTCGCGTGGGCTCCCTCGATGATGACCGACGGCAGGCGCGGTCGGATCCCCGTGCTGCGCGCGGGCAGGGTGATCGCCACCGGCGGCCGGGTCACGCGCTCGAGCACAGGATCTGGGCCCAGCACGGGATCTGGAGGGGGCAACGTATGGGTCCTGGGCCGCGCTCGAGCCAACATGAACACTGGATCGTCCGCCGCCGGTGCGGGTGGCTCCGCCTCCGAAGCAGCCGAGCCGTTGGCAGTGCCCGGCGCGCTGATGGCCGCCGCTGGGTTGGGAGCGCCCTCGGTTTCGCGCCCTAGCTCGACCGGAGCTGGAGCGGCATCAGGCCTCGAGCCGCTCCGGGCATTACTGCGACTCTTGTCCCGTTTCTTACCGGGGATGGTCGGTAACGAGACGTCGGGCTCGCCACGGCCGAGGGCGGGCGCTGGCCTCGATGCTTCGGGCCTCGAGCTGGGCCGAGGCGCGGACACGTTGCGTGGCGGAGCGAGGGAGGCCGACAGCTCAGCCGCGTCGAGCGGGACGTCGCGGGCGGCTGTCGCCTTCTTGCGCTGCAGAATGATGCGACCGAGCGCGCTGGAGACATCGGGGGCAATCGCGAGCACTTCTGAGATCTCCCGCTCGTCGACGTCGGCGACGCCGTTGTCCCCGTACAAGAGCACGGCGCAACGCCCCCGCAGGCAGACCGGCAGGATCAGCACGCGCGAGTTGAGCTGACGGCGGAGGTCGGCCGATAACGTGCGATCAATCCCCTCCTTACCCAGGCGCGTCAGGCGCATCTTGCAGCTCTCGGCCGCCTCGGACAGCGAGCTGGGCAGGTCGAGTGGCACCCCGATGCCGAGAGCCGCCTCGCGATCGGCGCCCGGACCCCAGGCGTTGAGGCCCTCGGCCAAAGCGTTGTGCACGGCGAATAGGGCGCTGTACTCGAAGAATTGGCAGGCAAAGCTAAAGAACGCGTCCAGGACATCGTTGCGCGACGCCGCCCGGCTGAGCTCCTCACGGGCGAGCGCGAGGCTGAACGGACCTCGGCGCCGGCTCGACCGCAGGCCGCTCGAGGGAGGTACCGACCCGGCTCCCCTCGGGCCGGAGTCAGTACGCGAGCTCGGGTGCTCACTGTCCCTTTGCGACGCTTCGTTGCGCGCGCGCTCGCCCGGCGGACGCGGCGATTCGCTGCGGGAGATGGGGCGTTCGCTCGGCGGCCGCGGCAGCGCGGAGAGCTGCGTGTCGGGCCAAAGCCCCGCGGGCGTTTCGTTCGGAGAGCCGTCGAGCTCTCCATCGAGGCGCGCGATGCCGCGCTGATTGCGGGCGGACAGAGGCAGACCGTAGTGACGCGAAATGGCTTGGCGAATGCGCACCTCGAGCGCCACCCGTTCATCGATTTGAACGCCCAATGCGAAGCTCAGCTCATCTTTCAGCGCGGGCTCGAACGGGCCCGCCACTGCCAGCACGAGCCGCCCCGAACCCGACTCCAACGGAAAGCAGCAGTAGCGTTCTGCGACTTCCCGCGGCACCAGGCGCGAGGTCGCCTCATCCGGCGTGGGCAGAGCCCCGACGATCGCTGCAGGCAGCCCATGACATTCGCTGAGCGCCGCGCTGAGCAGCGCTTCGTCGGCGCTGACGAACTGCAGCAGGCTGGTCGTCAGATCTCCTCCGTGCAGCTCGCAGCGCGCAACGGCTTCCGACATCTCGCGTGGGGACGCGATGCCGCGCTGCTCGAGCATCGCCTCAAGCTTTGCCATGCGGCTCCAACGAGTGGCTCGGCGCCGATTCAGCAGAATCGAAGCAATGCGGCCGGATGGAGTCGAACGGGCAGGACACGATGGTGCGAGCAGAGCTTACAACGGGCACCGCTGGAACGACAAACCGCCGACGCTGCCGGCCGCGCGGCCACTAGTGAGATCGGACCGGGGGGCGCGATCCGTCAGCGGCCCGGAGCGGCGGACAAGGCGGCGCCGAGCAAGATCTGCGCGAGGCTCAAATAAATGATGATCCCCAGCACGTCGACCATGGTGGAAATGAACGGTGTCGAGCTGGTCGCGGGATCCACCTTGGCGCGGTGCAATGCCAGCGGCGTCATGGCTCCCGCGACGCAGCCCAGCATGACGATGCACACCACGGTGATCCCGATGAGCAGGGCGAAGGCCGGGCTGTCGCCCTCGAGGAGCGCGCGCGCCACGCCGACGGCGGCCAGCATGGCCCCTAGAATTATGCCCTGAAACGACTCGCGGCGCAGGACCCGCGCCCAATCCGCGGTGCGCACGTTACCGACCGCTAGGCCGCGGATCATCAGCGTGGAGGATTGGGCCCCCGAGTTGCCCCCTGCCGAGATGAGCAACGGCAAGTAGAAGCTCAGCTCGGTCATGGCGGCCAGCGCGCCCTGATAGGCCTGCAACGTGTGCGTGGTGAGCAAGCCCCCCACGAACAGGACGCACAGCCAGGGCGCACGTTTGCGCAGCAAAACATGAAAGCTGGTGCTGAAATAGTCGTCGCGCAGCGGCTCGATGGCGCCCATCTTTTGGACGTCCTCGCTCTGTTCATCCGTCAATACGTCGAGCACGTCGTCGGCGGTGATCACACCCAGGATGCGCCCGCGCTCGTTCACGACCGGCATTACGTTCAGGTCATATTTCGCCAGTTTGCGAGCCACTTCTTCCTGGTCCATCAGGGGGGGCACGGAGATCACGTTGTGATTCATCACGGCGTCGATCTTTTCGCTGGGCTCGCTCAGCAATATGCGCCGCATCGACAGCACGCCCGCGAGCTTCTGGTCGGGCGCCTTGACGAACAGGGCGTCGATGGCCTCGGCTTCGTCAGCCTGGCGCCGCACCGCGTCGATGGCATCTCGGATCGTCAGTCGCGCAGAAATCGAGATGTAGTCGGTGGTCATCAGGCCCCCGGCGGACGTCTCGGGCCATTGCGTCAGCTCCTCGACGTCCTCGAGGACCTCGGGATCCTCCTGCTTGATGCGGCGCCGCAGGCTTTGGCCCATGGCGGGCGGCACCAGGCTGAGGAAGTCCACTCGGTCGTCCGAGGACATTTCCAGGGTCAGCGCTGCCAGCGGCTCGATGCCGATGAGCTTGGCGAGGTCCTCCTGCCGGTCCTGCTCCAAGCGCTCGAAGACCTGGGCGGCGTACTCCGCCGGCAAGCGGGCCAAGAGCTCTGCGCCTCGGTCCGTGTCGACGTTCCGGATCAGGTCGGCGACGTCTTCGGGGTGGACGTCGCTGAGCCGGGTTCGGATGCTCTCCGGACCCTCCTCGAGCAAAGTCGTCAGTTCAGAGGGACTGATGGTCTGCTCGGGGGACATGGGAGAGGCGCCTTAGCAGAAGTCCAGCGAGACAGGAATGCCGGCAGAGCGCGCAGGCGACGAATGATTTTTTTTCGATCCACGCCCGGGAGCGCAGCGCGCGTGTTGCTCGATGCTTCGCCATTTTGGTGCCGGCGCCTGGCTGCCAAAATGGGGCAGCGCCGCGCCGCACGTGTGGCAGTACGGGCGCGGCCCACGATGGATGAGACAAGCCTACATACGCGCTGAAACGCCTGCAAATAGGCGTTGCGGTGGGCCAGAGAAGTAGCTTTGTTTCTTGACGGGCTCGCTGCCCGATTACATGATGCGTGCGCTTCGGGGGGATCGCCGCCGCCGGCGGTGCGCTTAGTCGATAGCTGCTTTAGCTCAACTGAATGGATCGTCGGGTGCCTGTGAGGTACCGCCTGCGATCAGCATGCTGCCTCTCGCTGGAGAGTGGCAGTTTCGCCGAGAGCTGCCGTCAGGGCAGGGCTTGGCCAGATGAGCCTCGGGGCTGCACGGGATACGGAGCGCACGGTCGAGAAGAAATTGCGAGCGAAGATTGCGAGAGAAAAAGATGTTGGGTGGCGGAGGGAACGTGCAGAGATCGAGTAGGGGGGGGTCGGAAGCGGGGCGCTCGTGCCTCGTGATCGGCGAATCCGGCGCGGATTGGTCGGCGGGGATCGCGAGCGCGCGTCGCCACGGGCCCAACCTGGCCCTGGTGACGCAATGGGCCGACGAAACGCCACACCATTTCAGCCAACGCGTCATCTCGCGTCTATCGAAGCGACGTCTATTTGCCTCAATCGTGATGGTGTGTAACCAGAGGAACGACAGCTGCGCGGCGGAGGCTCGTCAAGAAATCGTGGTCGCAAGCGCCGGCGCCATGTGCGAACGGGGGGACCGCGAGCTGACCCTGATCTGCATGCCCACGAACGCCGGGGGGATCCCGCCCTGGGCACCCCAGTTGGCGGAGTATCTCCCGCGCGAGGATCAGCCTCTCGGCTTGACGGTAGAGCTCGGCGCGGTCTAGGCGCGTGCTGGATGAACAGAGCAAAAGCGGGGCTGCTTGGGGCGCTGCTGGCTTGCGGCGAAGGCAGTGAGCGGCCGCCCATTCTCGGTTCGGGGAGGGCGGAGTTGTGTCGAGCGGTGTGCGACACGTTTACCCGCTGCGAAGGCTCGCCGACTCCGGGCTGCATGGAGGGCTGCCAGACGAACAGCGGCGGCTATTTCCGGCGTCATACCAGGGCCGCGCTGGACGCGGAAACGCAGTGTCTGATCGATACCTCCGCGTGCCCGGAGGATGTGACCGACGTGTTCAGCGAGTGTTTTTTGGTCGCTGGCGAGGCGCTCGAGCCCACACCCGCCGCTGCGGCGTTTTGTGACGCCATGTCGGAGACGTTCTTCGAATGCGCCTGGTATTCAGCTCCCACGGCCTGCAGGCAAATCAACTCGCGCTACGTACCGGAGGCACTGTCCGCGGGCAAGCGGTGCGGAAATACGGAGTGTGATGGCCTGGAACAATGCATTGACGCCACACTCTGGAGCTACGGCGACTCGCGATGAAGACAGGATACCTGGACCATGGGCAACGCCTTCGCGCCGTCGTGCTCTGTATTTTGGTCGCCGGGGGCTGTTCGTCCGAGGGGGATGACGGCCTCGACCTTCCGCCCATTGCGGGCTGCGAGTCGGAGGCGTACGCGCCCTGTGACATTCTTCAGGCCGCTTGCCAGGCGCGCGTCTTCGCTACGGTCAGTTGCTTACGCGGGATGCCAGACGCCCCTCCCCCCGAGGTGAGGACCATCACCCAAGGCGAGTACGAGGCGGAGCTCTCGGCGCCCGCGGCGGAGGACGAGGGAGTTACTCCTGAAGCAGAGGCCGCTGCGCTCGCTGACAACCGGAGCGTCGAGCGGACCCTCGAGCTGCTCGGGCTGGCACAAGCGGGCGATTTGACGCCCGCGAGTTACATCGAGCTCTTCGCGACCACGGTGCCGGGGTACTACTCGAGCGCTGACCAACGCGTCACGGTGATCGAGCAGAGCGAGGCACGGCGCGATGATCCGGGCGGGGACACGGTGCTCTTGGCGCATGAGTTCGTCCACGCTCTGCAGGATCGAGATGTGGGCCTACTGGCGCTTTACGAGGGCGTTACGACCTTTGATCAGAGCCTGGCGATCCAGAGCGTCGTCGAGGGGGAAGCCTCGATGATCGAGAGCTTCTTTGCCGCGGCGATGTGGGGGCTCGAAGGGGACCTCGACTTTCGTTCGCACTTCACGTCCTGGGTCGAAGAAAGGGAGGAGGACTTCGGCGACCAGTCGCCGCTGTTGGTCTCGAGGCGCTACTTCCCGTATAGTTACGGGGCGCGGTACGTGTACAACGTGTTCAGCCAGGGGGGCATGCCGCTCGTGCGTGACCTCTACCGTGGCATGCCAGAGAGCGTGTTGCCCATGATGCTCAGCGTGGGCAGCGTGGTCGATCTGGAGGTGGACGCGCTCGGCGCTCTGAGAGCGCCTGCCATCACCGGTGAGCTCGAGGCGCGGGTAGACGATACGCTCGGGCCCTGGGTGTTTAGCAAGTTTCTGCGGCGCGCCCTGTCGGCGTACGCAGAGAGCCAGCTATCGAGCCGCTGGCGCGGTGACCGCTTCTTCGTCTATGGCGACGTCGCCGAGTCAGTGACCGGCATATGGCTCATTCGCTTCGATGAAGCCGCGGCCGCTGAACAGTTCGCGGGTCTGCTTGCGGCTCGGGTCAACAGCCGCCTTGCCACGCGCGCATTCAGCGTGTCCTCCGGACGCGACGTCGCCGTGGCCGTGACGGAAGACTTGGGCAGCGAGCCTCAGTGGACACTCGCCATCTCGGAGGCGCAAGCCGCTGCGCTGGCCTCGGAATCCGAAGGCGAGGTCGCTGCCGCAGCCCCACGTGGTTTGCCGCTATCAGCAGCGCTGCGACAGCGGCTCATCAGGGCACTGCGCTAAGCGCTCGCCTTGCGCCAGGGCTTCCACACGCCAAAGCGTGAGACCATGGACCAAGCCCACTTGAGCCACCCCACCAGGTTCCACGCCAGCCAGAGCGCCCACAGCAACATCACGCCGCGCCACACCCACAACGACGTGGAGATGACCCAGGCTTCGGGCAACTCACCAAAGGTGCGATCCACGTACCAGCTGAGCATGCGGTTGTGGCTATCGGCGCCTGCCACCTCCATGTCGGGCGTGTTGAGCAGGCTGTCATAGACCGCTCCGAAGAGGCAGCCGACAAAAATCAGGGTGAGCACCAGCAGCGCGAACTGCCGCAGATTGAACCAGAGCGGGCGCTGGGGAAGCTCGACGTCGTGCCACGCCATCACGAAGAACCAACCGAAGACCAAACCCGCGATGGGCAGCGGCACCTGCGTGAGCCCTAGCGACAAGAGTGCCCACTCCCAGCTTCGGAGCGGGCTCCTCGGTAGGCGCCCCAGCACCGGCGCGAGCATCAGAATCAGCACCAGGTGGCTCCAAAACAAGATGGCAGGACCCCACTTGGGGCCGCCTGCCAGCAGCAACCAGCGTTCGTCTGGCAGGTGGACATTGACGCGCGTGTTGCTCAGCGCCTCCCCGAGGCGAACCGGCGGTGTGGAGAACAGCGTGCCGAACCCTCCGGGCTCCTGCCACGCTACAAACAGGTCGTGCTGACCCGGCGCGAACACGAGCTCGAGGGTGGCACCGTCCTGCCGGATGGGCTCACTTTGCCCACCGATCATCAGCTGATCGACCTCGCTGCCGGCGGGCAAGGCCAGCCGGTACGCGGTTTGGGTGCTGACGCGAACCTTTGCCGTGAGCTCGGCTCGAAGCAACCGCACCCCCGGGTGCAAGTCGAGACTGACGGCATCCACGGTCGCGGTTTGCCCGACCGTGGCAGCGGGGCGGTGGACTCCAATCGATAGCTCCTCGCCGGGCCAGGGCGCGAACGTGGGCTCCCAGCGCCCGCCGGTGTCGTGTTGAATCGGAGCGATGCCGTCCAGATCACAGCGGTAGACCGGACCGCAGCGCAGCTTCCAGCGCTCGCTGTACAGCGCGGCCTTCGGCGCCGCGAGCGTCAGCTCCGGACGTGTCTCGAGCACGCTGTCGAAACGCACCGACTCAGCGTCAGCCATCAAACGAACGACGGCGAACGAGCCCTCGATCGGAAGGTTTGCGCTGGTCACCCGCTCTCCCGGAGCGAGCGGCACTTTGACCACCAGCAGTGCACCCTTCGGTCCTACACGTCGGACCTCCGTTTCGGCGCTCCAGTTGACGCCAAAGTTGAAGGTCCTGGTGACCAGCGACCAGCTCGCTAGTGCCGATGCCCCATCCTCCGTCGAGCTGTCCCCCTCTGGGGCTACACCCGGCGTCTCGGGCAGAGGCCGCACCAGCTGCAACGAGCCCTCAATTTGACCGCTCTCGGCCAGGCCGCTCACTTCCCAGCCTTCCGCTACGAGCTGCACCGAACGGGGTGTCGTGCCGGGCTCGAGGTTCAGCTCACGCCCCGCGATCGGGCCCCGCATGCGGACTCGATGGCGGCCAGGCTCGAGCCTGAGGTAGATTGAGCCATCTGCGCCCAGCAACATGGCTCTTGCCGCGCGCTCGTCCACCTCGACCAGGCTGGGCACCCAGCGCGCCGCCGGACCCGGCAATTTGTACGCCACCCGTGCTCCGGCATGGACTTCGGCGACGGCCAGCACCGTGTTCGCTTCGATGCGGAGCTCGAGCCGCGGCACCTCCAGGCAGGCTCCGTCGCAAGCGGCGGGGGTTTGCACGCGCCGCTCGAGCTCTCCCAGCAGCTCGACCGATGGCATCTGCGCGCGTGCGGGAGCGGCGACCAGCAGGCTGAGCAGGACCGCTGCCAAGGGCGCCAGGCTCGAAGCCAAGCCTGGCTCGGGTCCGAGCGGCCCCGGCGGAGGGCGCCGAGTCAACGTCACAATCAGCCGCAGCGCCCAGAACGTGAGCCAGCTCATGAGCAGAATGCGCAAGGCGGAGAGCACGGCAGCGACGGCCGGCGACACCAAATGCAGCCGCAACGTGTGCGTGTGCTCCACGGGTCCCGACCAACCGAGGTGCCACTGGTTCCAGCGCCAGCTCGGCACCCCGGGCCCGGTCTGTATCATGGCGTTCGGGTCTTGCGCGAAGTAGGCTGTTTTCTGCCGGCTCGACGCGTAGTCGTCAGCCTGAGGCGCAGCTCTTTTGTCCGGGTCCGAGAGCGACTTCTCCGCTGAGTCATTCAGCAGCTCCAAGCTGCTGGGAGCGCCGGGCGACCCAGCCCCGATTTCGTATTTTGATTCGCGCCTCATCATCGATGCGTCGACGGCAGTGCCGAGCGCGAACATCCCCTGGCCATCGCGAACTTGTGGATGCAAGGCGGCGCGGATCTGCGAGACCGCAAAGCTCAGCGTCCATCCGAGCAGAACCAAGCCGCAAATCACGGCCAGCGCGCGGACGAAGCCTCGGAAGCGCCCCATCGGGAGGCCTTTGAGCAAGGCGATGCCGAGCAGCACGGCGCCCCATATGAACTGGGGCGCGTGCATTTCACCGTTGCCGAGCACCAGCGCCAAGAGCGCGACGACGCCCCAGATGGGGCGGTCCAGCTTGGCGATCGCGATGGCGACCACTAGCACGAAGAACAGCGCGAACAGATCCCAGCGCGACAGCCAGCTGTCTGACACGCTATCGGCGCCGCTCACCGAGAGCAGCTGCCAACCCGGCGGCAAGTAGAGCTCCGTCGAGAGCTGCTCCACGTTCTCCGACCAGCCTACCGCCGGCAGCTCGTGGCTCGCATCGGGCAAACGCCACTCGGCGCTCATGTCGAGCTCACGCTGCCTGACCTCGATGCCCGGGACACCGGTTTTGGGATGCGCCGTGATCAACTGATCGGTGCCGGCCACGGCCACGTGGCCCAGCTCGCCACGGCTCAGATCGAGGCGCCAGGTCCGGCTCATCGTGCCGGTGATTTTGTCGCGCACGGTGTAACCCTGAGCGTCGAGATCGAGCCAGAGCTCGCGCGTCAACGACAGTCGGTTGGGAGGAGGGTTGGGCTGCCCGCGCCGCAGGCTCTCGATGACGAGCTCCGTTCCGCCCGGCATCTGGTAAGCGGCCAGGCTGCGCCAGGCGACGGGCACGTTGGTGCGCTGAGGATCGATGCCTAGCCCGCCGCTGATTTGGCTTTGACGGTAATCCGTGGCGGGAGCAAACACCCAGACCTCGTGGTTGGGCCAGGGAGGAGCGTGCGGCAGAGCGACCAGGCGCGCGGGCGGGGTGCTGTACAGGGCTTCGATCTCGATTTCATGCCGCCCCGGATAGACCTGCAGCAAGAGCTCACCGCTCGGTTCGAGCCGCGCGGGGAGCTTGGACACGAGCTCAATCGGCAGAGCACCATCGAGCAGCACGTTCGGCAGGCGTAGCTCCCGGCTCTTGCCGGAGACTTGCAGCACGAGCTGCGTACGCACGCGAAAGGGGACTTGGTCTTCGAGCTTGCGAAAGACTTCGAGTGTGAGGCTCTCTGGTTCATCGACGGAAGCCCGGCTGCCCTTCAGCCAGACCCGTCCAGCGTCCCGCTTGGGCAGCGCCACCCGCTCACCGAGCAGCGAGAGCTGCAATAGCGCCAACTGCTCCGGCAGCGCTAGCGTCTCCGGTAAACGTGGCCAGAGGAACCGACCCGTGACCTCGTGCAAACCCGCGGCGAGGCGCACCACGGGTGCGTCCGACGCCGCGAGCACGATCGCGGGCGCCGAATCCACCTCTACGTCTTGAGGCCACTGCTTGTCTCCACCCGGCAATGCCACTGTCGCGCTCGCATCCACCTGAAGGCTGAAGCGGAAACGGCCCCCACTCTCGTCTAGCTGCAACTCCAGTTGGTGAGGCCACACACACACGGGCTGTTTATGAATCCGCGGGCACAACTCGTCTCCCTGCGGCTCGAGCACCCAGGGCAGCCACGGTTTGAGCGGCGCTGGCACGTCCTCGGGATCGAGCGCCGTAGCATGGCGCGCCCACGTCAGCACCAGCGTGATGACGAACATCAACACCCGCCCTTTGCTCATTGCGCTAGTACTCCGAATCCATTGGAGCGATAGGAATTTCGCTGCCCCGATTGGACGAGGGCATCGAAATTCCCCAGCTTGCCGTGGATCTGATTCGCCTGCCCCAATTTCATTCCTGCCATCGATTCGATGGAATCGGGGCAGCTTAACAAGTCAGTTTGCCAGAAACCACTTTACACTGGGTTTGATCTCGAGGTGGAAGTGGTCGTCGTGCGCCTCGTCGAAATGGGGGGATAGCATGTAGTGAAACAGGCGTTGGTCGTTGGCTTCGCAGAGCATGCTGCGCAGCTCGCGAGCCCGGCGCGGCAGTAGCTTGCGTGCGCCCACGCCGCACGTCTTGGCTCCGATCGAACCTTCCCAGTGGGGCCCCACGGAGAGCCACTCACCGCTCGACTTGCGCATGGCTCCGAGATCGATGGCGAGGCCCCCGGGGTGCCGAGTCTGCGGCTGGTCCGGTTGCTGCGGACGCTGCTGGGGTGGACGGTACATGGTGAAATGCACGACTTCGACCACGTCGTGGTGGGAGAGCACGAGGCAGAAGTCGTACAGGGCCAGCGCCAGCCGCGCGTCGAGGATCTCGTAGACGGTGCTGGCGCGGTTGGGCTCGGGCAGCACGGAGTGGATATGCACGCCGCGCAGCGGTCCGACGAGTCGGATGGGCGCGCGTACGCCCGGCACCGGTGTCGCCACGCGACGGTAGCGGACGCGCCGCCGATCGAGCTCGGCGAAAGCCTGCGCATCATCCAGGTTTGCATAGCGAAAGGCGGGTGACTCCAACGCCTCACGCTCTGCCGGAACTTCGAGGAACGGGTTCGACCCATGGGCCCGCAGCGGGAGCACGAGGCTAGTCGCGAGCAGAAACGAAGTGACGAGCTTGTGCATGGGGGCGTTGCGATTGCTCTCAGTGGGGCAGCGGACAGCTCCAGCAGGGCTGGTGAAACTGAGCCAAAAAGCGTGCATCGAGCAACTTTCCGAAAGATTGGGCTCGGGAAAGCCGGCCGGTCAGCGAGTTGCCAGAGGCCAGCCCACCTGTGTTGCGAGACGATCCCGTAATTTGAGCGGCGGACACTACCCGAAGTCTGGCGGCGTGTCGTTTGAACCTCAGATGGAGGCCCCATGCCGGTTGATTCCCGCGCCCCGCGCGGCCCTGTGACGAGCGAGCCGCCCGGCGGCACCTCTCCCAGCCCAGTGATGAACGATCCGCCCCAGCGCAGCTTACCTCCCAAGCCCCCCTCGCAGACGCACGCTGCCCCCGTGCAGGCGCACACGAGCAGTGAGCCTGCGCCGATCAGCTTTGCCGCGCAAACCGACGTCGGAAAAGAGCGAGACCACAACGAAGACAACTACCTCGTCGATCGCAAGCTCAGGCTGTATGTGGTGTGCGACGGCATGGGGGGGCATGCCGCGGGTGAAGTGGCGAGCGCGGTGGCGGTCCGCACCTTGAGCGAGGAGATCCGCAAATCGCAGGACCTGCTCGATGACTATGTCGCGGGCAGCAGCGGCGGCAGCAAGGTGAGCAAACGCGACATCACCAACATGCTGGGGTTTGCCGTCAATTGCGCCTCACGCAAGATCCACGCCGAGGCGTCTTCGGACGAAACCAAGCGGGGCATGGGCACCACCCTGGTCGCGGCGCTGTTTGTGGGCCACCAGGCGTTCATCATTCACGTGGGCGATAGCCGCATCTACCTGCTGCGCAATGGCACCCTCGAACAGCTCACCGAGGATCACAACGTTTACAACGAGTTCATCAAGAAGAAGAAGATCGACCTCGGCAGCGCGGCCAAGCTCGCGCCCAAACAGGCCATCACGCGCGCCGTGGGGGTGTACGAGCACTGCGAGCCCGAGACGCTGGTGATCGACGTGGCCCCCGGGGACCGCTTCCTGCTCTGCACCGACGGTCTATCCGGCTATTTCGAGGCCCCGGAGGGCTCGATGGATGAGCTGGCTCAAAAGCTCGTCCAAACCGATCCAGACTCGGTCGTGGTCGACTTGGTGGACACGGCCAATGGGCGTGGCGGCAAGGACAACATCACCGCCGTGCTCGTGACCTTGGGCACGCTCGAGTCGGATGATGAAGAGCGGCTCAGCCAGCTCGAGGCTCAGAAGTCCGTGCTCCACGGTACGCCTCTATTTAGCGCGCTAAACGCTCGAGAGTTGCGGCAAGTGCTGCAAGTCACTGAAGTCGCCTCATACGCGGATCGGCAAGTCATCGTGCGCGAAGGTGAGCAGGGGGAACAGCTCTACATCGTGCTCACGGGGCTGGTGGAGGTGGTACGCGCCGGGGCCCCGGTGGCGCGGCTCGAGCCGGGCGAGCACTTTGGAGAAATGGCCCTGATTCGCAACCAGCCACGTTCGGCCACGGCGCGTGCGGTGGGTCCGACCCAGCTGATGGTCATTCACCGCAAGGACTTCTTCGACATCCTGCGCACCGAGCACCGCCTGGCGGTCAAGCTGCTTTGGCAGTTTACCGGCGTGCTCGCGAACCGTTTGGCGGAAACCACCCGGAATTTGGGCATCGCCCGCGAGGAATTGGTCGGCGAAGACATCACCTGTGAAATCTTCGGTGGGGATGACGAGCGCGTCACCATCGAGCTGCCCTGACGTGCCGTTCGGCGTGGCGCTAGGCAGGTGGCGGGTTGGGTACCTGGTGATGCTGCTGCCCGCGCTGGGCTGTGACGAGGCGGGCACGGCAGCCCAGGCCCGAGAGGCAACGGCGGTGAGCGCTCCGCCCAGGCAGGCGCGGCCACCGGAGGTCGGCGTTGCTCACGGCAGTGCCACCGCGTCGGCGGTTGCTCCGGTCGTCTCGCCGCGCTCATCGGCGCCACGAGGCTGCCGCCTGATGTCGGCGAGCGGTGAGGTGAGCCAAGCTGCGGGGCAGCCCATTCACCCGGGCGCGATGTTGACGGGCTCGCAGCTGCTCGAGCTCGGGGTCGGGGCCAAGGTCCACGTCAAACATGTCGAGAGCGGGCGCGAATGGACCGTGGAGGGGCCGGCACGGCTCGTCCCCTGCGCCGGTGGCGAGGAGGAGATCTTCTTGGGTCAGGGCACGCTGCGCACCGAGCTCGGTGCCGGGGTCAGACCGGGCGCGCAGGTTCTCATCGGTACGCCGTTCGGAAGCGTCGGATACGCCGATGCACGCGCAGAGCTGGTCGTCACAGAGCGCGAGCTGCGGCTCGTGGCCAACGCGGGTGAGGCCTGGCTCACGCCCGCCGATCCCGCGGTACCCCCCATGCGTGTTTCCGGCAACAAGCCGCTGCGCCGCAGCGAGCGCGAACGCTTGGCGGCCGCGCCAGCGCTGGCCAGCTGTGCCCGAGCTGCTACCGAATCGGAGAACCAAGCCAAGGCGTTGCTGTTGCCCTCCAATCAGGCACTCGGCGAGCGAGCCTCGGCACACGTGCGAGAGCGCCAGCGAGCCCGGAGCTTGTGTGCCAGTGCTGCCGCGGCAGTGCTCCAGCAAACGCGGGGTGAAGAGCTCGCCGCGCGCCTCCGCGAGCTCGAAGCGCACCGTGCGTCATGGCGGCGCGTGCCGAGCTCAAAAGGCTGAAACCTCAGGGCTGACTCTCCTTCTCCCCCCACACCGCCCAGAGCTCGAGCGGAACGGCAGCAAACGGCTCCGCCCGCACGACTTCGCTGCCCCCGTGTGTGGCGATCAGCCGATACTGCGTGCCATCTAGCCGATACACCTCGAGCGTCTGATTGAGAGGATCGACCAGCCAAACATGCTGCACGCCTTCGCGCGCATAAATCGGGAGCTTGATCACGCGGTCAACCCGTGCGGTGGAGTTGGACAAAACCTCGCAGACCCAGTCGGGACACAGCTCGTAGTACGCGGTGGTCGGCTGGTGAGGCATGCGTTCTCGACGCCAGCCTGCCAGGTCGGGCACTAATACGTCAGCGCCGAGGTGCAGCTCCGGCTCATACAGAATCCACCAACCCCCGGGGCCGCCTCGCCCGCGGTGAAAGGGCCCCCCGATGTCCATGCCCAGCACCGAAGCCGCGCCCGCGTGGGCGGGGCCCGGCCGAGGGTGGGTGGCCGCCGAGCAGCTCGGCGACCAGGTGCTCTGGCGCGTCCAGCACGTCCTGGTACGTGGCGGGTCTTGGCGCAGGCTGGGACATCGCCCCACTCTATCACGTCGGCGGGCGTCTGATGGTCGACGCTCAGGACACTCCCAAGGGCGATCGGCCAGAGATTCGGCCGTGCTCATTGCCTCCTCCTCCGGTCTTGGTACGGTGCGCCGGCATCGGTTTAATGCCCGCGAGCAATGAGAGTTCCCGTGTCGTGTCCAGGGTTGGTTTGACCGCAGAACGCCGGGTGCGACGCGGCGCGCGCTCTATCGCCCGCGTGCGCGTCGCTGGCCTGGCTGTCGCGTGGCAGCTCGGGTCGGGGGAGAGCGCCGCGCTCGAGCCGCGCAGTCTGACCGAGCCCGACGTGTTGCGTGAGCCGGCGGCGGTCACACAGGTGGTGGATGCGTTCGACGAGCGGGGTGTCATCGACTTCGATTTCACGCTGGCCTACCAGCACAGCTGGAAGGCCGCGACCATCGTGCGCGAGGTCCAGAGCCCAGGCATCGATGCCGCTCGGATCGCTCACGTCGAGGTGACAGATTTTTCAGAGAGCACGAGCCGCCTGAACCTGCGCGCCGATGTGGGCCTGTTTCACGATCTGGCTTTGATCGTGCGCATGCCCATCATCTTGTCGAGCATCGCGACGCTGCTCGAGCGCCAGCTCCCCCTGGGCGTGCTGGACGGAGCGCCGGGCGAGCCGCTGTTGGCTTTGCCGTTTCGCTCCCCGAACCGCAGCGGCGTGGAATTTCTAGCGGTCGGCGTCGATTGGGGTATTCTCAATCAGTGGCGGGAAGCGTCTCAACCCACCCTAGTGGTCGGTGCCGAGGGCCGCTTCTCCGTCTCGGAGCCGATGCACGCTTGCGGTCCTGCTCCGGCGGCGGCAGACGCTACGGCCAGCGTGAGGCGTTGCGCATACCCGTCCGACATCAATCGGAATGGCGCCAGCGGCGAGCTCGTGACGGAGCTAGCGCCGGGCCGAGCCGAGTCACTCGAGGGCGATTTCCCGGCAGAGGGCCGCAAGGCAGGGGTGAGCCGCGGCACGACCGCGCTCTTGCTGCACAGCGTGGTGTCGCGCCGTTTTCAGCATCTCGAGCCGTATGTGGGCTTCAACTTGTTATTCGAATTTGCAAACGAGGATAGCGATTTCGGAGGCGACCACCCCTGGAATGACGGCCCTCCCACGCGCGGCGGCTTCAGCCTCGGCATCGAGATCATGCCGTGGGAGGTCGCGGAGCAATTTCAACGCCTCAGCATCGACGTGAGGTGTACCGGAACTTACCGCTCAGAGGGCCACGACTACTCCGAACTGTTTGATGCCCTGGGCAGCGCGGGCGGCGAATCCTATCGCCGGCCCAATTTCGCCGGTTATGTCGGCAACACCGATCCGCTCAGCCAGGCCGACATTCCGAGCGTGGTCGATCCGGACTCCGAGCGGGTTTTCCCGACCGGGATCACTCGAGTCCAGGGCCATGGGGCGTATGCGTTGCGCGTGGCCGGGAGGTGGCAAGCGGGGCAGTATGTGCACTTCGATCTCGGAGGAGCTCTGGCGCTCACACAACGTCATCTGGTGACTCTCGGGCAGCCCTGCGATGGCACGCGTGCCAGCGAGCTCGGACGTGCCGGACCCTGCCTGGGAGGGGTAGCGGGAGCACGCACGGCGCTCGGCGCGCCCGACCCGAGCTTTCGCCCGCAGATTGACCAACCCGGCCGCCGCTTCATCGTCGACACGGCGAGCACCGTCGACGCTTGGGTTGGCGCGACGGTCATGTTTTAGTGCCGCCGGTTTCCCATGTACCATCGGTTCATCTCGTATTCTGCTCTCATGCTGCTGCTGAGCTGGGGGCTGCCCGCTGTCGCTGGTCCGCGCGATGCGTTGGTGCTGCCCGCGCAAATCGACCCCGCCGCGCCCGCGGCCCCCGTCGATCTGGAGCCCTTGGCGCGTCGCCTCGACGCCGTCATGCGTGAAGCCGTTCAGGACTTTGGCTTCACTCCGCTGACGCCGGGCGCCGAGCTCTTGGACCCGGACGAGCAGGCTCTGATTGAGCTGGCGCGCGACGCTTGGGTGGTGCTGCCCCGGCTTGGGCTGCGCGGCAGCGCGCTCAGCCTGCGCTTGGTGGTCGTGCCGCAAGCTTCGAACGTCGTGCTCGTGCGCGCGCAACATGTCGATGCGGAGGAAGTGGAGGTGCGCAGCTTGGGCATGCTGCGTGAGCTACTCGAACCGTCCTCGCGCTCGCTTCGAGAGCCTCGTGTCGAGCCCCAAGGCGCGGCGGGTCCGCTGCCTCCTGATGCGGAGCCGGCGTCGCACTCCGAAGGCCGCGCCGTTCTGGCTCTACACGCGGCGGCCCTGGGGGGCTACCTGGGCTTTGCGCTGCAACGCTCCTCCGGGTCCGACGACGCGCGTCTCACGTACCCACTGGCGGCGCTGGGTGCTGGCGTGGGCGTCGGGTCGGCCGTCATTGTTTCTGAAGAGTGGGACATCAACGTGGCGCGGGCCTGGTTCCTCGGGGCGTCGATGGTCTGGCCAGGAGTAGCGACCTTGCTCATCGTGGACGGGAACCATGAGCAAGAATCGCCGGGCCAGCGTCATTTGCTTGGTATCGTGAGCGCTGTGGGCGGGCTTACGCTCGCCACCGCGGGATTGGCGCTCGGCGAAGTCGATGAAGGTGGCGCGGCCCTGACGCATTCGGGCGCCGCGCTGGGTTTGCTATTGGGCGGCCTTGGAGAGATGGCGTTGCAGGGCGATGCAGACGTCACTCCGACCCTTGGCATGGGGTGGGGGGCGCTGACTGGGGTGGTGCTGTCCGGTGCTGTCGCGACCCAATTCGAGGTGCCATCCGCCACTGACATGCTGTTTGTCGACTTGAGCGCGTTGCTCGGAGGTCTGGCGGGTGCTGCGCTGGGGACGCCGGTGCTGGTCAGCCAAGACCCCAGCCCAACGCGAGATCGCATCTGGTTGTCAGGGGTCATGGCAGGCACCCTTGCCGGCGCTGGCATTAGCTATTGGGTCACCCAGGGTGGCGGCGCGGAACGGCCCAACACAGGTGCAGAGCCCGCAAGCGGCTCGGGTGGCGGCCTGAGCTGGCGACCGCAGATCGGGTGGATGGGCAGACCGCTCGGGTTGGGTCTATCGGGGCACTGGTGAGCGAGGTTCGCACCTTTCTAGTCGGTCCCGATGCGGCGGGCGAACGCCTGGACAAGTTCCTGGTTCAGAATTGCCCCGAGCTTGGCCGGCGCGGCGCGAGCTGGCTCGTGGAACGTGCGCTCGTCAAAGTGGGCGGAGCGAAAGCCGTCAAATCTCGACGTCTGCAGATCGGTGACGTGGTGAACGTTCTAGGGGAATGGGGTGGGGCTCCGCCTGCCGAGCCCGAAGCCGCGCTGGAGGTGCGGCTCGAGCGGCCCGACGTGGTGGTCGTGGACAAACCCGCGGGGCAGCCGACCGCGCCACTCGATGCGTTGGAGGCGGGCAGCCTCGCCAGCGCGCTCTTGGGACGTTATCCAGAGATGGCGGGGGTGGGCTACCGCTCGCGGGAGCCGGGCCTATTGCACCGGCTGGATACACGCACCTCTGGCTTGGTGGTTGCGGCGCGCACCGCGGCAGCCTTCGATTGTTTGCGCGAGGCGCTGCGGGCACATCGCTTGGACAAGCGCTACCTGGCCATCGTCGAGGCCGTTGGCTTACCCGATGCAGGCGTGATCGAGCGCGCGCTGATGCCACACCCGGGGGGGTCGGGGCGCGTCATCGTGGCGCGAGGCACACCGCTCCCGGGCGCTGCCCAGGACTGCCACTCTAGCTTCCGCACCCTGAGCCGTCGCGGGCGCTGGGCACTGCTCGAGATCGTGGCCAAACGCGCCTACCGACATCAAGTACGCGTTCACCTCGCGTCCTCGGGCTGGCCCATCGTGGGGGATCTCGAATACGGCGGGGCTGCTTTCGAGGCGCTGTCGGGCCGACACGCGCTGCATGCCAGTCACGTGGCGTGGGCGGGCGACGCGCGGGTTCCAGCCTTTGCCGTGGAGAGCACCCTACCCGAAGACTTGGCCGCCTTCTTCGCCGACGGCGTGCCGTGACCGGGTTCGGGCCCCCGCATGCCTGCGAGTAACTCCTGAATCAGTCCGACCGAGAGCGCCAATGTTGGCAACTTCGGCCGCACCAGCGTGGCGCGCTCCTCTGCGCTACGCCCGCGTGTCCAGGCGAGCCCACGGGGCAGCGCACGCTGGCAGGCGGATCCTTCGGCGGCGCGCACGACCACCACCGGCGAGGCCCCAAACCCACCGAGCCGTTCTTGAAATTCGAGACCCAGCTCGAGCCCGATCAGACCGGGCAGACCTCGCTCGGGAATGATGGAGAGGCGCAGCTCGTCTAGCTTGGCTTCGGCGGCCGCGAAACGCCCGATGGGCTTGACCACGAGCTCGGGGTGACGGCGGAGCCTGCGCTGGACGCGGCGGAGAAAGCGTCGGCTGTACGCCAAGGGGTCGAGCGGCAGCTCACCGGCTCGGCCCGTGCAGAACAGCGGCAATAGAGCGCTGCTCCCGAGCAGGATGCAGGCCCCGTAGTACGGAGAAATTTCGAATGACCTGGCAGCGAGCCAGGTGGTCGCCGAGAGCGCGGCCATCAAGAGCAAGAAACCCTGAGGCCGCCCCGCGTCGAGCCATGCACCGGGTAGCGCGGGACCCGACGGAGCTGCGCGGAAAGCCGCGGCGTCCAGCGTTTGCCAGACGCCAGGGCCGCGTAGGCTGATGTTTGGCTCGGGCCGGCGCAGCGCCGCACACGCGATTGCCAGCACCAGAGCGAGCGCGGCCAGGGTGGGCTCGCTCCCCCAGATCACGAGCGCGCCGGCGCTCGCCAAGCACAAGCCGGCTACTGCGGCTCGATAAGGAGCTTTCCAGCCCACCCAGGCCCGCGGCTGGCAGTGTCGAACGTGTGCGGCTCGAGCCGCGATCCAGGCCTTGAGCAGCACCATGAGCCCATAGGCCACGCCAGCCAAGGCAATCCACGGCAACTGCGGTGGCCAGCGCGGGGAGACCGTGGTGCTCGTGGGTGCGGGCAGCGACAGCTGCGTCGCAGCAGCCTGCGCTGCAGCCGGCTCGGCCCCCGTCCCGATAGGGTCAGGAAAAAAAAGCTTCCGATCTAACAGTACCCGCCAGGTGATGGGCTCATCCCGGGCCACGTGAGATCGAACGAGCTCCAGCTCGTCTTGACGCTGCGAGCGCCGGAGGGTGCTCATGACAATTCCGAAGTTGGCTGTGGTTGCGTGCGCGGAGTCTGTGTCTTCAACCACGACCTCCGGAGCCTGAGCTGCGGCTGCGGTTCGGACCACGAGCGTCACCGAGTCCACACCGTCGTCAAAGCGCGGCCCGACCCAACCCAGCTCCGAGCGCTGACCGTCCGCCAGGTGCCGAATCAGCTGGCGTTCGAGCAGCTGCGTCCGGTAGCCAAACTTGAGCAAGAAACTTCGGCCGCGAAAGCCCTGCTTGAGCGGCAGATGGACGTCGACATGACCGTTGTTCGCCCGCACTTGCACGGGCAAGGGCAGGCTGGTCGCCGTTGCTCCTTGCATGCGGGTGATCGTTCCGTCAGCGAGCGGTTCGGCGTCGCTGTCCACACCTCGGAGCTCGAGCCCTTTCAAGGGCGCACCGCGCACCTCGACAGACAGCTCGTAGCGCACTATCGCTGCGCCATCCGATCCGAGCTCGAGGGTCGTGGTGCTCGATTCAATTCGCTTTTCGATCCACGCCTGCGCCAGCCTCGGGCTCGACAGGCTGGCCGCGAAAATGCCCACGCTGAGCAGGTGACGAAGCAGGCCTTGCATCCGAGACGAGTGGGTACCCATCCGACGCGGGCCGGCCAAGTTTCCTGGTGACTGCCTCGAGTTGTATATGTGGGCCTGGAGCGCCGGTTCCAGGGCACTCGGGCCTAGCGCTTTGACGCGACGGACATGGCCACATCTTTAAACAGCTGCGCGGGCACGCGGAGCTGTATTTCGCCGCTCGGCCCTGCCGTTTGGGTGTAGGCGCGACCCAGAATGGGCACCTCGCTCTGCCCGAGCGACGACAGGAAGTCTTGCAGCTCCCCCTGGTGGAGCGCGCTGCGCAGCCCTGCCAAGGTCCAGAACCCGGCTATGCTGGAGCGTTCGCGCCGCAGTCGGTCCAGGCCGGCTCTGCCCTCCAGCGTGTCCTCGGGTCCCGCCGCTTTGAGCAGCGCCGCCAGGCGCTCTTCGATGACCTGAGCATACGACGAGACGCCGAGCCAAGTGCGGCTACCCTCGCGGAAGGTCACGAGGAACAGCGGTATCGGCCCCCCCAATGTGGTCGGATCCAGATCCGGCTTGTCCAGGACCTGAGCGTACAGCGCTGCGGGCACCGACACCTCGTACACGCGCGAATCTGGCAGCCGAGCGGGCCCTTTGCGACTCTGCACCTTGGGCAATTTCGTGACGTCGAGCCCGTACTTCTGGCTCAGACTCTTGCGCAATGTGCCGTCCTCGTACAGGCGCAGCGTTTGCTCGAGGAATGACCCGAGGCGGCCTTGTGGGTCCTCGGTGCCCGAGATCATGTAACCGAAATTGGCCCGCAAGGTCTCTCGCTCGTTGGGCGCGGCAGAGGGCGGCTGGGCAGGCGCGTTGCCATGCGCAGTCACCGTGGGTCCGGCGACCCGCATCACGTCTTTGAAGGCCAAAGACCACTGATCGCGAGCGGCGGGCGACGCGCCCAAGTGACCCAACCCGCTGCGGAAGAGCCGCTCGAGCACCGCCATCGCGGCTTCCATCGCTTGCGGGTTCGAAGCCGAGTAATACACGGCGTCAGTGGCGCCCCGAGGCAGCTTCCAATAGGTGTCTGGAGCCACGCTGGCCCGGCTTTGGCCCTCGGCGAGCATGCGCGCGGCCCAGGAACGGGAGCTCTGAAAATCCACCCCCAGCTTGACCTCCAGCTCCTTCTGCTCGGAGTGCAGCCAGGCATCGAGCCGCAGCGCCTTCAGCCCTTCGAGCCCCAGGGTCAGCTCGTCCACGATGGCCACGGCGGAGTCGCGCAGCGCGGCATCGAATTCGGGGTTGCCGATCGAAACTTCGCCGAGGAGCATGGGAATGCCGAGCTTTAGGAACTGGGTCTTGTCACCAAACAGCCGCCAGGGGGTTTCGGCGCGCAGCTCGACGTGCAGGTCGGCGTCCCCGGTGCTGGCAGACGGGTTGCCGCGGGTGAGATACGGGCTCAGCAGCTCGACCGACTCGCGGTCTTCACCGCATACCAGCCGAGCTTTGGCCTGGCCCAGCGCTGCAGCAATGAAACAGAAGGTGGTCGAGTTGGGGCGTACGCTGTGCACGCCCGCCTCCACGAGCTCGACAGGCATTTCGAGGCTGCGAAATACTTCGAGCGCCGCTTGCCGGGAGGTCAGGCCGATGGCTGCGGCGAACAGTACCCGGGGGCGGTTTTTGACCTTGGGATCGAGGGTGGCCACCGCGTCGATGGGTGCATCTAGGTCCAGCACGGGCAAGAACTGAGCCGCAGGCCCCGACTGCACCACCGTCCGAAAATCCAGCCCTAGACCCGTCCAACCCATCGCCGTGTCGAGGGTGCGGGCGGGCGCGCGCAGTGTCGCCACACCCACGATATTTGCGGGGGCCAGGGCGGGAGTGAGCTCCGGTGCCTCCTCGGATTCGGCATCGACGCTTCCTCCTCCCTCGCCGGCTTTTGCCGTGGGCACCTGCGGCGGAGTTGGGCTCGAGCAGGCGAAGCCTGTGAACACGAAGCCTGTAAGCACGAACAATGTCGCGAGCGATGAATGCAAGAAACCAGCCCTCATGTTGCCCAAGCTATACGCTCAACGACCTCGGGTCAAAACTTGTACTAGTGCCTCGTTTCTCCAGTTGATGTGCTGCCGCACCCGGCCCGCAAGTGTGAGGGCCAGGCGCGGCAGCCCCCAAACCATACTGCTACTCGGACCAGCCGTTTTTTCTTGGTAAGTCCCGAATCAAAGATTCGGGCGCAATAAACTCGGGACATTAGCCCAGCGCGAGCATGCGATCGAGCGGCAGCTGGGCGGCGCGGCGCAGGGACTCGTCCATCTCCAGCCGAGGCTCGAGATTCTCGAGCGCCAAATACACCTTTTCTGGGGTGTTGAGCCGCATGAAGGGGCACTCATTGCAGTGGCAATCGGCTTCAGGAGGGGCGGGTATGAGCTCCTTCCCTGGCGCACGCTTTTTCATTTCATGCAAAATGCCCGATTCGGTGACGACGATGAACTTCTGGGCATTGTCGTTGACCACGTAACTCAACAACGCGTGGGTGGACCCGATGAAGTCCGCCATGTCGAGCACCGCGCTTTCACACTCGGGGTGAGCGATGACCTTCGCGTCGGGGTGTTGGGTGCGGAGCGCGCTGAGCTTGCGCTGGCTGAACGTCTCGTGAACGATGCAACCGCCCGGCCACAGCTCCATGTGCCGTCCAGTTTGCTTCATGACGTAGCGCCCCAGGTGCCGGTCTGGAGCGAACAGGATTTTGCGATTCGAGGGCACCGATTCGACCACGCGGCAGGCGTTGCTCGAGGTGCAGATGATGTCGCTCAGCGCTTTGACCTCTGCCGAGCAGTTGATGTACGAGATGGCCACCGCATCGGGATGCCGGCTACGCCATTTCGCAAAGCGATCGGCCGGGCAACCATCGGCGAGGGAACAGCCCGCCTTCATGTCGGGCACGAGCACGATCCGCGTGGGGTTCAGGATTTTAGCCGTTTCGGCCATGAAGTGCACGCCAGCGAACAAGATGACGTCCGCGGAGGTGCGCTGTGCCTCACGCGCCAGCTGCAGTGAGTCGCCAATGAAATCCGCCAGCTCTTGTATCTCGCTGTCCTGGTAGAAGTGCGACAAGATGACCGCATTGCGGGTGCGCTTGAGCTCTCGAATACGCGTGTCGAGATCGAGATCGGCCAAACGGGCCGGGGGCGCGCCGATACTGATGCTGCTGATGCTCATGGGTGACGCTATCGGAGGCTGCTGCTCAGGGGCTGCCGCTCAGGGGACGGGCTGCGCGGGGTTTCGCCGCGAGCATGCTTGGCATAGTGCCGCGGCTACAATCGGCAATGCTGCCCCGCGCGCAATAAATTTGGCACTCCGCTGTTCATCCGTCTACCCCTATTGCAAGGCTGGCCTTTTTGCGGCGGGCGCTTCTGGAAGCCCTGCTTAAAAACGCCTCCAAAAACCTAGTTTGAGCCCCGTCCAGCAATTCGAGTTATGCTGCCACGGGTGTCCCAACCTCGTGCTCCAGCGCCCCGGCGCGGCGTTGGCTGGGTCGGGGCGGGGCTTCCGGTGGCTGCTCTGCTCGGGTCGTGTCTGCCGCCTGCGGTGACGGCGCAGCTGGCGCCAACGGGTCCGGCGCGGGAGCCGCCGGCGCTCACGGCGCGCCCTGACTATTACGGTTGGATGCCGGCGCCCGACGCTGTCAGTGCCGCCGACGTACGCACCTCGCCGGAGGGTCGGCGCTCGTTCATCTTGCGCGGCGTGCGCTGGGTGGATCATCCGGATGGATCCGTCGAACGCGCGCGCGAAATCTTTCAGGAAGAAGACGTCAAGGCCGCGCCGCTCCCGCCTCATCTAGGTGGCGGCTTTTTGTTCTACGTGACGGTGGGCTCGGGCACGCTCTTCTGGCGCGCAGACACCTGGACCGGCGACTTACGGCCACTGGGTCGCGTGGACCCTCCCGTCAGCGAGATCAGCATGGGGTTCGATCGGCTGTATCTGGCCAGCGCCACCAGCCACACGCTGCGCGCGATGGATGCGTTCAGCGGCAAGGCCATGGACCTGTCTCCGCTGCCGGCGGCGGCGGCATACGGTGACATGGTGTTCGCGGACCCGTGGCATGCCAGCGTGCTCGCCGGAGTTCGTGGTGCTCTGGTCACCTTCGATGCCGGCGAGACGTGGCACCCACTTTCGACACCGACAGCGGTGACTGAGCTCGGCATCGCCGCGTCCGGTGCGATTACGCTGGGCACTGACGCCGGGCGCTTCGAGCTCGATCCCACCGGGCGCCTCGTGCAGACCAGTGCCCGTGGCAGCGACGCGCTGTTTGGCGGCGCGGACACCTTTGCGCGCTACGGTCGGGACGCTTTTCACTCCCCCTCGGGCTCGCCGGCCCCGGCGGCTCCGGCGCTAGGTGGGCGCCCGTTGCGAGCGGCTGTGCTGCGAGGTTGGCCTGACACCCCGAGCACAGCGGTCGTCATCGAGCAGGGGGTGCTCGGTCGGGTCAGCCTCGAGAGCGGCAAGTTGCTCTCAGCGTCGCCCTATGCGGGGGTGGGTCCTTGTCGCGGAGTCGCGCTCGGGACAGGTTTCGGATTCGTGTGCGGCGACGCTCACGGGCCGATCGAGGTTTATGCCCATCATGACGATCGTCTAGAGCTGGAGCTCACGCTCGACGGGCCGCACGCGGTTCGCTCCAGCGGCAACGGTGCTCTCATCATCGACGCACCTTGCCGGGCCGTGCATCGCGCCGGTCGCGTCGCGCCACCCGCAGCAGAGCGCGCTTTGGCCGTCGGCGGCGCTCTAGCGCCGTACTGCGCGCGGCAGGTTTCGGGTGAGCTGATGGACGTGCGCGTGCGCGGCGATATCGGGACCGAACGCGTCGCCGCGCTGCGCGACGGCCGCGTGGTGGTGTTGATCCCGCCCCGCGCCAACGCTCCGGGCCGGCTCTCCATCATATCCACATCAGGCACGACCAGCACAGAGCTCGGGCTCGCGCCAGACGCTGGCCCCGGAGCGCGACTGGTACGCTCGGGTCTGTGGCTCGACGAGCTCTGGCAGGTAGGAGAGGGACAGCTCGGAGCGTGGGTGGTGGGCGCGCAGGCGTTCGTCGGCGTCGTCCTCGATCTCAATGGCGTGGTCCACATCGCGCGACTGCAGGAAGGCCTCGATGAGACGTCCTTCTATGGCCCGTATGCGTTGCAGGTGGCGGCTTCTGCAAACCTACGCGAGACGCATGACTACGGCGTGGAGTGGCGCGTATCGGGGCTACCCCCAGCGCTGCTCAGTGCCAACTCGACCAGTGCCCGACGGCCGCTGCGGGGCTGCTCCGCGGTCGGCTGCATGTACGATGATTGGCTGAGAATCGGCTTCAGTACCACCGAGGTTCCAGAGCCCGCGCGGCCCCAACCCCCAGGGCGTGTAGCGTACGAGGCGCCGGGCTTTGCTTTCTGGACGCTGAGTTGCGACCCCGTTCTGGCTGCGGGCGCGCGAGCGCACTCTCGCGTTTCGACCCCTCAGCTGCGGGCAGGGTCTAATCGCGAGCCCGCGCGCTCGGGGCGTGCTCGCTTGCCGGGCGAACCGCCAGAGACCAGTGCCTGGCTGTCGTTTCAAAGCGAACCCCCGCCCGCGAGGCGCGCCGGCGACGTGGGCTACGACTTTGGCGAGACCAGTGAGAATGGCGCCTATCGCGCCTACGTCTGGGGACCCAACGTCGGTGACTGGTTGCGTCGTGGGATGTGGCAGGTGCGGGTGGGTGATCGATTTTCCACCACGGATCCGTGGTCCACGCTCTCGAGCCGCAGCCCGTGGTCTGACGCTGGAGAGGCGGCGCAGGCGTTTGGGCTCGATGCGAACACAGGAGTTGACTGGTGGTTGCGGCCGGGGGCTACAGGCGAGAGTGCGGTGCTGCAAGTTCGCGTCAAATCGGAGAGCTCGATTCACCTGATTGACCGAGAACGCTCGATAGTGACCTTGGCGTCTGGTGCGATCAACGATCTCGGTGCAGTGTCGGGTGCCTACGAAGTCAATGACCGTTGGTACTTGGGCGCCGCGCGCGCCGAGCAGTTTCAGCTCTACCGCATCGCTCAGAACAAACCGGAGCTGGTCGCCAGCTATCCGTTATGGGGCCGCGTCGTCACGCAGCTCGTCCAAAGCGTGCACGGTGATGAGCTTGCGCTCTGGCAAAAGTCGGCCGGGTCCGGCTGGTATGTGTATCCGATCGACCTTACGACGTTCGAGGCGCGACCCGCGTTGCACCTGCAGAGTGAGCGGTTAGGGACAGTTCCTCCAGCGTGTGAGCCTGGGCGGCCCGGTTGGCTTGCGGTCTCTGGCGTTCCGCTGACAGACAGTGCCGTCTCGGAGTCGAATACCCATCTCGATTTTTCGGGCGCCGCCGACGGCCTGCGCACGCGGCGCCTCGCCGCCCGCGTCGTCATCGACGAAAGTGGCGTGTGCGTACAAGCTCTGGCAGCCCTCACCGATGGACCGGCTCCGAACGAGCTGCGATTCGAAAGTCAGAGCGCGCGCCGTGGCGATTTGCCGCTAACGGTCACCGACCCCACGGACGGACGGCGCTGGGGGTTTCGTTGTAGCCCGTAAACCGAGGCACCAGCGTCACTGTTGCACCGTGACCGAGTCAAACGCCAGAGGCCGGTTTGCGTGAGAAGTCCGAATGGAGCTCCTAGATCTGATCCGGGCGCAAATATTCCTCGGAAGCATCTTCCCTGTCCTCGAGCCAAAGTGACACGCGCCAGCTGTCTCACCGAGACGCCGCACCGCATCGAATGGCGCAGTTAGTCAATAGTGACTTTTTGGTGAATGTCTTTCAGATTTGAAAGACGTCCATTGCGAGCGCGAAGCGAGACCCATCAAGTGCACTGGTTAGTGATAGGGGATTTGCAATCCACGATACTTGCTGGTACTCCACATGGGTCCGCGCGGAGCGAGGCTGTCCCCCCCCGGCCCCTCTGCGCGGACTCTTTCGCTTCTAGCTGTTTACTTGGCACCGAGCTCGCGTGCCCGTCGAGTCGCCTGTTCCACCGCGCGAGCCAACGTGTGGCGCAAACGACCGGATTCGAGCGCCTCCAGGCCGGCGCTGGTCGTGCCACCTGGGCTCGTGACGCGATCCTTCCATTCGGCAGGGTGATCGCCACTGTCGAGCAGGAGTTGTGCTGAACCGAGCACCGTTTGAGTCGCGAGCAGTAGCGCAGTTTCGCGCGTCAAGCCGGCGCGCACGCCGCCGTCGGCTAGAGCTTCTATGACCACCATCACGTAGGCGGGGCCGCTGCCGGACAGGCCCGTGACCGCATCCATGTGAAGCTCGTCCACCAGGACCGTGCGACCGACGGCGTCGAACAGAGAGCGGGCAAGCTCCATGTCCTTGGCCGTTGCGGTGGAGCTGGCGGAAAGTGCGGTGGCTCCGGCACCTACCAGCGCGGGAGCGTTCGGCATGGCCCGGACGAGCCGCGTCCCGGCGGGCAGCATGCCGGCCAGGGTTACGCACCTCACGCCCGCGGCGACCGAAATCAGCAGCGCCTGATCGTTCAAGGTTCCGGAGCATTCCTCGAGCGCTGCCGGCAGGGATTGGGGTTTGACGGCCAGAACCAAGACCGACGACCACTGAGCGAGCTCCTGATTGCTGCGTGCGACGCCGACCCCGTGCTCTTTGGCGATAGCGTCGCGTTTGTGTCCATCCAAATCGCTGATCTTGATCTGTCCCGGCGTGACTCGGCCGGCGCGGATTAACCCGCGCAATAGCGCCATGGCCATGTTACCGGCACCCAGGAATCCGATGCGGTGGTCTTGCATGCTCGGAGGATTGCGCATTTTCAGCGGGCTGTATGCAGGCCCGGCCGAGCGGAGTGGACCCCACCACCCACGGCGCCCGAAGCTGAGCGTCGCGGTGACTCCGTAAGCGGATATTTTTACCGTGTGAGTGTCATATGGTTTGGACGCCGGTCATTTGTGACTTGGGCGGCTTTGGCGTTAGGGTGACGGAATGGCCGTGCCCACCGATGACGAACGGCGGCATCACCCGCGAGAGTCGATAGAGCTCGTGGTGCGCTACCAGCGCATGAATACTTTCTTTGCCGACTACGCCAAAAACATCTCGCGCGGCGGTACCTTCGTAGCAACTTCCGAGCCTTTGCCTCCGGACACCGAATTCGTCTTCTCCCTGGGCGTGCCCGAGTTGGAAGAGCCTTTGCAGCTGCGAGCCAAGGTGATGTGGACGACGCAGCCCGACTCGGCAACCGAAGAGCAGCCCGCGGGTATGGGGATCCAGTTTCAATACCGCGATGCGGAAGAGCGCCGCCAGACCGAGGGCCTCATCGAGCGGCTCATCGTGGACCAGTTGGGGCAGAGGCACGCCGATCGCATCCTCGGGCGCCCCGCCAATCCCTTTGACGTGAAGCGTTGAGCCTGCGGGGAGAGGACGCCCGCAGATCCCGGCTGGGGGCACCGTTTTGGCTTGCGCTCCGGTGCTCGCGTACGTGTGTACGCTCCGCTCCGGTGCTCGCCGAAAACGGCGCCCGCAGCCGGGCTTTGCGGGCGGGTGACTTGGGAGGTTTTTGCGGGACGGCTTTCTCGTTGGCGGGTGGCCCCGGAGGGCCCCGCTCGTTTTGGGCACGCTGAGCGGGCGTTGTGCTTGGTGAACGGCGCTTGCTGGCGGGTGGCCCCGGAGGGCCCTGCCCGAAGTGTTCGATTCAGCGCTTGGGGTGGCCTAGGCGGACGAGGGTGCCGATGATTTGTTGGAAGAGCGCAGAGAGCTTTGGCTCGAGGGGTTTTAGCCAGCCGAGGGCTTCGGCGGTTTCGAGGCAAGCGAGTGCCTCACGTGCTGAGCCCGCTGCCGTTTGATAGCGGACCTGGCGATTCTTGCCGCGACTGTAGGCGCCCTCGGCCAAGTTGAGCGGGATGCTGATCAATGCCCGCTCGAGCTGATCACCGAGTGCAGAGCTTCGAGCGCGCAACACCGGCAAGTAAGGTGAAAGCATCCGCACCAAATCGAGCACGACAGCATAGATTTTGAGAGTCATCGATTCCTCCGTGAGTGACCCTCGAACCGAGGGCCCCACTCACCCGCCAGCGCGCGCAGGTCGTGTCCGGGCTGCCTGCGCTCGCGCAGGCACCGGCGCAGCCGGCCCCGGCCTGGACACGACCGAGCACGCGGCTACGCTCAAAAGACCCGCGCGATCTCACTGTTTTTTATTCCTTCCGTTCGAGCACTGGCACCTCGCGACACCCGGTACTGGCGCAATCGAGCGGCATCGAGGCGCCCCCCTTCCCTCAACCCCATCCCCACGCTCGCCCTCGTCCTCAACCCCACCCTCGTCCTCAACCTCAACCTCGTCCTCAACCCCACCCTCATTCCCTCGGTGGTTGAGAGAGAGCTAGAGGGAGTGGGAGAGTTAGAGTTAGAGGGAGAGCCAGAGGGAGTGGGAGAGTTAGAGGGAGTGGGAGAGCTAGAGGATGTCTAGGGCAGCTCGATGTTCGGCGGTAGCTTCGGCTTGGGTAGTTTTTGGCGGCTGGCGATGAGGTCGCGGGCGATGGTGACTTCCACCAATTGGATCGCTTCGCTGACGGCCACTTCTTGCAGCTTGTCGAGGGCGCGTTCGTCGCCTGGATTGGACATGGCGATGTAGAAGGTGGCCTCGACGCGCTCGATGCGGCTTGCCGCCAAGCCGAGTAAATCCTGGGCGGATAGCTTGCCCCGCCCCCACGCGGTTAACTTTGCGGTCCAACCGCTCGGCACTTCGATTTGAGACAGCGCTTCCTCAGCCGTTCCGTCGCTCGTCACTTTCAGGCGTTGCTCGAGCAGCTTGAGCCACAGCGCGGCGTACACCGTGTCCTCGTCGGCGAGGTCCGCCGAGACCGCACGTCGCACTGAGTCGCGTGCGGCCCGCAGATCTCCCAACGTCAGCGCGCGGCGCGAGCTGTCGAGCACCGTTTCAGTCATTTGCCGAATGTCGTTGCGGGACGCTTCGTAGGCGCGTTTGGCGGCCCGGCGTGCCGCGTCCCGAGCGTCATAATGTTCCAGGACCCGCCCGAGAGCGCGCTCGGCGACGGCGAGCTCCTGACCGGTCTGCGCCGAAGTGCGGGCACTGAGGCCCAGCATCAGCGCCGATTCCAGGCTCTCCGCGGCGCGCGTGCGTTCGCCCATCTCTCGTAGCACCTCGAAGCGCAACAGGTGCGACTCCGCCTGAGCCGAGGCGTCGCCCGTGCCTTTGGTGATCTCGAGCACCCGGTCGAGCGAGCTGAGCGCCCCTTTGAAGTCCCGGCGTTGCCGGTCGATGGAGGCCAGCAGGCGGAGCGCGTCCGCGGTGGGCTCCAGCTTGA
>JANOIG010000024.1:0-10324 GCA_031407405.1 Deltaproteobacteria bacterium
CGTTGCTCGCGGCATCCCTACCTGCCGCCGTGACGGTGTGAGCCGTGCACCGTGACTGTGGGTTTGGCGCGCGGCACGCTCCACGGAGAAAGCATCCCGGGCCACGCCGTCCGCGTCGCCTCGAGGGGCCGGGCGGTGTACGCTATCCAGGCGGTGGCGGGTTCAAGCTCGCGTCGGCTATGTCCGTCGCTCTTCGGGGTTACCCCGAGGGATTCCATTTGGCTCACACTTCGTCTCGCAACCCCACACCCCCGCTTCGCTGGGGCCCCGGTCGCAAGGGACAGGTTTTCGTTGGGCCCGCCATCGCACCTTTGTCATGAAGTTTCGTTTGCTGGTCGCCCACGCCCTTGCCAACGCGTTCCTGATCGGTCCGTGGAAGCCGGCGGCGCTGCGGCAGCTCGCGGCCGACGTGGTCGGTGCCGACGCCTCCTGGATCACGCCCGTCGTACGAGCGGTGCGCAGGCGCTTTCCAGAGCCACCCGAGGGCGATGAAGGCATAGCGCGGCTCGCAGCCGTCATCGCGTCGCACCGTGAGTTCAGAGACGCCTTCTGGGGGCGAGGCGCTCCGCGCATTCGGCGCTGGCTCGCGCCCCCGCCTGCAATGGGCGCGACGCCGTGGCCCGTGCCACCGGCGGCCACGCTCGCCGAGCTCGGGCGGCTGCTGGAGGTCGAGCCCCGTGAGCTCGATTGGCTCGCCGATGCGCGGCGCTATCTGCGCCGCGGCAAGAGCCCGCGGCTCGAACACTACCATCGCACCTGGCTGCCGAAGCGAAGCGGTGGCTTTCGCCTCATCGAAGTCCCCAAGGCGCGCATCAAGGCGGTGCAGCGGCGCGTGTTGCGCCGCATCCTGGACGCCATTCCAACGCATACCTGCGCCGAAGGGTTCGTGCGTGGGCGCTCGGCGTTGTCGCATGCGGGGCGGCACGCGGGGCGCGCGGCGGTGCTCTGCCTGGATCTCGAGGACTTCTTCACGTCGATCCCACACGCGCGAGTGTTTCACGTCTTCCGCGCCGCCGGCTATCCGGGGACCGTCGCACGAGTGCTCGCGGGTGTTTGCACGACAGCGTTGCCGCCGGCGGAGCTCGCGCGCTGCCCGCGCCCGGACGATGCCGCTGCGCTCGCTCGGCATCGGCGGCTGCGCCAGAGCGCGCTGAGCCAGCATTTGCCGCAGGGCGCGCCGACGTCGCCGGCCCTCGCCAACCTGTGCGCCCTCGGGCTCGATCGGCGCTTGGCGGGCGCGGCCGCCGCCGCCGGCGTCGAGTACAGCCGCTATGCGGACGATCTCGCGTTCTCGGGTGACGCTGCTTTCGCGCGCCGCACCACGGGCTTTGCGACGCTCGCCGCCGCGATCGCGCTCGACGAGGGGTTCGAGGTCAACTTTCGCAAGACGCGCGTCATGCGTCACGCGAGCCGCCAACGCGTCTGCGGCCTGGTCGTCAACGACCGGCCAAACGTCGCGCGCCGCGACTACGATCGCCTGAAGGCCGTGCTGACGAACTGTCAGCGTCACGGCCCCGGCGGCCAAAATCGGGACGGACACACCGACTTTCGCGCGCATCTGCAGGGCCGCGTGGCCTGGGTCGAGGCGGTCGCCCCCGCGCGCGGGGTGAAGCTGCGCGCGCTGTTCGACGCCATCGACTGGTCGGCGCAACGCGAGTGACGTCGGTGGTTTCCCCTGCCTAGCCCTGTCGAGGTCCCGCTGAATACCCCTTCAGCACTCGTAAAGCTCGCAGCGTGTTCCACCGGCTCGGTCGGCCCTCGCCGTCATCTATCTGCACCGGCATCACGCCGGGGTACAGTGACGCCCGCGCTGCGCAGGTAATCGAGACCCCGTAGCACGTCGTAGTGCCACCACGTTGGGAAGGCGAAGCTGCTCCACGCGGTTCCGTCCTTGCGATCTCGCTCGATCACGGACGATGCCCGTCGCCCTGCACGCCTGGTCACTCGCCGAATCGAGACCCATGTCCCGCAGCAGCATGAGACATGCATCGTTGAGTTCCATCCGCGGTTCCAAGCCGCACCGCCCCATTCCCCTTCGGCGCCCTGCAGGGCGAGCAATCGCGCACCCGCACCTTCGGTGGCGACTCGCGCGCGTTCGGTCGCGACCTGGTCCACCGGCGCACCGATCAAGTCTCGCATCACCTGCCAGCGGATCGAAGGGTCCGAATCGAGAAGCCACAGCAGGGCCGATCTCTCTGGCTCGGAGACTTGCCGCGCTTCGGGATTGCTAGGCATCGCCGGTTCCTCCATCACGTCGGTCACTGACGCGGCTCGCGCCCCACTTCAGCACCGACGCGTTGGTGTTTGTCATTCGAGAGTTGCGACCTTCCAACGACTTTGAACGTCACCTGCGAGAGCCGAGCGCACGCGAGGGTTTCGTCAGGTGCAACGCCTTGTTGGACGGCGCTTTCCTGACTGCCGGAGCTTCTCCCCCTTTCAGTCCAACCGATCGCGCGGCCTCGAGAGCACCGAAAGCATCAATCACAGCCATGAAGTACTCAATGGTGAGTCCTCCGTATTTGCCGCTCTCGAGACGACTAATGTTGCTCTTCTTCGTGCCCAGCGCGAGCGCGACCTGCTCTTGAGTGAGGCCGTGGGCACGGCGCAAAATGCCCAGCTCCTTGCCAAGTGCTGCTACGGCTTCTCGCCGCGCCTGATGACGGCTCTGAACGTGGTCGATCGCTTCCCGCTCGGCTTTTGGATCGACCTTGAGGACGTCACCCCGCTCGAACAGCTCGAGAACTTCTTTGTCAGATTCCCGCTCGGCTGCCGCCCGTGGATCCTTGCGATATCGTCGTATGGGCATCGTCAACTCATCGTCTGCGCGAGCGTTTGCGGACAGGAAAGAACGCCGTGATTGGCCAAACCGTCGATCCCCGCTTCTGCCAGCTCCAGACCATCTTTAGCGGCTTGCCAAGGGCAGCCGACCCCACGCTTACATAGTAGGGACCGTGTTCCTTGTGTCGTTCTTCCGCGAGGTCCTTGCGCTCAGGGTCGTGCCATGCGGTATCAAAATCCTGCGCTGAAACGCCATGCCGCTTGGCGATGTGCTCAACCTGCCAGGGCTCCCCAGGCGATGTCGACCACGTCCCTAGGTTATCATATTGGATAACCCCGTCAAGTACTGATGGGGCCGCACATTGGCAACGCGGCCTACTGAGTCGCGATCCCCCAGGTGGTGGAGCCAAGCTGGGCTCGAGGTGGGCTGATAGCTGCACGGCCCCGCTCGCGTCCGGAACCGGCTTGCCGAGTCGGCATGACGGCTTTCGGTTTCAGCTGGGAAAGCCCAAGCAGCGAGGATTTCACCAGCTGAAAACCGGAGTTAGACCGCATCCGCCAGAGCCAGCGAAATCATGGGACACACCCCTCCGGCCAGGCGAAGAGGTGCGAAGTGTCATTGAGCCTGTCGATGGAACGACAGCCGTGGCGGTCGATCCGCAGGTGGGTGACGCTGCAGGGATCCGTTTCGTACATGAGGTCCTGCAGCGACCGGTCGTCGGTGAGCCGAAGCCACCAGTTTATGATGCAAACCAACGCGTTTGCGTGGCTGACGATGACCAGCGGCCCCGTCTGGCGTGACTCGACCTCGTCGAGATATGAGGCTAGCCGCCGAAACATCATTCTCCAGCTCTCTGCTTCTGGGAACGGCACCCAGTCCAGCTCGGGCAGCGTGCGGGGAAGCTTCAGTCGCATGGCCTCTGCCTCGAGCATTCCTCGCGCCACGCCGTTGTTCAGCTCGCGCAAGGCGGGGGAAAATTCGATCGCCACGCCGAGCCCCGCGGCGAGAATCTCTCCGGTGTCGCGTGCCCGTAACAGATCGCTGCAGAGCACGCGTTGGGTCGAAGCCTTCAGCACGTGCCTCAGATAAAGCATCGTCCGGCGCGCCTGCTCCCGCCCTTTTGGGGTGAGCGGCAGGTCCGTCCAGCCGCCGGTGTAGCCATTGACGTGGTGCTCGCTTTGCCCATGTCGAATGAGGAAGAGCTCTTTCACATTCCAACTCCGGCGCGGCGAGCCTGTCGCACCCCCGTAAGGACGCCCGTTCGCATCGTACAATTCGCCGCAGGCAACTCAGCCAGTAGAACAAACCTGAGCTTCATTGTGACAAGAGAATAGAGGCGCCAGAAGTTCGCAGCAACTACACAGTTTTCAAGTCGGTCTAATGTAGCAGGCTTCAGCCGCGGTCCGAGTGAGTTGGCGCTATAGATACAGCATGTACCGTCCGCGCATCTAGATCCGGCGAGCGTAGACTCGAAACGAGCGCCCTTCCCGCGAGAAGTCGAGGGCCGGGATGCGCTCGAATCCCTGCTTCTCGTAGAGAGCCTGCGCGGCCGCCATCGACGGCTGCGTCCACAGGAGCATGCGTTTTGCCCTAGCCTTCCGCGCGGCCGTGATCGTTGCCTCCACGAGGGCGTGACCGACGCCCTGACGCCGGTGGCCCGGACTCACGCAGAGCAGATGAAGCTCAGCTTCGTCGGCTTCGGCGAAACGACACGCTTGCGACCCCGGGAGGACCAAGGTGACCGTACCGATCAGGATACCGACAGGGTCTCGAGCCACCAGAACCTCTCCGCGCGCCTTCACATTAGCTGCGCGAAACACGACCTCTCCTACTGACGGGTCGGTATAGCCTCCGGCAATGTACGCATCTGTCAGCAGAGCCTCGAGATCCTGGTCCGAGACCGAAGTCTCGGCGGTGGGGACGATTGAAAAATCAGGCATGACACCGGACCGGGGTGCTCTCGAATGAGAACACGCGCCAGGCATTCGGTTCACCAGGACGCTCGAGCTCGGTTCCGGCTCCATTGGTGAACTCCGAGACGGTACTCCGCCAGAACGAAGCCGCGCCTTGGTTTCGCGCTGAAACGCGGACGGTCCAGTTTCCGGGGATACGATTCCAAAGAAGCGATGCAGCCTGCCGACCAATCCCGCAACGGCGGTCCCGACGAAGGACAAAAAATTCGGCAATGTCCAGAACTTCTGGGTCCTCCGCAACAGGCGAACCACGAGTCGCGAGCACGAATCCTGCGATACTTTCACCGCGCCTAATGAGAAATGCAAACCTGCGATCTGGCTCAGACCAATAGAGAGGCAGCTTCGGATAGCCGAAACGTCCGTCGGGACCGATCTTGATACTCGGAAACGCGGAGCTCAGGTCATGAATGTACAACTCCAGAAGGTTCCCTAGCAGCACTGCGTGACTTGGCCGTGCCGCATCCAGTGAAACCATTTCTGAATCTATCATTGAGGCTCGTGGTGTCACGCTAGCATAGGGGGTTCAGCAGCAAAAGCGTTGTGCCGGAGCCCGTCCGCCTCAGGGTGTGAGTTAGCCCGCTCTGACAACGAGGGTCAGAGAGCGCCGCGCCGATTGTACTCGCCGAGATCGACAGCCTCCGGAAAGAATCTCTGAAACCGCTCTGCCATGCTTTCGTCTCGCGTGAAGACGACGGTCTCGGTGCTATCCCAGCAGACGACTTCCACTATGGATCGCGGATGCTGCGGGCGGGGCGGATTTCCCCAAATTGACGTGCATGCCTCCCCTTGTAAGTCCAGCCGCGTACACGATTCTACCGTTTCGATTCCTGGGGGCAGTCCCACCAGCGCGCCCCAGATGATCTGGAAGTTGCCAGACTCTCGATCCAGAAGATCCGCCAACTCGGCTCCGCGAAGCAACTGCGGCTCGTCAGTCCTACGGATGCCATCTGGAAAGTAGTTGCACTCGAGGTTCGCCAGAATCCAGTCTAGTGCACGCACGCTGGGCCCGAGCGCGTCGAAAACAACCTTTGGGTCCGTCGAGAACAGCATTCGCGCGTTGGCTCCCAACAGGAAGTTCATTGAGCGCTCCGGAAGGGTCGGTTGGGCTAACGATACCGGCAATAACGCGCGGGCGCCACGGGATCACGCTGGTACGTCGAGGCGAAGCCCAAATCAGCGGCGGCCTCAGGCCGCCACCCCAAAAAAACGCCTGCCATGTCAACATGACGCCGCTGCGCCCGTCGCGTTCATTGCCTAGTTATGCGCCGCCCCTTGCGCGTATGTCGGAATTGACATATACTGTCTGAATGTCACCCAGAGACCGACCTCTGGTTTGGCTGGGCGGTGAGGTCAAGACGCCGCCCTTCTCGGCCGAGGCACGGGTGGAGGCCGGGTTTCTTTTGCGCAAGCTTCAGGCAGGTCAGCACGTATCAATGCCGCAGTCGAGACCCATGCCGAGCATTGGACCACGCTGCCACGAGCTTCGCATTCAAGACAGGCGACGAACTTGGAGAATCGTTTACCGAATCGACTCGGACGCCCTTGTCATCGCAGAGGTTTTCGCGAAGACGCAACAGACTACACCCAAACAGGTCATCAGCACGAGCCAGCGCCGACTTCGTATGTACGACGACGCCGCTACCGGAGAAACCTGAAATGGAACGAACCAAACGCAAACATCTGGAACGTGCCGGTTGGCGCGTCGGTTCAGCCGCCGAGTTCCTCGAGCTTACTGCGGTAGAGGCCGAGCTCGTGGACATGAAACTGGCACTCAGCGCGAAGCTACGGAAGACGAGAGAGCAGCAGAACCTTAGTCAGACCGACCTCGCGAAGCGCATGGGATCGAGCCAATCCCGGGTGGCGAAGATGGAGGCCGGCGACCCAGGCGTATCACTTGATCTGTTGGTGGAAGGTCTGCTCGCAGTCGGTGCCACTCGTCGTCAAATCGCAACGGCGATCACTCCACGGAAGAGGGCGGCGGGCGCATAACGTATCAGGCTTCAGCGGCGGGCGCAGCCCGCCCGCTGCAGGCCAGAGTTAGGCACAGCGTTCATTGCGCAAGTCTCTTGGCTTCTTCTATGCCCTCCGCGGCGCGTGCAGTGAGATTCGATCTCCTAGGAACCCACGCCCCCGCAGCAGCCAGCGACGCCTTGATTGCGTCGGCATCCAGAGCGCCCCTTAGATCCTCGAGCATCGACTTCGCTTCTATGGACTGTTCCGGCACAAGCTGAGTTGCAATGAGGAAGTACTCGTATGCCTTTGCCGGGTCGGCGGGAACGCCTCGACCTTCCTTGTGCCAACCGGCCAAGGCAGTAAACCCAGCGGCGTCGCCCTGCGCAGCTGCGGCGCGCCACCATTTGGCGGCCTCCTCAAAGTTGCCACTTTGGGTGTAGGCAAGCGCTACGTCGTGCTGTGCGCGTACGTATCCGGCTTCAGCAGCTTGAAGTTTATGGGAAAGCGCCTTCTGGGCGTCCATCTCAACTACGCCCCGGAACTGCCCCGCGTAGTAACACCCAACCTTGTAGTGTCCCAGAGCATCACCGCCGGCCGCGGCCCTCTCGAACCAGTGGAACGCCTTTGCGGGGTCCTTCTCGACACCGATGCCGTTGTTATAGAGCATACCCAGATTGTATTGAGCAGCCGGGAAAGCGTCTTCAGCCTTCGTCGACAACCGATGGAAGAGGTTTTCGTCCTCTGTTCTGGCACAGCCCATGACATCAAAGGCCAAGACAATGGCGACTGCTACTGCTCTTAGCATTGCTGAAATGCCTCGCATACGTTGCCGCCTAACGAGGCCGTAGAAAAACCCAGCTTCGAGATCGCCGCAATGCCCCCTTTGCTCGGAGGGGTCATCTTCAGCTCAACGTCGCTTTCGGGCCCGGCGAGGCCACCGAGCCATCTCCTGCCGTCGTCCTCAATTCGACCGCCTCCACCCGGCGATCTTCTCGATGTTGTGGACCATCGTGAAGAGTTGCCACTGCGCGTCGACCTTCTTCCTACTGCGCAGCGTGAAGCGTCTCATCCCCTTGTTCTGGAGATTTGCAAACACGGGTTCGACCGTGGCGATCCTGCGGCTGTAGATCTCACGGCCTCGCGGCGAATCAAACTTCCACCTCATGCGTTCGACTGGGCCGTTTCTCTTGTCTGAATTCCTCGCGCCTTCTCGACCCTTGATGAGGCAGATCGATCTCTGGACGGTACGCTCGGGATGACGCAGGCACTGGGCACGCAACGGGCAGTTTCGACACGCTGTGATCGGCGCCTTGAAATGCGCGACCCGATACCCATTGAACAGCAGATGCTTGCCGCTGTGATACAGCTTGTGACCTGCCGGGCAGATACAGAGCGCTTTGGCTTCGTCATAGAAAAAGTCTTCGCGACTGAAGCGCTTCTTCTGCGGAAGTAGCTCTCTCTGCTTGCGGCGCTCGAGAGCTCGCTCTTTCTTGTCCCGCTTCTTGTGACGGCCGGCATCCGCGAAAGCCGCATCGCGCCGACGATAGTCACGGTCCGCGATGTAAGCGTCAGCGCCTGTCCGTTCGACCGCTGCCAATACCGCTCGGCTGTGAAAGCCGCTGTCCGCTGTCACCCGCACCTTGGTGAAGACGTCTTTGCCTGGATCCAGGAAGCCAAACGTCTTTCGCGTGGTTTCGAGCAGCGGCGCCAGCAGGTGGGCCTCGTATCCCGACCCTTGCGCTTCCGCATGCACCACGATCTGCGCTCGGCCGTCGACCACCGCTAGCCCATTGTAGCCCTGGATTACTCCACGCGAGCTCGTCATCTTGGCGCTCTCGGGGTCGGTGATGTTGCTCTTTTGCTCGTTGCCCGTCGGACCCACCTTCTTCTTGCCCTGCTCGAGGAAGGTTTTGATCTGCTTCACCTTCTGTCGATATCTCTCCGCCTTCTTCGCATCTTTCGCGGTGCTCGCCCCGTCCTTCTCCTGCCCATCGCGCTCCCGGTGACGCTCCACGATGCGCTCGGCAACACGCTCGAGCTTTTTCCGCTTCTCCTCGAGTTCCCGATGCGTGCCGCTCCATCGCTTCGACGCATTCGACGGCAATTTGCAGCCGTCGACCGCGAAGTGCTCTTTCCCGATCAGTCCGAGCTCAGAAGCGTACAGCAGCACGTCGCGGAACAAGCCCACGATCTCACGGTCGAGCTCGCTCACGAATCCAGCCAGCGTCGTAAAGTGCGGCCGCGTGTCCGCCGACAGCGCCATGAACACCACATTTCGCTGACAAGCCTCGGCCAGAGCGCGGCTGGAGACGATCCCCTTGTAGTAGCCGTACAAGACGACCTTCAGCAGGACCCTCGGATCATACGCCGGGCGACCCGTTTCGTCGTTGGCGTACCGCTGGTCGAACACCGAGAGGTCCAGGTGCTCCTCGACGAGCTCGTTGAGCGCGTGCTCGAACGAGCCCTCCACGACTTGGTCCGCGTACGATAGCGGAATCATCTTCGCCTGGTTGAGGTCGTACGGCTTGTATCTCGCCATCGCTCACGCTCCCTTCAGCTGTGTGACGGCGATTTTATCCATCGAAACGCCATTTTTAAAGCGCTTTCCGACTTTTTCTACAACCTCAACGGCTGGCGTTCTCCCGCGAGGTCCCGAGCGCAGCGAGGGCCTCGCCAGCTGCAATATCCAAGTTAGCCTGTTCTGTATCGCCGTAGGAGCTCGTCAACTCGCTCATCACCGGAGGGGAAATCCGCCGCATGTGCATTTGCTCCAGCTTTCAGGAGTTCTTCGGCAATATGAGCGTAGTTGATGTTCGCCTCCGTGGGACGGTTAGCCGCTGCCCAGACCGTCAGGCCTAGGACGGTTCCGCCATAGACATTGTGGGCCTCGAGAGGTGCGCCGTGGTCAAGCAAGAAGCGGAGTAGCTCGATGTGGCCTAGGAAGGCGGCCCAATGGAGTGCGGTGAACCCTTCGCTTCCGGAGGCCTTGAGGTCCACACCTCGATCGAGCAGAAACTTGACGACATCGAGCTTGTTGTGGCGGGCGGCCCAGATGAGGGCTTGCTCGAGCTGGCTCTCTGGCGTGAGCTGCAGGTTCGGCATGCCTGAGACATGCGCGAGTTTGACATCCGGCTTCAAGTCGCCGTTGTCGGTGACGAAGGTCCTCACAAGCTCGAGTCGGCCAAGGCCAGCAGCGGCCACGACGTTGTCGACCTTGGTGCGGTCTGCGATGAGCTGGGCGGTGTTCTCGTAACCGAACGCCAAGGCCATCATCAGGGCATCGTCTACCTTGGCGCCGTGATCTATGAGTGAGAGCGCGAGCGCCCCTTGGACGCCGACCTTTGCTGGATGGACGCTGGTAACGAGCATTTCGAGAACGGATCGCTTCTTCCCGTAGGCGTCGAGCCTGGCGTTTACGTCCGCCCCGGCCGCGATAAGGAGGCGAGCAACGTCGAGGATGTTGGGCGGGCACTTCTGGCGGAAGTCCTCCACGCCGTTCGAAGCGACATAGTGCAATAAGGTAGCTCCATGTGTTCGAGACGAGCGGGTTCGAACGAGATCGGGATGGTCAGCGAGCAACTGCTCCAGTTTGTCCAGGTCGCCCGCGATCACTGCGTCG
>JANOIG010000039.1:0-41636 GCA_031407405.1 Deltaproteobacteria bacterium
TCGCGACCGATTTCCTGCAACAGAGTTCTGGCGGCAGCCCTCAGACGAGTCATCGTTTCGATCATGTGGACCGGAACGCGAATTGTTCGGGCCTGGTCCGCGATGGCACGCGTGATGGCTTGCCGAATCCACCAAGTGCCATAGGTGCTGAACTTGTAACCGCGCTTGTATTCGAACTTGTCCACAGCCTTCATCAGGCCGATGTTGCCCACTTGAATCAAGTCCAGGAACTGCAGGCCGCGGTTCGTGTACTTCTTGGCGATGGAGACGACCAGCCTGAGATTCGCCTCGACCAGCTCGGCCTTGGCCCGCTCGGCGCGGCGTTCGCCTTTGCGCACGGCCCGGTAAGCTTCGCGCAGCTGCTCGAGCTCCATGATAGGTGGCGCTGCGGGCTCTGCTGGAGGAGTTGCCGAGGTATCCTCCACTTCGGCAGCGGCTCGATTCATCTTCGAGTGCAGAGCCTTGAGGCGCGACACGATGCGGTCGATGATTTTCTTGTTCAGACGCATCTCATGCAGCGTCTTGGCCATCTCCTCGTGATTGGCCTTGAGATCGATGGCGATCTGCTTCTGGCGCGCCTCGCCGGACCCTTTGACTTCGTCGCGCAGGGTCTGGTTCTTCTTGTCGGTGCGCTTGACACGGTCGATGAGGCGCATCAGCCAGCGATCAGCCTCTTCCTCGTCGAACTCGTGTTCCTCTTCCTCACTGTCGCGGATAATTTCTTTTACGCGCAGGCGATGGGAGCGTAGTTGCTCACCGATCGCGATGATTTCGCGCACGGCAATGGGGCTGCCGAGGATGGCGTCCAGCACCTCATTTTCGCCCTCTTCGATGCGCTTGGCGATCTCCACTTCACGCTCGCGCGTGAGCAACGCGACGCTGCCCATCTTGCGCAAGTACATGCGAACTGGGTCGTTGCTGCGGCCGTAGGCCGCGTCATTCATGTCCCGCTTGGCGGCGCCCTTGCGCGCCGAAGGCGGGGGCATTTCGCTGTCTCCGGCGACCGTGCGCGTGGGCGGGTCGGACTCGGCCCGTATGCTGACGACCTCTATGTCCTCGGTGTCTAGGCGGCTCAGCACGCGATCCATCTGGTCGGCGCCAACGTCGTCGTCCGGCAGCGCGTCGTTGACCTCGTCATAGGTCAAAAAGCCCTTGCTCTTCCCGAGAGTGATTAGCGCGTCGACATCCGAGTCACTGTCGTCCCGAGCCCCGCGCCGCACGCGCTCCCTGCCGCTCTCCGGTGCGCCGCTGGCTTCCGCGACCAAAGGGTCGATGCCATTCTCCTCGAACGCGGACTCGTCCAGGCTGGCCTCGTCAGCGACGAAGTCGTCGTCATCGATGTCGACCTCAGCCGAGTCGCCATCCTCTTCATCCAAGGCCCTGCCGTTGGTGGCAGGCGGCGCCTTGTCTAGCTTGGCGTCCAGCTTGGATTTTTTCCCCTGTTTTGAGTCCGCTTTGCTGGGCTCAGACCGGCCCGAATCCGCCTTGGCGGACACCGGCTTGTCCAGCTTGGCCTTGGGGGCACTCTTGCCGTTTTTCACGGCCGCTGTTTTCTTGAGCTCGTCGCCCTCCGGCTTGGCCGCGACATGCTTGCTGGCGGCGACGCTCCTCGGGTCTGAGCTACCCTTGCTGGCAACGCCGCTCTTGCTCGGGACATCCTTGCTGGCAACATCCTTGCTGGCAACATCGCGCTGCTTCGCGTTGGTGCGAGCCCCGGCCTTGGCCTTGGCTGGCTTCGCATCTGGAGACTTGCCCTCCGAGGACTTGGCCTTTGACGCTACCGGTTTTTTTGCGGCGCTCGAACTGCTGGTCTTGCTCGGACGCTCCGACCTCTTTGTTCCCACAGGCTACCTCTTCTTTTCTAACGGTCTGGCCGCACCGGTTACGCACATCGCATGGAGCGAGCCCGGAGGGTTTGGCAGGGGCGAATCAATGGATCGGCGGAGCCGTGTGCGCAAGACCGAGATGCACCCCAGGAGGTCAAAATCTGCCTGCTTGGGGGCGCCATCGACTTTTCTTGCCCGCCTGGAGGCGGCAACGACTCCTTCGAGTTCCAAATGCACCGATCCGCAAAGACCCGACAACCCCACGGGGCTCAATCTCGTAGCACAGGCTCAGAAGCCCATCGACGAGGCTATCTCTCTCTTCGATCAGGCTCCGCGCCACGCTTCTCGTTTCGTTCTGACGGGGTAGGTCTGCCACCCGCCAGGGATTCTGCAAGCGCGACGGGTGCTGTCAATCGACAATACCCACAATTACGCCCGTAACATGGCCCGTTTTGCTGCGGTGCGGGCCCGCCGGCGAGTTTTTTGCCGCCGACGCCGCCGCTCCTGCTCAGCAGATTCGCTCCTAAATGAGCTAATTCTGGTGAGATTGTCATTCTCGACCCGAGCCGCTCAAAGAGCGCTCCGCCCGAATGCAACAATCACACCCAACAAAACAGGGAGCGCTTGGACAGTGATAAGCGCCCAACTCTCAATCCATTCGAAGCCTAGGGCGCGAAACCCGGAGGGTCCGCTGCCGCAGTTCACGTAAGGCCGGTCCACGTGAAAACCAAGCGGGGATGGGGCCCCGCGCGGAGCGCTTGCGGAGGTGGGGGAGAGGCCCCCGTGGGAATTCCATTCCCCACGGGGAGGGGGTCTGCCTCAGACCCCTTGGGAATTCAGCTCACAAACTCATAATACTCGACACCCAAATCCTGAAACCCGGCATCGTACTTTTCTCCCACGCGATGGATGGCGAATTCGTTGCGCGGCAGATAGTCGATGTCTGCCGCGTCGCGTCGATCATGAAGGGCTTCGTATTGAGATTGGGTGAGGTCCACCGCGCCTGCGAGCGCATCGGCGAAACCGATCTTCGCTGCCGCATGGCGCCAGCCTCGAACCGCGTACAATGGTAGGGCTTCGGCCGCGTCACCGCTGCCGTAGCCGACCGCCACCATCGGTGACCCTTCAAGCTCGGTGAGCTGCTTCTCCGCTTGCTCAAAGCCCGCGGCGATCCAGGCGGGCAAGGCAGCAGAGTACAGGTTGCCGACGTCTTTCACGGCGTCTGATCCGAGGCTCATCTTCTCGACCAAGAGCTCGATGAACGCATCCTGCCGGCGCAGCGTGCTCGCCACGGCACTGGTGGCTTCATAGGGGCTGGCCTCGGCCGTGCCGAGCTGGGCAAATAGATCGGGTGACGAGAGCGTTTCACGGACCACGTCTTCGACTCGCACCCCGCTCAATTCGCACAGCCGTGACAACTCTTGCTGGTGATGATCGCCCCGCACGAGCCCGCGCACGTACAGAAAGCTCATGGCTTGAATCGGCATCAAGTGATAGGGCCGATGAAAGAACAGCGCCTTGACCTCGCGATAATATTGCCCCGCAGAAACCCCCAGCCGGTCGAGCATGGCCTCGACGGCGTGCACCGTTTCGTCGAGGTACGAAACCGTGGAGTACTTACCGCTGAACACTGGAAAATCACTGGGCCGCCGGGTGCGGGGGGCGTAACCCTCGGCGAAGTGGCGAGCAAAGGGCTTGCGGAAATCCGGGCCGCGGTAGTCGGAGGCGCTGCCGGCGTGCTTCAGGTCGACACCAAACAGCTTTGGCTCGGACTCGACCAGCGCGGCGACGGCGCCGGCGCCCTGGGTCTGTTCGCCGCTGCTACCCCGTTCGTACTCGGCCACGTCTGAGCTGACGACGATGGCTTGCTTGCCTCGACCATCGCTGCTCACGTAACGTAGCGCGCTTTTGAGCGCGTAGATGCCACTCAAGCAGGCGTGTTTGAACTCGGGCACCTCGAGCTGCCGAGACAGCCGCGGCAACCGGAGCTTGTCGAGCGCTTGGTCGACCATGCCCCGCACGATCACGGCGCCGACTGCGTTGTCGGTGCTCGACTCGGTACCAAGCCCCAGCCAGCGCACGCTGCGCGGATCGATGTCGTTCTGGCGAATCAGCCGCAGCACGGCATTGGCGGCCATCGTGTAAACGTTCTCGTGCTGGCCCACGACGCGAAAGCTCCGGCCGACCACCGACCGGACCTTGTCCCAGGGCGTGTCGGTCCACTGGCACCATGACTCGAGCGGCACTCGGAGCCTCGGCACATAGACACTGAGCCCGCTCACGCCGGGGAGAGATTCTGGAATGACCATGTCGTCTACCGCCATGTGGGGTGCTTTCCTCTTTCGCTGACTGCTCGGCTGCCCCCGGCGCCGTTGTAGGTACTCTCGCGCGGTATCACCCACGAGTATCACCCTTGGGGAGCGCTGAAGGCGCGGGACCCTAGCGCCGCGCCGCGCAAAGATCGATGAATTTACCCGCCACTCCGCCAATTGTGGCGCTATGGCACTTTCGGGCGCCAGGGTCCTCGTGAGGTATCCGGCGCACTTCAGGGTTGAGGGTGTGATGCTCTGAGCTGGCGCGTCGAGGCTCAGCCGGCGTTTCTGCTGGGAACGCAGCTCAAGGAAAGCCTGCCTTCGTCGTTCTTATTCAATGTGACCACGGAAGGTCACCCATAGTCGGGAGTGTCGCGGTGAAAGGGCTCATTTTCAATCTTCTGGATAGTATGGCCCGGCAATCCGGCTGTGCCGATGAAGCGTGGGATCTGGTGATGGAGTTCGTCGCCAGCGAAACCGACCACGACGCCCAATCCGACACCTGCTTGAGCTGCTTTGATCACGGCGAGTCGTTGCTGGCGTTCGAGACGCCGGCCGACGCCATGATTCAATGTCTGGGCAATGACAGCTCCGGTGGTGGCACGCTCAGCGAGTTTCCAGAGCTCGCTCTGGCCGAGCCCGACGAGTGGCTGGCTGACTCGATTCCCGCGTTGATGGATCCAGACTATGTCGGACCCAAGGTCGGAATGGCCGCTCACGAGGGGTTCAGCCATGACCTGTTGGGCTTACTCGAGCAGCTCCTGAGCGAGGCGCTGACCGTAGACGGTGAAGGAGAGGACGACGTCGAGGGCGACGATCATCCGCTATTCGCCCTGCCTTCCTTCCGCCGCAGCAGTTGATCCCCGCAGCTGGGTCACCGGCCGCATGGCGGCGACGTTCATCGTGCTTGCTCTCGTCGGCTGATTGAGGGATTAAGGCGCCCGATCGGTGGTTGGCACCGACTGGTTGTCATGCTTCGTCTTCGCGGCTGCCCGGCGCTCTCTCCCTTCCGGCGGGATCGGCTCCTCGCGCGCCTGCCCGGGGTGCGTGAGCTGCACGCCGAGCTCCAGCATTTCGTTGCGCTGGACGGCGACCTGGACGCTAGCGAGCGGAAGGTGCTCGCGGAGCTGCTCGACTACGGGCCGCGCGCCGAGCGCGAGCCGGTGCCGCGGGGCGAGCAGGTCATCATTGGGCCGCGCTTGGGGACGGTGTCGCCCTGGGCGTCCAAAGCCACCGACATTGCTCGGGCTTGCGGCCTCACTCGGGTGCGCCGCATCGAACGGGGTGTGCTCTATACCCTGGTCAGCGCGGCCGCGGGTGGCGAGGGACCGAAGCTCACGAGCGAGCAAAAGGGCGTGCTCTTCGACCCCATGACGCAATCCTCGTTTGAGAGTTGGGAGGAGGTCGAAAAGCTGTTTTCACACACGCCGCCGAGGCCCTGTGCGGAGGTCGGCCTGATGGAAGAAGGGCGTGAGGCCCTCGTGAAGGCGAACACACGGCTGGGCCTGGCGCTCGACTCGGACGAAATCGATTACCTGCTCGCCTGTTTTTGGCGGCTGGGACGCAACCCGACCGATGTCGAGCTCATGATGTTTGCGCAGGCCAACTCCGAGCACTGCCGCCACAAGATTTTCCGTGGCCGTTTCCACATCGATGGGGTGGAGCAGGAGCGCTCGTTGTTCGGGATGATCCAGAACACCTTCGAGCAGAGCCCGGCCGGTGTATTGTCAGCGTACCGCGACAACGCGGCGGTGATGGTGGGCTCGCCTGGACGCCGCCTTTTGGTGTCGCCGCTCGACCTCGAGTATCGCGAGCACGAGGAGGACGTGCACGTTCTCATGAAGTGCGAGACCCACAATCATCCTACGGCGATCTCCCCGTTTCCGGGGGCCTCCACCGGGTCGGGAGGGGAGATCCGTGACGAGGCCGCGACCGGGCGGGGCGGCAAGCCCAAAGCGGGGTTGACCGGCTTTTCGGTTTCCAACCTGCGTATCCCCGGCTTCCTCCAGCCTTGGGAAACGGAAGACTATGGTCGCCCGGCTCACATCAAGAGCGCGCTCGACATCATGATTGATGGGCCGCTCGGGGCTGCCGCTTTCAATAATGAATTCGGGCGACCTGGCATCTTGGGTTACTTCCGCACTTTCGAGCAGTCGCTGCCGGGGCCGGGCGGAGCGGAGCGCAAGGGGTACCACAAACCCATCATGCTGGCGGGGGGGCTCGGCAATGTGCGGCCGCCGCTCGTGCAAAAAGCCGCGCTTACGCCGGGATGCCCGCTCGTGGTGATGGGCGGGCCCGCGCTTCTGATCGGCCTCGGTGGTGGTGCGGCGTCTTCAAAGGATCAGGGATCCAACCAGGCGGAGCTAGATTTTGCATCGGTGCAACGCGACAACCCCGAGATGCAGCGGCGCTGCCAAGAGGTGATCGACCAATGCGTGGCGCTGGGTGTCGAAAGCCCGATCGTTTCGGTACATGACGTCGGAGCCGGCGGCTTGGCCAACGCCTTGCCCGAGCTCGTCCATGATCACGGCCTCGGGGCCACGATCGAGCTGCGCGACGTGCCGAGTGCCGAGCCTGGCCTTTCGCCGCTCGAGATCTGGTGCAACGAGGCGCAGGAGCGCTTCGTGCTCGGGATAGAGCCTGAACGTTATGACTTGTTCTGCCGCATCGCAGAGCGTGAGCGCTGCCCGGTGGCACGGGTGGGGTTCGCCACGGCCGAGCCTCGCTTGACGGTGACGGATCGGCACTTCGACAATGTCCCCATCGACTTGCCACTCGAGGTGCTGTTCGGCAACACACCGCAGCTGAAGCGCGACGTGCGCCGCGTCGCGCGCCGTAAGCTGCAGCTCGGTACCGAGGGCATCGAGCTGCGTGAGGCGGCCTTTCGCATCTTGTGCTTGCCGGCGGTGGCTGACAAGAGCTTCCTGATCACGATTGGGGATCGCAGCGTGACTGGGCTCATCTCACGCGACTCGATGGTGGGCCCCTGGCAGGTGCCCGTCGCTGACGCCGCGCTCACCTTGACCGACTATTACGGCGTATCGGGTGAAGCCATGTCGCTCGGTGAACGCGCGCCGGTCGCCCTTGCGAACCCGGTGGCCGCGGCGCGGCTCGCGGTGGCTGAAGCGTTGACCAACCTGGCCTCTGCGGGCGTTTCGCGGCTGAGTGACGTCAAGCTCTCCGCCAACTGGATGGCAGCGGCGGGGCAGCCCGGGCAAGATGAAGCGCTGTTTGACGCGGTAGCCGCCGTGGGTATGGAGCTGTGTCCGGCGCTGGGCATTGCGATCCCGGTGGGCAAGGATTCGCTCAGCATGCGCACCTCCTGGCGAGACGCGAGCCACGGCGACCGCTCCGTGGTGTCGCCGCTCTCCCTCGTCATCACTGCTTTTGCGCCGGTCTCTGACACGCGCCGGGCCTTGACGCCGGAGCTCGATACGGAGCTCGAGGACACCGAGCTGATCTTGATCGACCTGTCTTTCGGGCAAGACCGCCTGGGCGGCTCGGCGCTAGCGCAGGTGTACGAACGCTTCGGCAGCGACACTCCAGACCTCGAGAACCCTGCGCAGCTCGCCGGCTTCTTCGAGGCCATTCAACTCCTCAACGAGCGGGGCCAGTTGCTCGCGTACCATGACCGTTCGGACGGGGGCTTGTTCGTGACGTTGTGTGAGATGGCCTTCGCCTCGCACACGGGCCTGGACATCACTTTGGACATTACCGATGGTCAGGTCCTGGGCGCATTGTTCAGCGAGGAGTTGGGCGCGGTCATCCAGGTTCGTCGTGCTGACCACGCAGCGGTGTTGGCGGTGTTGGCAGCGCATGGCCTGCCCAACCACCCGCCTTCGGCAGTGCGCAGCATCGGTCGCCTGCGGCGTGATGACCGGCTGGTGTTTCGCAGGGGCGGGACCGTCCTTTTGGATGAAACGCGCGTGGCCCTGCAACAGGCGTGGTCCGAGACCAGCCATCGGCTGCAAACGCTCCGTGACAATCCGGACTGCGCGCGCCAGGAGTTCGAACGCATCGCTGACGTCGATGATCCTGGCATGCAGCCCAAAGTGCGCGGGGAGCTCGGGGCGGATGGACGCGCCGCATTCACGACGCGTTCCGGCGCGTCTCGGTCAGCGGGGTCCGAGGGAGAGCGGCCGTCGGTCGCGATCCTGCGCGAACAGGGCGTGAATGGTCAGAGCGAAATGGCCGCGGCCTTTCACCAGGCGGGCTTTCGCTGCCATGACGTGCACATGAGCGACCTGTTTGCCGGGCGGCGCAAGTTGGACGAGTTCGTGGGCTTGGCTGCGTGCGGTGGCTTCTCTTACGGTGACGTGCTCGGCGCGGGCCAGGGTTGGGCCAAATCCATTCTGCTCAATGCCCAGGTGCGCGAAGAGTTCGCAGCATTCTTCGCTCGCCCTAACACGTTTAGCTTGGCGGTGTGCAATGGCTGCCAAATGCTGAGCTCGCTCAAGGAGCTGATCCCCGGCGCAGCCCATTTCCCGCGCTTCGTTCAAAATGCATCGGAGCGCTTCGAGGCACGTCTGGCCATGGTGCGCGTCGAACCGACGCGGTCCATCTTTCTGCGAGGCATGGCCGGCTCCGAGCTGCCGGTCGTGGTGTCCCATGGCGAGGGCCGAGTGGAGCTGTCTGCCGGGGCCACGCCCGAAGAGCTCGATGTGGAGGGCCGAGTCGCGTTGCGGTTCGTCGATAACGTGCGCGGCGTGACCGAACGTTACCCAGCCAACCCCAATGGCTCGCCGGGCGGGATCACCGCGCTCAGCAGCGCCGATGGTCGCGTGCTGATAGCCATGCCGCATCCGGAGCGCGTGTTCAGGACCGCGCAGCTCTCCTGGCACCCCAAAGGCTGGGGCCACTATTCGCCCTGGATGCAGCTGTTCGACAACGCTCGCGCCTGGGTGAAGTAGTCCGCTCCCGAATCGAGCGCTCTGAATTGGAACGATGTCAGACTTTGGTTGACATTATCGCACACCAGTACACACTTATGTCATCGGGCATTCGACGCGGCTGTAAAGTCGTCCACCGTCGGATGCCCGCTCCAGTCTTTCCCTACTGCCAAAGGTCACCGTGCTCGAGACGCTGCGCTCCCGCCTGTTCCCCCCGATGCTGACCCCCCGCTCCGCTCCGGCGCCTGAGAGCGGGCCGAGCCACGACGAGTCGCCTGCGTCCACGCAGCGCGAGTTGCCCGATGTGACCGGTTTTCTGGTGCTCGTGCTGGTCACGGTGGGTCTTTTCATCGTGCCAGTGGGGGCCACCATCATGCAGGGCCCGGCCATCGTGGCGACCCTCTTCGCGGGCCCCTAGGCGTCAATTCCATCCACCCTCGGTAGCGAAATGACTTGAGGGTGACTGCCGCGGTCCGCTCTGTGATAGACGGCCCCGTCGGCCCTACCTGCTTGCCAGCACCTGAGGGCGCTGCAAGGGTGAGCAGGGTGCTCGGCGACCCGCTGGAGCCACGAAGACCCGGCCCAGTGAGGCACGTCCCATTGCGGTCAAATGGCTGTGATTGCTGCGTGAATTGGCTGTTTTAGGGGCGGTTGGACCTACCCTCGAGCAGAGGTCCTCGTTGACCTGCCCCAGAGCGTATCAGTCTGGAACAACACGGGAAATCACCGGGGCGACGGCAGTATCCCAGCCGCAAAGCGAGTGCGCCGCCGCTCCGAGGGGCGTGGCTCCGGGCTGCATATGCATCTGGTCTGCGACTTGCACCTGGCTAGTCGGTTAGCCCCAGTCGCCTCGCTGCCTTGGCAGCGAAGCCCCAGCGAAGGATTTCTCGTTGTCCCAAGTCTCACACGCCGACCTGCTTGCCGGTGCCTCGCTCGCGTCGCCGCTTCTGCCCGGCTCTGCCGAGCGGGGGTCATCGCGGGCGCTGCCGGGCGGCGGCGCAGCTGGGGACGGAGAAAGTGGGGCTCGAGCGCGCCCAGCCAGCATGCAGGGTGTCGTCGGCTCGTCCGCGATGCTCATGGATGTGTTCGCGGTCGTCGATCGCGTTGCGGACACGGACTGCACCGTGCTCATCACCGGTGAAAGCGGCACCGGCAAGGAGCTAGTGGCGCGCGCCGTGCACGCGCAGAGCCCGCGCGGCGGGGGGCCGTTCGTTGCGGTCAACTGCGGAGCCATCCCGGAGACCTTGCTCGAGAGCGAGCTGTTCGGTCATGCGCGCGGAGCTTTCACCGGCGCGCACCAGAACAAGCTCGGGACGATTGGCAGCGCCGAGAAGGGCACTCTGTTTCTGGATGAGATTGCCGAGCTATCGCTCGGGCTGCAGGTGAAGTTGCTTCGAGTGTTGCAAGCTCGGGAATACTCGCCGGTGGGGGACACGCGCGTGCTCAAGGCCGATGTGCGCGTCGTGGCCGCCACGAACATGGACCTCGAGCAGGCGGTCAACGAGGGGAAATTCCGGCAAGATCTCTACTATCGCCTGAACGTGATCATGCTGCACGTGCCTGAGCTCAAGCGTCGCGCGGGCGACATCCCAGAGCTGGTCGAACATTTCATGACGGTGGCTCGCGAGAAATCGGGGCGCCAGGTCAATCAGATTTCTCGCGCTGCGATGCAGCTGCTCACCGAATATGCTTGGCCGGGCAACGTGCGTGAGCTGGAGAACACGATCGAGCGGGCGATGCTCTTGTGCGGCGGCGATCGCATCGAGCCCACCGATTTTCCGGTGCGTGTGCGCGGCCTCGGCAACCCTGGGCGCCACTCTCCCAAGCTCCCCGACACCGGCATTGATCTTCGTGCCGCCGTCGAATCATACGAAAACGACCTGATCCGGCAGGCCCTCGATCGGACGGGTTGGAACAAGAACAGGGCCGCCAACCTGCTGAAGCTGAACCGCACCACCTTGGTCGAGATGATGAAGCGCAAGCGCATCGCGCCGCGCGCCGCGTAATACCGTTCCCTTCCGGTCCTCCGCGTCGCGTATCACAAGGGAACACCTCGCGAAAATCGCGGCGTGGGCGCGAACCTGTGCTATCCCATGGCTCATGTCATGCGGCCGCCGGCCGTAGTGAGAGATAGGGTGTCTCTCGGCGTGATTGTCCTGACGCTGTCGCTTTTTTGCTCAAGGTTGTTCCAGCAGAGCCGATAGCGGGTGTGGGTAAGTCATCCCCCGAGGTGAGTGGAGGAATCCGATGAAGGCAAACAACACTAAGCAGGCAGCCCGTGTGGCACAGCAGCCCCAGCAACTGCGTGACGCCACCGTCTCGAGCGTGTGCCTCCGAGCGGCTCGCGTGCCAGCCCCGGTCGAGGACCCCTCATGGGTCGCGGGGCCTGCCGTGGACCGCGCCAAAGTCGAGCGGTTGCGCCTGGCCCTCGAGGCGGGTGAGCTGACCTTCGATTCCCAGGTGGTCGCCCAGCGGATGATCGATCAGGGCGAAGTCCCGAACGCCTGATACGGCGAGTACCCTCGAGGCACTAGCGCCGAAGGCGGCGCGTGAGCCGACGTCGAAGCAGGCGCCAGATCAGGCGCGCATGCGCCCACTGAGGGAGCTGCCAAACGAGGGGGCGGCGTGCCAAAATGGTGGCCCGGCCGAGCACGTTTTCGTTGGCGATGCAGCCATCGCCACGTTCGAGCGTATCGCCCGAGAAGTGGACGCCGGCGTGGCTCACGCGTTCGACCCGATGCACGACGATGCGCCCATCGCGCTCGAAGGCGGCAATTTGCCCAACCCGAAGCTCGGCCGGTAGACACGGCTGCACCAGGATGCGCGACTTCGACGTGATGGCAGGCCACATGCTCAGCCCCCGCGCGTTGAACTGAACGGTCTCCCCCGAGCGCAAGAGCTCGACGATCATGCGGGCAGATAGCTCGTCGGTGTTGGAGGAGGGCACGATTCGTCTTTGGAGTGGGGGGAGGCGAGGCCGCTCGACAGTATTATGCTGGACGGACCTCTGGGGCCGCCCCAAGATCGCGACCGGTGCAATCTATCCGCGGTGTTACGGTCTGGCTCACCGGGCTGCCTTGCGCGGGCAAAACGACGATTGCCCAACACCTCCTGCCGGCGCTACTCGAGCGGGGGGGGGAGCGTGGAGGTACTGGACGGAGACACTGTACGGCGCCAGCTGTCGGCGGAGCTCGGCTTTAGTCGGGCCGACCCGCGACGTCATGTGCGGCGCATCGGCGCCATGGCGCACCTGCTCACGCGCAACGGCGTCGTGGTGATCGTGGCCGCGGTGAGCCCGTACGCAGAGGCCCGGCGCCAAGCACGCGAGCAAGTCGGGGCCTTCGTGGAAGTGCACGTGCATTGTCCCATCGAGGCGTGCGAGCGCCGGGACGTCAAGGGCATGTATGCCAAGGCCCGAGCGAGTGAGCTCACGGCGTTCACGGGCGTGGATGATCCGTATGAGCCGTCCGAACATCCAGAGGTCACGGTGAGCACGCTTGAGCAGGCGCCCGCACAAAGCGCGGGTTGCGTGTTCGCTGCGCTAGAAGCTCTCGGCTACCTCTCCGCCGGTTTGAGCGAAATTTGTGTGGATGAATGCTGCGGCGTCGAAACCCCTGCTATCGAAGGTGGCGCGTGGAAAGATCCAGCGAGCGCTTGCCAAGCTCCGCGCCCCAGGCGCCCCGTTGCGGGGGCTCGGGCCGAGCATTAGGGTGATGGTGATGCGGCCGCCGCGGCAAGATCTTCAGCGTTTGGTCATCGTGGGCTTGCCGCGCAGTGGGACTACTTTGCTGGCGACGTTGCTTGGGGCTCAGCCGCGTGTCCATTTTCTGACCGATTATTTCCCTGCCTTTACCGACGCGCTGAGCCGATTGCGCAAAGCGTGGGACGGTACGCTGTCGCAAATTGAGCGCCGGATTGCGCTGGCGGTGGTTCGCGACCAGTTTCTGAGAGTTCGCCATCCGGTGCTCGTGAAGCTCGACGGCTTCGCTACCATCGACCAGTTGCACCAGCTCGTGATGGGTGAGCTTGCGTCTGACCAGGACCGATGGATCGGCCACAAGTTGCTCATGGGTCCGGAGCTTTTGCGCTCGACGCTCGGCCAAACCGAGCTGCGCTGTCTGCTATTGTTGCGTGATCCGCGCGATGCGGCGCTGTCCTACTTTCATCGCACGGGTGGGGGGGTCGAGTTCTACCTGCGCAACTGGTGTGAGATGGTGCAACTCTGGCACGAGCTCGAGGGCCATCCGCGTTTGTACATGCTGCGCTTCGAAGACTTGATCAGTGCGCCAACGGCTACGCTACAAAAACTGGGAGCCTGGCTCGGCATCGAGTTCGATAGCTCAGTCCCCGAGCTGCAGTTTCAACGCAGCCGAGCCCACGGCGCCACCGCCTGGCGGGAAAACTCCGCGTTCCAGGATGTCAGCGCTCGCTTCGACCGCCAGCCCCTTGGGCGCTGGCGTACACACCCGCGCTCGCCCATCGTACGGTATGCCGGCTGGGTGGCTCGGCGGCAGCTTGCCACGATGGGATACGAAGCCGCGCCAGCTCTTTCCCCGAGGGAGCGCCTGAGCTTCGCTTGTTTGCGGGCGCTGGAGGTGACGGAGCACCAAGCTTACGACTCACTGGCCCTCGCTGGGCAATGGGTGAGAAAGCAAATCAATCCGCTGAGCTCGCGCTAGCTCAGGCCACGACCGGCTCGAGCCGCCGCCCCAGCGTGCCGGCGAACCAGAGTTTTTGCCAAGCCGGACAGCGCGGAGTGCCGAATTTTTTTCGGCCACACGATTTAGCTGTTCGCGTACGTTAGACCGTAACAAAGTACGGGGTTTTGCTTGCCGCAAGCCAATGATAACGTCTCGAATTCCGACGTCTCCTCGATGGCGGGGGCTTCGTACGGCTTGCGCTTTGGCTGTGCCGTGGGTGGTGTGTCACCTGAAGAGTCTGTTTCCTGCATGTGTTCCTACATGTGCCTTGGATCTTTTTTGAATGAGAGCCTTAGGCGCTGCGTAAGAAGGATGGAAATCGACAGATTTGTTTCCGCCGTCTAGTCCCCGCAGCCCCTGAGTTTTTCAGTAAATCATGCACAGGAGTTAGTACAGTAAGATGAGTTTGTCCGTTACACCAGATCCTGAGTCAACGATGGCGAGATCATCAAAACCATCGCCATTGATGTCGCCCACGAAGTTGGGAACCATTTGACCCGTGGTCTCGGCCACCAGACTGAAGTCGGCGCTGGAACGTTGTCGCGCGTCGCCGTCCACTTGACCGTAGAACAGATCGGCACTTCCCGTCGCGAGCGAACCGACGACCAGATCGCCTAGCCCGTCACTGTCCAGGTCGCCAATCAGGCCCAAAGCGTCATGAAAGCCGGTGGCGACAAACACGGCCCAGTCATTGTCGATCCCCGTGTCGTTCGTGAAGTCCAGCACTGACCCTGGGGCGTTGCTGAACCCCCCGGTGTCACCCAGGTACACGCTGCAGATGCCTCCAACAGAGAAACTGCCCCCGACCGCGACGTCCTCGAAGCCATCACCATCGAAGTCGCCGATCCCCCGAACGGGAGCGCCGAAATCGAGTTGCACGCCGGTGTCGACCTGAACCGTGGTCGCGATCGCGACCAGATTGTTTGCCCCTCCGGGGTGAGCCTGACCGGGCAAGAAATACAGCACCGCTGGATTGCCAGCACTCGCGCCGATCATGAGGTCAGTACCTGGAACATTGCCCGCTCCGGTTGCTGTCACCGCAACGCCGAAATCATCCGACCCGGGGGGCGCCTCGACGATGAAGCCGTCTAGATCAGCACTGGGATCGGCGTTGGGGACAGCGAAGATCGTACCCGGCGCGACGTCGAGCTGCGGCCCGCCAAGGATCACGTACACGCGGCCCACGGTGGCATGGGTACGTGCCGCAATGACGATATCCTGGGGGCCGGTAGCGTCGAAGTTCGCACTAGTTACATCCCAGCCGAAAAACGAAGCGCCCAGCGAGCCGTGGAAACACAAATCGGCACCGCAGCCGGGGCTACCCGCCACGGTGATGGACGCGGGCCACGGATCGGCCTGTGCCCGACCGAAGAAGACAAACACGCTGCCGGCACTGCCGTTCAAGTTGCGTGCAGTGACCGCGAAATCAGGACGGGCGTCGCCATTGACGTCGCCCAACCCCGCAACTACCGCCCCCAGGCCTCCTGCGATGCCCGTGATTTCGACGTCAGGCGCCGTGTCGAGGCCCGCGCTTCCAAAGAATACCCGCGCGCCAGCGTTGGCCAGCCCCGCGATCATGTCTTCGACGCCATCGCCGTTGATGTCGCCTAGGGGCGCGAGCGACAGGTTCGTGTTGGCCGAATCAAAGATACTGGTGAACTCTTGGAGAAAGAAGGGCACGGCGACTTCTACGCTCGGATTGACGGGCAGTGGCGTCAGCGCTCCCGCCACGTCTTCGCCGCGCATGGCGCAGAACACGGAGGTGCCCACCCTGAAACCGCCGATCACGGCTTCTTCGTTGCCGCTGGTCGCCGGCGTGGCAATGCCGACGGTGTGCGAGCTCGCCGCGGCCCATTCGACCTCGTCGTCGATTGCCGCCGATGCGCAGCGCAACTGGTATGCCGAGAGTGGTCCGCCGCCTGCGTCCGGAACGGCGTCCCAACGCAGGCGGGCCGTCCCTTCACGACGCCCTTCGATGCCCAGGAGTATCGGAGCTGCAATCGACTGCGTTGGGGGCTGGGTATCCACCGTGACAGTAATCGATTGCGTGCCGCCGGGGGGGCCCTTGACGGTATCGGTGACCGTCACCGTCAAGGTCTGGCTCACGCCGTCGGGCGCATCCACGCACGCGCTCCAGGCACCACTCGCCACCGAGACGGTCTCGGGGGTTCCCCCGCCGAGCGTCACGAGCGCGGTGCTGCCATCAATCGCATCAGTGGTTCCGGCAACGGTGACCTGTAGACCCGATGCCACGCCACAGTCGTCCGCCGAAGTCAGCGTTGCGAGGGGGGGCGGCGTAGCGATCGTCACGAGCGGCTGATCCACGATGCTCACGCTGCACGGAAGGGTGCAGCCCGAATTGCCCTGAGCGTCTGTAGCGCAGGCTTCGAGCTCGATGTCACCAACACCTCCCAGCGTGATATCGACGAACTGCGTGGATGTTTCGTTGCCGGCGACCTCGAACGTCGTGCTCGCTCCGTCGCGGGTCAGGGCCAGCGTCACGGCCGGCACGCCGCCGTTGAGGACACTCACCGTAAACTGTAAGCCATCCGTTTGCGGATCGGCGTCATTCCCCTCCAGTGCCAGCTGGCCCCCACAGGTTGGAGCGCTGAAGCCGAGCTGAGGTGCTTGACAGTCGGCCTGCACCACGACGGGGTCAGACGTGCCGACGAGACCGGCCACGGTTTGGCGCGCGCTCAGGCTCGTGTTGCTCCCATCATTGCGTGACGCCAGGCTTACGCTCGCAAAGGTTGCCCGTCCCCGGTAGGGCTGGCTCAGGCCGGCTTGCTCGACGCAGGGCGCCGTGCCGAGGGAGCTAGTGCCCGCCAGCAGTTCAACGTCTTGGTCCACGTCCGTGCAGTCCACGCTGACGTCCGCCTCACACGTGCCGCTCGTGAGGTCCAGGTCCTGGATGGCGTCGATGCCCGACGAATTGTATAGAGTATCTGCCACCGGACTCACGATGCTGACTGCGGGCGAATCGACCCTCACATTCACTGCGAGTTCGTTCCGCTGCACGTTGCCGGCGTCGTCTTCGACCTCCACGCAGACATCTAGGCTCGCGGTGGCGCTGTCGTCCAGCGTCAAGGTCAGCGCAAAGCTTCCGTTGCTGCCAGGGCTGGCCTCGTTCGTCAGGACCGGGCCGCACAGGCCAGCACGCACCACGGTGCACCCGTCGCCAGTCACCTCACCGCTCGCACTCACTTGAATGGCCGCCAGCGCGCCGTCTGTGTCCAACGCTGGTGTTACGGGATCGGCCTCATCCGCCACGCTGACCGTGAGGCCACATGGCCTCATATCCACAATCCACTCGGCGGGTGTGGAGAACGTGACGTTGCCTTCAGCATCTTGGCACTGGGCCTGAACGCGCACCAGGCCTTCCTCGAGTGTCACGCTTTCGAAGCTGGCGCGACCCTCGCCGCCGTCGTTCTCCACCCGTGCACTCGATGCGGCTCCCAGATTTCCGTCGAGCGCGAGCCGTACGGACTGGCCCACATGCTCGGCTTCCGTGGCGACAGTAAAGGTGGTTTGCAGGCCGGCGACTGCCGCATCGAGATCGTGCGTGCCGTTCAGATATGGCCCGGCCACGGAGCTCTCGAGCGTGCAAGCCGGCCCGTCGCAGTCGACAAAAATGTCTGCGGAGCTCGCCTCGCAGGTTCGGCCATCCGGCATCGTGGCCACGACCCGCAGACCGTTGGCGGTCTCCCCTCGATTGCCGAAGACGATCCCGTCAAAAACGCTCGTCAGGTTAGCGACGTCTTTCGAACCGACACTAGTGTCGTTGACCAGCAGTCGGACGCTGCTCGCGGTGCTCGAAACGATCACGCGGGTCGTGAACGCGGCCCCACACGCTTCCCCGTCGACGTCGTCGCCGCCGCCGAGGCTGATTGTGCCGGCCCCGGTCTCCGCGGGTGTCACGAATGCGACTTCGCAACTCGCCTCGTTGCCGCCACCCGAACCGCCGTCGCCGTCGATAATCTCGATGGTGTCTGCTCCGCCGCAGCCCCACAGAGCGCCTGTGCAAAGTCCCGCGAAGACCCAAACGTTCCAGAAGCGTCTTCCGAAGTTACCCATGCCATATTCCTATCTAAGATGGATCGTTCACTGGAAAGTGCGGGAACAGAGCGCGCCGATTCGGTCACTCGTTTCGCCTGAACCCCTCACGGCAGAGTTAGCACGCTCAATGCTGCCGGCTCTGCAGACCTTGCCAACGGTTCATCTGCGGGTTCATTAAGGGGTTTGTCTTTGGAGCGGCGGATCTGCAAGAGTTGCCCCGTTGCGGCGAAAGATGCCGAAGTCGGTGGAGCGCCGCGCAGCCACGGGGACGCGGTGCGGAGAGCCTCGTCGGCCGGGTTGAACTGTATGGTTTCGGCGCGGAAGCGATGCTCGGAAATGCGCCGATATGGCCCGACTGAGGGTGCGTCCGGCTTGCCGACGGCCGGCGCCAGACGATCGTCCACGATGTCGGGGGGCACACCTTCACGCATTTGGTAGTGCCAGCACGCCGTTCGACAGGCGCTCGGGTAGGGTAAGAGTGCGCTGCCGACCTCGCGCTCCGCATCCGCGAAGCAGCGTTTGCAGTACTCGCGTAAGTCGCAGACGCGACAGCCCGCCAGGGTCTCCCAGGTCAGACCGCGAATGGTGTTGGCCACTTCGTTGTCGCGAAACGCGTTGGCCACTCCGTCTGCGAGCGCGTGGCCCGTGGCCACCGACCACTGCGTGCAGGGGCGCATCTCCCCGTTGGCTTCGACATGCACATTCCCGGCGCACGCCCCGCACGGCCTCTCATTCAGGGCCCGCGGCGGCGCTGCCGACACCTTGGGACGCGCGAGCCGCGGGTCGCTCTGCAATGCGAAATAGCTCTTCTGATCGATGGACAAGGCGAGGGGACTCAAGTCTCCGTCCTCACGCCCGCTGAGCTGGGGGTCGAGCGTATACTCCGCATCGAGACTACTCACGAATTCGATGTACTCCCGAAACTCGTGCACGTTCGAGCGCATGAGCGGCGTTTTTAGCACCACGTGCACGCCCGCGCGGCGCAAATAGCCCACCGCCGCGACGACTTGGTGGAAAGACCCTGGCACTCGCGTCACCGAGTCGTGCCCCTCCGGTCGATGCGAATACAGGCTGATTTGCACCTCTTGCACCGCGAGGTGCCCGAACTCCGCCGCCATGGTCTCCGTGATGTTCAGAGCATTGGAATAAATCTTCACGGCAAAGCGCAGCCGACGGGCATGGCGGACCAGCTGCAAAAAATCCTTGCGTAGCGTGGGTTCCCCGCCGGAAATGGTCAGAAACATGACACCCATCGCGGCGAGCTCTTCGAAGATGCGCTCCCACTCCGCCGTGGCAAGCTCACCTTTCTGGCCCTGGACCTGATAGCAGTGCACGCAGGCCTCGTTGCAGCGATCGGCGATCTCGACCATCGCGCTATAGGCAGCACCCGAGTGTGCCACATAGGTGGCCAGACGATGCGCCGCACTTAGCTTAAAGCGGTACGGACGAGCTAACGCGGCCCCTTCGCCCAACCTCGGGCCATGCATGACCACGGGATCGACGCTCGCCATTCCAGAGTCAGTCCGTATCGAATCGGCCGTCATCGTTCGTGTGCCCTAGGCTGCTCGTCGATTTGCAGGGCGCCGGTCGCCAATAGTTCCGCTAAGAAACGCTCCACGTCACGCTGGGCCTTTGCTGGCTCGACCTCAAATTCGCCAACGATGGCAGCTACGATCTCGTGCGCGAAGCGGCCGTCTAAAAGCTGCCATACTCGGGTGGCTACGCTGTTGAGTACGTGCAGTTGGTTGTGGTCAATGGCAATGACAATCGCCTTACCTTCGATGATCCGGCTCGCAGTGCGCTCCGATTGTCGAAACTTTGCAAATGACCATCGCTCGGTATCAGACGTCATGTCCTTCAGGCCTCCGGATATAGGTGAGCGAATCAAGCGCGGCGATAGTCCCCTCTGCATCCTAACTCACGCCCCAAGTGATTCGCTCACTCGAGCGTCTCTGTCATACAACCAACGTCTCAACACCGGGCCGAGCGAAGTGCCCAGGCTCAAATGCAGAGTGGCGACCGGAAAGCGGCCGGCCAGGCGCTCAAGTATTGCCAATAATTCGAGCTCCGCTCCCGGGTCTTGGCCCGCGTGAAATGCCGACTGTCGAAGCAGAGCCACCGCCCGACTCGCCGAACAGTTCTCAATCCAACAGCCCCGACTGGCGTGGCGAATCCTTAGCACGGCGCAGAGCGGCACACCACTCGCGGCGCCTCCCAGCGAGTCGGACTCGGAGGGCGTGCCGCCGGGCATGGGATAGGCCATCCAGCCATCGCTCGCGCTCGGGACGACGGCGAGGCGATCCACCGAGAATGGCCGAGCCTCACTCACGTGCTGACACGCGGTGCTTTTTCCCGCTCCCGAAGGACCTACGAACGCTACCACGCCGATGGGAAGAGCGACGCTCGCTGCGTGCAGGATCGCTCCTCCGGCCCGATGCAGCAACGCCGACGCCAGCGCCGTCAGCAAGCCATCTGCGGCCCGCGGGTCCGGCGATAGAATCGCCTTCCCTTCCCAGCCTGGCGGCCCGAGCCGCCAGTGGGCCCGCGCCTGCTGGGTGACGGCAAACCCCGTGTCCTGCTCCCATTGCCAAACGACGCCGCGAGGACCCAGGGAGCAGTTTGAGCCCACCCAGTCCTCGCCGTGAGCGGAAGACACCCGACACGTCATGCGGGCAAAGGAGGGTAGATGATGTAGATCAGGACGAGCGGGCTGCGGCGCCGTGGCGTTTACCACCCTGGCTTCTGCGATCGCCACTGCCAGCGGCGACTGAGATAGATGCAGCAAAAGCGTCCGAGGCCCTTCAAAGGTGAATTGAATCCCAGCAAACCAAACCCTTGCCTGCCACGCTTCGGTTGTACGCAGAGCGGTGAGAAAGGGCGAAGGTGAATTGCCCTGTTGACGCATGTATGGCGGCGACCCGACGACGAGGGTTGACGATAGTTTCCCACCATACCGGACTAGGTCTACACGTCAAGCTACCCAGCCGTGGTTACCCACGGCGGAGCATCCCTGTTCGGGATGGAGGCCCGTCACGTTCCATCCGACCGCGGGGGCTCGGCCTACGTTGCCCTACCTGTCGCTCTCTACTGTCGGTGTGGCATTGCTGCTCCAGCTTTTCACCGCTCGGCTAGCCCTAGCAGCTGCTTGCCACGAATGTTAGAAAGAGCCGTGTCGGCCAAGGATGCCGCGGCGCTGCGGCGGCGCTTTACTATCGCAGTGTTGGCGAGGGAGATCTTGCGCGACGCGGCTCGGGCGCTCGGTGCTCGGGGCATCCCGGTCATGCCGCTCAAGGGCGTGTTGTTCCAACAAGTGCTGTACGCTGACGCCGCCGAGCGGCTCATGTCGGATGTCGATGTCTTGGTGCCGGAGCATCAGTTCGGGCAAGCCATCGAAGGATTGATGGCGGCCGGCTTTCGCCCCCACAGTATTGCACCCGGCTCGATTGAGGTGGCAATGCGCTCGCCCAAAGGGCTAACGGTTGACCTACACCGGCGCCTGTTCAGTTCGTGTCGCTATCGCCTGTCCACCAAAGCCGTTTTTCGGCGAGCGTCTCGGGACGACAGCTTGATCGGCGTGCCGCTCTACATCGCCCATCCATACGACACCGCGGCGCACCTGATTGGGAAGCTCGTTTCCGATCACGCTGTGGGCGACGCGCTGCCAAGACTCGAAGAGCTGGCCCGCTGGGTCGCGCACCAGCACATTCATCCGTCGCAACTGGCGCAACACCTGGTGCTCTGTGGGTTGGGCCGTGCGGCGCGTTACACGCTGGCGGTCGGCGACGAGCTCATTCAAGACTCTTTTTTTTCGGCGGCGCTCGATGCTTTGCCCGCTGATCCCGTCGGTCACGCCTGTGCGCGGTTTGCACGTTCGGTGATCCCTCGTCTCGACGGTACCGCGCTCGCCCCCGTCGCCGCCCACATGCTCAATGACTCATTGGCGCGCGGCGCTGGCTCGGCGATGCTGGCGCTCATCAGCCGATGGGGCCATCCGTGGCTGTGGCACCACGGCGCGCGCTTGCCCAGCGACTGGGCGGCGCTGTTCCCTCAGGGAAAGAGCCCGCCCACGCCGAGCTCGAGACCCGGGAACGTTCGCGAACCGTAGCGTTCACTCTCCGTGTAAGTGTGGCCGTGATCAAACCGGCCCTTTGCCAGCAGGAACACGGTCAGGGTTTTTGTCAGGGGATCCACCAACCAATATTCGAGCACACCGTTCCGCTCATAGATGGCCTTCTTCTCGCCGCGATCACGCGACGCAGTGCGTGGCGAAAGGACTTCCACGATCAGGTCCGGTACGACGCGGAGGCACTGCCCGTGCTCGGGAGGTGGGGCGGCTTCCCAGCGTTCTCGCGAAACGAAGCTATGATCTGGCGCCACCGTATCACCCGACGGCAGCTCGAAACCTTGGCTGGAATCGAAGACGTCGCCGCGCTTCTGTTCGAGCGCAAAGTTTCCTAACAAGAGTTGAAGGGTGCTCCCGATCTTCCCGTGTGGATACCCGGCCGGGGGGTTCATGACGACTCTCCCGTTCAAAAGCTCGCAGTGGCTCGTGTCACCGGCCCGTTCGCGCTGGGCAACAAACTCGGCAAACGCGCCTTGATTTAAGCTCTCGACCGACTCGAACACGAGGTGCTGCATTGAACGTTCAGTATAAGCCGTGCGTAAGGCCTTTGCCAGCGGGCTTCCCGACCTACGGGACCTGTCACGGCGAACCCTCGCCCAGCGATTGGGCGGCATTGTTCGATTCGGCGGGCTTCTGATCGAGCGGTGCGGGGTGGGGGCTGGGCTCTGCGGCTCTAACCGGTGGCGGGACGGGGAGCCGCGCGTCGACCGCTTCGAGCAGGCCCTTGCGGCGCCGAGCATCGGCGGCGACGGCCTCTTGCCCGAGCCGTTCGGCAGTCATGGCCAAGGTGTGCCAGACCTCGGCTGAAGGTATTTCTTCAGCCGCATGCCGGTAATGGCTGAGCGCAATGTGCAACTGTCCCGCGTTGGCGAACTTGTGGCCCAAGTGCAGGTGGGTTTGACCGCAGCGCTCACGGTTGCTGCAGGCGGTGGCCACCAGGCCCTTGACGGCCGCGCTCAGCCGCGGGCTGTCATTGGCCAGAGCTTGGGCCACCAGCGCGTCTCCGCAGCTCGGGTCACCCGGGACGTGCTCGCAGGTGTTGGCCAAATGGTCCTCGGCTTCGAGGGGGCGACCTTGTTCCACGAGGATGCGCGCTTGCAGGATGCCGGTGCGCGCGTCCCCAGGTTTGTGCCCGCGTTTGGCATGATCCGCCGCGCGAGCCAGGCAGCTGTCTCGCTGATCGGCGCACGCGCTGCCCGCCTGCTTGCGAGCCAGGTCCTGCACGAGCTCGTAGGCCAGCTGGTAGTGTGCGTCGGCCAGCGTCGGGTCGCGCCTAACCGCTTGCTCGAGCAGACGCAAACGCTCTCCGACAGCCTCGGTCTGTCCCGCCAAACGGTACACGTACGTGGCTCCCGCCGCGCCGTCTGGCGCGGCGCCTTCCATCGCCGCGGTTGACCAATGCCACTCCTTGCCCAGGCGAAGCACTGCCCATAGCTGTTCGGGCTCCAGCTCGATGGCACGCCGCAATGCACCGCCCGCCTGCGAGCTGGCGCCGCGAGCTTGCAAAATGCGTCCGAGCTGCAGATGGGCTTGCGCGCTCGTGGGCTTGCGTTCGAGCGCGCGCGAGATCCAAGGGATGGCATTTTGACCGGCCGCCAACGCTGCCGAGGAACCGAGGAGAGGGAAGTAAGGATCCGCGGGGTAGGCTTCGACGGCGCCGCGCAGCGCCGCCCAGAATGCGGGGGTGGGCGCTGGCCGCGACGCCGACAGCTGCGTGTAGAGCTCGCGGCGCATGCGACCGGGCGACTCGATGCCCAGCGTGAGCGCCAGCACGAGGCACACGCCCGTTAGCGCGGAGCCCGCCCAGAGCAGGGGCCGGCGCTCCTTGGCGTTAGCGGACTGCTGTGCATCCGCGGCGGCGCCGCACAGCGCGCCCAGTACGCAACACAACAGGGCCGACACCGCCGGAATCTCCAGGCCCAGGTCCACCAAGTTCTGCAACAACAACACGCCGCAGCCGACCAGCGCGCAGCGGCGGGTCGGGCTGCCGAGCGTGCGCCGGCTGAGCGTGGGCTTCACCACCCAAGCCAGGCTCAGCAGCGCGATCACGGTGACGGGCACACCCCACTCGGCCGCCCACTGCAGCGGGAAATTCTCCGCGTGCTCGAAGATGAAATGCGGCCCCGGTGCCTGGTACGCCGTGAACACCGCCCCGAACGCGCCGCGACCGACGCCGAGCCAAAAATGGTCCAGCGCCAAACGCCAAGACCTGGCAATTAGGTCGATTTTCTCGATAGACCGGTCATTCAAGCCCAGCTCGGTATGGCGCGCGGCCAGTGCCATGAACGTCGCACCCAAGCCAATCAAGATCAGAATCCCAGCCTGCACGGGCCGGCTCAGCTCGAGCGAATTGCCCGGGCGCGTTCCGCCGCGGGGCAACGCCAGCACCAGCAACAACCCCAGCGCCAGGGACCCGGTCCCACCCACGGACTCGCATAACAGAACCTCGGCCGCCAGAAATGCCAGGCCGAAGCCGATCAAGACGGCGAGTGGCCGAGCCCCGGTGCGAAACAGCAAGCCAAGGCCGCAGAAAAAGCCGAGGTTCAGGTACCCCGCGCGGTTATTGAGGTTGAGCAGAGGCGCGACGTTGTAAGGCTCCATCGGCCGATACAACCCATACAACCGCTCCGCGCCTACCACCTGGTGAGCCGCGGTCACCAGAGCCAGCGCGAGCGCGCTTCCGAACGCCAACAGGGTGAGCCAGCGCAGCCCGAGCTTGCGGCTCAGCCGAGCGGAGACCGCGAACACGACGCCATAACTAGCCACCTGCACCGCCTCGATGAGAGTGCGGCGGGGTGCCAGTGATACGCTCACAAACTCCGGCGCGGGCAGTCCGAAAGGCTTGACCGAACGCGACCAAATGTCGCCGTTGGACGCTGCCACTTGCTGCAACCAGCCGAGGGGCACGGGCAGCGCTTGCAGCAGGCAAAACAAGGCCAAGCCGAAAAACACGCTGGCGCCCACCGCCTCACGCGGCAAGAGGCCCCCCGCACTAGGGCCCTGGCCGAGCGAGCTCGCCAGCAACCCGCTTCCGATGACCAGCGCCACGTAGGCGGCGAGGACCGGCAAATCTATGGCGCCGTTGCCCAGCACACTCAACACGAGGGCCAAGGTGAGCGTATAGGCGCATGCTCTCGTTCGCGTCAGACTCAACATCGGCCGACCGAATAGTAACTGAAACCAGGCCCTACGGGCGAGTTTCTGGGAGGATTTGGCGCCAAATAAGCGGGCTGTGCCTGTGCAAGATGAATGCGACCCCCCCCTCGTGCAACGAAACGCTAGAAGCCCGACAAGTTCATGACGACGCCCAATAATGCCGCCCCCGCTCGCCCGCCGCCACGTTCTCCTTGGCAGGACGCTTCGAAGGTGTTGCTCGAGGCCTGGAAGACGCTGCGCAAGCGTTGGGTATGGGTGCTCACCCTCACGGCCTCCGCGGTCATCCTCGCCGCCTTCTACACCGCCGGGCAACAGCGCATCTACCGCTCGAGCTGCGTATTGCAGATTGACCCGAAGCCGCCGAAGCCTCTCGGCCAGGACGTGCAAGCCATCGTTGACGTGGGCGCCAACTCTTACTGGGCCAACGCCGAGTATTACAAAACGCAGTTCCAGATCATCGAGAGCCGTACGGTGTCCGAAGAGACGGTGCGCCGGCTGGCGTTGCACCGCGACGTCAGCTTCTTGATGGGCCTCAGCCCGAAAGATCCGCCGCCTCCGGCCAGCGCCCAGCCCCCGCAGGGGAACGTCGAAGACGCGGTCCAGGGGGCGGCGGCCATCGTGCGTGGGCGCCTCAGTGTCGAGCCGGTCAGGGAAAGCAGGTTGGTCACGGTGTCGTTCACCGACCCAAGCCCCGAGCGAGCACGGCAGATTCTGGCGACGCTGGTCGGCGTGTACATGGATCGAAACGTCGATGTAGCGCTCGATTCGTCCAACACCGCAGCGGACTGGCTGCGAGGGCAGGTCGACAAGCTCAAACAGGAGCTGGAAGGCTCTGAAGATGCTCTGCAAGAGTACAAGACCGACAAGCGCATCCTGTCGGTGTCGCTCGATGACCAGTCGAACATGTTGCGTCAAGAGATGCAGCAGCTCAGCGCGGCGCTGACCGCGGTGCGCGTGCGGCGCACCCAAGTGGCGGCCCAAGCCGAAGAGTTGTCGAAGATCAGTACCGACGCCGGGGGTCTCGATCTTTCCAACTACCTGCTCTTGCGAGACTCTACCCTGCAGGGGCTGCGAGACTCCCTGCTGACAGCCCAGGCCGAGCGCGATTCGATGATCGCCTCTGGCAGGGGGGAGGCGCACCCGATGGTCGCGTCGACCATCGCGCGTGTCGCTTCTGCGCATGAAGCGCTGACGCGAGAAATCGAGAACGTCAGGCAAGCCGCCCAGCGCGAGCTGTCGACCGTCGAACGGGAGGAAAACGGCCTGGCGACGCTGCTCGACCAAGCCAACCAAAGGGCGCAGGAGCTCGGGGGCTTGGAAGTAGAGTACCGCCGCCTCGAGCGCAGCAAGACTCAAACAGAAAAGCTCTACTCGCTCGTCATCGAGCGTAGCAAAGAGAGCGATCTGACCAGCATCATGCGCTTCAACAACATCCAGACCATCGATCCACCGCTGGTTCCAAAAGCACCGGTCAGCCCGCGCGTGCCCTTGAACATGGCGATTGGATTGATCGGCGGGCTGGCATTGGGCCTATTTGGAGCCTTCGCCCGCGAGATGTTCGACCAGAGCGTAAAATCTCCCACAGACATCGAGCAGGACTTGGGGATGACCTTCCTCGGGCTCTTGCCGCGCCTCGGCCGCTCTAACGGTTCTTACGGCTATGGCGGCAGCCGCGCGCGGCGAGAGCGCCGGGTCAAGCGTGAGGCGCTCGACCGCGCGGAGTGGATCGTCCACGAGGACCCGACCAGCGCCATCTCCGAAGCCGCGCGCGGCGTGCGCACGAACCTGTCTTTCATGTCGCCGGATCAACCCTTCCGCACCTTGTTGGTGACGAGCGCGTCACCGTCCGAAGGTAAGACCACAGTGGCGTGTTGGCTGGCGATGGCCATGGCGCAAGCCGGGCACCGCACGCTCCTGGTGGATTGCGATTTACGGCGGCCCCGCATGCACCGCGTGTTCGACCTGGCCAATGACCGCGGGGTGACCAGCGTGCTCGTGGACCGGGCGACGTTCAAAGACGCGGTTCACGAGACGGACGTGCCCGGGTTGAGCGTCTTGTTGTCCGGCCCAGCCAGCCCCAGCCCCGCTGAAAATTTGCAGAGCAAGAGCTTCGAGAGCCTGATAGCAGACATGGCGTCTGCCTACGATCGGATCGTGCTCGACAGCCCTCCAGTCGGCCCCGTCACCGACGCAGTCATCCTGTCCACGCGCGTCGATGCCACCATCCTGGTGATTCGCGCTTTGTCGTCGTCTCGCGACGTCGTCCGTCACGCGGGCAGGGCCCTGCAAGACGTCCGAGCCAACCTGGCAGGCGCGGTGCTCAACGCCGCGGACCCGAACCGCCAAGGGTACTCGTATTACCATCGATACTACGGCGAGCGTGATGGGGAGAGCCCGGACAAGGACAGTCCGCCAGCTTGACGGACGGAAGTCGGGCGCGTGAACTAGATCGATGTGCGGCATTACGGGGTTCTGGTCTCGGCGGCCGGCGCGTGACGCCGACATCGCGTGCCTCGAGCGCATGTGCAGCAGGCTTTCACACCGGGGGCCAGATGCCGCGGGCATGTGGCTCGATGCCGGGGACGGACCGGCGCTGGGGCATCGGCGCTTGGCCGTGGTCGATTTGTCCGAAAATGGCAGCCAACCGATGCTGTCGGCCACCGGCCGCTTCGTCATCACGTACAACGGGGAAGTCTACAACCTAGGTCCACTCCGGGCCGAGCTGCGAGCCGCGGGGCAGGTAAAGTTCCGCGGCCATTCGGATACCGAGCTCATTTTAGCCGCCGTCGAGACCTGGGGCTTGGAGCGTACGCTCGAGAAGCTGACCGGCATGTTCGCCTTCGCCTTGTGGGACGGGCAAAAGAAGCGATTGCACCTCGTCGTCGACCGGCTGGGGAAGAAGCCACTTTATTACGGCTGGGCCAATGGCATTTTCTTGTTTGGCTCGGAGCTCAAGGCACTCACCCCACACCCGAGCTTCGACGACCAGTTGGACGCGGACGCGCTCACCGAGTTCTTTCGTTTCGGGTTCATTCCGGCGCCCCTGTCCATCTATCGCAAGGTCAGCAAGCTAGAGCCGGGGCACGTGCTCACTCTTCGGTCGCCCGACGAGCGTGACGCCACGCTCGACGAGTATTGGTCGGTTGAGAGCGTGGCCCGAGCGGGCCGCTTGAACCCGTACTCCGGCAGTGACGCGGATGCCTTGGCTGACCTCGAGCGCCTGCTGCTCGACGCGGTCGGGATGCGCATGGTGGCTGACGTGCCTCTCGGCTCATTGTTGTCGGGCGGCATCGATTCTTCGCTCGTCACGGCCTTGATGCAGGCACAGAGCAGCAGGCCGGTGCGGACGTTTTCGATCGGTTATGCGGATGCGCGCTATGATGAAGCGAATGACGCGCGGCGAGTCGCGGCCCACCTAGGGACCGAGCACACCGAGCTCAGGGTAGGCTGGGGCGACGCCCTCGATGTCATCCCTTCGCTGCCCACGTACTACGACGAGCCGTTCGCGGATGCCTCGCAAATCCCCACGTTCCTCGTGAGCCGGTTGGCGCGGCAACATGTGACCGTCGCGCTCACGGGGGACGGGGGAGATGAAGTCTGGGGCGGCTACGATCGCTACGTTTGGGGCCGCAGGCTCTACGACACCTTCTTCAAAGCGCCAGCCGTGGTCCGGCGCGTCTGCGCCCACGCGCTCACCGCCCAGTCGCCGGACGCCTACAATCGCTGGTTCGATCGCATCGAGCGCCTGGTGCCGTCCCAGTACCGTGTCCGGCTAGTGGGCGACAAGATCCACAAGCTGGCGCGGCTGGCTGGCGCGGACTCGGCGGAAGGGTATCACTTGGCGCTGGCGTCGCTCGCCTGGAGCACGCCCGAACGCCTGTTGTCCAAGAAGCCGCTGGCCGAGCCAGGGCGTCGGCGAGTGCGCTGGCCGCAAGCCGTTCCGGGGGCCGACATTGCGGAGCTCATGATGCTTCGGGATCTGGCGGTCGTTTTTCCAGGCGACATGTTGGCCAAGGTGGATCGCGCCAGCATGGCTGTATCACTCGAGTGCCGGCTACCCCTCGCGGATCATCGCGTGGTGGAGCTCGCCAGCCGCCTGCCCTTGCGGCTCAAGTTGCAGGGCGGGCAAGGTAAAGTCCTGTTGCGCCGCGTCCTCGACAAGTACGTGCCCCGGCAGCTTGTAGACAGGCCCAAGATGGGTTTCGGAGTGCCGATCGCTGACTGGTTACGGGGCCCGCTCGTGGAGTGGAGCAGCGATTTGCTGTCAGACGCCAGTTTGTCGGACGGAGATCTCCTCGACGCGCGCCCCATCCGACAAGCTTGGAACGAACATCAACACGGAAAGCGCTCACGCCATGTGGAGCTCTGGGCGGTCTTGATGTTTCAGGCGTGGCGCCGGCAAATGCCTTGGTCGATGCCTAACGCCCAACGCGAAGAATTGCGACCAGGCGAGAGCGCTGGCCTCGGCAGAGGGAACGCCTTGGAGCCTGCGGTCACATGACGATTGTCGGCGTCGTCTGCATCGTGGTGGGGCTGATGTTGAGCTTCACGCTCGCGATGGGCTTGCGCTCGATACTCTGTGTTGTTTTGTTTTTATATCACCTTGGCGCCTCGTTCCTGTACTGGCGCTATTCCGAGCTCCAACCCGCGGATGCGATGGGGTACTATAATGCCCCCCCGGAATCATTCGCGCTGGAGCCCGGATCCGCCTTTGTCCAGTGGCTGACCGCCTCGATACGCGTCCTGACGGGTGCCAGTTTCTTGGACATGTTCTTGCTGTTCCATATTGCGGGCTACGTGGGCGTGGTCGTGCTGTACGAGCTGTGCAGGCGCATGCTGATGCGCGAGGCAGAACAAACGGACGAACAGCCGAGTTATCTGGTTTACCTCATCGTCTTTCTACCCGGGGTGCATGTCTGGACCAGTGGCGTTGGCAAGGACGCTTTGGTCTTTCTCGGTATCCTGACGTTCATGTGGGGTGTCTCTCGGCCCCAGGTTGCGTTGGGTTACCTCGTGGCTGGCCTTTCACTGTGCTTCATGATTCGGCCGCATATCGCCACCCTGCTTGCGGGCTCATGTGGCGTTGCGCTCGTGCTGAGCAGCGGGGTACGGCTCCACTGGAGGCTGACGATCTCGCTTGGATTAGTAGGCGCCATCGTTCTGACCGTCCCCTACCTGAAGGAATTTCTAAAGCTGGAGGATCTGAGCTCCACGGGGGTCATGGATTACATGGGGAAGCGGCAGGGCCAGACTCTCGACGGGGGGTCGGGTGTGGAGATCTCGAGTTATCCATTCCCGCTGAAGTTCTTGACCTTCCTCTATCGTCCGTTGTTCTTTGACGCGAACGGCATCTTGGCGCTTGTCGTTTCAGTCGAGAACCTAATCTATCTCGTCATTTCGTTGCTATACTTGCCGCGCGCGCTGGGCGTGCTGATCAATGGCGAAAATACGTTCTTTTTGAGGTTCAATCTCGTTTACTGGCTTCTTGGTGCCTCCATCCTAGCGGGCTCGACATCAAACCTCGGCCTTGCCATTCGACAGAAGATGATGGTCTTACCTGCATTCATCATGCTGGCGTTGGCGGGTTACGCAAAGGAGCGCTCGAGAGCCCAACCTGCCGAGCTGGCCCCTGCACAATGACGCCCCACCCTGCGTCGACAGGTCTTTAACCCCAGCCCCTACGCAGCGTGACCCATTCCGGCTTCAGTGCCTGAGGTCTGACATCGTAGAGTAATGAGTGCCCTCGGGCAGGTGCCGCTCGAGTGTATCGAGCACAGACTCGAGGCGCCCGAGCGAAGCGTCAGGATCCGCACCCAAATTGTGCGGATGAAACCAAAGGTGGAGCACGGCACCCGGGCTAAGCCGTTTTGCCTCGTTGGCGACCTTTTCGAGGTGCAAACGAAAGAGTGGCCCTGGCAGCCTGCCCAAACGCAATAAAAGCGACGCTCGAGTGCACAGCATCCCGCTTTCAGTGTCGGTCTCCGGAGTGGCGGAGTGGAGCTCCCACGGCGCCAAACCTTCGATGAAGCGGCGTACCCGGAGCAGTAGCAGCTCGTCCGCGGAGATACGGTTCCAATACCAGGCGCGTGGGTTCGTCCTCACGGCGCGAATGCCAGCGGCAAAGAGCTGCTTTAGAAAGCCGACTTGGTTGCGCGGGAAGACGATGCTGCTTGGCGCGTTGCCGAAGCGCTGCTCGAAAAGGTCAGCGACGGCACGCGTATCCGCGACGACGTCTCGTGCCATGACGCCTGGCTCACCGAGGAAGATGTGGCTAAACGTGTGGCTGGCCAGCTCCTGATGGGGCGCGCTGGCAATTTGCTTCACGAGCTCCGGAGCGAAATGAAGCTCCCCCGTCGGGTCTCGCTCGGCCCAGCGTGCGTCAAACGCGAGCCGGGAGTCGAAATAGATGGGTGGAGGCGGCGCACGTCGAAAATACTCTGACCAGTCCGCGCAGGCGAGCGCGCCCACGGTAGCCCAGGTCGCCCGAACTTTACGCTCCGAGAACATGGCGAGCAAACGAGGGACGACAGCGCGTGCTCCCTCCAGCTCGGCGCGATAAGCATCCCGGTCCGCTCCCAATATGTCATGCACGCCCCAGCGGAGCTCAAAATCAATCGAGAACACCACCCGCGGTGGTGCAACGTCGTGCTGTTGCGCGATGTGCGTTGCCATCCACGCGACTATCGAGGCTTGGTTGCCACGGCGACCAGGTGGCCCGCGAAGGGCGCCGACCAGGCCTGTTGACAAAACTGATCGTCAAACGGCTCGACCACCCGCGCTACCTTGGCTGCCAGTGAATTGCTGGCCTTGTACAGCAGCCGCAGGGGTGCGAAGAGCCGGCCTTCGACGTGCACGCGCTCGGCCCCTGCCGCCTCGAAGTCTCGAATGACCTCGGCGGGTGTGGTGAACTCGCAGTGCGGGTGCCGGCGGTCAAAATCGGTCCGCCGCCGCAGCTGGCGCGCGCGCTGGAACGCATAAAAGCCGTCGAGCGCGAAGCGGTTGACGAAGGTGACGAAGGCTTTCCCGCCTGGGCGGAGCACTCGCATGATCTCTCGCTCCGCTACGAGGACGTCAGAGCGATGCAGATACCGGAGCACCTCGATCGCCATCACCAGGTCGAAGCTCGCGTCTGCAAAGGGCAGGGCCGTGGCGACCCCGTCGACGACCGCGGTACCTGGATTGTCGCGTACCGCACGCTCTCGCATGGCGGGTGCCGGCTCCACCCCTGTAGGCGAAAACCCAAGCTGACGTAGGCGCCGCAGGTACTCACCGGTACCGCAGCCGACGTCCAGAATGGAGGCACCGGGCTCGAGCGCCTTGAGCTCGGCGTCCAGAAGCACATCGACCTTGTGGCGGCCATAGTGGAATGCGTTCGAAAAGCGGTCCTTGTTGCTGTAAAAGCGCTCGAACACGTCCGCAACGTCGTCGTGATGGTCGATCGCGATTTTGCGGGTGCGCTCGGGCAGACTGTGTTTTTCCTGCATCGTCCGCTTAGAGTATTCCCACGGGGGGGTGTTGGGTGCAAGGTACCCGGCCATGGATTTTGAGCTGGACGAATTCGAGGTTTTCCTGGGCGCCCGCGTCGCGTGTGCGGGCCCGCTCACGTGAGCCGCCCGCTGGCACGGAGCCGGCGGGTGCTCGGCTTGGTGGTCCACCCCGAAGGCGGGCCCGCTACGCGATTTCGGTTGATGGCTTATCGTCAGGCCTTCGCCGCCAATCGGCTCGACCTCACGGTGGTGCCGTCGTTGGATGTAGCGGCGTACGATCTCCTGTACCAGCCCGCCATTGGCCTACTTCGCAAGGCAAGCGTAGCCATCGGTTCGATGGCGCGGCAATGGCGAGAAGCCGTTCTGGGGGGGCCGTGGGATGCCATCTGGGTCCAGCGTGAAGCGGCGCTGCTAGGGCCGCCCGCGCTCGAGTACGTGTTGTCCGCGATGAAGGGCGTACCGCTGGTTTACGACTTCGACGACGCCGTCTGGATTTCGACCGCCGGCCACTCGCGTCATCCGTGGGCCGCGCGGCTTCTGCGGACGCCTCGGAAGGCTTGGTGGCTCATGAAGCGGGCCGCCCATGTCGTTGCCGGCTCGGAGGACCTTGCCCAGGTCGCGCGGAAGGTTGCCCAGCGCGTCACCGTCGTACCCACGGTGGTTTCGCGCTCGACCTGGACGCCGCGGCCGTCGTCGATACGTGTCGGGGTACCCGTCATCGGCTGGATAGGCACGTACGGCACCGCGCGTTATCTGGACATGGTCCTTCCTGCGCTGCGGCGGCTGCGTGCGGAGGGGCGGCAGTTCCGGCTTCGCATCGTCGGCGCTGGGCCCGATTTCGTGCTCGGGCTCGAACACGAGCGGGTGCCATGGTCGCTGGAACACGAGATCGAAGCGTTTCGGGAGCTCGACATCGGGCTCGCACCGGTGGCAGATGACGAGTGGGGACGCGGCAAATGCGCGTTCAAACAGGTGCAATACTTCGCGACGGGGGTTGCGTGCGTGACCTCGCCCGTCGGGCCGGCGAAAGAGTTCGCGGCGCAGGGGGCCGCGCTCGCCGCTCGGAACGAAGGCGAATGGTACGTTGCACTCGCTCGGCTGCTGGATGACGACTCGCTCCGACTTCAGCTGGTTGGGGTGGGGCGAGCGCTCGTGGAGCAGCGTCTGTGCACAGAGGTCCAAGGGCCGAAGTTGGTTGCGCTGTTCGACGAGGTGATCGAGCGGCCGCACGTCATCGAGCACGTGACACGGCGGTAGGCTCTTCGGTGAAATCCGTGGAAGTTTGCTACGACACCTAAGTGCGTCTTGGCGTCTTCATTCCGGTGCTACAGGATCGACCGACTGGGCTCGGTGTCTACATTGAGGAGATCTGCTCGCGCATCCTGCGGCTGAACCCGAACGCGGTGGTCTACACCGGCACCCCGGGAGTCGGTCGCCCCTGGCTCGAAAGGGTTGAAGTAAAAAGCATTGGAGCGCGCTTACTGCCGGAATTCACTGTGGGCGCAGGCGCTCGACGGCGAGCGCGCAGACTGCTGTGGCTGGCGAGCGAGGTGGCGTTGCAGTTGCCCCAGGACGGGGTCGATGTCCTCTTTTCACCCGTACAAGAGGGCCCGCTCGTGGGAAGGGTGCCTTCCTGTGTCGTGGTGCATGACTTGACCGCACTCAAGTACCCCGACGCCTACGATCGCCTCACCGTGGCCCAGACGCGCTGGCTGTTGCCGCTGATGTTGAAACATGCCCGAGCGGTCGTGGCCGTCTCCCAGAACACGCGTCGAGACGTGATCCAGACTTTTGGGCTCGCGCCCGAACGGGTATCCGTAGTGGGGGAGGGATATGATTGTGCCGTCTTTCGCCCGAGAGACGCTTTCGAAGTCGCCGAGGTGCGAGCACGCCATGGCCTCGGTGGACGCTACTTGCTATATGCCGGAACGTTTTCGCGGCACAAGAATCTACGCGTCATCGTCGAGGCAATGGCCAGGCTGCCCGAGAGCGCCGGTGATGTGGTGCTGACTTTGGTGGGTCGCACGGACGCCGGGCACTATGCGGAGCTGGAAACCAGGGTGCGCCAGCTTGGACTGACGAGCCGCGTGAAGGTTTTGGGCTATGTCAGCCGCGATAGTCTGGCAGCCTTGATGAGCGAAGCTGCGGCATTTGTCTACCCCTCGCGTTACGAGGGGTTCGGGCTCGCTCCGCTCGAAGCCATGGCGTGCGGTGCTCCAGTGCTGGTCTCTAACGTGGCTTCGCTGCCCGAAGTGGTTGGGGTGGGCGGTACTCTGGTCACCGGCGAGACACCGGAGGTGTGGGGAAGAGCGATTGAGCAGGTGTTGATGGCAGATCGCTCTAGTGTACGCCGTGGCGCGCTCGAGCAGGCCGCTCGATTCCAGTGGGACGATGCGACCGCCGCGTTACTGGACGTGTTGCGGCGAACGGCAAGAGTATAGCTTGCTGTGTCCTCTCGTCGTACGAATCGCCTAACGCTGGGGCTCTCGTCGCCAGTCGGGTGCGAGTGCCCAGGCGGGCAGGTCGTGAGCCAGCCGTCTGATCTCTACCCACTGTCGCCGTCGCGCAAACGCCAGCGTTCGGTAGAGCGTACTCAATAGCGCCGAAACGGCGTAAACGGGGGAGTGTAGCCTGAGGAATCGAAGGAGCGACTGCGTTCTCCAAGCGCTCTGGCTCGAGGAACCACGTGCTGCAGCACCACCCTTGTGCCAAACCTTGGCCGCATCTGCCACCGCAAGCTCAAAACCCTCGGCGCGGTATCGGAACCCCAGATCGGCGTCCTCAAAATACATGAAAAATCCTTCGTCGAACATCCCCGCTTTCTCGAGCGCAGCGCGCGGTAGGTACATGCTGCAGCCGGTGATGTAGTGCAGCTCTGAGGGCTCAACTGGCCCAGAAAACTCTGACGAACGGCCCGTCCAGACATCAGCCCAACCACCGCCCCAGCATTGCAGGACGTCGCGTCGATCCGCGTAATAGATGCGTGTCCCAACGATTCCAGCGCGAGGCCGGGCTTTCGCAACTTCGAGAATCGCTCCGAGGGCACCCTCATGGGCAACAGCGTCGCTATTCAGAAGCCAAACGCCGGATGCGCCATGGGCCAACGCCCAGCGGATTCCGATGTTATTCCCGCCACCGAATCCAAGGTTCATGCCGCTCTGCAACAGCACTGCGTCAGGACAGAGCTCACGCAGGCGTGCTTCGGAGGAATCTGTCGAAGCATTGTCTACGACGACCACATGGCCTGGTGCCGGGCGCATGGCGCGAGCCGAGCGAACGGCGTCGACAGTGTCTTGCCAGCCGTTCCAGTTGACTACGACTACGGCCGTGGTCTCTGCACTCACACGGTGGAGCTCCAATCCACGAGCCCCGTGCCGGACCAGTGTCCGAACGAGGTCAGGTCCAGGCGCGGCCTGGGCAGCTTTCGCCAGATGCCGAGCATGTTCCAGACCCGAATATCATCAAACATCACGATCGGGGACCTCTGGTACTTCAGCTGCAGAAGGTTGTCGATGAACCGCTGCTCCATCACGCCATCTTTGGCGGCGTCGATGAAAATGAAATCAGCTCCTTCCAATAGAGAACGGTGCCTCTCCACCGACGCCGATTGCTGGAGGTCGTCGAGGTGCTGAACCAAACGTTGGTCGTCGAAATCGGCCGTGGTCAAGACGGTTTCCGGGTAGTCACGCCACGGAATCACGTCAAACGTGGCGATTCTCGCGTCGGGCAGCATGAAGGATTTGAGAGCGATTGCTGACAGCCCCGTTGCCGTCCCGATCTCGATGACCGACTTGGGCTTTAGCGCGAGCATCAACCCGGCGAGGAGTTTGTAGTGCTCGCCTGGCCACACCGCCGCATAGTCAATGCCGGAGGTAATCCGGGCGCTCACGCTCGCGAGGTCTGCCGATTGAGCAAGTTTCACCGCCTCGAGCGCAAGTTGTATCAAACGAGCCGTCGGTTGCGCAGCGTCGTCGTCGGCCGAGAATAGCATCGAATATTCGGCGTGTCTCACGGCCACGGGAGGTGGCAAAACGCGTGGCAACACGCGCCGAATCACTCGTTCCCTCAGTCTCATTTACTGCTCCTTTAGTTCAACCCGTTGCGAGATTCATTTGTATTGAACAAGGTACTGCTCGGCTTCGGCATGGTAGCGTTTCAGGACGGCTTGGGCGGCGTTGCCGGTCTGCAATTCGGTCAACTTCCCATACATCGCGAGACGGTACATAGACATCATTGCCGTGAGGTAGAGTCCGCGCCAGCCAGCGCGGTAGCCACCGTTGCGAAAGTACCTGCCCACCCACTCCCTAGAGGCAGCCATCAGGGCGCGGCCGAACGTCGCACGTTCCCCGCGTTCGAGCGCCTGCGTTGCTTCGATGGAGGCGTAACGGTTCAGCTTCTCGATGAAGTGCGTGAGGTCGACATAGTTGAAGTGAACGATAGCGTGGCCCTCGGAATACGGTAATTTCTTAACCCTGGCACCGGGCCTGACATGGAAAAAGTCATGAATCTGTGAGGTCACCTCGACCGCAGACTTTTTGAACAACCGCAGCTGTGCGTCGCGATCCGGTCCCCAGCCGAGGTGCTCCATTGGAACGCCGAGCAAGAAGTTCAAGCGAGGCACGCGGTACACATCTGCGTCGCCGACGGACACGAGCCTAGCGATGTCCTCGCTCAGCGGACGGGGCACCAGCTCGTCGGCATCCAACACGAAGACCCACTCGTGCTTTGCCTGCCCAATCGCAAAGGCACGTGCGGGGTCCGCGAAGCCAACGCGCTCGAAGAAGCAGACTTTGGCGCCAAAGGACTCGGCAATCTCCACCGTGCGATCGCCGCTGTGCATGTCGCACACGATGATTTCGTCCGCCCACGGCTGCACCGAACGTAAGGCGAAGGGGAGATTTTTCTCCTCGTCGAGGGTGTTGATGACGACCGAGATGGGTACACGAGGGGGCACGACCCTTGGGCCTATAGCCCCACCGCGCCCTCCGACTCAACAATGTCGAGGGGCGCCGTTACCGATCATGGCTTTGGGAAACGGCACTTTTGATTCCCCTCTACAGCCAAGGCGGATTCTGGCATGCTCGGCGGGACCTTGCCTTCTTCGTTGCAGCGATCGGAAACCTTGTGCGGGATCGTCACCGACGGAAAGAATGCCCTGAGATCCAACCCGAAGCGTTTCAGTGAGGCACGCGTATTGTGAGGGTGCTGAAGGACTACGGATCGGCTATCTTCGGTGCGCCCACGAAGGATCATGATTACCAAGGCTTTCCTCAACCGTCACCTAGCACACATCCGTCGGACCATGGCACGCTCGACTGCAGTGGCGCGCGCGGCGGTGCGCGTTCGGGATCAATGTCAGGGTATCATCATCGAGCATCTGGGCCATGACATCGATATGGAGAGCAATGGGGAATTGTGGATTCTCCGGCAACTCGCGCCTGGCTCTCGGACGTTCGTGGATATCGGAGCGAACGTCGGGGATTGGACAGCGTCCTTCCTGCAACTCGAGGCGAAGGCGAGAGGTTGGTTGGTGGAGCCCTCGGAGACTGCCGCAACGAGGCTGGAGGCTCGGTTTCAGGGTGACCCGCGAGTTCAGATATGTCGGACGGCTGCGTCTGACCGATCTGGAAATGTTACTTTTTTCGAGGAACCCAACGCAGGCCAAACATCGTCCTTGACCCCGGGGTTCAGCCGTGGTGACGCCGCTCAGCGCGTGGTGCCCGCGGTGACCATCGACGCTTTGATAACGGCCCAGGGCCTCGGGACTGTAGACTACTTGAAGATTGATGCCGAGGGGCATGACCTCCATGTCCTGCGCGGTGCAACGGAGACGCTTCGCGCAGGTCGGATTCGAGCGGTCCAGTTCGAGTACAATCGCCCTTGGCAGCAGGCCGGTAGCACGCTGGCGGACGCTTTTTCTCTTCTCGAGGGCGTCGGTTATGAACCCTTCCTTCTGAAGGGCTCTCGCCTGCATCGATTACCTTATGGCACCTACGGCGAGTTCTTTCACTACTCGAACTTCGTCGCGTTCCCCCGCGACCGAATCTCGGACATTCAGCACCTCGTCGGCGGCGCCATCTAAGTCCGGTCCAGGTTTGGAGGTGCTGTGTCCTCTCGCCGCACGATCCTGACGAACACCGCGGCGCTCTACGCGCTCCAGGTGGCGAACTACATTTTTCCTTTGATCGTGATGCCGTATCTTCTACGGACGATCGGGGTCGCGGCATTTGGTGAGATTGCGTTCACGGGTGCCGTCGTGCTGACTCTCGCGGCTGCAGTCGAATTCGGCTTCAACTACACCGCCACGGCGCGAATCGCGGCGCGCGCTGATGATGCCATAGCGGTCTCCGAGATCTACAGCGTCGTCATGGTGACCAAGATTGCACTCATGGTGGGCTCCACTGCCATGCTCGGCCTACTCACTGCCGCGGTCCCGGCCTTGCGAGCGGCATGGCCGCTCGTGCTTGCGCAATGGCCGCTGCTCCTGGGGGAGGCACTCTTTCCAACCTGGCTCTTTCAGGGCCTGCAGAAATTGACGTTTGTGACAGTATTCCACGTCGTCTCTCGTGTGGCTACCTTGGCGCTGCTGCTCGTATTTGTCCATACGCCGGATGACGCCGCTCTCGCCGCGGGCATTCAGGCTGCCCACTACGTCATCGCGGGTATTGTCGCTCAAGCCGCCGCTCGATGGCTGCTGGGGGTCCGCTTTCAGCGAGTCAAACGGGAAGCATATGAGTCGCTCGTGCGCGACAGTTCGCGGGTCTTCATCGGGTCCCTCGGGGTGCAGGTATATGTGCGAGCACCGATGGTGCTCGTCGGATTTCTGTCGTCGGCGTCGCTGGTCGGTGCGTTCGCCGTGGCCCAGAAGATCACCAGCCTGCTCACATCCATGGCAGGGCCTGTGACACAGAGCGTGTACCCACACCTGTGTGCCGTTGCCGACCGTAGCCCACACTTAATTGCCCCGCTCCGCAACAAGTTCGTGCTGGCGATGGCGCTGGCGTTGTCGGTCGCGGTCATTGGTCTGAACCTGTGCGGAAATTGGATCGTCGCAATTATTTCGGGCGAGGTAAATGACTCCATGACGGCCATGCTTCTAGCCTTCTCACCGGTGATTGTTGTCACCGGGACCAATATGATGCTCGCGCAGTTCATAATGGCATTTCGCCGGTTTGACGAGCTCAAGCGCATTTCCCTGATTGGTGCGGCCGCTTTTCTGGCTCTAGTCGTGCCTCTGACATTGTGGTTTGACGCGTACGGATTGATCCTGACGACACTCATTGTCGAAGTCATGATGCTAGTGCAATGTATCCAAATCACGCGGAGTCCTCTCGTGCGAGTGGGCGACATCTCCTCGAACAGAAGCGTCCCCGACGCGGATGTGCCTCCCACAAGAGTCTTATGAGAGCGTTTGTCCAAGCGTCGAGCTTCGACGTGCCCTGAGTCACTCGCCGGCGGCGATTGCGTCGGTGAACCCGGGCCAGCTTGCCTTCAAGTAACCCGCCAGCCTCCTCCCGAGCTCATCTACGATGGCGGGCTGCTGAGATGCCACATCGGTGTTTTCGTAATGATGGGCTTGTGTCAGAAATACGGCGTCCAATACGGCCGCAGTGCCCCCGCCTGTGGCTGCGACGACGAGGACTAACCTTCTCGCCGGGACGCTCTGCACAATGCTTCGAATTTTTGAACGAAGGAGTAGCGCCGCCGCCAAGGCGGCACATCCTGACACCGCGTATCCGATGAGCGTCGGTTCTTGCAGCGCTGTCTCCACCAGCAAACGATTTGAGAGGTACATGCCGGGCATGAGCACGGCGATACCCACGAGTGCCACCGGAGCGAGAACCCTAAGCCAAACGGGGACGGCCCGGGCGGGTTGCCCACGGCAACGCACCCAGAGCCACAGCCTCGCAGGCGAGTAGGGCGCTCGTGACTATGCCGACCACGGTTTGAGCCCCACTGCGGGGTGGGAGCAGGGCCCTGTCCGGACCCTGGGCACCCGGGCTACGGTGACGATCGGCCAGATCCATCCGGGTAGTTCAACACTTCGGTTGTGATTAGTACACCGCAAACCTGCGGGATTTTTGCAGAAAATGCGTAGAAATAGAGCGGCTGGCGAGGTGAGTTCTCTCCGCCACCACCACCGCTGTAGCCCCGACCGGAGGCGCCCTCGAAGCTCCAACGGACGCCCGCGTTGATCTCGATCGACGAGGCATCGATCGTTGCCTCAGTGCCCTCGAGCGCCGCACTGCCGCTGAAGGTGACGTCATTGCGTGCAGCGATCGAGGCACGCGCCCCGAGGAGCACCTTGCCTCCTCCGCGCACGATCAAGTCATCGGAAAGGCTGATGGCGACGTCGTCTGCGAGGACGAGGTTGCCTTCTACGATGACGCATTCCAGCGACAAAATGTCGGAAGCGATGCGCCACTTCGTGGATGGCGGAACCCTCGTGGGCAGAGGAGCCGTGCAACCTTCGAATATGCCCGCCGTACAGGTCTCTTCTCCCATGCCACAGTCGTTGCCGCAGGCCCTCGTGAACTGATCGACCTCTCCGTGACAGTCATCGTCGAGGTTATTGCACTCTTCAGTGCCGCGCGGGCTGATGGCAGGCCGCGTATTGTCGCAATCTGGTGGGTACAGCACGAAGCCGGGCGGGCCTGCGCAAGCCTCCAGGGGCGCCGGGGCAGACGATGTCCGAGGCGCTGGCGTCGGGAAGGACGCCGCTTCGATCTCCGGCGATTCACACCTTGGATCTCCGCAATTGCTCGCCATGGGCCGCGAGACCAGTGGGGCTGCAGCTGTTCAAGGTCGACTGTGCCGCGGTGGACACTCGCGACCGAGGCTGCTACCCCATAGATCACTATGCCCACCTTGTTCTACCGCCCGTACCAGGAGGGCGACGAAGCTGCCGTCCGGGCACTGTTTGCAGCCGTTTACGGCAAAGAGTTGCCGCTGGAGGTCTGGAAGTGGCGATTCGAGCGTCCGCCTGCTGGACGTGGGGTCATCGAGCTCGCGTGGGATGGAGATGTGCTCGCCGGTCACTACGCCGTCACGCCGGTGTGGCTGAGCTATGGCGGAAAACTGGTGCGC
>JANOIG010000048.1:0-37239 GCA_031407405.1 Deltaproteobacteria bacterium
TGCTCACGGTTCGTGCGGTCGAGTTGATACGTCACTGCCCGGTCATTTTGTACACCGGCTCGCTGGTCCCCCGCGAGGTGCTCGGCGGGGCAAGCGCCGACGCCACCATTTTGGATTCCGCGTCGATGACACTGGAGGAGATCATGGGGGTCATCGTCAAGGCGCGCGCAGCCGATCAAGACGTGGCCCGGGTGCATACCGGGGACCCGCTGATCTTCGGCTCCACTGCCGAACAGATGCGGCGCATGCACGCGCTCGGCATCGAGTACGAGATCATTCCGGGGGTTTCGTCCTTCACGGCTGCCGCTGCGGCCCTCGGACGTGAGCTCACTCTCCCCGAAGTGAGCCAGACCATCATTCTCACGCGCGCCGAAGGTCGCACGCCGATGCCTCAGGGAGAAAAGCTTGCCGATCTCGCCGTACACGGCGCCACTCTGACCCTATTCTTGAGCATCAACCTGCTCGGCAAAGCTACGCGCGAGCTGATACCGGCTTACGGCGAGGATTGCCCCGTCGCGGTAGTCCACAAGGCGAGTTGTCCCGACCAACAGATCGTGCGTGGCACACTGAAGGACATTGCCATGAAGACCAAAGCGGCGGGCATCTCCACACAGTCCATCATCTTCGTGGGCCGGGTGCTCACCAGTGAAGACTTTGCCGACTCGCGCTTGTACGACCCGGAGTTCACCCATCGCTTCCGCAAGGGCAGCCGCCGCGCTTCTGCACCGGGTTCCGGGGCCTGAGAATGGCACGGACCATATGAACGGGCTCGTCGCGCCGCGCCTGGTCGTCGCGGGTGTTTCCAGCGGCGTGGGCAAGACCACAGTGGCGGTGGGCCTGATCAAAGCGCTGCGCAAGCTGGGGCTCCGAGTGGCGGCGTTCAAGTGCGGACCGGACTACCTCGATCCGACCTACCTGAGCCGCGCCTCCGGAGGTCGCAGTCAGAACCTGGATGGATGGATGATGGGACGACAGGCCGTGACCGCCACGTTCCTTCGAGCCGCCGAGGGCGCCGACATATCGATCATCGAAGGCGTCATGGGCGTCTTCGATGGCGCCTCGCCGAGCGGGGAAGAAGGCTCGACCGCGGAGGTTGCCAAATGGCTAGACGCGCCGGTGCTGCTCGTGGCCGATACGAGCGGCATGGCGCGCAGCGTCGTTGCGCTCGCCAAGGGCTTCGTGGACTTCGACCCCGAGCTGCGGGTGGCTGGGCTCGCGTGCAACCGCGTGGGCAGCCGCGGCCATCTAGATCTGCTGCGCCGCGCGCTGCCGTCGCCTCCCATTCTCGGAGGGCTCGAAAAGCGGCCCACGCTGGCGTTCGCAGAGCGGCATCTCGGCCTGCGTACGGCGGAGTCCAACGCGGTGCCCGAGCACCTGCTGGATGCTTGGGGAGAGGAAGTCACAGCCGGGTTCGATCTCGAGGCGGTGCTGCACACGGCCAGATCAGCGCCGCTGCTTCCGGCGCTCGACCTCTCGGAGCACCCGGTGCAGCCCCGCTGTCGCATCGGGCTGGCCTTCGATGAGGCATTTCACTTCTATTACGAGGACAACCTGCGGCGCCTCGAAGGGCTTGGGGCCGAGCTGGTGCGGTTCTCGCCTCTTTCGGCCAGTGCCCTACCGGCCGTGGATGGTTTGTACATCGGCGGCGGCTACCCCGAAATGCACGCTGCCAGGCTGGCCGAAAACCAGCCCATGCGCGCGGCGATCCAAGCCTTTGCGGCGGCGGGTGGGCCCATCTACGCCGAATGCGGCGGACTGATGTACCTCGCCGATGGCCTGCGCACGCTCGACAAGCGCCGCCACCCCATGCTGGGCCTGATTCGCGGCGAGGTGGCGGTGCAGGAGCGACTGGTGGCGCTCGGCTATGTGGAAGTGGAAACGCTCGCCCCTTCCCTTCTGGGCCCCGCGGGTCTCTGCTTTCGCGGGCACCAGTTTCGCTACTCCGAGCTTCTGCATCCTCCGTCAGATGCCGAATGTGTGTACACCGTGCGCCGGCGACGCGGCGGTGAAGCGGCCCTCGAAGGCTACGGCAAAGGCAACGTGCTCGCGTCTTACGTACACGCCCACTGGGCATCGAACCCCCTCGTGGCAGAGGGTCTCGTCAGCTCTTGTGCTCAATACCGCGAGCGGACGCGCTAGAGCCACGATCGAGCTCTGTGCCCACACACCTTGGAAATAGATCACAACGGGAACTCTCTCATGGACCGAAAAGACCCGCTCGAGGACGAGCACCGGGAGCGCATGCGAGCGCTCAAGCAGGAGCAGAACGCCAAGGTTCGTCCCTCGCTGCGTTCGCGGTGGCCTCTTGCTGAAGGTGCTCTAGGGCGAACCTCCCAACGCGCTCCATCCTGTCGCCGGGCTGGGGACGTTGGCGGCGTTCTTTCTGCGGTTCGCACCTCGTCTTCCGGAAGTTGGGTGTGCCGGTCGTCTATGTCACTCACGATCCGTTCGAGGTCACTCGGCTTGCCCAGCGCATCCTGGTGCTGGAGGGCGGCCGCGTGGTCCAGGACGGGACGTTAGCCGAGCTCGCCGCTGAGGCGGCCACACCGTTCGTCGACGCCTTTATTCGTGTCGCCAAAGGCCGGGATGCGTGAGCGCCGCAGCCTCCACTGGTATAGTCGTGAAGCGTGCGAACAGCGCTGGGATCACCAGCAGATTTAGCAACGTCGAGCTCGTAAGCCCGCCCAGAATGACGGCGGCCATGGGGGCTTGAATCTCATTGCCGGGTTCACCCGCCGCGAGCACGATGGGAACGAGTGCGAGCGCGGCGGTGATCGCCGTCATCAAAATAGGCACCAGGCGGTCGAGGCTGCCGACGAGCACTGCATCCTGCATAGACATGCCTTCGGTGGTGAGCAGGTGCCGGTAGTGAGTGATCATCATGATGCCGTTTCGGGTGGCGATGCCGAACAGCGTGATGAAGCCGACAAGAGAGGCGACATTGAGAATACCGCCGCTCAGCCACACCGCAACGGCGCCGCCCATGAGAGCGAGCGGTAGATTGAGCAGTACCAGTGTGGCATCCCGTACTGATCGAAATGCGAAGAACAGGAGTGCGGCCATGCCGAAAAGTGCCAGGATAGAGAGGGCGAGGATGGTGCGGCTGGCCTTGGCCTCGCTTTCGAATTCGCCGCCAAGCTCCAGGTGATAGCCGGTCGGCAGTTTGATGCTCGCGTTCAACTTTTGTTGAACCTCTGCCGCAGCCCCACGCAAGTCGCGTCCAGTGACGTTTGCTGTTACCACGATGCGCCGCTGCACGTTCTCTCGGTTGATGAGATTTGGACCGGTGGTCTTGTCAATGAAAGCCACCGAGGACAATTCCGTGAAACGCTCGCCGCGCACGTCGATGGGAGTGCTGGAAAGCAACTTCAAGTCCGTTCGATACAGGTCCGGCAACTTGGCCACGACGTCATACACGCGGTCCTCCTCCCACCAGCTGCCGACGCGCTGTCCAGCGAAGGCCATTTGCACAAAGCGCGCGAGCTCGCCGGGGCGCTGTCCGAACGCTGCTAGCTCCGTGGGCTTGGGACGAATGACGAGTTGCGGAACGTCGGTTTGCTGCTCCACCGTGAGGTCCACCAGGCCATCGACCCCTTTTAGTGCTGCTTCGCTCTGTTTGGCGAGTGAGCGTAGTTGTTCGAGATCCGCGCCGTAGATTTTGACGGCTAGGTTGGCGCGTACCCCGCTGACGAGGTGCTCGATGCGATGGCTGATGGGTTGCCCCACGGCGACCGCCAGACCCGGGATCGACGCCGCTTGCTCGCGGATTTCCCGGAGCACGGCGTCGCGGTCCCGTCCCTCGAGGTTGAGCCCCACCTCGAGCTCGGAGAAGTTGACGTCCATCGCGTGCTCGTCGCGCTCCGCGCGCCCGGTGGTACGGATGACGGAGGTCACTGCGGGATGCGCCACGAGGAAGCGTTCGAGGCGACTCACTATTTCATCTGATGTCTGAAGGGAGGTACCCGGGGCGGTTGCGGCAGCGATGTTCAGCGAACCTTCGTTGAACTCTGGCAGGAAGGAGCGCCCAAAGGAGCTGAGGGCAATGATGGACAACAACGCTGCCACGAGCGAGACGAGCGCGATGGGGATGGGCGCGCGAAGCGCGAAGCTCAGGACCGGTCGATAGGCATGTTTGAGATGGCGTGCCACGAATGAATCGTGACTCTCCTGCGTAGGCTTCGAACGCCCGAGCAGCAACATGCAAAGCACGGGCGTGATGGTCAGAGCGACCACGAGTGACGCTCCGATACTCGTCACGAAAGCGACACCGAGCGGCCTGAGCAGCCGACCCTCGATCCCGCTCAGGAAGAACAGTGGGGCGAAGACGAGCAGAATGATCAGAGTGGCAAAGACCACCGAGCTGCGGATTTCTCGCGAGGCCTCGTAGACGACGTCGAAGATCGCTCGGCGGCGCTCCGGCGGGAAATGCGCGTTTTCCCGCAGCCGACGGTACACGTTTTCGACATCGATGATCGCGTCGTCTACCAACACGCCGATCCCGATGGCGAACCCGCCGAGCGTCATGGTGTTGATGGAGGCACCATTATAGCGAAGCACCAGGATGCCGGCGAGGAGTGAGAGCGGCAAAGCGAGCAATGAAATGATCGTGGTGCGCCAGTTCATCAGAAACAGCGCCAGCACTAGGGTCACTAGGATTGCCCCATCGCGCAATACCGTCAGCACGTTGTCGAGGGCCACCCGGATAAAGTCCGCCTGCCGGAAACCTTTGCGGTAGAGCGACATTTTGGCCGGCAAGGTGGCTTGGATTTCGTCCAATGCGACGTCCAGCCGTTGGGTGAGCTCGAGCGTGTTGGCTCGAGGCTGCTTCTGTACCTTCAATACGACAGCATGTTTACCGTCCAACGCGGCCTCGCCCCGCCGAAACGTTTCACCGAAGCGCACGTCGGCAATGTCGCTGAGGGTGATGGGTACTCCGTCGCGCTCCCGCACCAGGGTTTGCCCGAGGGCCTCGAGCGAGCTCAGGCGCCCCACACCCCGGATCAGGTATTCCTCCTGCCCGGCGACATAGAAACCTCCGGGTGTACTCTCCGAGACACCCTCGAGCGCTGCGAGGACCTCCGTCGCTCCCAGCTTGTTTTTCATCAAGCGGTCCGGGGAGAGGACAATTTCCACCTGCTTCACGCTGCCCCCAATGGGAACGACCTGGGCGATGCCGGGCAATCCCAACAGGCGCCGCCGGATCAGCCATTCGGCGGTGTCGCGAAGCTCGACCGAGCTAACGCCCTCTTCCCCCGTCAAGCCCACGAACATGATCTCGCCCATGATGGAGGACGCGGGTGCCATCACGGGCTCGACGTTCTCCGGCAAGGACGACCGTGACGCACTCAGCTTTTCAGTGACGACCTGCCGAGCCACGAGGGGCGGAACGTCCCAATCGAACTCGACCCAGATGAGAGAGATGCCGATGGCGGACGAGGAACGGATGCGCCGCACCCCCGAAGAGCCGTTCAAGGCCTGCTCGAGGGGCACGGTGACGAGCTTTTCCACTTCTTCCGGTGCCAGTCCATGGGCTTCGGTGACCACCGTCACCGAAGGCGCGGAAAGCTCGGGCAAGACGTCCAGAGGGATCCGTGATGCTTCGAATAGGCCGACCCCCACCAGCACCAAACTGGCGAGAATGACTAGCCAGGGATGGCGTAGAGAGCCGCGAATGACGGTGTCGAACATGGTAGCCGCTCCCTCAATGTCGGTGGGACTCGACGGTCCCCATCAAGGCCGCGAGGTGTATGTCGTAGCCGCCTCGGGTCACGATACGCTCGCCGGTTTTGATGCCGGAAGCGACGTGCACCCAGGGGCCGTCGGCGCGACCGAGAGTCACGGCGCGCTTTTCGAAGTGCTCGCCGTCGATTTGGACGAAGACATACGGTCGAGTATTGATTTCGACTACGGCCTGCCGAGGCACCGCCAACAGCGTCTCAGGCGCACCGAAGCGAACACTGAGCACGACACTCACCCCAGGGCGTAAGTCCGTCAGGGCCGAGCCCGCGGTCGCCTGTGGGCTCGGACCGGGCACGTCGACGATCCAAGTCGCAATCTGCGAAGCCGGATCGATCACGGGCAGTGAAGACAGAAATCTGGCACCCCCCCGCTCGAGATCGACACGCTCACCGCTCGGGAGCCGCACGGCGGTGGGCATCGGGGTCACCAGCATCGACGCCGGCTTGGCTACGAAGCGAGCACGAATCCACAAGTGCTGGGTGCCTCCGATGCGGACCAGCGGCGCCCCGGCGTCGACGGGCTCCCCGTTGGGCACCAGCACTTGTGAGACCAGGCCCTCGATACTGGATCGAATCGTGAGGCCTCCCTCGCCACCCGGCGACACCACCCGCTGGAGACGAGTGCTCGCGGCCCCGAGCCTCGCCGTTTGCGTCTCTAGGTCATTTCTGAGCTCCACCAGCCGGCGCCCGGGCAGAAGCCCCTGCGTTACGAGTGGCGCGATGCGATCGATCTCGCGTTGGCTCTGATCCCGCGCGAGCCGCGCTTCTTCGACCGCGGATTGCAACCGGCTGTAGTCGTCACCGGCGACGGTGGGGGCGATGGTTCCAAGTACATCGCCTTTCTCGATGCGGAGCCCCTCGGCCAACGCGAGCTTCGGATTGTGGAAAAAACGCCCGGCCGTGGGCGCCCCGACCGTGAGTTGATCGCTGGCGGCCGGCTCGATGCTCGCGGGCAGCTCCATTTCACTGGCCAGTGGGTGCTCTTCCGCCCAGGCAGTGGCAAAAGGGATCTTCCACTGAGACTCTTTTAGGAACGTGATGGCGGTTCCGGAACCCTGTTCGTCAGCGGCTACCGGCGGATTGGCAACCGCGATCGGTCCGCAATCAAACAGGTCTGCGTTGCCGGCGTGCTCGTAGAGCATCTCGAGAGCGTAGCTACCGGCCACGGGCGCTGGCCCTTCAAACACGAAAATACCAGGGCGTTTGACGCCGGCCTGCACATGCTCCGCTGCGACGCCGCTTGGCCCCTTGTAGCGGACCTTGAATGTGCCCTCGGTCACGGGTGAAAAGTCTGAAAGCGCGGTGACGTGAGCATGGTACGGAACGGGTTGGCCGGGAGCCGGCGCTGGCAGTTCGACGAACAGCTCGTAGCGAGGTGTCCAGCGGCTGATGGCGAGCGACGGCGGTTCCTCTTCTGCAGGCGCACCCTCGGTGCCGTGGTCGTGATCATGATCGTGCCCGGGGGCCTGACAGGAGGGTAAGAGCAGCCACGTCGCGTGCAGCAGGCACGCCCTCAACCTCAACCAGCCCAATGTATTCATGGTGTCCGTGGCTCCGTGCGTGTGCACGCTTGGTCCAAATGGGGGTCGAACATCGTACCCGTGGCGCTCATGACGAGCACTCGAGCCAGAGCTATCTCCAGAGCCAGATCGAGCTCGGCCAGGCGTGCCTCTTCCGCGGCTCGAAATGCCTCCAGGACCTCCGTGATGCTGGCCTCACCGGCAGCGTAGAGTTGCTGTGCCTGGGTCGAGAGCGCGCGCGCATCGCTGCTGCCTTGGCCGAGATCGGCGACACCGACCAAGAGACTCTCCAGACGCAAGCGTGCGGCTTTGGCCTCGGCGCGGCGCTCACGCCTCAACTGATCGGCAAACGCGCTCGCAACTTCGTGTTCCGCGTCGGCTCGCGCCGCTTCGCCCTGCCCATGATCGAAGAAGGTGAGCGGAATGGTGAGGCCCAGGGAAAGGCCGCGCGCGACGTCCCCGTCGGCATTCAAATCTCGATAGCCGGCAAACAACTCGAGATCGGGCACCCAACGTCTGCGCGCCGCACGAGCGTCGAGTGCGCTGGCTCTCACAAGCGCCTCCAGACTCTGCACACGACGCGTCTGACTCGAGCCCACGGTCGGAGGAATGGCGGCACTCCCGCCCGCAAGAGCAGAGAGCTCCACTGGAGGCAATACGACCTCTGCATCCGTCCACGCCTCGATGAGAGATCGCGAGGCAAGGGCACGGGCCTTGGCCGATTCGACCCAGCCACGATGGGTCCGCGCCTGAACACGCTGCAGCAAGAGATCATAGCCGGCGGCTTCACCGCCCTTTGCCAGCGCTTCGATCGTCTCACTCAAGGCGTCGAGCGCCATTTGTTGTTCGCCGAGAACCTCGGCCCGCGCCTGACTGATCACTGCCGTAATGTAGGCCTCGCGAAATGCGAGTGCGCTTTCGAATAGCGTCACGTCAGCGTCGGCGAACGCCTGCTCGCGCCGGGCCGCAGCGGCATCCTGGAGCAGAAAGCGACGACCGCCGACGCCGAGCGGGAGAGATAGTCCGACAATCGTCTCGCGCTCGGCGGCACCGGTGAAACTGCGCTGATGCTGCACCACCAGAGATGGATTGGGCAATACTCCCGCAGCCGTCACTTCCGCCGTGCCCCGCAGCCGCTGCGCGCGTGCAACGGCAGCAGCCGGCCCGAGGCTGCAAACTTGAAGCGTCCCGGCCGCTTCAGTGAGCACCGGAGCGCCGCGAGCAGTTGCTGTCAATGAGATGGATGTGGCCGAGAGCAGTGCCGAACAATATGACGCAAAAGACCGACCCAGTATCGGTCTTTTGCGCAGGCTCGAAGCGGAAGGGTCCAGCATGGTCTCTCGTCAGTGGGTGAACGCGCCGAGAAGCGACTCGGTCACATGGTGCAGGGGTGAGCTCATCGCGAGGACCCCGCACAGCATTAGAGCAAACCCCAGGGTGAGCGCTGCGACGTTGCCCGCACGCCGTGGCGCTTCGAGCAGCGCCGATACACGCTGGGGTACCGTGTCTCCGCCGAACGCAACGGCGAGCGGCGCGAGCCTGCCGGCGGGCGCCTGCAGCAAGCGCTCGACTTTCAAGATTGCCTCTGCCACCTGCAGGCGATCTCCGACTTGGATGGCAGCCACTTCGTCACAACTTTGTTCCGCGGCAAGCTCGAGCGCACCGAGGAGCCGTGACCTCGCCGAAGGCCACATGAATACCGTCGCCGCGCGGGCTACCAGACGTAGGAGCACGTCATGGCGCGCCCCGTGAGCGCGCTCGTGATGGAGGATCACCGCTAGCTCGGCTGCGCTCACGCCCGCCAGGAGCCCGTGGGAGAGAAAGAGCGTCGGCCTAAGCACGCCGATCAACAGGCACAGCGGCGTTGCCGTCGGGAGCACCGTCGTCCCGAGCACGGATTCATGCTTGCCATGTGCACGGAGCGCTGAGGCAGACCGTGATGCTCGGTACAACTCCACGAGCGCACGTCCCAGTTGTGCCGACGTCCACAGAGTCACCAGCATCAGGACGAGCCATGACGTCGCATTACCCGCGTGGCGTGGGAGGTGTACGAGACACAGATGCAGGTGCTGATCATCATGCAGGAGACAATGGTCGAGCTCGGGCCACATCAGCGCCAAGAGAGAAGGCGACAGCACGGCGAGGATACCGAAAAACGCCAGGACCATTGGTGCGACGCTCAGCATGAAGAGCGCGCGGTGGCGGCGCTCGGGAGACCAGGCGCCCGTACCCCCGAGCATCGGCAATACCCCGCACGACCCGATGAGCCCCAAAGGCAAGGCAAACGCCAGCCCAGCTAGCAGTATGAGCTGCAGTGCCCCCAACACACTCATCGGGTCCGGCCCTTGGAGGGTGATGACCGACGCTGTGCGACGAGGGCCTCGAGCCGGGCCAAATGCTCGGGCCCCGCGCGTTCCGTGAGGTCGACGAAGGCCGCGACCATTGCAGATGCCTCGCCGCGCATGAGCTCACTCACGAGCTGATCGAGCACGCTACGCTGAAAATCTGCGCGAGAAACACGAGGGCGGTACACATGTGCGTGACTGACCTTGTCACGCTCGAGCAAGCTCTTCTCATACAGCCGCTTCAGCGTCGACTGGATGGTATTCACGGTGATGCCCCGTCGCTGCCCCAAAGCCTTGTGCACGGCCTTCGCCTCCCCGTCGCCCCCGCTCCACAGGTATTCCATCACGGCGGACTCGAGCTCACCGAGCCATGGAGGACGAACCGGACCGGAAGCCACGGGAGCAAACGTACCCGCCAATACACCGACCGTCAATCGGAGTTGGGGTCCAGAGCTTGCCCGACCCTCTCACCGATTGGCGGCTGTTCGCCGAATCATGTGAAATCGGGCTGCCGAGGCGTGACCCATGCTCGCGGATCCCTGCAAAGCGCCTGTCCCGCTCGGGAATCCAGGCCCGGAGTCGCGCGGGAAAGACTTCTCCGATGCGGTAACGCTACCGTTTCGAGGGCCAGTCTTGCGACAGCGGCCTCAATGGCTGGTGCTTGTGGGCGGGTCACGAGCGTCGCATGGGTCAGCGGGCGGTTGACGTGGAGCTGCAGGGGGATGGAGGTCTCGTTTTGCATGAGCGACGCCAATCGTTCCGCTCGGTCCGAGTGCTCCATCAGCACACCGACCAGCACCGAGCCATTTTTCACGCGGTATGCCACCTCCCGCGCTTGATCGGGCGCAATCTCCAGGGCTCGGAGCGCGAGCTCGAGCCCCGCTCGTGATCCGAGACCCGCCGCGACCAGGCTGGCCGCGAGTGGACCGGCCGCGACCAGGCCAGAACCCGGGGTGCCTAAGGCCGCCATGGGGCCCAGCGCGGCCGCGAGGCGGTTGACGTTCGGGCTGAAGGCGCTGGCAGAGCCGAGCTCGTTCCGTGCATTGGGGGGCTCGAAGTGCCGCTGGGCCGTGCGGTCTGACATGAGAACACCCAGCAGGGCCTGGTCAGCGCCCGTAGCCAGGAGCCCGTCTATCGCATGGGCCGCGTGCTGAACGGATGCGAATACTCCCGCCATCAAGCTTTCGCCGGTACTTTGCTGCGTCGATGTCACAGTGATCTCCTTTGCTGAACGGCCGTCGCAACTGCAAATTTGCGACCAGCCGAGGAGCTACCCTTTCAGCCCTCGGCCCTGGCCCGTGCGGATTGGAACAGACCGCCCGCTACCCTCGCGGCCCCCCCGGTGCGCAACGAGGGTGCTCCGCCCGGGCACGCAGCATGCATTAACCAAATCAAGGAGTTGGATGCCCCGTCACTCCAAGCGGAGCTCGATTCCGCGCCGATTCACGATCGGAGCTCGAGGGGCCCAAAAGGGGGTCGAAGCGCCGCATCAGCCCCAAGGCAATCGGAGCCGTGCGCGACTTTGTGGCCTCAAAACAGCCCATTGCGGCCATTTGCCACGTGCCCTGGACGCTCATCAACGCAGGCGCGGTGTCGGGTCGCAAGCTGACGTCGTGGCCGTCGTTGCAATGAGCCTCGCCGGTTCAGGCGGACTTGCTGGCGACCCGCGCGAGCTCTACTGCGGGGTCGCCAGCCCAGCTGATCGAGGCATGGGCTTCCCCCGCAGGCGGGGGGGCTTCGGGGGCGCGTGAGCCGAGCTTCTGTGCCTGGTACAGGCGCGCGTACAGCGCCTGATTCTGGATGAGCTGGGTGTGGTTGCCGATTTCTGCGATGCGGCCGTCTTGCAGCACGATGATGCGATCCGCTGCCAAGATGGTCGAGAGGCGGTGGGCAATCACGATACTGGTTCGGCCTTTCATCAGCTCCGCGAGCGAACGCTGGATGAGCTGCTCCGACTCGCTGTCGAGCGCGCTCGTGGCTTCGTCCAGGATCAAGACCCGCGGATCAGCCAGGAACACTCGGGCCAAGGCGATGCGTTGCTTCTGGCCGCCAGAGAGCTTGGCGCCCCGTTCGCCGATGAGTGTGTCATAACCTTGTGCGAGTTTCTCGACGAACTCCGCCGCGTGCGCGGAGCGTGCCGCGCGAAGCACTTCGGCCCGGCTGGCGCGAGGACGACCGTAGAGGATGTTCTCCAAGACGCTACCCGAAAAGAGCAAATTCTCCTGGGCGACACTGCCGATTTGAGCGCGCAGCTCGCGCAGGCGCAGCTCCCGAAGGTCCACGCCGTCGAGCAGCACGCGACCCGCCTGGGGATCGTAGAAGCGGGGCACGAGCTGGGCGAAGCTCGACTTGCCGGCCCCGCTGGGGCCGACCAGCGCGACCAGCTCTCCTGGCCTGATGTCCACGTTCAGATCGTGCAGCACCGGTTGCGCGGCGCGGTAACCAAAGCTGACCTGCTCAAAGGTCACGCGGCCCAAGACCTGCCGCACGGGCTTTGCATCGGGCCGGTCAGCGACGTCCGGCTCGAGATCGAACACCTCGAAGATACGGTCGATGGCCGCGAGCGAGTTGTGTAGCACCGTATTCATCTCGCTGATGCGGTTGATGGGGAAGTAGAGCTCCCGGACGAGCAGGATGAACGCCACGACCGTGCCGACGCTGATCGTGCCCAGCATCAGGCGTTGGCCGCCGTACCAGACGAGCCCCAACGTCGCCATTTGAGTCAGCCACTGCACGACCGAGTTGGACAGGTTGGTGATGTGCGCGTTGTGCAGCGTGAGGTCGAGCAGGGCGCGAGATCGCTTGAAGAAGGAGAGGCCTTCGCGGCGTTCGGCCACGAACGTCTTGATGAGCTGGAAGCCGGCCACGCGCTCTTGCACGTCACCCGAAAACGCTTCCATCGCTTCCTGAACCTTGAGCGACGTGTCCTTCGAGCGGACACCAAACCAGCGCATGGAGAGCACGTAAAATGGGAACACCGACAGCGCCGCGATGGTGAGCGGCAAGTCCATGGAGCCCAACACGTAGACATAGACGGCGCACGTGACCAGGTCCATCCAGATGTTGGTCATGGCGCTACCCACGAAATTTTGAGCTAGCGCGATGTCGGCGGTCAGGCGTGACACGATGCCGCCGGATTGTTTTTCCAGGAAGAACGCGTGGCTGAGGCGGTGGATATGGCGGTACAGGTCCGAGCGCAGGTCCATCATCACGCGGTGCCCTGCCAGCTGCGCCCACTGGCTGCGGTAGTACAACGCAACGGCCCACACCGCGTACACGCCGACGAGCGTGAGCATCAACAGATCGAAAGCGCCGCGCGGTGTGCTCCAGTAGGGCCCTAGGTGCGCGCCGGCCCAGCTCAGGTAGCGGTCGAAGCCCCTGGCGATGACATCTTGCGGCTCTGGCCCGGCCTGCGTCTGAGCCGGCACCAGGCGATCGGTCAAGAAACGGAACGAGAGCGCCATGGTGGAGGGCAGGATGAATTTCAGCATCCCGCAACCGGTGGCTCGCGCGATCAGGCCCGAGTAGGGCCACACGTAACCGAGGAAGCGACGGAGCGAGCTACGCCGATCTGCACGTGGGGGAGGCGCTGAGCTCGAGGCAGGCATATCGGACATGAAATTGGGACGCTACTTTGCCGTGAGAGCTGACGTGCAACGCGCTAGCGAGTTCTAACCCGAGCCGGCCTGTAATGCAGACCCGCGCCCGCTATTTTTCTGTGCCTGCGCTGGATTTCAGTTTTGAGATCTCAGCCATGTGGCCGAGTCTTTTGAGCGAGGTCGAGCACGCGCTGCCACACCCGCAGCACATTCCCGGAGCAGAGCTGTTCGAGCTCTGACTCGGTGTAGCCTCGCTCGAGCAGCACCTCGATCAAGTTCGGGTAGTGCGAAACATCCTCGAGACCACGCGCGAGGCTGTCGCCCACGCCGTCGAAGTCGGAGCCGATGCCCACGTGATCGATGCCGACGAGTTTCTTGACTCGATCGATGTGGTCAGCCACGTCTTCTACCTTGGCGTAGGGTACGGGTAGGGTGACCGCGAGGTAGTCCTCGATGCGTTTTCGGTCGGCGGTTTTCTCTCGGTTCAGGCCGTGCTTCTCCGCGAATTCTGCGGCCAACTGCCAGCGTTTGAGCACGACCTCGTTCGCCTTGGGCAGCAGAAACTCCGAGCCAAAGTTGATCATCACCACGCCTCCGTGCTGCGCGAGCTCCTCGAGCAGAGCATCGCTCACGTTGCGCTGAAAGCTGGGCACGAAGTGCCGCAGTGACGAGTGGGACAGAATGACGGGCGCTCGGCTGAGGCGCACGGCCTGAGAGAACGTGGGGTCCGAAGCGTGCGAGAGATCGATCATGATGCCGACCTTGTTCATCTCCAGCACCACCTCTCGCCCGAGTGGGGTCAAGCCCACCTGGGTAGGGATGGGTTCGTAAGAGGAGCCCCCGAGGTCGTTGTTTCGCGAGTGGGTGAGCGTAATGTAACTCACGCCGCGTTTGCGGAAATGGAGCAAGTTCTCGACGCGGCCTTCCAGCGCGGCGCCGTTCTCGATGCCGAGCGGCAATGAAATTTTGCCCGCGGCGCTGTTCTTTCGGACCGCCTCGGGCGAAGCCGCGAGCGCGAATTGGCTGGGGTGGTCGCGCGTGAGCTGTTCGACCCAGTCGATGAGCTGATCCGCGAGCGCCCGAGCACCTCCCGATGCCTGATAGGTGACAGGCACGTAGATGGACATGAAAGGCGCGTCGAGCCCGCCCGCGCGGGCGCGTGGGTAGTCGAAGTGGCCCGCTTCGGTATGCACTGACACGTCCTCCGTCAGTCGGCCGTCAACGCTGCTCAGCCTGAGTCGGTGCGGCAGATCGACGTGACCATCGACGATGATGAGCTTCTCACTCAGGAGCCGTGCCCGCTCGGCAAGGCCCCGTGTCGGCGAGCCAGGCGTGTCTGTGGTGGCATGAGGGGGAGTTGGGGTGGCTCGGGTCGTATCCGATCCAGGTGCATCGGTCCCTGTGTTCCGCTTCGGGCTCGATTTGGAGCACGCCGCCAAGGCCAGCGATAGCGCGAGGGCAACCGCCCAAGGTCGGCGCGAAGAGTTCATGCGCTCTTAGCCTACCAAAACTCGTGCGGCTCAAGTCGACCGGGTCGCTGACGTTCTAAGGCTCGGGATCAACCGCCGATTTGGAGCACTAACCGCGAATGAAGACTCAGCACGACCGGATCAGAACACGCATTACCTCAGCCGGTGTCACGCGCCGTGCTCGGCCGTCTCGCATGGGTGTGCTGGCGCTCACGGTCGGTGGCCTGATGGGGTGCGGTGCGTCACCGCCCGCCAAGGTGCAGACCCCCACTGCGGTCGCGCCCGAGCCGGAGCGCGCCCCGTGGCCCGAAGAAGCCATGCCCGAGTCGGTGGTGCACGCCGAGTTTCAGACCTCCGCCCAGGCCATCAAGCCGCGCGGCAAATTTCTACTCGCCGTGCGCTTCGAGATTGCGCAGGGCTATCGGATCTCTTGGACCAACCCGGGAGACGTCGGCAAGAGCACGCGGGTCGAGTTCCAGGTGCCCCCGGGCTTTAGCGTAGGGCCGCTGCAGTTTCCGGCGCCCACGCGCTTCGAGTTGCCAGGAGACCTGGTGAGCTATGGCTATGAAGGCGAGACGGCCGTTTTCGCCGAGGTGACGACCCCGGAGCGTCCTTCGCAGAACGAAGCTCATCGCTTCGACGTCAAAGCCGAGTGGCTGGCGTGCAAGACGGAATGCGCCGATGAGGAGCTGAGTGCCTGGTTTGAATTGGCATTTGGGGCGCGGGCGCCCGAGCCGCGCTTGCCCGACGAGCTAGTGGCTCACCACGCGTCGGTCCCCAAAGCGTTTGCGGATGTCCCGACCGCAAACCACGAGTGGAAGGGCAGCCCTGCTCGGCCCGCGCTCACGCTGACGGCCCCGGATGTCAAATGGGTCGATTTTTTCCCGAGTGAGATCGAGCAACCGAAGCTGATCGGCGTGAAGCCGTCTGGCGACGCGCTGAGCCTGAAATTCGAGGGGACCTCGCCCTCGCGGCCACTGCGAGGGCTGGCGGTGGGTGAGGTCGAGGGGAAGGTGGCGTTTTTCGACGTCAACGTCCCCTGGCCCGTAGAGTAGGACGGTCGCCCCCACGAGTGTGTTTTTCCGCTCGCGGTCCCGCCCCGACCTCCCGGGGGGCGCTGCGCTTGCTTGCTCCGACACCGGGCCCCCTCCCGCGAGCGTAAAAACACACTCGTGGGGGCGACCTCATGGACTTGATGGGAGACCCGACGTCGATGGGCGTCTAGTGTTTATGGGCCGTACCCGGACTGGGTCGCTGCGCGGCCTGCTCGGACACAGGTACCTCCCACGAGCGGGACAACACACTCGTGGGGGGGGCGACCTGAGTTTGACCCTGGATTGGGTTAGATGGAGGTTTCTTTGCCGCTGACGCCGACTTTGCTGTTGATCGTTGGTTCTTCGTCCAAGAGATCGGCGGCGTCTACGAACTCGGTGTCCTCGTCAAACTCTTGTGACCAGGTGGACGGATCTTCGACGGCCTTGGCGATTCCCGCTGGAGGCAACGGCGGCGGGGGGGTCTTCGGTCGGCTCTTGCCCGTCTTCGAGTCCTTCAGGTCCTTGAAGTTGAGGTCTTTGGAGCTTTTGTCGGAAACGCCCCTCGCTTGAGCGTCGAGCGCGCTGAGCTCATTACCGCTTGCGGTGGGTGGCGGTGGCTCATCATCGAGGGGGAAGGTGGCAGCAAGCGGGCTGCTTCCGCTGACGGCGCTGGTCGCCGAGAAGCTGGCTGCGCTCAGCGAATGGTCCAGACCGGCGACGTCGGCCTTTTCCGACTTCTTCTTGGCCGCGTAACCGTGCTCTACGGCGATTCTGGTTTCGATGATCGAGTCCCAAACCTGAAACAGGGGCATGTAGTTCACGAGCACGTCTGGCGGCATCGAGCCGAGCAGGTCAGTCTCCGTGAAGGGTGCGTTGCGCTTCCCGCAATCGAGCGCGCCTTTGATGATCTTGCCGAGCTCGCTCTTCGGCAACCGAGATGCCAGCTCTTCAACCGTGATGCCCTCCACGATATCGGCGTGGGTGAGCAGCTTGTCCTCCAGAGCGCGGGCTAGCATGAAGGCCATGTGGTTCTTGGCCGCTGCATATTCCTTTTGCCGGCTGGGCGAGATCTTCCAAAATTCCCCTTCGGTCACGTAGGACCAAAGCGCCTTGTGATCGAGGTAACGCACGCGCTCATCGAGCTGGAACACCTTCATGATGGCGCCGGGATCGCACTCGCCCTCGTCGAGCGCGATCTGCAGGTCGTCGGCGCATGATTCCCAAGTCTTCTTGAGTGCCACCTTCTCTTTCAAGCCTGTCGCGAGCACCAGGATGTCGGCGCGCAGCTTGGGCTGGTCCTTCAACCCCTCCATGATCAAGGTTGGGGGAAAATGCCGCACGAAGTCCTCGGGCGAACGGCGCCCGACTTCAAAACCGTGCTCGATCACGTGGGCGAGGAAGCGCTCCCGCCCTTTGCTCAGGTTCGAGGCGCGAGTGCCCTCTTTGTTCATATCCTTCTTCAGATCTTGCATGAGCTCCTCTTGGGCATTCTCTGCTGGGGACAGGCTGCTAGGGACGGGGCTGCTAGGACGGGGCCCGAAGCTTTTTATACGACCGAGACTGTCTTATCTAAACTATGTAGTCCAGAGTGCCACTTCAGGTGCCACGCGAGCAACTGTGGAGCGCCACCTATTCGACGGTTAGCCTATCTCGCGGATCGTGGGCAGAAAATAAAACGCGTTGCGGGCACTTGCGGCCAACCCTGCGCGAGTGCCGCCCAGGGGGTATTCGGGGCCCCTCCCCATGTAGAGGATTGGTTGGCTAACGGCCGCAGAGCGCTCGGCCGACGGTGGCGCCGACGATTTGGGCGCGCTGGAGGGTTTCCGGCCAGGGACAACGCAGCTCCTCGCGACGCAAATTGCTGCCGTCGGGCTCGGCCAGCAGCGCCCGCAGCCAGAGCTCGTCTCCCGTGTGCTCGGCGTGTGCCGCCACGGGGACCTGACAGCTGCCATCGACCGCAATCAAGACGCCGCGCTCGCACGCTGTGGCGATGGCTGTCTCCATGTCCTCCAGCTCGGCGACCAAGCTCAGAATGGCTTCGTCACCGGCTCGAATCTCGATGGCCAAAGCGCCCTGACCAACGGCCGGTAGGCAGATGTCGGGTGAGAGCAGCTCGGTGGCCTCGTCCCCTCGGCCTATACGCCGCAAGCCGGCGTATGCGAGCACCACGGCATCGATGGCGCCTTCCTCGCAGCGGCGCAGGCGGGTGTCGATGTTGCCGCGCAGCGGCACGTAGTCGAGATCCGGACGCAACGCGCGAAGCTGCACGGTGCGGCGCAGGGACGAGGTGCCCACGCGCGCCCCACTGGGCAGATCCATGAAGGAGCAGCCCGTGCGGGTCTTGATGGCATCCCGAGGATCCTCCCTGCGCGGTACGCAACCGATGTGTAGACCGTGCGCCAATTCTGCCGGGACGTCCTTGAGCGAGTGCACGGCGAGGTCAGCCTGGCCTGCCAGCAGCGCCTCCTCGATCTCTTTGAGGAACAGCGCTTTGCCGCCGATTTCGTTGAGCGGGCGGTCCTGGATCCGATCCCCCGTGGTGGTCACGAGCAGCTCGCGGGTCTCGACCCGGGACTTTTCGCGGAGCTCGGCCATCCAGGCGCGCGACTGGGCCAGGGCCAGCGCGCTCTTGCGTGTTGCCACGGTAACAGTGCGATGACCGCTCATCTTACCTCCTCGATGCCCTCGGAGGCCGAACGAGTGTCACTCGGCGCTTGGGCCGGCAACGACTCCCGTCGTTCTTTTTTGGCGGCCTGAGGCGGGATGCTGTCACCCGGTCCATTCATGTTGTCGTCGCTATCCAGCCCGAACAGCTCCGTCAAGGCGCCAACGAACGCGTCCAGCTGCAGCACTTCTCCCGGGTTGGACGCGGCCTCACGCAGCCGCATGGTCGGGCCATGCAAGATCTTGTTCACGGCCGCCTCTAGCATGCGTTCCACGCACTCATGGTCATCTTTACTCAGGTGACGCAGCTTCGTGCGCTGACTTTTCTCATGCTCGGCCTTGAGCGCGCTACCGAGCCTGCGCCGCAGCGCGACCACCATGGGTGTGACCTGTTCCGCAGAGGCAGCCCGTTCGAAGCTGACGGTCTCCTCGAGCACGATTTGCTCGGCCCGCTCGGCTTCGCCTTGCCGACTCGATTTCGTATCGTGAACGATCTGCGAAAGATCATCGATGTTGTACAGGAACATGTCTTCCAAGCCGTCGAGGCGCGGATCGATGTTCCTGGGCACTGACAAGTCGACGAAGAACAGGCGGCGGCCGCGCCGGGCGCGGCGGAGCCTCTGGGCCATGGCGTAGTCCACGACAAAGGTATGGGCGCTGGTCATGGCCACCAGCACGTCGACCTCGAGCAGCGTGGCTTCGAGCTGGTCGAGCTCCCGGGCAGTGGCTCCCAGCGTTTGTGCGATGGCAGCCACACGCTCCGGATTGCGCCCGAGCGCGAACAGCTCGGCGCCCTCGCCGCGCAGCTGTTTGGCCACCAGTTGTCCCATTTCACCCAGGCCGAGCAACGCGGCCTTGCGCCCTGCCAGATCACCGAAGATACGGCGCGTGAGATCCACCGCTACGCTGGGCACCGACACCTGTCCGACGCCGAGGGCGGTTTCGGTGCGCACGCGTTTGGCGGCACGAATTGCATGCGTGGTCGCTCGACGCAGCACCGGGCCCATGGTGCCGATCTCTTGAGCAAACTCGAGCGACTGCTTGAGCTGCCCCAGGATTTGCGGCTCACCCACCACGAGCGAGTCGAGTGATGACGCCACTCGGAACAAGTGCTTCAGGGCATGCGCGCCGAGGTGCCGGTACAGATACGGGCTCAGGTGTTCGGCATGCACCGCCAGCTGGCCGCCTATGGCATGAGCGAGGCTGTCCAGGTCGACGCCCGCGGCTGCGCAAGCCATCACTTCGACCCGGTTGCACGTCGAAAGGACCAGAGCCTCGGAAATCTGCGGCTGAGCTAGCAGCTGTTTGAGCAGCGCCTCGATCTGCTCACGCTCGAGCGCCAGCTGCTCTCGTATCTCGATGGGCGCCGTGTGGTGCGACAATCCAACGACCGCAAACATCTTCTCAAGCTCCCGTACCGCGCAAAATGTAGAGGAAGAGCACGAGCACGACGCACGCAGCGCCAGCCACCGTGCCATAGGCCGTGCGGCGGCCGTGCCAACCGAGAATCGCGCGGACCAAGAGCACTCCGGCAATGAGCGCCCACGTGCCATACGCCAGGATGACCTGCAGGAGTTGAGCCTGACTCATGTCGAGGTCGGCCAAGAAAGCAGCGCCACTGATCGCCCCGAGCGTTTGCAGGGGAAAGCCGGCCAACAGCAGCCGATGCTCGGTCCTGTCGAGGGCGTCCAGAGCGGGCAGGCGGGATGGCATGCGCTTGGCCTTGAGACGGCGCTCTTGCAGGATGTAAAAGCCACCCGCCGCACCCGCCAATAGAAACAAGCCAAGGCCGAGCAGATTGGAGGCGATGTGGATGGCGAGCAGCCCTTTGGGCAGACCCTCCACATCAGAACCCATCCCGACAAACTGCGAGCCGACGAGGAACGCCAGGACGATGGGCACCACGGCTACTCCCATGGCGTCTACGTGCCAGCGGCGCCGAATCAGGATGTAGGAGGTGGCGGTGATCAGGGCGCTCAGGCTCAGCGCAAAAGGCAGCGACTCCACGGGACAGGTGTGGGTCACGAGGCTGGCGATGGCGATCTGAATCGCATGTGTGATGGCACCGACGCCCAGCACGCGCGACGCCCAGCGGTTACCGTCTGGGGAGTATTCGCGCCGGGCAAGGTCGACAAAGAACAAGGTGGCCGCGGTCGAATAGGCTACGAGGCTGAAGTACAGCGCTGCTGAAGCCAATTGATCATTCATGATGATGCGTTGCGTTGTCGAGACACGAGAAAGCCGATCTTAGCGGGCTGGCAGGCCTGCGTCGCTCTAACTCTATCCTCCCTGGCGTCGTCGGGCTACCGCACCGTATCGGCCGGCGGGAATGCGGACGACGACGATGGGGGTGTGGGACCCGTTCATCGCTCTGAGCACGGGCGTTTCCTCTCGTGGCGCATGGGATACGCTCTACACTGGCCCGGATGACCGGGAGGCCTGGGTGGTCCTGAAGGGTTGGCGCGGAGCGGCGCTGGCGTGGGCGCTGGGCGGGCTGCTCCTGGGTTGTCTGCGCAAGGCCTCTTCGGAGCCGCCTCAGACCGCCTCGGTCGCAGCGCCCGAGCTCGCGTCCCAGCCACTCGAACCGCCGCCGATCGAGGTACCCAACGGCCCAGAACGTCCGAATGAAGCCTCCCCGCGTCGTGTCGAGCAACCCTGGATGAGCCTCGCCGAGTGGCGTCGGCGCCATGAAAAGCAATTGCGTGCCCCCCACCGCTCACGCGCGCGTCTGGTCATGCTCGGTGACTCGATTACGGAAGCCTGGTGCGAATCAGCGGCGTTTCGCCAAGCGCTGGGGCAGCATGAGCCACTCAACCTGGGTATTGGCGGAGATCAGACGCAACATGTGCTGTGGCGTATCGACCACGGGGCCCTCGACGGTGTAGCGCCGCGCGCCGTCGTCATCCTCATCGGCGTCAACAATCTCGGTAATGGGTTCTCGCCGGACGACACCCTGCTCGGCATTCGCGCCGTCTTAGATCGAGTCGCGCAGAAGTTGCCGGCGACGTCCGTGCTTCTCTTGGCGGTGTTGCCCGCCGGCGAAAAGCCAGCCGCTGAGCTGCGCGCGAAGATCGCCGCCACCAATCCTCTGCTCCAATCGTTGGAAGTGCCTGGCAAGGTGCGGGTGGCTGACGTCGGGGCTGTCTTTTTGGAGCCGGATGGCAGCATCGCCAAGGCTCACATGGCGGATTTTCTACATCCGACCGCTCTGGGCCACGAGCGGCTCACCGCTGCTGTTCGACCACTGCTCGACGAGCTCATGCGGGCATCCGAATAACGGCGGCTAAATACCCATCGCTTCGCTGGAATTCGCGTACTAGTTTCCGGCGTGTGACCCGATCTACATCATTCAACGCCGGCTGGGAATTTGCGGCGCTAGACTGGCTAGAGGCCAGCGGTAAGGCAAAAAAGCTCGGCTTCAGCGCTCTGGAGTGGTTACCGGCGCAGGTGCCTGGCCATGTACACCTGGACTTGGTTCGGCAGGGTGTGATTGCCGACCCGTTCGGGGCTCGCGCCGAGCTCGGCTGTCAGTGGGTAGATGAGTCCACTTGGGTCTTCCGCCGTCGCTTCACATTTGCGCCGGATTCCACGTTGCCTCGCCGGCTGTTGCGTTTCGAGGGGCTCGACACCGTCTGTCGCGTGTTTTTGAACGGTCGACAGCTGGCGGCGCACGACAACATGTTCCTGCCGCTCGAGCTCGACGTCACGGCGCTGCTGCACGAGGGAGAGAACGAGCTGCGCATCGAGTTTGATTCGGCGCCGCGAGTGGGTCGAGAGCGTCGCCAGCGCTTCCTCGAAAAGGAAGGCATGCCGGATGACGTGTCGCGCTTCGATGAGCGGGCGTTCGTGCGCAAGGCGCAGTACATGTTCGCTTGGGATTGGGGTCCACGCCTGACGTCGGCAGGTATCTGGCGCGACGTAGTCCTGCTGGAATACGGCGCGCGTCTGCGCGACGTGCGAGTGATTCAGAAGCACCTGCCAGCTGGCCGCGTCCAGCTCCAGTTTCAAAGCGAGGTCGAGGGCTCGGGCGATGTTTTCCATCTAGTGGACGGCGTCGACTCGCCCGTGGCTGATGGGCAAGCGGTCGAGCTTTCCCAACCCGAGCTGTGGTGGCCCACGGGGCTTGGTGCACAGAAGCTCTACACCGTGCAGACTTTTCTGGTGCCCAAGGGAACGTCACGTCCCGCGGAGCTGGCAGCCGCTGCGATCGACCAACGTTCGCAGAAAATCGGCCTGCGCACGCTGCGCTTGCTGCGAGAGCCCGATGCCCAAGGGGAGTCGTTTGAATTCGTGGTCAACGGCCTGCGGCTGTGGGCCGTGGGTGCCAACTGGATTCCCGACCACTCCTTTCCCTCCATCGTAGATCGTACGCGGCTGCGGGCTCAGCTCGAGCGCGCGCTCGACATGAACATGAACATGCTACGCATCTGGGGTGGCGGCATCTACGAAAGCGATGACTTCTACGAGCTGTGCGACGAGCTGGGCTTGCTCGTCTGGCAAGATTTCCCGTTTGCTTGCAGCTACGTTCCGGATGACGAGCCCGAGCAGGCGGTCATGCGGGTAGAGGCTGAGGTCAACATCAAGCGCCTGCGCAACCACGCGAGCCTCTGCATCTGGTGCGGCAACAACGAAAATCTGACCATGTGGCACTCCAAGTGGGGGCGGCCGGCGCCGCAGCCTGCGCGCTACTATGGCGAAAAGCTGTATGAAGGGACGTTGCCCGAGGCGGTCAAGGCATTCGACGCTGATCGGCCGTACATCGCTTCATCACCCATTGGAGGGGACGATCCAAACGCGGGGAACATCGGTGACCAGCACTACTGGGACGTGTGGCACGGTCGCGGCGACTGGAAGTTCTACAAAGACTCGACCGGCCGCTTTGCGTCGGAGTTCGGCTTTGCCAGCGCCCCCGGGCGCACTGCGTGGCGGCGTATCTTCGCGGGTGAACCGGAGTGGTCGCGCCGTGAGGTGCGTGACCCGGTCGCGCGCTGGCACGACAAAACCAGCAAAGGTTACGATACCTACGTCGGTTACGTGGAGTTGCACTACCCGGCGGCGCGCGACTTGGAAGAGTTTACCTATAGCTCTCAACTGAACCAAAGGGACGCGCTACGCTGCGGTATCGAGCACTTTCGCCGCACGGTGGGCTGTCGAGGCTCGCTGATTTGGCAATTGAACGATTGCTGGCCGGTGCAGAGCTGGGCGGTGCTCGACTCGGAGGGAGCCTACAAGGCAGCGGCGTTTGAGCTTCGGCGCTTGTATGCGCCGGCCATGGTCAGCCTGGAGTTCGATGTCGGCGATAGCCAAGTCAAGTTGTGGACCCTGCTCGACAATGCGCACAGCGCCGTGCAAGGCGAAGTGGCGCTCGAGGCGCGGCGCCTCAGTGACGGGCGGCTGCTGGAGCGCTGGGCCAAGAACGTGGAGCTGCGCCCGGGCGATCGCGGCGTGAGCATTCAGGCCAACGTCGGCCAGCTCTCGGCGCCGGACACGTTGCTCAGCGCCAGCTTTCTCGGCACCCGCAGCGTTAGGCTCATGTCCGAGCCGAAGCACGCACGGGCGGAAGTGCCGCGCCTCAGCGTGTCGAGGCACCCGAGTGGGATTCTACTCGAGACCGATCGCCCAGTAGTGGACCTGTTTCTCTGGGATGCGGAGGATCAGCTGCAGCTGATCGACAATTTCGTGACGCTCCCGGAGGCGGGTAAGGTGCTTTTGAGAGCTCGGGGCAGCTGGACGCGCCTATTGGGTCGCAGCCTGGCTGGCCGCCATGTCATTCAGGCCTGAGCGCACGGCCCGGCCTGCCTACAAACACTCGAGCTTGAGGCGCCGGATATTGTTGTTGTCGTAATAGAATGGCGGGTTGCAGTTCGGCGCCGCCTTGGCGGACGCGGCCTTCCGATTGGGCACGGAAGAGGCAGCTGGTTTGGGTGCGGCGCGCGGCGCGGGCGGCTTGCGGTAGACCGCCACGCTATTGCTGGTGGTGATACTCGGGGCAGGCTTGTTGGCTGCAGGAATGGTACTGGCGATCGGCGCGGGCGCAGGCGGGCTATGCGGAGCAGGCGCGGTGTCGGGGCGCGCCTCGTCGGCTTCGCCTTCACCGCTAGCGCCTTCAGCGGTTGCTTCGTCGTCAGTGACTTCGATGTCATCCACTTCCGGCGCGGTGGGCAGCTCGTCGGTGCGGATGATGTCGGGAAGCTCTTGGGGCTCAGCCCCCCGCTCCGCATGAAGCTGTGCCGCGTGAACCTGTCGGTCACGAGGTGGCCCAGCAAGCGGCCGTCGCGCATGGGCTCCGGACTTTGCCTCGGATGGCTCCGGCGCGGACTTGACCTTGGCGGCGACGAGCGCGCGGGTCGACGTGGGAGGCGCTTCGAGCATTTCGGTCGCCAGCTTTTCGCGGTCCGACGAGCTCTGGTAGCTCCAAAGGATCAGCGCGCCGGCGGCCAGCAGCGCGCCAGCGACCCAGCCAATGCTGGCCCGCTCCGATAGCCGGTTGGGGACGCGTGGCCATACGCGAGGGCTAGCACCGGCGACGACCCGGGCCGCAAGCGCGGCCGATACAGACCCCAACTGAGGGAACATGCCGGGCCGTGACAGCCCCACCGGCGCGGGTGGGCGGGAGCTAGGCGCTCGATTGGGCAGCGGCGGCGGCTCGCTCAGTATCGGGCGCTGGATCACTTGCGTGAGCGCTGACCTCGAGCTTCCCGGGGCCCAGTCCGCGGGCAGATCCCATTTGACGGTCTTCTCTTCTTCCTCCTCCTCGTCCTCGAGCTCCGGGGCTACCTGAGCCGCAGCTGCTGGATCGGCGGGGGCTAGCAATGCCTCGGCGCTGGCTGCGCGACTAAATGCGCGCGCCAACTCTCGGGCATCATGAAAGCGATCCAACGGCTCTTTCGAGAGCGCGCGAGCGAACCACAGATCGATGTCGGCGAGCAGGTCTGCCCGATAGTGGCTGGGAGGGGAGAACTGGGCATTGCAGATGGCCACTGTGACACCCGCGGTGGTGGGCGCCTCAAAAGGAAGTATCGTGGTCAAGAGCTCGTAAACTGTGACCGCCAAGGCCCACAAGTCGCTCTGCGCGCTGCAGCCCGCCGATGACAGGAGCTGCTCAGGGCTGTGGTAAGCGAGGTTTGGATTGGCCTGCAACTCAGCCGGATTGACGCTGCAGAAGTTGCGAATTTTGACGAACGGTTGCCCCCCGGCCTCGATCAAGAACAGGTTGTCCGGAGAGATGCTGCCGTGGGTGAGCTGCAGGGCGTGAGCTTTGGCCAAGGCCCCTGCGGCTTGTGCGACAATCGCTTGGGCCTCTGCCAACGACAGAGGACCCCCATACGTCAAGCGCTGGCGTAACCCCTTACCTTCGAGGAGCTCGGTCACGATGAAGGGAACACCACCTTTGGCGACCCCGTGCTCGAAGATTTGCACGACATGTGGATCGCCAATGCGGGCGCTACACTGTGCTTGCCGGGTGAAGCGGGCCGCTTCGACCGCGGCGAGATCCACCGCTGCGCTGCCCGCGGCGACGTTTTCACTGCCCGAATTGACTCGGGCGAAGGTCACTGCAACCTGGATTTCGAGCGCCAGGTGATCGGCCACCCAAACTGTTTCCGCGTCTGCGCCCGCACATGGACGTACCAGGCGCAATTGGGGCGTAATAAACGCCCCCTGAGCAAGCTTCAGGGTGCGTGCCCACGGCGCTTTCCAGCGCGACCATGGAGCGGGGGTCCAGGCACCTGCCATTCGCTCAGCAACTCCTAATCAGCTGCACAGTAAGGCGCGGCGTCTAGGGCCGGTCAAGAAAAAAGCCCAAATGCACGTGTCTCGGCTCATCGGTTAGGCCCCCAGGATCGCACTCTAAAAGGTATGTTCCAGGTGGGGCGATTTTGCAGCGCATAGCATCATCAGGCCCCCTTACTCACCCAGCATAAGCGTGACACGTCAAACAATCGAGGAAAAGTCGGCATGAAATACATCCATACGAGCGACTCGGAGCGACACACCGACGTGCCGAGGGGCCAGGTCTCGCAGCTTCGATATCGCAGCCAGATTTTTGCTGGAACGTCACGCGACTACTGGTTGTACGTTCCGGCCCAATATCGGCCTGGAACAGCCGCGGGCCTGATGGTGTTCCAAGATGGTCAGGCATACGTCGCGGAGGACGGCGCTTTTCGTGTGCCCATCGTGTTTGACAATTTGATCCATCAGCGCGCCATGCCCGTCACACTCGGCTTGTTCATCAACCCGGGGCACGCTGGCAAATCAGCTCCGGACAGCCCTTGGCAGAGCGACAATCGAAGCTACGAATACGATTCCCTGACCGAAAAGTACTCGCGTTTCATCATCGAGGAGATGATCGTCGAGCTGGAGAAGACGCATGGCGTTTCCTCCCACCCGAAACACCGTGCCATCGCTGGCATGTCTTCAGGCGGAATTTGCGCCTTTACGGTGGCCTGGCAACGCCCGGATTGCTTTCACAAGGTGCTGAGCCACGTGGGTAGCTTTACGGACATCCGCGGCGGCCACAACTACCCCTTCTACATTCGCCAATGGGCCAAGCGCGACATCAAAGTCTTCTTGCAGAGTGGAACGAAGGACCTGGAGACGCAGTTCGGCAACTGGTGGCTGGGCAATCTGCAGATGGACTCGGCGCTCGCTTTCCGCAACTACGACTACAAATTCGTGGGTGGCGAGGGAGGGCATGATGGCGAGCACGGTGGAGCTATCTTGCCGGACTCGCTGCGTTGGTTATGGGCGGACGCCGTTTAATTCTATTCGAACAGCCCCAACTGCGCTGAAGGTGCAGCGTTCCGTTGGAACGTGCCGGCACGCGGCGCTGGAAAGTCGACGTAGCCGAGCCGCGTGTGTGTGGCGGTGAACGCTTGGTGAAGGGCTTCTGCGTACTGCCCCTCGCCGCGCTGTCGCGACCCGAAGCGGGGATCATTCAACTTGCCCCCACGCATGTCCCGGATGCGGGAAAGCACGCGTTCGGCACGCAGGGGCAGCGCCTGGCGTAGCCGCGACTCGAAGACCTCGGCGACGCTGCCGGGCAGCCTCACGGGCATCATCATCGCGGAGATGGCGCCCGCCTCGCGGGCAGCTTCCAAAATGGGGATCATGTCTCGATCTGAAAGGCCCACGATGACGGGAGCTACGTGCACCACGACGGGCAACCCCGCCGCGCTCAGGCGCCGAATGGTCTCGATGCGCCGCCGTGGGGTGGGCACATACGGCTCGATGGCGCGGGCCACCTCCTCGTCCCAGAAAGTGACCGACACCGATACGCCCACCGAAGCGCGTTCATGTAGCGCTTGGAGTAGCTCGATATCCCGCTCGATGAGCGTGCCCTTGGTGATGATGTGAACGGGGTTTGCATAGTCTCGGCAGACCTCGAGACAACTCCGTGTCAGGCCAAAGCGGGCTTCGATCGGCTGATAGCAGTCCGTGTTGCCGCTCATCACGATCAGGTCACCCCGCCAGGTGTGTTTGTCGAACGCCTGCTGCAACAGCGCCGCCGCTTTGGGCTTGATGACGAGCCGGCGCTCGAAGTCAGTGCCGCTGCCGAAGCCCAAATACTCGTGCGAAGGCCGCGCGTAGCAGTAGGCGCAGCCGTGAGCGCAGCCGCGATACGGGTTGATGCTGTAGCGAAAAGAAAGATCGGGACTGTCGTTCTCCGAGAGAATGCTCTGGCTGTGGTCCTCGTAGATCTCGAGGCCCACCTCGGGTGCCTCGCCGGGCTCATATTCGATGTGGGCGCGTTCCCAGCGGTGGATGGGGTTGGAAACTGGCAGGCGGCGCATGGCTGCGTCAGTATACACTGACTATATGTTCAGTCCAAGCTGCCTAGTTCAAGAATTTGGAGACTAACCGCACGTACGACGCCTGGTGGTAAATGGCTGCTTCCGTGAGCTGCCAGGACTTGTCGTAAGGGTTCTCGGGTTCCGAGCCGGTGTTGGTGTCCACGTAGGCCTTGCCGGGCGGTTGAGCGCGGACCGCAGAGCGCGTGCACGCGTGGTCGCTGGGTTGACCTTTGCAGTACTCCTTGTTCGGCCCCCCTGTCACAAAGCCGGGCGCAGGCCCCAGCTCGGAAGAGCGAGCGTTGTCCCACTTGGGGTGCTTGTCGCGAAACCAGGCGTGAAAGGTCTCGTCGGCGCAGGCGTCCCCGCCGACCGCGTACATGTTCGTCAGGTACACGAGCTGCATCGGGTTCACGCCGTGAAAGGAGTGCAGCATGCCGGCTGCGCGCTCGACGAAGCTTTGGCGGTCCTCGGGCTTCTTCACCAGGTTGTGCTCGATGAGATCAATGTTGGTGTTTCCCATCGCGGCACGTTGGTTGTTGCTGCCGATATGGAAGGTCCCGGGGCGCATGAAGGCACGGTACAGGTCGAATTGCGGGCGCATGCGATAAATGTCGATGCTTTCACTCTGTGTGATTTTGCGCTGAACGATGGCGTCTGCAGTTGACGCATTCGAGTGCTTCAAGTGCGCGTAGTACAGGAGGGCGTCCCCCTGGCTTTGCCCATACAGCGACCACTGGTTGGAGATGAACGGTTCGGTGACCTTATAGTGCTCGGTGACGTACTCGTCGTACTCGGGCTTGCCCGTGGTCTCGAACAGGTAGACGGCAGCGGTCACCGCGATGCGTGCTTGCTCATCGAGAGACTTGTCGGCATCGCCCGCCCTGATCGTGCCGTCGTCACAGGCATCGCTCTTCGGGTGCGCGTGGTAGTGCGCCCAGGCGCGCTCGGCTCGGAGCATCAAGCGATGCGCATAGTCTTGGAAAGACGGGAGTTGGCGCAAGACTGCGGCGCCGTGAGCCAGCTCTCCTGCCAGCACGATGGTCGCGGCCGAGCAGGGCACCGGGTAGTAGTAGCGTGGCAAGCGGCTCTCTTCTGGCACAGGCTCGCTTTGTTCGACGTGACCCACCTTGACCAGTGCGCCGCCCTCCAGGTCGTCAGGCTGCATCTTCTCGAGCCAGCGCAGCTCCACGAGCACTTCGTCGATCAGATCAGGAATGCCGTTGCCGGATTCCGGTATGCCAAAGTCATCCGTGAACACCTCCGGACGCTCTTGATAAGCCGTGAGCAGCTGATGGACTGCGTCGTTGGAGAAGGTGACGTATTTATTCGTATCGCCCGCGTCCCACCAGCCGCCACTCAGGTCTCGGGCCGTCTTCTTCGTCCGATCGGTCACGCTGCGGGCCTGCGTGTCTTGACCTTCACCCACGTTGTCCGCGCCATGCGGCCAGCAGCGCTCCCCCTGGCAGGCGAAGGGCGACTTCTTTTCAACGTTGGCGCGGTTGAAATAGAACATGCGAAACGCCGTTTTCATCACCTTGCTGTACACACCATCGTCAATCTCGAACGGGTGCGAGCGCACTTGGTGCTGCGGATCGTAGACGTAGAACAACCCCGGCTCGCGCAGCTGGGTGAAGTTGAACCAGGCGCCGCGGTCGCCCGAGTTGGCGTCCACCTGGCCATTGTTCCACGGGGTGACGCGGGCGCTGAAGGCTACGGCGCCGTCGGACCAGCGCCGCACCTCGAAGCTGCCCTCGGGCGTGTAGCTGTCCTTCGCGTTCCAGCCCAGCTCGGGGTCGGCCAATACAGCGATCTTAGTCATGTCCGGCCGATAGCCGAACTGGTCGATCGCGATATACCGCTGCAGGGTCAGGCTTTGACCGTGCCCCTGCGGTGGCGCCACGGGCGGTGGCCCCTTGGGCGGCGCCGGATAAGGGACGGCCGCGGCGGCTGCAGCCGCACCCCCCGTGGCCGCCGGCTTGGAGCCTTCGGTCAGCGGAGCGCCGCCCACGCCAGCCTTGCCGCAGGCGAGCACGGCGGCGCACAGGAGACCGTACCCGGTGCCGATGCCCGAGCTGGTGCGTCTGGTCATGCCGGGGGCGGCGCCATTTGGGCCATGGCCTTCCTCATCTCTTTCGCCGAAACGTCCCGTTGGTGTGTGGCTATGGCCCAAACATGCCCAAAGGGATCCTGCACTTGGCCGTAGCGGTCGCCCCAAAACATGTCCTGCAGCGGCATGTCCGGCTTGGCGCCAGCAGCCACCGCGCGATCGAAAGCGGCATCCGCGTTCTTGACGTACAGCATCATGGTGGCGGTCGTTGCGCCCGCGTTTTTGGGTGTCTTGTGCACGGCGCTGCCGCCCGGCATCGGAGGCATTTCGTCGGCGAACATGACGATGGAATCGCCGATCTTCATCTCGGCGTGCATGATGGCGCCATCCGGCCCCGGCATTTTCGCCGTCACCTTTCCCCCGAAGGCCTTGGCATAGAAATCGAGCGCTTCGCTGCAGGGGCTGACCACGAGGTGCGGCGTGACACTGCCGTATTGAGGAGGAATGGCCTGAACCTTCTTGGCTCGCGGCTTGCTGCGCGCGGCGCTTTGCTTCTTTTTGCCCTTCTTCGCGGCGGGGGCTTTCGCCTTGGCTCGCGCTGGGGCAACTTTTTTCTTGGCTTTCGATTTCTTGGGCATGTGAGGCGTCTCCTTGACGTCCGTGGAATGGCTCATCATACGGAGTTGGCCGTCACCCGTCCACGGCCCGTATGTCAGCGCCGTGAACGGCGCTCGACGAAGGCCTACATGGCAGCGCGCGGGGGTTCGATGCAGCATCACTCCACCCGACGTGCGAGCGAGCAGCGCGCGAGCCCCCTTGCAGCGGAACGTCTGCGACACACATTGCACGGTCGGGCGCCAAGCCGATCACCAGACAAGCGACGAGCAGGGGCCCGTCGCTGGCGAATTCTGCGGAATCGACGCCATGGAAATCGAAATGACCGCTCGAGAACCGTGAAACGCGACGAAATTGTCATCGCTGCCGCGGTATTCGGGCTAGATTAAGCGCCTATGAATGTTGCAGCCCTGAAGCTGATTGGCGTATTTGCCGCGGGCTGCTGGCGCCGCACCTTCGCCGTGGAGTGAGGCCGATCGGAATTTGATGGTGATGTTTCACTCCTAGTTGACAAAAAGGACTAATGACGGTCCCCACCGGAGTATCCATTCTCGTCCTGCTCGGAGCGCTCGCCGCCAGCGGGGTGCTAGCGGTCAGCTGCGGCCAGGTCGAGGTTCCGGTCCCCGAGGCTTGTACTCAAACCAGTGGTACCGACATCTTCGAGCAGCGCATCGCGCCGCTGCTCGCCGACGACCAGCCGAAGAGCTGTAACGCCTGTCACTTGTCCGGCATCGACATGTCGCTGTTCGTGCGCTCGACGCCGTGTGAAACCATGGCGTGTCTAAAAGACCTCGGGCTCGTCAATCTCGCTGCTCCGGGAGACAGCAAAGTGCTGTCGTGGATCGAGCGCGCCGAGCCGTTGAGCCCGCTCATCACCGAAGACGTCGTTCGGGCCGAGTATGACGGCTTCCTCGAGTGGATAGAGCACTACGCCGAGTGCGCTCGCTTCGAGTGTGGCAGGGTGGTCTGCGGCGAGGGCCGCGCTGACCCGTTCTGCGATGTGGCGCCGGAGCCCTTTCAGGCGACGGGGCCCGCGCTCGACACCGGGGGCTGCGGCGACCTGGCGCTGGAACAGTTGTTCAGAGACTCGGTCTATGCCTCACGGGGGCGCTGTTTCCCGTGCCATTTTAGCAGTGAAGAGGGCTCCGGGCCCGAGGCGCCGCGCTTCATCGATCAGTCGAGCACGTGTGATACGTCTTCTCTGACGACGATGCGCAATATCACCAGCACGGGCCTCGTCGACGTCCAGGACCCCAGCCGCAGCTTGCTTCTGCTCAAGCCCCTGGACGTGGAGGGGGGCGGGGTGCCCCACGGGGGGCACGCCAAATTCTTCCCGGGTGCCGACCCGGGGTACGACAATTTCGTGTATTGGGTCACTCGCTATGCGGAGTGCCAGGGAGAGAAGGGCTGATGTGTTCATGCGCGGTTTGAGTGTAGTTGCGGGGGTGTTGCTCGCAGCCATCGTGGGGGCCTGCGGCGATGAGGAGAATGGGCCGCCACCGGACCTCGAGGGCCTCGACATGTGTTGCGATCTGGGGGCGCGCTGTCATCCGGGGGAGGGTGATCCCCTGAACTCGCTCAAGCAGATGTGCCACTCACTCGGCCACGAGAACGACCCGGCCAAATGCCGCGACCAGTACGACGCTTGTATCGCCGAGTGTGTGGGCGACTCGGGTGAGGAGCCTCACTTCTGCGCGGACGAAGAACCAGACGTGAACGACGAAGCGGATCGAAGCCCGTACTGACCCACGTGGTTTAGGTCCAAAACGGGCGCCAAGCTCGTCCAGTATTCGGCTATGACTCGCCCTGTGGTCTTGGGCAAAAGTTGGCGGCCGGCTCTGGCGGTCGTGGTGGCCGTAGCGGCGGTGTTCTTGGTCGACCGCTGGGTGGGTAGTATCGACCAGGGCGGGCCCTACCGCCAGGCCATAAGGGAGCCAGTGAGCCGCGCGCAAAGAGCACACGGCGCGGAGCACATCGTGCTGGGCTGCAGCACGTCCGAATGGTTTCCGTCCGCCATCAGGGGATATCGCAAGCTGTCGAGTGAAAAAGTGGTGGATGCTCACATGAGCGACTGCCACCAGAGTTGCACCATGGCCGAGGCCACGGCCCTGCGCCGGCTCGGGCTTCACTACCAAACTGCCACCTTTGGCGTGAACATGTTCGAGTACTGCGAGAAATACCGCGCCCGGCGTTCCATGCAGGAGGTGGCGCTCTTGCCTTTCGACGAGAGCCTGCGGCTGCTGCCCATATACGCAGCGAGCGACGACCCTTTGCGTCTGGCCGGTGGCTGGCTGCTCAATCACCTCTCCCTGGTTTATGGCAATACCATGTGGCTCCAGCGCCACCATCGCAAAGCCTGGTTCGGCAATGAGTCGCTCTCATCCACCTGGTTTCGCAAGTCCAAGCCAAAAAAGCAGGCGCGGCGTGAGGCCTTCGAATGCGACTACCTGGAAGCGGATCGCCGTTTTGGCCTGGCCGCGACTCGGGCCGCCGTCGAAGCCGCCACCGAGTTGGCGGACCAGGTGTACCTGGTCGTGCTACCCGAGAAGCCCTATTCCGGCGACGCTCCCGCGGCGGCTCGAGCGCGTGAAAAATTTTTCGCCGAGCACGCGGATTTGACCAAAGACCTCGACGGCGTGCACGTCATCGACCTCCTGGACTCGAGCCTGGCCCAGGCTCGACATTTTCGAGACAACGCGCACCTCAATCGCCAGGGGATCAAAGCTGCGTCCAAGCTTTTTCGTCAGAAGTTGTCCACTGCAGACTCGAGCGCTGCGCAGCGCTGACCTGGCGAGCATCGATGTGACGAGGCGCCCCGCATGATCTTCACCGAGATCTCCTTCCTAGTATTCTGCATCGTGTTCTTCGCTGGGCATGCCCTTCTCCGGGGGCGCGCTCGTGGCCATTGGCTGCTCATTTGCAGCTACTATTTCTACGGCAGCTGGGACTACCGCTTCCTGAGCTTGCTCATCGGCTCGACGTTGGTCGACTTCTGGGTGAGCCACTGGATCAGGCGGACCCAGGATCAAGCTCGTCGCCGGCAGATCATGCTGGTGAGCGTCGCGTTTAACCTGGGCGTGCTTTGCGTGTTCAAATACGCCGGGTTCTTTGTCGACTCCGCCGTGTCGTTTTCGGCTGCGCTCGGGCTGCCCATTTCACGCCCTGCGTTCGACATCGTGTTGCCGGTGGGCATCTCGTTTTATACGTTTCAGACTCTGGGTTACACGCTCGACGTGTATTGGCGTCGCCAAGAGCCGCCCGCTAGGCTGCTCGATTTTGCGTTGTACGTCGCGTTTTTCCCCCAGCTCGTCGCGGGCCCCATCGAGCGGGCGAGTCACCTCCTGCCCCAGATGGTCGGCATCTCGAGCAAGCCCTGGCGACCGGACCTGTCTGGCATTGGCCTCGTGAGCCTGGGGCTGTTCAAGAAGGTCGTGTTGGCGGATGGCGTGCGGCAATACGTGGGCGCCTACAGCGACGTGGGCAACGCCTACCCCGCGGCGATCTGGTTTGCCACGTACGCGTTCGCGTACCAAATCTACTGGGATTTTTCCGGTTACTCGGATATCGCGGTGGGCCTTTCTCGTCTGCTCGGCGTCGACTTGGTCTCCAATTTTCGTGCGCCGTATGCGGCGCTCGGGCCCAGCGACTTTTGGCGGCGCTGGCACATCTCGCTCTCGGCGTGGCTGCGGGATTACCTGTATGTTCCGCTGGGAGGTAACCGATCGGGGGCGTGGCGTACGTATCGCAATCTATTTCTGACCATGCTCCTCGGTGGGCTGTGGCACGGGGCCGCCTGGAACTTCGTGCTCTGGGGAGCCTTCCACGGTGTCTTGTTGGTGCTCGCCCGGCTGCTCACGGCTCGCTTTGGGGGGCGTGAGGGCAAGCTGCCGTGGCTGCGGGTGGCGGTGTTTTTCCACGTCACCTGCTTCGGTTGGGCACTATTTCGGGCCTCTTCACTCGAGCAGTGTGGGCTCCTCTGGCGAAAGCTGGCGCTCATCGACGGGCTCGAGCTTCGGCCATGGCTCGAGCACCTTCGACGCGAGCAGGAGCTGCTGCCGGCGGGCCTCTGGCTGTGTGTGTTTCTGATCGCGGGTGCGCTCCAGTATTTCTACCCGCGTACCTCGAGCGAGCTCGTCGCGGCGGTCTGGCGAGCACCGCTCGTGGCGCGTGCCCTGGTGGTGGCCGGCCTGTTCTTTGTCGTCATGCTGTTATCGCCGCTGAGCCCGCCCGCATTCGTGTACTTCCAGTTTTGAGGTGAGGCGAGGTCGGGCGTGTAGCCTGGGCATTGGCGAAAGCCGGTGAGGCATATTGCCATGGTGGCTGCCCTCGCGAAGCGGCAGGTGTGCAGAGTGGGCGTTACCACGCTATATAGCGTGCCTACGTAGTCGAGCGCCCTGAGCTGGATCGGAAACGAGACACCAAGCAATGAAATGGCACACCGCACGCGCGCTGGGAGTGACGTCCGCCTTGCTGGGTATCGGCGCCGGCGTTTGGCTCGCTCTGGGTTCGTGCTCGCGCACGGCGCCTCAAATGCCCGTGCCGGAAAGCGCAGCTCCTGCAGCTTCCTCCGCTGCGTTGCTAGAGGCGAGTCACGCGAGTGTACCCGCACAAAAAGCGGTGCGCGTCACCAACGCTCGTTCGGCGGTCGGCTACAACATGGACTTTCCCGGAGACTGGACCGGCCTACCCCCTTTCATCGACCTGATGAAAAATGCTCGCGCGTGGACGGGGGTATGCTCCGATGCCGATCCAAACTGCGATGCGGCTGCCCATTTGAGCTTGGACTCACACGGCTGGGTGCGCACGCTGCGCTACAAGGATCAGCCGGCGAAGTCCTACGAACGCATCGAAACGGTGGTGCTCACCCGCAACGGCCAGACCGGCTTTGAGGGTGACCTCGTCGTCGACTACGAGGGGGAGGGCGAAATTGAACTGTTCAATGGCGCGGTCTCGAGCCGAGACGCGAAAAAGCGGCGCATCGTGTTCCGTGCTGGCCCAGGCTCACTGTTCTTGCGCATTCTGGCCTCCGACCCTCGGGGCACGGGTCAGCATTTGAAGAACATTCGCGTGTACCGGGCTGACCAGGCCCAGGCTCTGCAGAAAGGGGAGCTGTTTAATCCCGAGATGCTCGCGTACCTGGCTCCGTTTGGTTCCTTGCGCTTCATGGATTGGATGGAGAGTAACCAGTGGGGTCTGTGCAGCGGCGGTCCTGAGCATGGGCAGGATTGCTACACGGAGGGCGGCAAGTGCTCGCGCGGGCGGTGTGTGATGGCCGGGAGGTGGGCGGAGCGGCCGCGCATGGATCAGCCGAGCCTGCTCGCGCGTAGTCAATTCCTCGATCCAGCACGCCCGGAGCAGGGGGTGCGTGTCGGTGGCTACCCGGTCGAGATGATGGTGGCGCTAGCCAACGCTGTAGGTGCCGATCCCCATTTCAATCTGCCCGCGGTTTTCGAGGACGACTACGCTCGAAGCTTCGCCGAGCTCGTAAAAAACGAGCTTGCCCCCAACCTGCGGGCAACGCTCGAGTACTCGAACGAGACCTGGAATTGGGGCTTTCCGCAAGCGACCTACGTCAACGTCAAGGGCCGGCAGCTATGGCCCGACGATGGGTCGGCCTATGTCCAATACGCCGGGAGCCGCATGCAACACCTGTGTCGGATTTGGAAGCAGGTGTTCCCCAAGAAGGATCGAGTGCGCTGCCTCGTCAGCCCGCAGACGGGCTGGCTCGAGATGGCCAAAACGATGCTGGATTGCCCGGCTTGGGCGCGCTCGAATCCGGAGCTGGGGGCCTGTCATGCAGGCGCTGATGCCGTTGCCATCACCGGTTACTTCGCCGGTTGCCTGCAGGAGCCGCACAACGAAAAAAAGCTGCGCGCCTGGCTCGCTCAGGGCAAGGGCCATGCGCTCGACAGGTTTTTCGAGCAACTCGAGTCGGGGGGGCACCTGAAGTGCGCGGAGGATGATCTAAAGACATCGCTCGTGGACACGCTGGAATTGTACCAGGCGTTTGCCCGGGTGGCAGAGGCACGCGGCCTCGAGCTGTACGTGTATGAAAGCGGCACGCACTTCAATTATGAAGGCAAAGACGCTGCCATCGAGCGCTTGTTCGTCGATGCCACGCACGACGCGCGCATGGGGCGCTTGTACCGAAGAAATCTGGAGAGCTTCAAGCAGGCGGGCGGCACCATCATCAACGCTTGGGGCTGGATAGCTCCCGATGACATGTGGGCCAACGCCGACCATGTGAACGACCGCGCTCACCCCAAGTACCGAGCGCTCAGCGATTTTGCACAAAACCAGCCGTGTTGGTGGGAACGCTGCGACCGCAGCCAGCGCTAGTACCTCGTGCCAAGCTCATGCCGGTTTCGCCGCGGCCCTCACCCACTGGGGCCGCGGCGAAAACCGGCATCAGCTTGG
>JANOIG010000152.1:0-56529 GCA_031407405.1 Deltaproteobacteria bacterium
TGGGACGTCGCGCCGCCCGAGCTCACCGGGCCGCGCGCTTTTCATGAAGCGGTCGAGCACCGCCAGGACCTCCAGACATTCGAGCGTCACACCGGGCATGAGCAGAGCGGCCTCGCGCGCGCTGTGGCCACGGCCGAGCAATGCTCCAAATCGGCCCGTGCGACCCCCGTTGCACGTCACCGTCAGGTCGCCGGTACCGGCTAGCCCACACACCGAGGCGGCATCCCCACCCAGCCGCGTGACGAGCTTTTGCATCTCGACGATGGCTTGGGCAAAGACCGCTGCCTCGTAATTGTGCATGGCCACGCTCCCCCCCTGCCCGTGCGCCCGTTCATGCAGCCCCGCGCCCAGCGCGACCCCCATGGCATATGCATTCTTCAAGGCCGCGCAAACTTGTATTCCGACCACATCCGCGTGCACTCGCACGCGATAGTACGCCGTCTCGATCCATGCGGCGAAACGCCGCGCCAGAGCCAGATCATGCCCGGTCAGCACCACCACCGTCGGCACCCGCCGACACAGCTCCCCCGCGATGCACGGGCCGCAAACGGCGACTGGCTGGCACCCCCGGGCCGCAGCGCTGGACAAGCCTCGACGGAAAGCCTCGGTCAACACACTGGGGCCCTCGGGGCCGAGCTCGAGCCCTTTGCTCAGCATCAACACCGGCGAGCAGCGCCGGCCCAAACTGGGCGATAGAGCCTGCGCGGCCCAGCTCACCCCGGCCGAGCTCACTCCAAGCACGAATGCGTCCACGTCTGCCGTCGCGACATCGAGCTCGGCGACGGGGTGAAAGGAGATGCCGCCCGGGAGCTCGACACCGAGCCTCGAATGCCGCCCGGTAGCTTGGAGCTCCGCGATGCTGGCTGCATCCAGAGGGGTCCCGATCAGACGCACGTCGTGCCCGCGATCGGCGAGCGGAACACAGAGCGCGGTACCCATCATGCCCGCGCCGACGACCGCTATTTTTGCCACGAGCTAGCTTCTACCACGCTGACCGCTGTCAATCGGGGGGGTCGGCTTCGTCTTCGTCTCCGGGGTCGAGGCCCGGGTCAGGCCCGATCGGTGCCGCGCTGGGCCGAACGGCGGGGGCCACCCCCGCGAGCGCGTGTAACAAGGCCATGAGTTGGCTATCCACGCGTTCATAGTAGTTGCGCGTCGTTGCGGCGGCGGCCTCTTCGTCCCCCGCGCGCAGAGCCTGCACCAGGCCGGTCAGGTATTGAGGAAACGTGGGCTCCAGGACCCACAGGTTAGGAAACCGCTCGAGCGTGTCGCGCAGTGCGTCGAAGAGTGAATTGGCGATCCAGCGCACCGACACCGAGTGACCGGCTTCCACGAGCACGTCGAGCCAGCGCTGGAAACCGCGCGCGACCACCGCCGCATCTCCTGCGTCGAATGCGGCAATGAGCAGGTCACCGATATCGCTCAACCGATCGACATCCGCCGGTTCGGCACGGCGCACCGCGAGCCGGGCCGCATACTCGAGCAGCAGAATCCGGGGCTCGAGCACGTCGCCGATGATGTCCGCCACTTCGCCCATGTCCGGGCCCGCCTGCAAGTACGGCGACAAGAGCTCGGGCGTGCCCGTACGCCGAAAATCCGCCACCGTGACCCCACGCCCGTGCCGCACCGAAACTAGCCGGGCCTGCTCCAGCTTGCGTACCGCCTCTCTCAAAGTATTGCGGTTGGTCCCGTACTTGGCCGCCAGCTCGCGCTCACCGAGCAAGCGTTCACCGGCGCTCAGCTTACCCCCCAAGATCTGCCGCTGCAGGTCCTCGAAGATCTGCTGGGCGATATTGGGATTTTTTGGCGTTTCCTTGTCCGGCTTGGTCAACAGCTACCTCGACAACAGCTACCTCGAAAACACAGTTTGTTGAGCGCGTCCTGTCACGACATCCATCAGGCGATCTGGATAGTCCGTCATCAAGCCATCGACCCCTAAGTCCAAGAGCCGGTGCATTTCGGCTCTATCGTCAATCGTCCAAACGTGAACCGCGACACCCGCTCGCTGCGCGGCAGCCAGCAGGCGGGGAGTCAAGAGCCTCCACCTGCCAGCCTTAACCGGTATTTGCAGCGCTTGGTATCGAACGTTCAGCATGCCCACCAACCCTAATCGACTTGCAATCCAAAACTCCAAACACTCGCGCCGGCTGGCTGAAGTCGCCACGCGGTCGCCACTCAGCCGCCGAAACTCACCCACCAGAGCGTGCTGCTCGGCAGCTACGATGATTCGACCTCCGAGGTTATGGCGTTGAATGAATTCCCACAAGGCTCGAGGCAGATCGGCCTCACCGTGCTCCTTGATCTCGACATTGAAGGACACCTTTGGGGCAGACGCCACGAGCTCGGCGAAAGTGGGGATGACGTAGCCCTTGCCTCTAAAGGGATAGCTCGCACCGTCGGGCGAGAAACGGTAGCCCGCGTCCAGCCGTTTGAGCTCGGGCACGGTATAATCGCCCACCCTGCCCGTCCCGTCGGTCGTGCGCTCCAGCCGCGCGTCATGCATGAGCACAATTTCGCCATCCCGGGCCATCCGGAGGTCGGTCTCGAGGTGTGAGCAGCCCAGAGCGATCGCTCCCTGAAACGCCTGAAGCGTGTTTTCCGGCCACAGACCCGCCCCCCCCCGGTGCGCAAAGGTCAGCGGACCATTCTGGCCGAGACAGCGATAATCACCTGCTAAAGCCACGAGAACGATCTTGTGCGGCGGATGCGGCTCCGCGTCCAGTAGGCAGTCCAAGGCTCTCTGGCCGAGCCCGATTGGTACGGCTGGCATCCGACGCGGACGACGCGCGGAGCCGTTAGCCCGCCCAACCGCATTGCATGAAGCGAAGGCTATAAATGCATAAGAAGAATGAGAAGCCAAAGATGCAATAACGCTCGAGCTGCGGCCTAGGCTGGCAGACCTGCGCCAGCCAGAAGAAGGCAGGGAACAGACTGAGCACGTAGCGATTGGTGCTGGCGATGACATCGGTGCTGAGCGGCAACAGCGTGCCGAGCAGAATGAATGACCAGAGCGCCACTCGCTGTTTCCCAAGCGCCATCACGATGCCGATGGCCAGAAAGGCCAAGGCAAGGCCCACATCCAGCAGCGCCTGCACGTTGCCAGCGTCACGCGGAAAGCCCCAATCCGCCTTGCGCAGCACGTTGGCGATCGTGACCCAGGGCCAGACATCTTGGCGCCCCCAGTGGATGAGGGTCTTGGCGAAAGCGAGCGGCTCGCCCACCTGGTAATGCAGGATCAGCATGAACACGGCCAGGCCGAGCGGGATGAGCGCCAGGGCAAGCATCGAAACTCGGAATTTCTCCGTGCGCCGGAACAAGCGCCAGCCGAGATCCAGGCTCAGCGACAGGAACAACACCAGCCCCGTCGAACGAGTCAGCATCGCGAAAAAGCCGAGCACTCCGCAGCACAGATACTGACCGCGCAGGTAATAGAAGAAGGCGGCGGTGCTCAAGCACAGGAACAACCCTTCGGTATAGAACGCCGCCAGAAACAGCGACGTCGGGAAGACCAAGCAGAAGATCACCGCCAGCTTACCCACCTCGTCGTCCCACAGCAGCCGACCGATGCGTCGTAGGTAGAAGATGGCGCCAAGCGTGGCCAGGTTGGACACGACCAAACCTGCAACGAAGGGGCTACCCAGCACCTGACCCAGGTAGCGGCATAGATACGGGTAGAGCGGATAAAAGGCGACAGAGCTCGCCTTAGCAGGGTTGAAGCTGTAGCCACGCAACGCAATCGCGCGATACCAGCCACCATCCCAGCGGAAGAAGCCATTCAGAAAATAGTGCTCGCGCCCGAACACTTCCCATTGCTTGCGGCAACGGCCCATCACGGGCGTGAGGCTGAGGCCCAAAAAATCGAATAGGTAGAGTGAGCCTCGCCAGATCAGAAAAGTCGCCACGGCTGCCCAGAACAGCCGCTGCACGCCGTCTGGCATGCGGCGGTGTTCCGCCATCCGGGTTGCTTCAGACACGGGTCCACTCTTGCACAGTTGTGTGCACGCCAGCTCTCGATTTAGCGCGCTTCTATCTCGTGCACGGGGGTGTGTTGCTGCGTGCGCCGACTCTGTGTGAAGAAGATGAGGAGAAGGCACATTCGCCCTCCGGGCTGTCTGGCCGAGCCTGATTTCGGAGCGCTTGAATAGGCGCGCGGTATGCGGCACGTTTGGGCTGCGTGCCGAGAATCAAACGCTGGGCGATCGGCGTCACTGCCGTGGTCATGGGGTTCGCGGCATTCAGCGCCTCCCAGCGGGAGCGTGGCCGCCAGGACCTGTCGCCATTCCTCGGGTTACCGGAGCGACTGGAGCTGGTTGCGGGTAGCTGGGCGTTGACCCCGGCTTTTGCCAATCTGACGTTCGACGCCCCGGTGGCCCTGGTACAAGCGCCACGCAGCAACGTGCTCTTCGTCTCTGAACGGGAAGGGCGTATCCACGCGTTCGACAACGATGCAGGGGTTCTGGTCAAACGTCGCGTTCTCGACTTGTCGAGCGTGACCCAAGGCCAGCTGGACAGCGGGTTACTAGGCCTGGCCTTTCATCCAGACTTCGGTACAGCACGTTCCCGCAACCGCAGCCATGCCTATGTTCATTATGCGTATTCGGCCGAACCGACCAGAGAGCGCCGGCCGCCTGACGGCAAGGCCACTCGTTCGAGGCTTGCTCGCTTCACCGTCGATCTGAAGACTTGGGTTTTTGACCCGCAGTCGGAGCTGGTGCTCATTGATCAAGATGATCAAAGCATCTTCCATCAAGGCGGCGCCATGTTCTTCCACCCAAAGGATGGCTTTCTTTACCTGACGGTCGGCGATGAAGGCTCGCGCTCGTGTTTGCTCGACAATTGTCAGCGCATCGACAAAGACCTTTTTTCCGGCGTGTTACGCATCGACGTCGATGAGCAGGGGGGAGCCGTCAGTCACCCCATCCCGCGCCAGCCTGAAACAGGCAGGACCAGCCATTATTTCATCCCTAACGACAACCCATTCGTGGGGGTGCCCAGCGCGCTCGAGGAGTTCTACGCCATCGGCCTGCGGAGCCCGCATCGCATGACCTATGACGCAGCCGACGACATCGCCTGGATTGCCGATGTCGGCCAGCATGCACGGGAAGAGCTCGATGTCCTCAGGCGCTCCGGTAATTACCAGTGGAACAGCCACGAGGGATTTGCAAAACGCGGTCCGCCCGCTCCAGAAGCTCCGCTCGGGATCTGGACCGATCCCGTGCTCGATCTGAAACGGACCGAGGCGGGCTCGATCATCGGGGGCCATGTTTATCGGGGTGGGCTGCTGCCTAGTCTGGTGGGCAAATACATCTACGGCGACTTCATGACCGGGAACATCTGGGCGCTCAGTTACAAATACGACGGGCAGCAGGCCCAGGTACTGAAGAACGAGCTATTATTGGCCAGCAAGTTTCGCGACAGGAAGAACGGCATTACCTCTTTCGGCATCGATGCGGCGGGAGAAGTATACGTGCTCACGCTGGGCAAGAAATCAAAGATCCAGCGCGTCATATCCAGCGCACCCGCCACCAACGCGCCACGACTGCTCAGCCAGGTGGGTTTTCTCGACGCACGAGGCGGAGAACCCAGGCCGGGGCTTTTGGAGTATGACGTGCAAAACCCACTGTGGAGCGACGGCACGACAAAGCAGCGCTGGATGTCGCTGCCGAGCGGCACGATCGGGTTCCACCCCACTCTTGCCTGGCGCTTTCCCGAAGGTACGGTTTTCGTGAAGCATTTTGCCATGGCGCTCGACGAGAGCCAGCCGGGGGCAACTACGAATCTCGAGACTCGCTTCCTCGTGGCAGCCCGTGACGGCGAGTACTACGGGGTCACTTACAAGTGGAACGCGGACGGCTCCGATGCAGAGATTGTTCTGCAGCGAACCGAGGAGGAGCTCGAGATCCGGAGTGTTGATGGCCAGCTCCGCAAGCAAACCTATGTTTACCCGGGGCCTCACGATTGCATGGCGTGTCATAACGACGAAGCCGGCAGCGTGCTCGGTGTGCGCACAGAGCAGCTCAATGATCCGAAGAGCGGCTCGAGCGCTTGGTACCAGCATAATCCGCTGCTCGCCTGGTCCGAGCTTCGTGTGTTCGACCGCTTGGTCAGTGCCCCCGAGGCAGCCAGCTACCCGAGCCTCGTGCCGCTCGACGACGAATCGCGCAGCCCCGAGGACCGGCTGCGCTCCTATTGGTCCAGCAACTGTTCGATGTGCCATCGGGGCGTGTCGGGCATTCGCGCTGGCTGGGATGCACGCATTTCGACGCCGCTTTCAGCACAAGGGATTGTCAATGGCATGCTGGAGAATGGCGAGCTTCTGGACGGCGAGCGAGTCGTCGTGCCGGGAGATCTCGACAGGTCGGCAATCCTCTCGCGTAGTACCAGCACCGATGCCTCCCTGCGCATGCCCCCGCTCGTCCGGCGCCGGGTGGATGCGACCTACACTGGCTTGCTGAAGAGCTGGATTCGTACGCTTCCGGCGAGCCCTGCTGGCGCTCGTTGACGGCGCGGCGACCGAGGCTCCGGCATGTTATTCAATTCGGCTCCTTTTCTTTTCGTCTTCCTGCCGGTTGTCTGGTTAGGTCATGTGCTGATTGCGCGGCGTTGGCCGACTGCGGGCGCACCTTTTCTGCTGCTCGCGTCCCTGGCCTTCTACGCGGCGTGGGACCTGACCGCTTTGCCTCTGCTATTGGCCAGCTTGGGCGGCAACTTCTTGGCTGGGCGCTGGCTCGGCTACCCACACCGGCACCGACGACTTGGACTTGGCCTGTTCATCTTCGCCAACTTGGCGCTGCTCGGCTATTTCAAGTACGCCAACTTTGCGGTGCGCGTCTGGGGCGACGTCTCGGGCAGCGAGCTGGCCTGGACAAGCGTGGTCTTGCCGATCGGGATATCCTTTTTCACGTTTCAGCAGATTGCGTACCTAGTGGACAGCTACCGCGAGCAGCGGCAGGAGCCAGCGTTCAGCCGGTATGCGTTGTTCGTGACCTTCTTTCCTCACCTGATCGCTGGCCCCATGGTGCATCACCGCGAAATGATCCCTCAGTTTGGGCAACCGCGCCTCAGCCGCTTACGCGACGTGGGCGAAGGAGTGACCTTGCTCACGCTGGGTCTACTGAAAAAGCTTGTCATCGCGGATAGTGTCGCGGTCGGCTCGAGCGCGGTCTTCGATGCCGCCGCGCGGGGGCATGTTCCGACACTGCTCGAAGCCTGGTTGGCCGCGTTCGCGTATGCACTTCAAATCTACTTTGACTTCTCAGCCTATTCGGACATGGCCATCGGTCTGGGTCGCATGTTTGGGATCGACCTGCCCATCAACTTCGCCTCGCCGTACAAGGCCCGATCAGTGGCCGAATTTTGGCGGCGCTGGCACATCACGCTCTCGCGCTTCTTGCGCGACTATCTCTACATACCGCTAGGCGGGAACCGCCAGGGGCCCCTGCGCCAGAAGGTCAACTTGATGTTGACCATGGCACTTGGAGGGCTGTGGCACGGGGCGGAGTGGACCTTTCTGACCTGGGGAGCCTTGCACGGGCTGTACCTCATCATCAATCACCTGTGGCGAGCGTCGAGCTGGAGCCAGCCGTTCGGGGCTACACGTCTGGGCGGCGTGCTTGCCCACGCGCTGACGCTGCTCTGCGTCGTGGTGGCGTGGGTGCCATTTCGGGCGGTGGACATGCACACCAGTCTGCTCGTGTGGGGCGGAATGCTAGGCAGATACGGTGTGCTCTCACACCAGGCCCTGCCAGGAGCCGCGCTTGCCGACAGCGCGGCTGCGCCAATCCTCGGCTTTGATGGCCCAAGCATATTTTGGCTCTGCGTGTTTCTGGCAATGGCGCTAAAAGCACCGAACGCCTATCAAATCCTGACATCGGCGCGGCTCGGTCTATCGAGTCGGGGCTACGCTGACCCGGCTCTGCAACCCGCGCCTGCCTCGCTCACGTGGCGGCCGTCGCTCGGGTTCGGGCTGCTGATGGGTGTGGCGTTTGGCGTGATACTGCTCGAGCTCAATGATGCCTCAGAGTTCATCTACTTCCAGTTTTGAGCCAACTCCGGTTCTACCGACGCACGGGTCGGCAGCGGGGGCGGCCAGCCTTGTTGCACCCAGTTCGAACCGCGTGTGGCTCGGCTACTTGGGCGCGATGCTGCTCGCAGCGAGTCTACTCGTAGCAGGCGCCTGGCGGCTGATTGAGACGCAGCGCAAGGCACCCGCCATTTCGGTTCCGGATCGGGTCCTGCTCGCTCATCAAACCTCGAAATTCGAGCACCCGACCGCTGCCACACTGTTCTTGGGGGACAGCTCACTTGGCAATGCCATCAGTGCTGCGCGCTGGCAGGAGCTTGCGGGGCACTCCGCCGCGAACTTGGCGCTCACAGGTGTCTACGGCTACGCCGGATCGTACAACTTCCTACGGCGTGCGCTCCAGCGCGGGCGCCCGGACAACGTCGTGATCATGCACACGGCCGACATGCCGACTCGAGCCGTGTGGGATCGAGCCTACGAGCTTACCAAGCCCGAACCGAACGCGCTCGAGCGGTTGTCGAATTATTGGCAGGACACGATGAATTTCCAACAACTCGTGACGGCCGTGCGTGCACTCTACGCTCCGAGCGCGCCAGAACAACCGCGCAAGCGCCGCAAGAAGAAGCCGTTGCTGTTAGCAGACGACTATATCGTTCAGCGCTCGCCACTGCCCGTATCGCGGCAACGGACCAGGATCGATGCGCGGCAGCTCGCCCCTCGGAATTTGGAGTACCTCCGTCAGATCGCCGCCCTCTGCCAGGCGGAGAACCTGAACTGCCTGTACTTGTGGGGGCCTTTGGCTCAGTTGACGTGCGAGAGCTCAGAAGCGTATCTGGGCGCCGCCTCGCAACTGGTTAGCTCGTCGGGCATCCACCTCGTTGCCGATCGGCCTCTCTGCCTCGAAGCCGAGGCGGTGGGGGATGAAGTCGACCATGTTCGACCGACACACAAGCGGCGCGTCACCGAATACTATTACGAGGTGCTGCGCCCCTTCCTGAAGTGAGCTGCGCAAGTCTCCGGGCTCCCGGCCGAGCCAAAATTTTGGAAGCTCAGCTTCCGGTGCTGTCGACTCAAGCGTGAGGGGGAGCCCCGTGGGCCCGTTCGTAGGCGCGGTAAGCCAAACGCCCGACGGCGATGGTTTGAGCAGAGCCGCCCGGTAGGGCTTTGAAATACTCGACCAAAGCCTCCAAGCTCGCCATATCGCGCGGAAACCCAGGGTCCCGGGCTACCACGCGCGCAAAGTCGCCCAGCGGAGTGCGTAGTTTTTTTTGCTTCGCGAGCCAGTCGTAGAAGCTAATCAAAGCAGCCATCGGTAGCGATGCTCTAGCACACCTCGCGCGACAGAAGGCAAGCACTTGCCCGTAGTTTGGCCCACCCACCGTCCCATCGGCTCACGTATCAATGATGTACGCCCATTAGCGGAGCAGCTCGAGCGCATCGCTCGTTACCCGCAACGGAAAAGGGCGCGCGAGTGAGCAGCTTCCACGCGCAGCTCGAAGCCTGGCATGGGTATGCGGGTCAGGCGGCAGCCAAGAAACGTTGCCAGCGAGCTGTTCCAGCTGATCGACGGCTTTCGCGCCTGGGACACCGGCAGCGTCCGTTGGCCGCAACGCTTTCTGGTTGGACACGGAGCTCAGCAAGGATGAACGGAGTGACGCCTATCGACGACACTCGAGCGGACCAATGGGTTCAGTACGGGGTGGAGAGCCGCGCGCTACAGGCAAACTCGCTCGAGCTTGGCGCCCCGCTCGACCTCAAAGCGCGTCGCGACACTAGCTCCGTCAGCCTCGTCGACGCCCACTCGATTGCCGAGAGCGTCATAATGCTCGACCACGCTGCGCTGAGTGAAGCCGCACCGGGCGGCATTGGCGGCCTGATACCTGCGGGAAACGGTACGGTCCTGATCCGCATACGTGATGGTCACCATTCGATCAGCACAGCCGTCGTGCTGCGCCAGGTTGCGTAAGAGCGCCCGGCGCGGCCGCCCGACAGCGTCGTAGTCTTGGTAGGCATGGACGATGTTGCCCGCGGTGTGCTCCTCCACGCTTCGGACGACGCGTCCCAGCTCGTCGTAGACGTGTTTGGTGAAACGAACGGCGCCGTTTTCGATGCGGGTCTCGCTGAGGCTCGTCAGCTTGCCGACGTGTCGTCCCGCCTCGACGAAATCGCCGAGGCTAACAAACTGCTCTGCGGTGCTCAACGAATCGCTGCCGGCCTCGAGCTTGCACGCATGCCGGCGCGTCTGTTGATCGAAGCCACAGCTCAATTCTCCGCTGGCTTGGCCCAGCTGGACTTTACCTGTGGAGGCAAAGCTCCGACACTCGGCCCTGTCGGTCCCCGGCTCACCTGCCGTGTCAGTCGGTTTCGGCTCCGCGCAATGGAGGCCCAGCAAGGCCAAAGAAAGCAGCGAAAAAGCTCGGGTAAGTTTGAAAAGTCTCATGCTGGCTCACTCCGTTGCCCGCGAGCTGCGGCAGGGCTCGAGTCACGGAACGGCACGCAGAGCCACAATATGAGCCACGTCGTGAGGCACCATGGCGTTCACTCGGCGTGCCGTTTCGAGCCACGACGAGCCACGCAGTAAGCCCGGACTCGTTCCGGCGCCTGGAACGGCCAGCTCAGCCCCCGTCGCCGCCGGCTTCTTCGTCCGCGCCCACGGGCACACTGTCGTCGTCGAGCTGGTCCAAGAAACCGTCGGGCAAGCTCACGACTTGGGTGCCCGAGTGTTTGCCCCGCGAGACGCGCAAGGCCGACCGTGGAAATGGCTCGCTGCGATCGACCGCGCACATCGCGGCCTCGAGATCCGCCAGCGTGTTGATGTGTGTCAGGTTGTGCCTGAGCCGCGCACTACCTCGGAAGCCCTTGGTGTACCACGCCGCCTGGCGCCGAAACGCGCGCAGCGCGGGCGCCTCACCGAACCACTCCGCGGTCCAGCGGGCATGCTGCAGCATGACCTCGACCACGCTGCCAAGCGCGGGGGCGCTGCGCGCCGGGTTACCCTCGAAGACATCCGCCAGCTCCCGAAACAACCACGGCCGACCCAGGCAGCCTCGACCGACGATGACGCCATCGCAGCCCGTCTGGCGCATCATGCGCAGCGCGTCGCCTGCCTCCCAGATATCACCGTTGCCCAGCACGGGGATACTCAGTCGCTGCTTGAGCGCGGCGATGGCATCCCAGCACGCGTGCCCGTCGTAGAGTTGCGCCGCGGTGCGAGCGTGCAGGCCGACGGCCACGCAACCTTCGTCTTGTGCGACCTGACCCGAGCTCAAATCGGTGCGCAGGTTCTGGTCGATGCCCATGCGAAACTTGAGCGTCACGGGCACGCTACCGGCAGCGCCCACCGCCGCGCGGACGATTCGCGCCAGTAGCTTGGGCCGCGCAGGCACGGCGGCGCCGCCGCCTTTGCGCGTGACCTTGCGCACGGGGCAGCCAAAGTTCATGTCGATGTGATCGACCTTGCCCTCCCCGACCAAGCGCCGCACCGCCTCACCCACGTAGTGCGGGTCGACACCATAAATCTGCAAGCTGCGCGGAGTCTCCTCGGGCCCGAAATCGGCCAACTTCAGCGTCTTGCTCTGTTGCTCGACCAAGGCTCGCGCCGTGATCATCTCGCTGACGTACAGTCCGGCGCCAAACGAGCGGCACAGACGCCGAAACGGGTAGTTCGTCACGCCCGCCATGGGCGCGAGCACCACCGGCGGCCAGACCTTGATCGGCCCGATCCAAATCGGCGCAAACTCACCGGGCCGCGCCGGGGGCTCGACCTCGTCGGTGGGCAGAGCCGATGCCGACGGCTGCACGGATTCAGCTTGGACCACGCAGCCTCACTTCTGCTTGGGACCGCCGCGCCCCAAGCGCCCGCGCACGAGCGCACCAGCGGCACGCCCCAGCATGAAGGGGGTCGACAGCAAGTTGCTGGCCAGTGATGCGGCCAGCTGCACGGGGCTGCCACCACTCGCCTCGATTTTCACACGCTCCCCCGTGATGATGTCCTCGAGAGCGCCGCGGGCCACGGTGCGTGTCCCGTCCGAGCGGATTTCCACAATCATGCGCGCGACCACCGGTGGCTCTTCGTGAACCGTGGGAACGGCGCCGGGCCGCATCTCCGTCAAGACCCCACCGCCCGGGCCGAGCGGCTCGCCCGCCCCCCGGATCGGAACGCGAGCATCGGCGACGCGCTGAGCCGTGGCTTCCACGCGCTGCTTCACGTCCAAGACGTGGCCCTTGAGCGCTTCGACCCAATCCTTTTTCAAGCCCATGGATGTAGCGCCCCGCTCGCGGGGCCGCAATCGTGCCATTTTGACCGGGGGCCTGGAAACGCTGCCGAGCCGTTCAGGGGCCCTGACCAGCAGGGCCTTTTTGCGTGTCCCCGGGCAATGTCCGGCGCGGCTCCTTGCCCCTCCAGACGCTCCAAGTATCGTTTTTGCCGCCGAGGGCAGATTCACACGTCACCCCCGCCTCGCCGTCCAACGCGCTGGAAGCCGGCAAGACCGCCGACAAGATAGTCTCATGCTGATCGATGAAAAAGGCACGTTCGAAGCCGGTGCCAGCATCGGGCCAGGCGTACGCGACAAACCTGCGCTCGGCTTGCTCTTCGTCCACGGCCACGCTCGGCTGCGCCGACCAACCGCCGTTTTTGCTCGGCAAGCAGATGACATACAAGTACGCGCCACTCCGCGCGGCGGGGCCCAGCGAGCTGCTCCGCAGCTCTCCACAGCTGAGGACCGGCGTGGGTTGCGCGGGCTGTCCGCGTAACGGGGGCCCACCGCACAGCTCGCTCAAGAAACCCGCAGAGCCGATGCCATCGCCATCCGGATCGATCCAACCCAACCTGCGCACTGCATCCTCGGCAAACAACACCTCTCGCAGCCGCGAGACAGCACGCTGCTCAACGGCCTGACGGCCGCCGCCGACGATTCCCGGCATGGCGTCGACCACCACAAAACGAACGGCGCCGATGCACGAGGCAAGCGCTGCCCCTAGCACGAGCCAACGCGTGAGCCGTGCGCCTTGCGATTTCGGCGGTAGCCCGAGAACGCCAATGAAGCTGAAGAAGGCGGCAGGCAGCCCGAGGACGGGCCAAACTGCAGACGCAAAGCCCAGCAGCAACAAGCCCATTGGCCACACCGAATCCCAGCGGAGATGGCGAATCGGAGCCCGAGCCATGAGCTTCACGCCCCCCGCCGTACTCTCGAGCCACCGCCAGGGAAACCAAATTGGAGTCCCCTACCGGGCGGACCGTTACGTAAATCGCCGAGCTTGCCGCAGCGGCCTAATGGCCTAGGTGACTGATCCGCGGGCAGAAACGCCGAGTAGAAATGGACCGTCCTGTCAGCGAGCATAAGCCGCGCTATACTCTTCGACGAATACGTCGTACGGCCCGAGCCGACCTGTGGGTGACGGACGCAGATACATGGGACTCGCAGCAGCACTACCGCGCTTAGCCACCGAGGACATCGACCGCAAAGTTTGGCAACTCCGCGAAGGGGCGGAGCGTTTTGCGCGTGAACCCGTCTTGAAAAAGCTGGGTTGGCTTTACCAGGTCCGAGAACGGGTCGCGCGTGCCGCCGAGCGCTGGGTGCGCGCCACTTGCCAGCACACGCACGTCGATTTCAATTCCCCAACGGCGGGTGAGGCATGGTTCAACGGGCCTGTCGCCACGCTGCGCATGCTGCGGCTGCTGTCCGTTTCCCTCGCGGAAATTCAACGTCACGGGGCACCCCGCATCCATGGCAAGCCGCGGCGGCTCGACAATGGGCAGCTCGTGGTGCCGGTGTTCCCGAGCGCGCTCCATGATCGCGGCATGCTGCCAGGCGTGCACGCCGAGGTGCGCCTCGCGAAGTCCCACGTGAGCGACGAAGTGGTACAAGCCAGCTTTTACCACCAGGCACAACCCGAGGGGCGCGTTGCCGTCGTGCTCGGCGCGGGCAACGTCAGCTCAATCCCCGCGCTCGACGTGCTGCACAAGATGTTTGTCGAGGGCCAGGTGGTCGTCCTGAAGATGAACCCGGTGAACGAGTACATCGGACCGATCCTGGAAGAGGTGATGAAACCGCTCATCGACCAGGGCTACCTGGCCATCGTGTACGGCGGCGCGGAAGTGGGCAGCCAGCTATGTTGCCACCAGCAGGTCGAAGAAATTCACATCACCGGCTCTGACCGTACCCACGACGCCATCTTGTGGGGGCAGGACAAGGCCGAGCGGGATCGGCGCCGGCAACGCAGCGAACCGGTCCTCGCCAAACGCATCACCAGCGAGCTCGGCAACATCACGCCGGTCGTCGTGGTGCCGGGGCCGTATACGGATCGCCAAACGGATGCCATGGCCGAGAGCCTGGCGGGCATGGTGACTCAGAACGCTTCCTTCAACTGTGTATCAGCCAAGATGCTGGTCTTGCCGAGGGGCTGGAGCGGAGGGCAGAAGCTCCTGACTGCGCTTGCTCGCATCTTTAGCGCGGTCCCGCCCCGTCATGCTTACTACCCGGGCGCTCGGGAGCGCTACCAGGTGCTCACGCGTGAGCCCGCGCAAGTGCAGACCTTCGGTGCTGGCGGCGAAGGCACGCTGCCGTGGACGCTGATCCGTGGGCTCGACGAGCACGACCGGTCAACCTTGCATTTTCGCATGGAGCCGTTCTGCTCGATCTTGAGCGTGGTGGAGCTGGGCGAGTCGGACGCGAGTGGCTTCCTGAAAAGGGCCACAGACTTCTGCAACGACACGCTTTGGGGCACGCTCAACGCCATGCTCTTCGTTCACCCGTCGCAGCTCAAAGACGCCACGCTTTCAGCTGAGGTCGAGGCGTCTGTGCGCCGGCTGCGGTATGGCGCGGTAGCGATCAACCAGTGGTCGGCCGTGGCTTACGCGCTGGGCTCAGCCCCATGGGGAGGCCACCCGTCGTCCACGCTGGCCGACATTCAAAGTGGTCAGGGCTGGGTCCACAACACGATGATGCTGGAAGAGGTCGAAAAGTGCGTGCTGCGGGGCCCCCTCGAGTCCCCATTCAAGCCACTCTGGTCTCCCCTCCACCGCACTTGCCAATCCGTCGGGCGCGCGCTGTGCACTTTCGAGGCAGAGCCGGACCCCTGGCGGTTATCGAAGCTCGCGTTCAACGCCCTGCGGGGCTGAAACCGTGGCTCTGCTGTAGGCGCTCCCACATTCCTGACTTTTCTACCCAGCGGCAGCGCCAAAACGGGTTTTGTTTCAATCAGAGATTAACCGGACGAAGAGCCGTCTCGCTACCCTTGGTATAACCTACGAATGGTGGGGGCACCGCTCGGTGGCCGTTTACAGCCGCCGGCTGCGATTCTCAGAGATTTCCGAATCAACATATCCGTGATTGCCAGATCCACAGGGGACAGATGATCGAAGGGGGAGACAAGGCCCGCGCGGAGTTCCTCTCCGAAGCGCAGGAGCTGGTGGAGAACCTGTCGCGCAACCTCCTCTCTCTCGAGCAGGGTCGGGCAGGAGGTGGGCGCGTCGATCCCGAGCACCTGAACGAGGCATTTCGCAGCGTCCACACGCTCAAGAGCCTGTCAGGTTTGTTCGGCGACAAACATATGAGCCAGCTCTCGCACCGGCTGGAAGACGTGCTCGACGACCTGCGACTCGGCCGCCAGCAACTCAGCGACGCGGTGCTCGACTTGTTGTTTTCGTCCGTCGACGTGTACTGGCAAATCCTGACCGCGCCCGATGCGCACGAGGTGCGGGGCGTACAAGAGCTGCTGGAGCGGCTCGAAAAGCTCGCGCCGACGGTCAGCAACGACTCCGGCGACCTCGACCAGTACGAAATCGATCAAGGGTTGCTGTCAGTCCTCACGGAATACGAGGAACACCGCCTGCTCGTGAGTGTCAAGCAGGGGCTGGAGCTGTTTCTCGTACGTGTGCAGTTTGAGCTGGCCACGCTCGACAAGGCGCTCACCGAGATCAAAGACCGCTCTAAACCCTTTGGAGAAGTGATCACCTATCTGCCGGCAGGTGAGGCGGCGAGCCCGGATCTGATCGAGCTGGATCTCCTGCTCGCATCGGCGTCGTCGCTTTCGGAGATCGAGGGTTCCCTCTCCGGTGAACGCGTGACGGTGCGCCAAATCCCCCGGCACAAGCGGCCGGCTCGCTCGGTCAAAGCTTCGCCCAAAACCGGGGGGCCCAAGAGCCGCAGCATGACGGCACTGCCCAATACAACGCAGGGCCCCCAAGCTTTGGAAGGCGCTGAAGAAGGCGCTCTACCCGACCCCGGGTTGCCGGGCGCTGGGCTCTTGCGCTCGGTCAGCCAGACCGTCCGCGTCGACATTCACAAGCTCGATGAGCTGATGAACGTCGTGGGCAAGCTGGCTGTGCTCCGAGGCGGCCTGTCCGACCTCACCGAAAACGCACGCACCGACGGCCACCGCAAGCTGGGCTCGCAACTCGGGCACCTGGCCCACAAGTTTGAGCGTAGCCTGCGCGAGCTTCAAAGCGGGATTCTCGAAGTCCGCATGGTGCCGCTCGCGCAAGTGTTCGAGCGCCTGACGCGCATCGTGCGCAAGACCAGCCGGGACCTGAACAAGGAGGTGCGCCTGGTCGTGACCGGAGCGGAGACCGAAATCGACAAGCTGATTGTCGAAGAGCTGAGCGATCCGCTCATGCACATCATCCGCAACGCCATTGATCACGGCATCGAAGACGCCGACGAACGGCAACGCATCGGCAAGCCCGCGGTGGGCACGATTGCGTTGAACGCCTTTCAAAAGGGTAACCACGTCGTCATCGAAGCCGAAGACGACGGCCGGGGACTGAACAGCGACTCACTCCTGGATCGAGCCATCCAGCTCGGTGCCATCGCCGAGCACGAGGCCAAAGAGCTGTCGCGCGCCGACGCGCTCAATTTGGTGTTCTTGCCCGGCCTGAGCACGCGCGAGAAAGCCTCGGCGGTCAGTGGGCGGGGCGTCGGCATGGACGTGGTCAAGACCAACATCGCCAAGCTGGGCGGCTCAATCGAGCTCGAGAGCGAGCCGGTGATCGGAACGAAGATCACGCTGACCTTGCCCTTGACTCGAGCCATCGTCACCGCGCTCCTCGTGCAGGTGGCAGACGGTATGTTCGCGATTCCACTGACCAGTATCTCGGAGGTCAACGCGCTGGAGGAGTCGCGCATTCGAGTCATCGACACCACGGAGGTGCTGAGCCGCCGTGGGTCGAGCCTCGAGTTGTGTCGCTTGCGGCAGTTGTTCGGGCTGACGAGCGAGACGACCCCAGCGCGACAATTCGTGGTGGAGGTGATGGCCGGCACGCGGCACCTGGGTCTCGTAGTCGACACGCTTCAAGGGCAGCAAGACATCATCATTCGACCCCTCGGGCGCTCGCTGAACCAAGTACGCGGCTTCTCAGGCGCTTCTGAGCTTGCAGACGAGCGCATCGCTCTCGTCCTCGACCCGGGTGCCCTGATCGATGAAGCCGGCAAGAGCAGTAGCCGCGAACGCGGAGGACGATTGCGTCTCAATGGCTGACCCGCAAGATACAATCACCGAAGCACCCGCTCGCCTCAGCACGGCCGGTGAACCCGTGCGTGAGATCCTCACGTTTACTCTGGGTGACAATGCTTTCGGAGTACCGTTGACGCAGGTGCTAGAAATCCTTGGCGTACGCAACATCACACGTGTGCCGAGGGCGCCCCGCGACGTGGTCGGCGTGTGCACCGTGCGCGGTGAATTGGTGACCGTGATGGACACTCGGCAACGACTGGAGCCGGGCGCCCCGCCCGGCAAGAACCGCGGGCGTATTCTAGTCACGCGCGCCGGAGACGGCGAAAAGGTGGGCCTCTTGGTCGACGAGGTGCTCGGCGTGCAACGCTTCACGCAGGCGCAAATCGAGCCCACCGCGGGCGTGCTGGTGGGTGACATTTCCTCCCACATCGAGAGCATCGCGAGGAAAGGCAACCAGGTCACGGTCCTGGTCAACCTGGCGTCGCTCACGGTCTGGCGTTGATCAGATTGAAACAGTCATGAACAACACAGAGAGGATTCGACGCGATCAGTATCGAAGCTTGGTTGGCTTTGTGGTGGGTGAAGTGGCCTACGCCGTGCCGACAGCGTGTGTTCGAGAAATCACCACACCGGGCAAAGTCATTGAGCTGCCGCATCTCCCGCGGGGTGTACTTGGGGTTTTCGATCACCGCGGACAGGTGGTTCCAGTGATCGACCTGCGCACGTGCTTCGACGTCCCTGTTCACGTGGCAGAAGGGCGTAGCCAATGGATCATCGTGGAGGTGGCTCACCATCGTATCGGGCTCTGCGTCAACCGCGTCACCGGAGTGTTCGATGTCGGTTTTGGCGGCCTCAAGCCCGTCCCCGAGCTGGGCAAGAGCGTGGACCCCCGCAGCCTGGTGGGGGTGGCCAACCAGAATAATCGAATGACCTTCGTGCTCGATATCGCCGTCTTTCGCACCTACACGCTGGATGTGCCATTGGCCGAGTTGCCCCCCGGCTGATGCATGGATAGCGAACCACCCACCTCTCCATCGCCACCGCTGTCGGTGGGTGAGTTTCAAGAGCTGCAGCGCCTCTTCAACCAGGTCGCTGGGCTCAGGTTCGACGCGTCCGCCCTGCCACTCTTCCAGCGGCGGTTGGCCTCGCGGCTGCCGCTGCACGACCTCGACAACTACCGGGATTACCTGCGTCTGCTCCAGTCGGGTCCCCCGAGCACGGATGAAATGTCCGCGGCGCTCGACCTGCTCACCGCCGGCGAAACCTACTTTTTTCGGCACAAGGAGCAGCTGGCACTGTTCACTGACACCATCCTCCCCACCCTCGCGGAGACGAACGCGATCAGCCGGCGACTGACGATTTGGAGCGCTGGCTGCTCGAGTGGAGAAGAGGCGTATACGGCGGCGATTTTGGTGCAGGAAAGCGGGCGCTTCAATCGCTGGAACATACGCGTGATCGGCAGCGACCTGTCTCATGAACGCATCGAGCACGCCCGGCAAGGCTGTTATTTTCAAGGCGCTTTCCGCAGCACGGACGACTACCTCCGCAAGCGTTACTTCGTCGCTTCGGGCAAAATTTGGCAGGTCCACGACGACATCCGCCGCCTGTGCCAGTTTGCTCCACTCAACTTGCTCGGGCCGGAGATGGAATCTTTCGTAGGTAGGGTCGACGTGGTGTTGTGTCGCAACGTTCTGATCTACTTGGACGACAAGTCACGCGCACGCGTCATCGAGGCCTTGTATCACCACCTGGTGCCGGGAGGTTTCTTGCTCCTCGGTCATTCAGAGTCGCTTAAATTCGTCGATACACCGCTGGAGCTGCTGAGCCTCGAGCAAGACCTCGCCTTCAGAAAGCCCGGGCGTGGTTCGCGGCGCGGGGGCGGCGCATGAGCCGGCGCGTGCTCAGAGTGCTGGTGGTGGATGACTCGGCCCTCAACCGGGACGAGATGGTATCGTCGCTCACCCATGCGGGAGATACGGAGGTGGTGGGGATGGCCACCAACGGCAGCGAGGCGCTGCGCATGGCACCCACCCTCAAACCCGACGTGATCACCCTCGACCTGGAAATGCCAAAGATGGATGGCTTCAGCTTTCTGCGCATCGTGCAGAGTGTCTGGGCCTGTCCGGTCATCGTGATTTCGAGTGCCTCGGCAGACAAGAATGTATTTCGAGCGCTGGAGCTGGGCGCCATCGACTTCGTCGCAAAGCCGCAAACCAGTGCCGAGCGGCTCAACCTCCTGCCGATGATCCTCAGGGAGAAGCTGGAGGCGGTACGCGCATTGACTCCAGGTGTCTGGACCAGACCCCCCGGTGCTACGTTTACAAACACAGCGACCCCGGCGACGCCTGCCAAGATACAGGGCGGCACGCCCAAGCACTTCATCGCCATGGCGGCTTCCACGGGCGGCCCCACGGCGCTCACCACGGTCTTGTCCAAGCTCAACGCCAACTCACGCTGCGCCGTGCTCGTCGCGCAACACATGCCCGACGTCTTTACACGCACCTTTGCCGAGCGCCTCAACCGGTATAGCGCTCTCGAGGTGTCCGAAGCGCGAGCGAACGCGCCGATCCTGGGGGGCGCGGCGTTGATCTGTCCGGGGCGGCGCTGCCTCGAGGTGCAGTCAGACGGTAATCGGTACCTGGCCGAGGTGCGCTTTCCAGCTGCAACAGACCGCTATGTCCCAAGCGCCGATCGCCTGTTCACCAGCCTGGCCAATGTCGCGGCACGCAACACCATCGGCGTCATCCTGACAGGCATGGGTGACGACGGGACGGAAGGTGCCAAGGCCCTGGTCAAACGCGGTGGCATCGTCATCGCCGAGAGCTCCGAAACAGCCGTCGTTTACGGGATGCCACAGGCCGCAGTCAAAGCAGGCGTCGTGCGCCGGAGTTTTCCAATCGGAGAGATCGCCGGGTATTTGAACGATTTGATCCGGTAGCGTGGCCAGCAAGACTCCGCACTTCCCGTCAACACGACCATCCATCCGACCGTCTCGACCCGCTCGGGAATGAAATCGGCCCCTCGCGACTAATGTCTCGTGCACCGCCGCCCTGGTCCCCCTCCCCAAACCTGCTAGACGACCGGGGGCATCCCCTGTACTCAGGCCGAGGCCGGAGAAAAGCCATGAACTCAAAGCGACTGACACCCATAGCCCTATTTTTCACCGTGTTCGGTGCGAGCATCGCATACTGGCCCTCCGGTTGCGCGCGAACGCTGGCTATTTCCGGCCCCGAGGCGCCGGTGCTGCCCAGCCCGCCGGAAGCCCTGCAGACCGCGAGCGCAGGCGCTGGCCTCCGCAGCTTTCTGCCGCACCCGTCGTTCGCGCTCGCACATGCCGTCGAGGGGGACAAGCAAGTCACCATTGCGGACATTGCAGAACGCGCCACTCCAAGTGTCGTAAACGTGGCCTCACGCCGGATGATCAAGAACCGCAACCCGCAGGAAGAGGCCTTCCGCCATTTCTTCGGCCCGGGCGGCGCTCAACCGCATGAACGCGAGCAGCGCGGCCTCGGCTCGGGAGTGATCTATTCGACGGACGGCCTCGTGTTGACCAACAACCATGTGATCGAAGGCGCCGACGAGATCACCGTTACGACCGCCGATGGTACCGATTACAACGCCGACGTCGTCGGAACCGACGACAAGAGTGACGTCGCGGTGCTGCGGCTCAAGGGCAACTTGAAGAATCTCGTGCCCATCACTCTCGGGGATTCCGCGCAACTTCGCGTCGGAGACGTGGTGCTGGCCATTGGTAACCCGTTTGGCGTCGGTCAGACCGTCACCATGGGCATCGTCTCGGCCAAGGGCCGCTCGGAGACGCGGATCGTCGACTACGCCGACTTCATTCAAACCGACGCCGCCATCAACCCAGGTAATTCTGGCGGTGCGCTCGTGAACATGCAGGGCGAGGTGATCGGCATCAACACAGCCATCCTCTCGCGCACAGGAGGTTATCAGGGCGTCGGTTTCGCCATCCCATCCAACATGGCGCGCCAGATTGCCCAGAGCTTGGTCGAACACGGCAAGGTGGTGCGCGGCTGGCTGGGCATCAGCATCCAAGATGTGGATGCCGACCTGGCCAGCGCGCTGCACCTACCGAACGCGGATGGCGTCCTGGTGAGCGATGTGGCCCCCGGCAGCCCCGCGGAAAAAGGCGGCCTCTTGCGCGGCGACGTCGTGCTCAGCGTCGACGGAAAGAAGACCAACTCCGCCACTCAGCTCAGGAACTTCATTGCCGATGCAGGCTCCAACAAGAAGGTCGAGCTCGCGCTCTTGCGCGGCGGTAAGCCGCAATCGCTCAGCTTGATGCTGGGTGAGCTGAAGAGTGACAAGCCAGAGGTGGTTTCTTCAACGTCGCCACGGCAGGAAACTTTGAATGGGCTGTCGGTCGAACCTCTGACGCCACGGCTCAGGCAACAGCTCAAGCTGCCGGCGGAGCTGAAGCAGGGCATAGTCGTCACTGGGGTTGCCCCCGGCAGCGAGGCTGCTGAAAGGAACATTCAGCCCGGAGACGTGATCATTGAAGTGAACGGACAACCCGTGGGCAGCGTGCAGGACTTTCGAACCGCTTATAAGAAGCCAGGCGGCAAAGGCGTCCCCTTGGTCGTGTATCGAGACGGCCACACGCGCTACGAAGTCCTGAACCGTTAGCGGTCCTCGAGGTCATCGGCGGGGTTGTCCCGCCTTGGCACGCTCGTCAGATGACGCGTTGGCCCGGCCTTCGCACCGGGCTCGCGCTGAGGACAGCGGAGCGAAGCCGCTCAGCAACAGCAAAAACCCAGTAATTGTCCCCTGATGGCGCTCGGCTGAGCAAGTGATCAGCTGAGCCTGCCCACACGTCTCGCGCGCTTGAATCATACTGAGGGGATGCCCGAGGATTTGACCCAATCCGCCTTCGAGGGCTAACAATTCCCCCTCATGCTCGCCTGCCGCCCCCGTTTTGATGCGCTCTTGATGGTCATCTTCGCGGGCACATCGCTGGCGGCAGCGCTGCCCACCCTGGCCCATGCCGAGGCAGCGCCAGGCCCTCGCGCGGTGGGCGCATCGGTGAGCAGCATCGCCCGCGCTCGAGTGGGACCCGGCGCTGGTAGCGGCCAGCGCCAGGTTGAGGCCAGCGTGCCGCGAGCGCGAGGCGGGAGCGAGCCAGCGGAACGCGAGCCAGAGCGCTCCCACAAGGTGGGTCTGCCGCCGAAAGCTCCGCGCGCCACTCTGCCCAGTGACGCCATCAAGGGCTCGGCGAACGAACGCGTCCGGCGCTCGATCGCCGGCGGAGCCACCGCCAGTGATCTGCGAGCTGGACACGACGACCCGGAGCTGACTCTCCTCCGCGAGGCTGAACGGCGGCTCTTCCCCCGTTCGCTCGCCGGGCCCTACCCAGGGCTCGATGGCGAATTGCCCAGTGCAGTCGTGCAGCACGGCCCTGCGCTCAGCGCCAGCGGTTTGCCATTGGCGGTCGCGGCAGTTCCCATCGCGCGCCCGAGGGCGGAGGCTTGGCCCCACGGCTTGAGCCTACCCAACCTGCCGGTCGCGTTCGAGCAGCGCACGCTCGACTATGTGAAGTTCTACCGCGACTCGGAGCGGGGCCGCGCGATTGCCGAGGCCTGGGCGCGCAAAGCGGGCCGCTATGTTCCAGCCATCGAAGTGGAGCTCGCTCGCTCTGGCTTGCCCACCGACTTGGTGTGGATGTCGTTGATCGAGAGCGGGCACAATCCAACCATTCGTTCCCCCGCCGGTGCGGCGGGCTTGTGGCAATTCATGCCCGAGTCGGCGCGGCTATATGGCCTCACGGTCGATCGCTGGGTCGATGAGCGGCTCGACCCACTGCGCTGCACCCAGGCAGCGGTCGTCTACCTGAGCGACTTGGAGCGACGCTTTGGGACTTGGGAGCTTGCCATGGCCGCGTACAACATGGGACACCATGGGCTCACACGCACCATTCGCAAGTACAACACGAACGACTTCTGGCGATTGTCGCGGCTAGAGGCCGCATTGCCCTGGGAAACGTCACTGTATGTTCCCAAGGTGCTCGCGATTGCGATCGTGATGCGGAATAAGCGGGCCTTCGGCCTGGCTGACGTCGCTCCAGACCCGGCCATCAGCTTCGACACGGTCCAAGTACCGGCGGGCGTCACCCTGGCCAGCATTGCCGAACACGCTGGAGTGACGGAAGATGCCATTCTCAGCTTGAACCCCCACTACCTGGCCTCGCGCACCCCACCGGCAAGTGCTGGAGAGCCCGCACGCCAGTGGTCGGTACATGTCCCACGCGGGCAAGGCAGCAAGGTCATGCGCAGGTTGGCGGAGCTGCGGCCAGTCCGGCCAGATCACGCCACGTATCGCATCCGCATGGGCGACACCCCGGCGAGCATCGCCCACCGTCTGCGCGGCTCGGAAGACGAGCTCCGTCAGCTCAACCGACTCGGGCCGAGCGAACGCCTGCTGCCGGGGTCGACACTCATCGTGCCCCCGGGCTGGAACCAGTCTGCGCGAGGCACCCCGCTGCCGTTGCGCGAGGACACTGAAAGCTTCGTCGTACTGCCGCCTTTGCGCTTCCAATACCCCAGTCGTGAACGCGTTTTCTACCGCACGTTGCCCGGTGACGCGGTGGACCCCTTGGCGGAGGCCTTTCAGGTTCGCCCTCAGGATCTCGTGCTGTGGAACAGCCTCGATCGCCGAGCGAAGCTGCAGTCCGACATGGTGCTGCAGGTGTTCATACCGCGCGGAGCCCAGCTGGCAAACGTGCGCTATCTGCACGAGCGTAACGCCGGTAAGCGCCTCGATGTCGGCAGCCCCAGCTTCTTTGCGCACTTTGAAGCCGAGCAGGGGCGCCAACGTTTGCAGATACTCGCGCGTGACGGCGATACGTTGAACAGCATCGGGAAGCGCTACGGGCTGAGCGCAGGCACGATGGAACGCATCAACCACTTCTCGCGAAACCAGCGGCTAGACGAGGGCACACCCGTCGTGGTCTACGCGAAGTCCGGACCCGTCGCGACTGAAGTGCTGTTATCGCGTGCCCCGGACCCATTGCCGCCGGTCAATCCTCCCCATCCCGCAGCGTTACCGCCCTTGCACTGAAACTTCCGAGCCGTATGTCCGATCTCGCCGCCTTGGTTTTGGCCGCCGGCCTCAGCCGCCGAATGCGTAGCCCCGCGAGCAAGGTTCTGCACCCGGTTGCGGGCCGACCTCTCGTTCACTATCCGGTGGCCGCCGCCCGAGCCGCGGGTGCAACGCGGGTGGTGGTGATCACCAGCCCGAAAGAACGCGACACGGTCGAGCGCTACCTGGTGGCTACTTTCGGCCACGATCTGATCCAGATGGTGGTGCAAGACCCGCCGCGTGGCACGGGTGATGCGGCCAAGGTTGGGCTGAATGCGCTGGACGCCACGGTGCGCCGCCTCTTGATCTTGTGCGGGGACATTCCGCTCATCTCCGCGGCCGACCTCGAGAGCTTGGTCGCCGCGCTGGCGGACGGCGCGGGCCTGGCACTGGGTACGTGCCGGCTCAATCAACCCAAGGGTTATGGCCGCATCATCCGCGGCCAGCATGGGCACCCCATCGCCATTCGAGAGCAGCGTGACCTGAAAAACGAGGCCGAACACGCCATTCTGGAAATCAATGCCGGCCTCTACGCCGTTGGGGTTGATGCGCTGCGAAGCGCGCTTGGCGGCTTGTCCACGGACAACGCACAGGGCGAATACTACCTGACCGACATCGTCCCAGCATTTGCTCGAGAGGCTGGAGTGGCGACGGTGGAGATGTCGCCGGATGCCATCGTCGGAGTCAATGATCGCTCGCAGCTTTGTGCGGTGGAAGAGCAGATGTTCGCGCGCATCGCAGAGCGCCATCGCCTGGCGGGGTCCAGCATCGCCACTGGCGTGTGCATCGATGACAGCGTGGTCATTGGCAGCGACGTGCTCATTCGCAGCAACGTCCACCTGCGAGGCAACACGCAGATCGGGGATGGCTGCAACATCGACGTCGGTTGCGTGCTCACCGACACCGCTGTCGGCGCGGGTGCTACGCTGTTGCCGTACACGGTCGTGAGCGATAGCGAGATAGGCCCTGGCTGCCAGCTCGGCCCCTTTAGCCACGTGCGCCCCAAGAGTGTGCTCGAAGCCGACGTGAAGCTCGGCAACTTCGTCGAGACCAAGGCCACGCGCCTGCGGCAGGGCGCCAAGGCCAACCACCTGTCGTACTTGGGTGACGGCGACGTGGGCGAAAACACCAACATTGGCGCGGGTACCATTTTTTGTAACTACGACGGCTACTCCAAACACAAAACGACGATTGGCCGCGACGTGTTCATCGGCAGCGATTCGCAGATCATAGCGCCTGTCAGCATCGGCGACGGCGCCTACGTGGCCACCGCCAGCAGCATCACCGAAGACGTACCCGCGCAGGCGCTCGCGATCGGCCGTGCCCGGCAGAGCAACAAAGCGGGCTATGCCCCGGCGCTCCGGGCTCGCTTAAGAGCCGCCAAAGAGGCGAAAAGAAGCCCGACAGTTGCCAAGGCCTCGCCGGGCAAGGACGAACACGACAAGTGAGCTACACCCGAGCGAGAAATCACCCGACGCAGCCTCGAGGTGCTTGGCGTTTGGGTACACTCTAGCACCTATGCAGACGTGCCCGCATTGTGGAGAGCCGCTCGATGCCTATGTGGACCCCGGCGGGGGCGAGCGGCAAGACTACGTCGAAGACTGCGCCGTGTGCTGCCGGCCCATTCGCTTCGTCGCCGTGCAGGGCGACGACGGCGAGTACAGCATCGAAGTGTTCGCAGAAATATAGAGAGCTCGCCTTGTACATTTATGCCTGGAACTTCCGTTCCAAGGCACTAGCCTAGGGACCATGTCGCTGTCCCTGTGGTCGCTATTGGGCTTCGCCGTTTGGACTCATTTGCTCATGGTGGCCACCATCGGTGTGCCCCGGCTGTTGGCCATTGCTCAGGGCAGGGCCGCTCCCAGCGCCTTCCCTGCCGATCAAGTGCACGGCAGCGAGCGCTACCGCCGGAGCATGCGGGCCCACCTCAACTGCGTGGAGAACCTGCCGGTGTTTGCCACACTCGTGCTGATTGGAGCGCTCGTGGGCGTCGCTGACGAGGCATTTCAGTGGCTGGCGCTGGCGGTGTTACCCGCTCGAGTGAGCCAGAGCGTGTGTCATGTACTGAGCGGGTCGAATCGAGCCGTCTTGCTCAGGTTTTGCTTCTACGTGCTGCAGCTCACCTCGTTTTTCCTGTTGGCAGGGCTCCTCATCGCGCAGGGGTTGAAATGACTCGGCGCACCCGGCAAACCCTCTCCCGCGTGTACGACCTTCGCCTACCCGGCGCTGGACGGGAACGTCGCACTTCGGCCACGCTTTGGTTAGCCTGCGCGCAATGACCACAAACGTGAGCATCGAGCGAGATTTGGCGCGCATCGCCCTTCAAGAGCAGCAGCTACAGTTCGAGGCTTTTGATGCAGGCGTAGCCTGGGCGATGGGTAGTTGGCTGCGTGCCGCCGGGGCAGCTCGCAAGCTGCCCATCGCCATCGACATCACCTTGGCGGCGGCTCCGCTTTTCTACTGCGCGCTCTGCGGCGCTACTCCGAACAACGCCGAATGGATCCGGCGAAAGAAGAACGTGGTCGCGCGCTTTCACAAGAGCTCGTATGCCGTGGGCCTCGAGCATGCGCAGAGCGGTACCACGCTCGAGGCGCGCACCGGCGCGCCTCTGGCCGACTTTGTCACCGCGGGCGGCTGTTTTCCAATTCGAATACGGCACAGCGCAGCCGTGCTGGGTAGCATCACCGTGTCGGGCTTGCCGGAGCGCGCTGACCACGAGCTCGTGGTTCAAGGCCTGGCCGAGTACCTGCGCGTCGACTTGGCGAGCGTTGCGCTCGACGCGCAGGCGTCGGCAACCATCTAGAGCTCGACCAGGCTGCTGATACCTCCATAGATCATGCGCTTGCTGTCAAAGGACATCGATGCCGGATCTCCTCGGGTAATGCGTTTGCCACGCAAGTGCTCTACGTCTCGTGGGTATGTGTCGTCCGAGTGTCAAGCATTGAGCGGCGTTGCGGCTGACCCGCCGGCCCTGCTTGGCGCCCGCTTGCCGTCAAACGCGCGGAAAATGGCCTCCGGCCACCACCCGCCCACGCCCGGCTTGTTTGGCTTCGTACAAGCGCTGGTCGGCGAGGTGGATCAAGCTGCCGGCCGCGGCGTCATCGATGCAGTTTATCGACGCACAGCCGATGCTGACACTGACCGCCAACCTGGGGCTGCCCACGAAGACCTGCTCGGCGATGGACACTCGCAGGCGTTCGGCAGCGCGTACAGCGCCAATGAGCGGAACCCCTCTGAGCATGACCGCAAACTCTTCTCCGCCGTAACGAGCGAACATGTCCTCGGTGCGCATGGTTTGCTGGCAAACCAACGTCAGCTCCTGAAGCACGCGGTCACCTTCGAGGTGGCCATACTGATCGTTGATCTTCTTGAAGTAATCAATGTCTAGCAGCAATAGTGAGAGATGCGCCTCGTGGCGGTTGGCATAGGCCAGCTCGGATTCCAGGCGCTCGGAAAAGTGCCGACGATTGAAGGCGCCGGTCAGAGGGTCTCGCACGCTGCTCTCGTAGAGCTCCTCGAGCAGATTCTTCTGGTGCTCGTCCATCCAGCAGAACCGCAAGGTGGCGACCGGTCCGACTCGGATCAGATCCCCTTGACGCAGCTGCACCGCCGAGGCCGCCTTGCCTGCCACGAAGGTCCCGTTCTGGGAACCCAGATCTTCAAGCACATATCCGCCACCTACCCAGCAGATACGCGCGTGTTTTCTGCTGACGCCTTCTTCCGCGAGGTGCAGGTCGGCGCGCGGGCTGCGGCCAATGGTGATTTGCTCGGCGCCCAGCGCCATCACTCGACCTGCGTTGGGGCCGTCAATCCGCGTGAGCGTGCCGCTGAGCTCGGAGCTCGCAATCGGCGGCGAGCTGACCACCTCGGTCAGGGCCGGCTGCGGCCGCTGCGTCGGCGGCCCTTCTCGATCGCTCCAGCTCGGCAGCTCATGCAAAGACAGCGCCCGTTTGAGCCCCTTTTCATCCGAAGGCGCCGCCTCTTCCAGGACCAGGGTGCCCGAGCTGTGCTTCACCGCGGGCATTTGTGGGGCCGTGGGGCGGTTCAGATAGCCGAACAGCACCGAACCCCGATTGTGGGCTCTGACGACTTGGGCCCGTAGCTCGGCCGTGGAATCCGCTGCGAGAGGAGGCTGCGGTGCCGATTTCGAGCCGGGTTCTTTTTTCCCCACGAAGCACCACAACGACCAAGCGCCGAAAAGCATGAAGGCCGCGCCGCGCACCCTTGGCCACACAGTGCCCGAGCACCCCACGTTCGATAAATGGCGCGGCTGCGAAATATCGCGCCGCCCCCGTTGACTGGGGGGCTCGGCGTACGCAGATGACTGGGGCCACCCCGTGTCGAATACCCCAGCGCGTGTTCATTTCGAGCAAGCCGGCTCGCGGCTAACTGCCGTCGAGATTGTGCGAGGCAGCCGCTCCCCGCTCATCGCATCGCTGCACCGGGCGTTGCTCGCGCTCGGAATCGTGGTTTCGTCCTACGAGGCCCGGGCGGGCAACTTCGAGATCGTCGAGCGAATCGAGCTCGAGCGGCGGGACGGCGGGGGTATCGAGGCTCAGCTGAGCGACGCGACCAAAGCCGCCATCCTCAGCATTGCCGTCCCTACGGAATCCGTTGATTCTGCGCAGAACGCGGCGGACGTCGCCTCTTACTCCCGCTGCATCTGACCAAAAACGCCGTGCGCGAAGCCAAATTCGTGGGCCGCGATCTATTACCGGATGCTCTCTTTTCGGGCGCTCTCGCTGCAAGGGGTCTCATGCTGAGCCTGCTCATGCTGAGCGCTTGTGCCGCCCAGCCGCGAGGCCCGGTCCGCACGGACAGCTCGGCGCCGCACGCCGCAGCCACGCCGGAGCCCTGCGCTTCGGCGCTCTTGTGTGATGGCTTTGAGGATGACGCGGTCGGAAAACCCCCGGGCCAGCCCTGGCGAGATGAAACCGGCAACAGCGGCGCCAGCGTGAGCGTGGATCAGAGCCGCGCGTTCAGCGGACAGCGCTCGGTTCATGTCTCCGCACCTGCTGGCGCCGCGTATCGGCGTGGCTATTTCGCCATTCATCAGAGCCCCGTCTTCCCCGCGGCCGCCGCCGAGATGTACGGCCGAGCGATGGTGTGGCTCGAGACGGCGCCCGTGGCCTCGGCCGAGCCGGTGCACTGGACCTTCATCCAGGGCGAAGGCCGCTCCGCGAACGCTACGTACAACTCACTGTATCGTTACGGGGGTCAGCACCAGGGAGGCCTCGGCCTGATGGCGAACTTCGAGACGACGCCGCCGACGCGGAGCGACTGCTGGCAGCATTCGAAGAGCACGCTGCCGGTGCAACGCTGGGCCTGCGTGGAGTGGCATTTCGCCGTGGCGTCGAACGAGATGCAATTTTGGCTGGATGGCGCGGAGCTCACCGACATTCGGGTCAAGGGGCGCGCGAGCGGGCCCTCGTCCGGTTGCCTGAGCACCGAGCACCTGGCAGGCGAGTGGCTCGCGCCTCCAGCATTTCAAAGCCTGTACCTCGGTTGGGAGCGCTACCAGCCCACGGAAAACGGCCAGGACCTCTGGATCGACGACGTCGTCGTTGCCAAAAGCCGCGTCGGCTGCCCGGCGCCCGCGCCCTAATCTGGGTTTGATCTGAAGCCCACGCGAGGGTGGCTGCCGTCACAGAAGGGCTTGGTGTTGCTCGCACCGCATCGGCACAGGCGGGCCTGCACGAGCCAGGCGACGACGCGCCCGGTGCTACTAGTACTAGCGGCAGAAGCCGAGCAGCGCCGTCTCGAGCACGGCCTTTTGAGGCAAGCGGGAACCGCCCTTGAGGTCGAAGTCGACCTGGGCCAGCGTTTCGAGCCATTGCTCGGCGCGCTCGAGCGGCAGATGCCGCAGCTGCTCGCTCACGTCGCGTATCTTGAACGGCGGAACGCCGGCCTGGCGCGCCGCTTCCTCCGGCGGAAAGCCCGCCCGGCGCGCAGACGCAAATCGGATTAGCTGCCGCGCCGACCAGCACAGCAGGCCCACCAGGCGTGGGCCGCCACCCGGTTCGAAGACCCGCTCGAGCGCCGAGAGAGCCCCGCCAGCATCACGCCGGCCAACGGCAGTGACCAGATCCCAAACGGTGGCCGGTTGCATGTTGGCCACACACTGCAAGACGGCGGCTTCGCTCAGCTCCGCACCCTTGCCCACGAACAGCTCGACGCGTTCAATCGCATCAGCGAGGGCGCACAGGTCCGCACCCACCAGCTCGGCGAGCAACTCCGCCGCTTGCGGCGTGATCGCGTGCCCTTGCTCCCGAGCGCGCTGCCGCACCCAACCCGGCAAGATGCCCCGCGCCGGGCTGGCGCAAACCACCAAGAAACCGTCCTTCTTGGCGGCAGTGACCAGGCGCCGCCGGTTATCAATCTTGTCGGCGATGAGCAGCAACGTGGTGCGGTCGGAGGGTGCCGCCGCGTACTCCGCGAGCTGATCCAGCGGCTTGTTCACCACCCCTTTGCTCTCCGATGCTCGGGGCTCGGCGTCGCTCTTTTGATCCCAGCGCTCGAGGCCACGCACCGTGACCAGGCGCCGGGGACCAAACATGGGCATGGTGCGAGCTGCTGCGATCACCGTTCCCGCCTCGGCTTCACCGGCGACGAACTGGTCCTCATTCAGGCTGGCCCCCCCGGTACCCACCACCGCCAGGCGCATCGCGGCCACGACCTGCTGGCGATAGAAACGCTCTTCGCCTGCCACGAGGTAGACGGGCCGCAGACGCCCAGACTGGGCCTCTTCGATGGCTTGTTCGGGAGTCAGCTGTGGCACGCGCTCTGGCATAGGCAGCGCCAGAGGCGTAGATCAAGGGCCATGTCTTTCGCGGGGGGTTTGAGCCGTCCGTGGGGCAGCCCAATCCGGAGGCAGCCAGTCGTCGGCGACAAACAGGGTGGTTTCTGTCTCAGAGCCGTTCACCGCCAGCCCAGCGTTGGCTACTTTGGTCGTGATCAGAAACGCCCCCTGGGACTCGCCCTGGGCCGGCTGCTGCCAGTAGCCTTTGCCATTGAGCGCGCCGCTCTGAGCCCGCGAGAGCTCGACACGGGCTGCGCCTTTGCCAACGCTGAATTCGGCGCTAGCATCGAGGCGCTTTAACTCGAGCACGCTGGCCGCTAGCCCTTTGAGCAAGGGGGAGAGCCATAGCGATAACAAAGAATCGGCCGGGGCCGCGTCCACGTGCAGGTGCCCTGAAAGCTGTAGCTCTGGGTGAGTGACCACTCGCAGGTCTGTGGTACGCAGCGCCGCGCGAAAGGGCGCCGTCCGCTTACTGCCGTTGACGACTTCGACTCCATCGAGATCGACATCCACTCGTCCGACCGATGCGTTGTCGGAAGGACTCGGCTCTAGGGCCATGTCGACGTGCCCCGCCAACTTCGCGCTGACACTTTTGCTTTCTAGCGTCCCTCCAACCAGGCGTAGCTTCAGCTCACCCGCGAAGCTCTCGGGTAGCTCCCGGGCAACTCTCAGCTGGCCGTCGAGCCGCCCGCCGACGTCGAGCGCAATGCCGGAGTCACGAAGCACCGAATTAAACCAACCGAGGGACGGAATGCTGAGGCTCGGTAGCTCGAGCTCGACGCGTTGCAGAGTGGCGGGCGCCGTCAGATTCGAGGCCACCGCTTGGACCTGGAGCTTGGGTGACTCGAGCTCAGGGCCCTTGTGATCAGAAGCGTTTTCTAGCCGCACGCGCGGCGATGAAGTCACCCACTCCACTATTCCCGTCGGCAACGCCTGCACGCTCGACGTCAGGTCGCCCGACAAGCGGCCATGGCCAGTGCTCAAGGACAAACCTTGAAGCTCTAGCGCAGCCCGGCTGCCGACATCGACCTGCCCTGCGGTGACAGACAAGGATACGAGGATCTGGCTCGGCCCTCCGCTGATGGCGCCGTTTGGTTTTAGATAGAGGTCGAGCGCGGCGAGGTCGAGCTCGCGCGTGTCGACGTCGAGCTTGACCGATACTGACTCGAGGGGCTGGAGGCCGCTGCTCGCGGCGACTTCGGTCCGCTCGACCTCCGCGCTCAGATTCAGCTTCAGACCCTTGGCTAATGCTCGATCCGCCAAGCTGAGCGCGCCTCGATTGAGCTCCAGCGTCGCGGGGCCGACCTGAAACCACCGGGCAGGCGCGAGCTCGAAGGAGCCCGCTGCATGGGCCTGGCCGAGGTACCGGTACTCGAGCACCCAAATCTCGCTCAACTCGGCGCTGACATTTTCGAGGGCCACGGCCCAGAGCTTGTACTCGGCATCCGGTATGGGCGGCGGCTTGGGCTCAGCATAGAGGGGTGGATCCTCGAAGCCGGCAATCGGAGGGTAAGCGGCGAGTCGGAGCTGGTTGTGCGGCCCCACGGCGTGCACCTTGTGACGCATTCGAAACGTGGTGTCTGAGGTGGTCAGACGCACTGCCCTGAAACGCCGCCAAAAGAGCTCGTGCAAGCTCACGTCCACGACGCCGGAGGCAGACACCTCGAATTGCACGTTGTAGTCTTGCACTCGCAGCCGTAACTCGGAGAAGTGCGCGCGACCCGGCCACAAGCTATAGGCCGATTCGTATTCGAGCTCTATGTCCGGCCCAGAGCTCACCAGGTGGCGGACCAGGCGCGTCTGAAGCAGCACATTCGCGGCCACCAGGTAGCTGGCAGTCAGGGCCAAGACGACAACGGCGACTCGCACCAACACCGCTCTCGTTGCGGGTGCGCTCGCAAACTTCTGGAGACGCGTCACGACGGGGGGTGCGGTGGACATTCAAAAAAGCCGATCGAACCGCCCGCGCTTCTGCAGATGCACCGGCCCCAATTTATGGACCGGTGCATCCCGCGCACCTTCACAGCGGCAGCGGACGTTTGGTCACTTACAGCTGATCATCAAGCCGATCCAGGCTTGCCTCGAGCGCGTCCATGCGTCGCTCCAGGTTCGTCTTATAATCGGGCATGGGCGGCGTAGTTGCCGTCTCGGACTGAATTTCGCTGCGCAGCGATTTGCTCTCGCGCTGCACCTCGCTCAGCTTCTGCCGAGCCTCCAAGGGCACCGGTGTCTTGGTGCCGCGACTAGAGGCATCATCGAGCTTCGTTTGAAGCTCACGCGCATGCTCATCAATCTTGTTGAGCCGTTGTTCCGTCGACTTGCGCAGCTCCATGCGGCCCTCTTTGGAGGCTTGTATTGCCTCGACGGTCTCTTCACGCGCCTCTTTCTGTGCGCCAGCGGTCTTTTCGATCTCGCTTTCGACCGCCTTCAGCGACTCTTCACGAGCTTCCTTGCGTGCCTCGGTCACCTCTTTGGCCGCTTCACGGTTGGCCTCCTGAACTTCGCCTTGACGTTCTACCCGGGCTTCGCGCGCAGTTTCGTCGGCCTCACGCTGTGCGCTGATGGCCTCGTTCCTCTCTTCTGAAACCGACTTTTCACAGGCCGCTGCACCACCCAGCACCAAAAGCATGAGTCCGCAGTTTTGAAGTGTTCGTAAGCGCAACATAGATGATCTCCTTGAGAGGGGGACTAGGCACCCCCGGGCCATCGCTTAGCAACTATCGTGCCTTTCGACTATTCGGGCAGTTGCTGCACACTAGCGTGCGGCAAACACGCGACAGTGAGGCGTCCGCGTCGAGGCACACTCTGCCTCGAACCCGTCTCCGCGCTCAGACTGTTCCCAAGAAGTCGTCGACCTCGCGTTCGGCGCGATCTTTCTGAAAGCCGTAGCGTTGCTGCAGGCGCCCGATGAGGACGTCCTTCTTGCCACCGATCACCTGAATGTCGTCATCGGTCAGCTTGCCCCACTTGCTCTTCACCGTGCCGCTCAATTCACGCCACTTTCCGGCTAAACTATCCCAATTCATCGCTCGCTCCTTGTGTATGGGCACCGACCCGAGCCATGCGCTCCAGAGGCCCAAGTGCCCGTCTAAAGCCTAGAAAATGCAGCATGCGTGCCATCGCATTTCTGCCTCAGTCGTGGCCGCGTGGCGTTGCGCCTCACCCCCCTCTCTACCCTCTGCACGTCTCATTCGAGCCGTGCTGGGCACGGTGTGGCTCTACAAAGCAGCTCGCGTCGTGCGGAGTCAGCGAGTGCTCACCACCTGGCTGTCGAGGATGTCGCTGGACCCCATGCTCTTCATGCCCAGCGCTCCAATCCCGCTGTCGAGCAGCACGGACAGCACTTGGATCTCGAAGCTACTATAGTGGAAGTCCATCACGTCGAGTGGCATCGGCACCGTGTCAAACGCGAAGCCATGTTTGGATGCGACCGCGAGCATGGCCAAATGGATCCTCCGAGACCCAATAGCGAGACCTCCACCCCCGTCCTGCCCAGGGCCCGTTTAGGCCAACCCGCGTCCTGCATGGAAAACTCCTTTCTTCCGCGATCGGCCCGCACCGACGCCGAGTTGCAGCCGCGGATCGATGGGTGTACCGTCCTTGGCGTGAAACGTGCCAGCCCAGCTAGCCGCGCGGCGGATCCGGCCGCCTGCCGCAGGGCTGACCGCGCGCGCATGGTCGAAGTTCACCTCATCCAGCGGGGCATTCGCGATACGCGCGTGCTCGACGCCTTGGCGAATGTACCGAGGGAGGATTTCGTCTCCGATGAGCTCGCGGAGTGCGCCTACGATGATGCGCCTCTGCCCATCGGAGACGGGCAGACAATTTCGCAACCGTATATCGTGGCATTCACGGCCGAGGCGCTCTGCCTCGATGGGACCGAGCGGGTGCTCGAGGTCGGTACAGGTTGCGGTTACGGGGCTGCAATCTTGGGCCGCCTCAGTCGCGAGGTATTCACGATTGAACGGGTGAAGGGCCTTGCGGAGTCTGCACGCGAGCGGCTGGCACGGCTGGGCCACCTCAACGTGCACGTCACCTGTGGGGACGGATCGCTCGGGCTGCCCAAAAGCGCCCCTTACGACGCCATCTCGGTCGCGGCGGGCGGCCCCCGTCCGCCACCCGCCTTACTCGCTCAGCTGACGATCGGGGGCAGGTTAGTCATGCCCACCGGTCCCATTCGGGGCCAAACCCTCGTCCGGGTCACCCGCACGGGAGTCGAAACGTACCGAGAAGAGCCGTTGGTCAAGGTGCGCTTCGTTCCGCTGATTGGTGCCGAGGGCTTCCCGGCGGGCGACGACAGCACGGACGAGTGAATGAGGCGGCGCGGGACCTGCGTGCTGGCTCAACCCTTACGGATCACGCCGCAGGCCATGGGCGGCCCGGACCCACCCGACGGCTGCTGAGCGCTTCCGGTATCTTCACCGGAATGCACCACCAAGGCTCGCCCCATGAACGTCGTCGGGGCGCTCGGATCTAGGCTGGCATCGGGCACCTTGATTTCGAGCCGGCCGTTACCGTCGGCGCTGACCACGATATTGCCGAGGTCGCCCAGGTGCCGCTGCGCCCCCTCCGAGGGCAACGCATGCTGATCTGATTGAGGCGCGAAGTGTGAGCCCATGCTCTCACCGGCAATATTACTGCAATCGCCCTTTTCGTGGACGTGTACGCCTTTTTTGCCCTGAGGCACGTCCGCGAGCTCGATCACGACCCGCACCCCGTCCGGCTCTTGCACGAACGTCGCTTTGCCCTCTTCGGTGCCTTCCGCCGTTACGAGCTTCGCTTCAGCGCGCAGCTCGCCCGGTGGCGACGCTGGCTCAGCCTCGCTCACCGGGCTCGGCTCTTGGCTTGGCGCTCTTGCGTTGTCGCCTCGACTACTGCTGCTGCACCCGGCCAGCGCTCCCACCAGTAGCAGCGCCCCGGTCGTTGAAATCGATATATACCGTTGCATGGTCTGTTCGTGTCCTTCCTCATCGAGGCCTATTGCGCGGTGTTGCGCGGCCCGCCTCGTTTGGAACCGGGCACCTAGCGACTACCGTGCCATGAGCGCTCGGCAGCGTCGCCCGATGGCTTTAGCCGCGAGCTTGCAGGCCGTGGCGGGGCGACTTGGTGGGATGCGTCAACCTGTCACACGGCGCGCGTGGGTCGTGACAGGTGGCAGCGCGCACCGCGGCTTGGGTGAAGCTCAGGCCACCGCGCGGTCAAGCCTAAACGCGACGCTTCCCCAAGCCGAATTGCTGGCCTGTCTACGCTCTCTCGTGAGCGGGATGGGGCGGGTTTGTCTCTATGCGCGAGGGGAGGAAGCCACGGCGTGAGCGTCGTGGTGTGAATCCGCCAACAACCTATCCACGCCGCGCGTTCCCAAACGCTGCACCGTGCCGACGACCAGCGATAGCGCTGCACGCTTGAGCACGTCGACCAATAAGCCGTCGCGCCGGGGACGGGGCGGGGCGGCGGAGGCCAACCCGTTGAGAATTCGCTCCAGCCCGCTGGGACGCCGGCGCATTCTCCTGGCGATGAGGACGGTGGCGGTCAAACCCGCAGCGCCAATCAACACGACAGTCAGAGGTGACTTCGCCGCGGCACGCGCCACGCTGGCGAAACGCTCACGCCGTTCGTCGAGCACTTCCAGGTTCCGCCCTAGCCGGGAGCGCACCGCTTCGGCTCGCTGCTCGAGCTTCTTGCGCTTATCGCCGTTCGTGACATCGCTAACACCACTCATATTACATGCTCCTTCAGGTGATTAATATCGCTCTTTAAACGCGCTCGCGTTCGCTGAAGGGGCTCTTTGGGGACATGTTTGTACGCCACAGTCACGGTGACCCCCGCGCTGACGAGCAACACCGCGGCAACGATCAAGGCGGCGATGGCCGTACCGCCCAGCGCGAGCACCAGCGCCACGACGAGGCTCGACAAGGTCAGAATCGCCAATACGGCCGCCACGCCCGTCAGGATGGCGACGTTCTTGAGCTGCAACAGATCTTCCCCCACCTCCTGACGCGCCAGCTTGAGCTCAATTCGCACTAGCTCTTTGCTTTCTTCCAATGTTTGCCGAACGAGCTCACCCGTCGACATGGCACCCAGGTTGGGCCCCGTACTGGAGCCGGTATTTGGCATCGTCACGCCAGGCCTCATTGCACGCAGGATGCCAACCGCCGCTCGGCGAGAAGCCAGACGGTTTTGGCACGCGCGCGGACACGCCCCACCGCTACATTGTGTCAGACACGAGCAGTTGTGAGGCGATTTTGCGGGTTGGGCGCCGATTCGCCCCGGCCAGAACAGCGGCCAGCTAACGCGCCGCCTCGGTCTCCACCGTCGCCTGATTCGCCGGCGTGCGCGCCTCCGCGAGCAAGTCTGGGGCGGGTTGTGGGCGGCGCGCGGCGTCGTACCAGGTGCCCGGGGCAAACAGCAGGCGGCCGTCCTTCGACAGGTGAGCTTGCCAGGTGGCATAAGCGAGCTGCTCAGGCGCTTTCAACCAGCCCCCGCGTTGCCACACGTAGTAACGGTCGCGCCAAACCCAGTGCCCATCCACCCAGACCGCGTCTGAAGTGGGCGCTTCTGAAACCACCTCCACCAGGGCGGCTGGGGGTGGGTAAGGAACTTCGACGTAAGCTTGCGCCGGATGCTCTGTAACTGGCGGGAGCGGCAAGGAGCTCGAACAGCCAGCCGACACCAGCGATAGAACCAGAGCGACGCCGCGCCTTTGCATCATCGAGAATGTCACTAATAGCCGGATCCGAATCGGGTACTTCAATTTCATTTGTGCCATCGATTCTGGTGAATCGAGGCAATAGCAGGGTTCGGGCCAATGTTGGTGCGGCGCTTGCATTTGGGGGGCAGTGCACAGTCGGAGGAGCCCGAAGCCCGCGCCGGGCTTCTCTTCAGGTAGAAGCACAGTGACGGCGGGTTGGGCTACGTGGCTGTGCTTGTGCTGCGCGCTTGGCTGCGCGGGTATTCCAGGTCGCCGCTACGCCCTGCACAGCGTAACCGTGAGCGGCAATGAAGCTCTCGATGATGCCGACGTCGAAGAGCGCATCGCCACCCGTGAGAGCCCGCGCTTTCTCGGCCTATTTCCCGGCGTCATCTACGACTACGAAGTCTTCGATCGCTACGTGTTGGAGCGCGATCTCCAGCGCATCGAACGGTATTACCGCTCGCGTGGATTTTATTGGACCCACGTGCGGGCCGGTCGCGTTTTCAACTCCGGGCCGCGCAAGGTCAGCGTGGAAATCCTGATTGAGGAGGGGCCGCCGACCCACGTCGGGCGCATCGACGTGCATGGCGTCGAGACGTTGCCCCTCGAGGTGGCTGAGGCGGCGCGCCGCGCAGTCACCGCCGCGATGGACGTCGGGGAGCGCTTCGAGGAAGCGCAGTTCGATGTCGCCGCGGCGGCGCTACAGCGCGTCCTCGCCGACGATGGGCATGCCTACGTGCGGGTGCGGCGCGCCGCGGATGTCGACGTCACCCGCCGCTTGGCGAGCGTCGGATACTGGGTCGACGCAGGCCCGGTCGTTCGACTGGGCAACATCAACATCACCGGGCTGGGGTCCATCCCCGAGGATCAGGTGCGACGCATGCTCCGGCTCGAGCCGGGGGCCGTGTATTCGCAATCGGGGCTAGAGTCCGCCGAGCGCGCTCTACTCGACCTCGGCGTGTTCAGCGCAGCGCGGGTGAAACCACGGCTCGAGCCACCTGACAAAACCAAAGCACCGAGCGAGGTCGTCCCGATTGACGTGGAATTGCAGACCAGCCGCTTTCGCAGCGTGCACCTCGGAGGAGGTATCCAGGTCGACAGTCAGCGCACGGATGTACACGTGATCGCTGGCTGGGAGGATCGCAATTTTCTGGGTGGGCTCCGCAACTTCCTGGTGGAGCTCGTACCGGGGGCGGTGATCTATCCGACCCGCCTTCCAGATCTCGAGCCGCCCGAGCGCCTGTTACCGCAAGCGCGCTTGCGGCTCGAGTTCCGCCAACCCGGCTTCATCGAGGCGCTGACGCACGGTGTGGTGCGCACGCAGGCCAGCCTATACCCCGTCCTATTGTCGAGCGAGCGAGACCCTGCTGCGCCCATTCTTGGTTATCGCGACGTGCGGGCATCCGCGGGCCTCGAGCGCTCTCTCTATTTCAAGATCCACGGCGCCTTGTCTCATAATATCCAGTTGAACGACCCCTTCACGTACGTTGGTGACCTGGACCCGGACCTCGGCACTGCGATCGTCTCTTACCCTGAGCTATTTCTCCGCCTGGATGCTCGAAACGATCGGCTACAGCCCACCTCGGGCGCTTACGTCAGCAACGCGTTTCAGGTGGCCGGTCTAGGTGGCGACGCGCGCGATGTCAAGGTGCAACCCGAGGCGCGTGCGTACATCCCGTTGGGAGGGCGTTACACGCTGGCGGCGCGGGGCGCTCTCGGGTTCTTGTTTGCCGACAATTATGGCGACACCGTGGCCACCAACGCGAATACTGGTGATGGCGGCACGGATCGCGCTACCTGGGTGCGAGACATACAGCTGATGTACTTGCGCGGGTTCTTTGCCGGGGGCGCCGGCTCGAATCGAGGCTACGCGCTCCGGGAGATCGGGCCCCACGGTACTGTCCCATTTTATAACCCCGGGCAGAGCAGCGAGGAGCTATCTGAGGAGTGCGGCGTCGGCGGCGCTTCTGGAGGCTTGCCCCCCAACTGCCAGCTGCCCCTCGGCGGCTTTTCGTTGTGGGAAGCCAGCCTCGAGCTGCGGTTTCCCCTGCTCGGCCCGTTGCGCGGCGCAGTGTTTACGGATCTGGCGGATGTGTCACCGTACTCTTTCGATCTTCGCTTGAACCGCCCCCACCTGAGCGCGGGTTTCGGGTTTCGTTATGGCACACCGATCGGGCCGGTACGTTTGGATGTCGGCTATCGCATCCCTGGCTTGCAAGCGCCCGCCTCCGACGACGAATTTACGCCCGACACCCTGTTCGGCCTGCCAATTGCAGTGTCCTTCGGCATCGGAGAGCCTTTCTGATGCCGAAACCCAAGCGACCCCGCCGAGTCCTGGCCCTCTTGACCAAGATCTTCCTATTTTTTGTGCTCGGTGTGGTCGTGGTCGTGGGTTTGGCTTTGCTCTCGGTCAACCTCGGGCCGGTGAGCCGCGTCATCGCCCAGCAGGTGAACCAGGCGCTCGAATCGACCTTCAAGGGGCGTTTGGTCCTGCACCGGCTGGGGCATGTCGATTTCGGCGGCGTGCTCGACGCGGAGCTCGAGGTCTACGACCCCGCTGGCCAATCGGTGCTCCGCGCTCGAGACGTCGACGTGCGGCTATTTTGGCCCGGTGTGGTGTGGAACGCACTGATCAACAGCTCCGACCCGCTGCTGATCCCGATCACGCGCGTGGCCGTGGCAAGCATCGACATCGACATCGTCGACACCGGGTCCGGCACGCCAACGCTGGCTGGCGCGTTCGAGCCCAAGCAGCCAGCCGCGGTTGAAGAGGGGGGCGGGGCCACGGAAGTAGTGGTCGATGCGCTAGCGGTCGAGTCGCTCCACGTCCGTGGCTCTCTGAAGAGCACGGGGCCCATCGATGCCGACCTGCAGGCGCTCGCTGCCCGGCTGCGCAATGGTGCGGGCGGCACACATCTAGTGCTCGAGAATCTCGAGCTCGTGGCGCGGCGAGTTCCACACATCGATCAGTTGACGGGGCGCCTGACCGCAGACGTTACCCTACCCCCCAACGCGGAACCATCCGCTGTGGCGCCCCCCGACGCCGCACCCACTCGGGGCCCCACCACCGCCGTCCAGGCGCTGAAGCCGCCGCCACCGCTTCAACGCATCCTTGCCACATTCGCCGGCGAGCTGGCGGGCTCCCGGGCTGCGGTCGATGTGCGCATGATCGGTGAAGAGCTGGACGCGACGTTCGACGCCGACTCGCTGTCGCCCGCCACGGTATCCAAGCTCGTGCCGGCGCTGTCACCCGCCGCGCCGGCAGGCCTCGCGGCGAAGCTTACAGGCACGCTCGACGACTTGGCCTTTGAGGCCAGGTTGCGCCAAGAGGCGGCTCTGGTCAAGGCTCAGGGGCGAGCTCGCAAAGACGCGGAGCGGTCGCATGTGACGGCGCGCGTCGACACCACAGACGTGGACGTGTCGCGCATCATACGCGGCGCCGCCAGCACCCGGCTCAACGTCGGCGCCGACGTGGTGTTTGCGTTCGACGAGCGGGGCGGCGAAGGCTCTTATCACGTGGTCAGCAGAGAATCCCGCATCGGTCTAAAACCAATCCCTGTAACCACCATCGAGGGCAAATTGAGGCTGCCGAGCGATCAGTCACTAGTTGCGACGGGCAGCGTCGAGATTGCGGAGCCGGGGGCTCCGACGCACGTGGAGTACGACATCAGGTCGGGCCGCTCCGGGAACCTGGCGCGAGTATCGTCAACGACTCGCATCAACCGCCCTGCCCGCATTCGGGAGCTGAGCGGGGGCTTACTGTTATCGGGCACCATTACCAGCCAGACCCAATTCGACAGCGCCGCAGACAAGCTGGATGTAAAAGCTAGTGCTCGATTGCATGAGTTGCAGCACCCCGGGCTCAAAGCGCGCAAGCTCAATGCATCGTTCGAGGCACACGGTAGCGCCGGCGCTCCCGATATCGGGATGACGGCCCAGCTCGCCGGTGTCACTGCGGGCGGGCGCTATTTCTCTAGCGTGCAGCTGGCGGCACAAGGTACCCCCGCGCAGCTCCGAGCGTCTGCGAGCGCACGCGGCAAGAGCCCCGATCTGTTCGAGCTCCGCGCCACCCTCGTGCCAGGCTCGGACTTGCTCGTCCGGTCCCCCGAGCTGCGGGTCGAGGACACTCACGGCAGCCTGCGCATTAGCGCCGCTAGCGTGGGGCTCTCCGGGCAAAAAGTGAGAGTGAGCCGCCTCGTGCTCGATGGGCCCGGACGCGCGGAGCTATCAGCGTCCTATGGGGCCGGGCTAGAGGCTCTCGACCTGAATGTCGAGCAGTTGGATGCCGCGAAGGTGCTGCGGATCTTGGGTATCAAGGGCGGTCCGAAGAGCGCCAAGGTAGACCTACGTGCCAAGCTCGAGAACAGTCGGGAGCCACGCGGCACGCTCGTCGCCGACCTGACAGAGCTGGGCATGGGCAAGCTCAAAGATGGTACGGCACGCGCCAAGTTGGCGCTGGAGGGCGGTAAGCTCTCCGGAGACGCCCATCTGGCGCTCGGGCGTGCGGCTAAAACGCAGATCGTGTTCGACCAGCTGAAGCTGCCGCTCTCGCCCGGGGCGCTCGAAGCCATGACGGGAGATGTGTCGCTCGCGGGCGAGCTGGATCTGACACGGCTTCAGTCCCTTTTCCCGCTCGGTGGGCTCGAGCGAGCCGAGGGGCAGCTCCGCTTCGACGTGACCATTCGGCGGCCGGCCAACGCCCAAGGGCTCCCGGTGTGGCACGCAAAAATAGAGACCCAATCTCTGGTCCTCGTGGAAGAGCGCCCAGACGTGAAGCAGGCCGAGAGCCGAGAGCTCGCCGAGCGCACGGAACCGCGGACCTTGCGGGGTATCGATCTCGCGCTCGACGCCAGCCTGGAAAACCACGAGGCCAAGCTCCAAACGCGGTTGTTTGATTCGAGCGGCGACTTGCTGCAGCTCACAGCGGCATGGAAAGACATCCAGGGCAGACACGACCTGATGAATCCGCGGCGGGCCTTGATGAACGCTCCATTTGTGGCCGAGCTGCGCGTACCTTCTCGTGCGATCGAGAAGCTGCCCGTTCCCATTCGGCCGCTACAGGTCGAGGGGCAGCTGGAGCTGCAAGTGAACGCTGAAGGGACCCTCGCCGACCCTCGCCTGTCTGGGCGCGTCCAACTTTCGCGGTTTCGTCCCACCATCGAGCAGAAGGGCCCGGCTGGCATCGATCTGGAGCTGCTGGCTGAGTACACGCGCCGCGCGGGCCAGCTGCAGTTGAACGCTCACAGCCGCGAACATAAAGTTTTGGATTTGCAATCGCGCTGGCGGGGGAACGCCGCCGACATCGCGAGCCAGCCGCGAGGCAAGAGCCCGATTACCGCCGACGTGGAGCTCGCGCTCGACGGATTTCCGGTCGAGCTCGTACCCGCCCTCCAGCATCGCCATGTGGCCGGCAAGGTGTCCGGCACGGCTCGCCTCGAGCAATTCGGTCAGGACGCTCGCTTTGCCCTCGACCTGGAGACGAACGGGCTGCGTGTCGACCGCCTCAGCGTGGACAAAGTCACTGCCACGGTGCGCACCCTGGGTGCCAAATTGGACGTCCGCACCCAGCTCACGGGGCGCGCCGGCAAAGCCAGCGCGGAGCTTCAGACAGGCATGGTCTGGGGCGATCAACTCGTTCCAACGCTCGATGAACAGCTCGCGGGTGCGCTGACCGCACACGGTTTTCGCCTGAGCACCCTATTGCCCATCATGGACGGGTCGCTCAGTGAGCTGGATGGCAAGCTGGACGCCGACATCCGCGCCAGCATCGAAGGGGGCACGCCGCGCCTCACCGGGCGCGCGACGCTGACCGAGGGGTCCCTGCAGATCCCGGCGATTGGACAGCGCTTCCATGACATCAGCGCCCAGGTGGCGCTCAGCCCGGATGGCATTCGGATCGACGACGTTCGCGCGCGCGGCACCACCGGCGGGTTCGAGGCCAGCGCCCACGCCACCCTGCAAGGCCTGACCCCGGTTGCCGCCAAGGCAACGCTCCGTATCGACGAAGGCGACAAGCTCCCGCTCACCATCGAGGGTGAAGCGGTGGGTGATGCCTGGGGTAGCCTGGAAGCGAGTTACCAGCACGACGAAGCCTCCAAGACCAACAACGTACGGGTCAGCCTGAACAAGCTCAACCTCGAGCTGCCGCCGGCGCCGCCGCGTGGCATTCAGGGAGTGGAAGCGGCCGAGCACATCCGCGTCGGTTTTTTCCGGCGCGATCGAGACTTCGTGCCCATTGCCCTGCAACCTCTGCAGGAACCGAGCACCCCGTCCGAATACAAGACGGTCGTGGTGGTGGAGCTCGGCGAAATGCGCATCGAGAAGGGCCAGCAGGTAGAAGTGGGATTGGGCGGGCGCGTCGAGGCCAAGCTCGGGCCCGAGCTCGACGTTCGAGGTGAGATCCACACACGGCGTGGCGAGCTGGATATCTCCGGCAAGAAATTCCACATCGAACGCGGCAGCGTTACCTTCACGGGGGGACAACCCGACAACCCGATCATCAGCGCTGTCGCTCGCCATGACGCCCCGGCGGGCTATACCGTCTACGCCGAGTACACCGGCACCGCGAGCCGTGGCAAGCTTCGCCTGAGCTCCGAGCCGCCGCTCAGCCAAGATGAAATCCTGACCCTATTGATGTTCGGTACGCCCGACGGAGCTTTCGGCGCGGGGAGCGGCGATTCGCTCAGCACCGCGGTGGGAGTCGCCGGCGGCACTGCGGCCCAAGGCCTGAATCGGGCGCTCTCCGACATTACCGATCTCGATGTCTCCGCTCGCGTCGACACCAGCACTGGCGCGCCGCGGCCGGAGCTCGTGCTGCAGGTGTCGTCACGCGTGGCAGCCAGGGTGACGCAGGCGCTGGGCGAGCCGTCGCCGGGGCAGAGCCCTGATCGCACGTTTTTGACCGTCGACCTGCGGCTCGCCAGCACCTGGTCACTGTCGACCATGATCGGTGATCGAGGCGCCTCGGCCCTCGACCTCATCTGGCGTAAACGCTACTAGAGCCAATCCGAATCACTCGAGGCGGCGGACGGCACGGCTCTTGCTGCAATCCGTTCATGAGTACGGACATCATGCCCTCGAGCCGAAGGCCCCCGATGCATCGAGAGGCGGTTCGTACCGCCGAAGCCTCCACCTACCTGGTGCCGCTCGGGCGGTTCCTGTTCGCCGTGATTTTCTTGGCCGCAGTGCCCATGCATTTCACGGCTCCAGGAATTCAATACGCTGCCTCGGAGGGTGTACCCCTGGCGGAAATTCTGGTGCCGCTGTCTGGCGTAATAGCCCTGCTTGGAGGCCTGAGCGTGCTGCTCGGCTATCACGCCAGAGTGGGCGCAGTGCTCTTGGCCGTGTTTCTGTTGCCGGTCACGCTCGTGATGCACGACTTTTGGTCGGTGGCGGACCCCATGGAGGCGCAACTTCAACAGGTCATGTTCATGAAGAACCTGGCGATCTTGGGTGGCGCGCTGCTCGTCGCGTACTTTGGCTCAGGGCCGTTTAGCCTTGGCGACCGGCGTCGCGGTCGGGCTTGACGCGCGAAACGGTAGAGAAGATGGGCTCCTCGGGCTGGCACACGTCGCACGGCGCTCCGATCGGAATATACAGCCAGTTATCCGGACCAAAGCGAATGTAACGCCAACCGTGATGTTTTTCATCCGAGCGCCACAGCCGGCTGATCTCGGCGATGAACAGGCTGCCGTTCCGGTACGCGATGCCGTTGGGCGTATCCAGGCCACGCGCAACGATGCTGACCCGGTCGACTTTATGATCTCCATTTTCGTCAACCAGAGCGTAGACGCAGTCATCCTTGCGGGTGCTGACGTACACGGTGCCCTTCACAGCCTCGGGCGCCGACCCTGGTCCGTTGTGAACGGGCAATAGCCTGACTGGCTGCTCGGGGCGCAGCGGCGTGTCAGGAGTCGCCGAGGCTAGCTCAAACGCGACACGCGTCGCTTCCGAGCTGCCCTCCCCTGCAGGGCTGCTGCGAGTGCCGCGCGCGTTTTGATCCTTGCGGGCGCACCCCAAAGCCACCAAGGCCATGCCCAGAGCCAAAGCTCTACGAGCGCCACGACCCTTGGGGTTCCGCCATCTAGCCAACACGGGACCCGCCTCGAGCGGGACACTGGCCGTCACAACATGATCTCCAGACCATCTTCGGCCACGCTCCAGCCTCGGTCCTCGACCGCACGGCGCTCGGGTGACCCGTCGCGAAGCATCGGGTTGGTGTTGTTGAGATGGGTGTAGAAGCGGCGTTTCCCGAGCACCACTATCTTCACGGCACCAATCTCACAGACGACTGTGGGGCCCACCCCGGCTGGCCGCTGGATGCCGGCTCGGCATTGGATGCCCGCCGCGGTGCGACATATGCGGGCTGGTCGTCTTCTTCCTCGAAGTAAGACCCCCCTTCGGAGCTGAGGTTGAGCTCCTCGAAATGAGGCTTAGCCCGGGTCGTGCGCTCTAGCATGGGCTCGGCTAGGCAAGCCGTGTGCCCACTCTGCTTCCATTGAAAACAAGCGTTTGCGGGGGCAGCCTGTACCCGAACGAGGTGTGGCAATTCTGCGCTAACGCGCTAGAGGGCCGCGAGGCGAATCGTCACAGGGTCCTGTATCCAGTCCAAAAGCTGGCTCGCAAATTCCGCGGCCCCAAACCGTCAGGAGGTTAGCTCGGTGACCAGGGCGTGGATGGCGTCGAGATCGACTGGTTTGACTAGATGCGCGACGAAGCCGGCAGAGCGCGAGCGCTCCCGATCCGACGTCTGACCATAGCCCGTAAGTGCGACCAGCTTGATGGCGCCCAGGCCTGGCAACGCGCGCAGCCGCCGGCCGAGCTCGTACCCGTCGATCACCGGTAGCCCGATATCGAGCAACGCCAGGCGGGGCTTGAGCGTTCCCGCCAAAGCCAAAGCGGCTTCGGCGTCGGCTGCTGGATGCGCGTCATGACCGAGCAGGTTCAAGGCCTCGGTCAGCATTTCCAGAGCGTCCACGTTGTCGTCGACCACCAAGATGCTCACCCCCTGATTCGAGGCCGATGACGGCGCCCACGCTTCTGCCGGGGTCTCCGCGGCGGGCACCTCGAGCTGCGGCAACTGCACGACAAATTCACTGCCATGACCCGGGCCCTGGCTGTGCGCGGCGACACTGCCACCGAACGAGCTGACCAGGCTCTGCACGATGGTGAGCCCCAGCCCCAGCCCCCCCCGCGCGCGGTCGAGGGTCTGCGGCGCCTGCACGAACAGCTCGAAGATACGCGACAGCATGTCTGGCGCGATCCCCATCCCGTCGTCCTTGACGCGGATCAGCACCTGGTCGCCTTCCTGTGCTGCGTTGACCTCGATATGACCGTGTTCTTCGGTGTACTTTGAGGCGTTGGTGAGCAGGTTCGTCAAGACTTGCGTCAGCCGCACGCTGTCACCGAGGATGCGCAAACCCGGCGCAACCGACACCTTCACGTCGTGCCGACGTTCCTCCAGGAGCGGCCCGGCGAGCTCGAGCGCCTTGGCAATCACATCCGCGATGTCGACCGGTTCTTTGGCAAGCTCGACCTTGCCGCGAATGATCCGAGAGACATCGAGTAGATCATCGACGAGCCGAACGACGTGCCGTACCTGGCGTTCGATGACGGAGCGTTCGCGCTCCAGGTTCCCGTCCATCCGGCGCTTCATGACATCCAGAGCGGTCACGATAGGCGCCAGCGGGTTGCGCAGCTCGTGGCCCAACATGGCCAGAAAATCGTCCTTGGCGCGATTGGCCAACACGGCATCAGTCCGCGCCTGCTCGGCATCGCGAAACAAACGTGCGTTCTCGATCGCAATCGCGGCGCGGTCGGACAGCGCGATCGCGAACTCGAGGTCGGCGGCCGAGTATTGCCGCTTCGATTCCGCCATGATCAGCGTGATGGCACCGAACGTCTTGCCCGCCCGAGAGATGGGCACTCCGACGTAAGAACGCAGCTCTAGCTGCTGGATCAGCGCCCGGTGCTCCTCGTCCCGCGCGGCCGCCTCGAGCAGCGTGGCCGGTATTTCCGCCATCATCTCGGCCTGGCCTGTGCGCATGATGTTCGGAACGCCATGTGGTGCGTTGGGGTCCGGCGGATATCGACGCTGCAGCTCTTCCACCCAGCGCATCTTCGAGGCATCGACGTGCGCGACGGCCAGACGCCGAAGCTGTCCATCCTCGACGACGTCTACCGCGCACCAATCCGCCATGCGGGGCACGGCCAGCCGCGCCACAGTGGCCAAGGTGGCCGCATAGTCCAGTGACGAGTTGAGCTCGACGGTGGCTCGGGCCAGAAACTCGCGCCGTTCATTCGCGCGCCGCTCTTCTGTGACGTCGCGAAACACGAGCACCACACCCGCCAGCTCGCCCGCCCGAGTGCGGATGGGCGCAGCGCTGTCATCGATGGCAATCTCCACCCGGTCTCTACGCACCAACAAGGTGTGATTGGCGAGGCCCACCACCCGTCCCCTTGCGAGCACTCTCTCGACCGGGCTCTCTACGGGTTGCCGCGTGCCCTCGTCCAATATCGGAAAAACTTCGGACAGGCGCCGACCCACGGCCTCTTCAGAGGACCAGCCCGTGAGCTCTTGGGCCACGGGGTTCAAGAACGTGACTTTGCCCGCTGCGTCGGTGGCGATGACCGCGTCGCCGATGCTGTGCAGGGCGGTGGAGAACCATTCCCGGCTGACGCGCAGCGCGTCCTCCTGAGCTTGACGCTCCGTCACGTCGCGAAACACATTGACGACAAAGCGCAGGCGCTGGTCCGCTCCGAATGCGCCCTTGGCATTGACCACCGACCACTGTGTCCGGTCAGTGCCCACCACTTTGAACTGCACGAGCGCCTCTTCGGGGCTCCCGCCCGTCAACAGGGCGCGATTGGGTAGCCGCTCGAGCGGGAACACCGCACCGCTGGCATCAAACAGCTCAAACCGCTTCATCACCTCCGCAAGGGGGGCCTCCAAGAACGCCTCGGGGGTCGAGAACCCGACCATACGCGCCGCGGCCTGGTTGGCGTAAACCAGTTTGCCGGTGTGATCTTGCATGGTGATGCCGTGATCGACACCCTGCAAAACAACCTCCAGCTTGTCTGTCGCCTCACGCGCCAAGTGCGCCGCCCGGACCGCCCGCCAACGCTCCCGCGCGATGCGCGCCACCAACCAGGAGATGGCCAGCCCCTCGAGGCTGAAAACGACCATGTGGATGCTGGCCGCCCCCCCATGGGTCCCACCCTCGCGGGCGATAAAGCCAAAGTATCCCACCAACGCCGATAGGGCGGTGATACACACTCCGGCCGGAAGCCCCCCGAGCCAGGCCGCCACTAGCACTGCCGCAAAGTACGTCAGAAATGGGCTAGATCGCCCGATCGTCTCCGCGAACGCCAGCCGCCCCAGCGTGAGCAACAGGAGCGCCGCGGCGCCCACGAGAGCCCCCCTCAACCAGGAGGAATTCGGTGGTGGTGCAGCTGACAGAGCTTTCGGACCTATCCCTTGCACACGGTCCATGTCAACGCGCAATACGTCGTAACCCGGGCGAATCTAAGCCGAATGGCGCCGAATGACCTGCAAACGGCAGATTGACCAAGCCGCATCCCCCGCGCTCGTCAGTGCGCTTTCAGGGACCGCGGAGCAGTCGTACGTGCCGGGTCAAGCGAGCGCCCGCCGAGCCGCGCGCAACAGCTGTAGCCCGCCCGCAGCATTGAGCAAAGCGAGCAGCCACGAGGCGACGAGCAAGAGGGGCGCCGGAAGCGCTGGGTGCTGGTAGAGGCCGCCGAGGAGCAGCCCGATGACGAGCAGCATCACGCGCTCGGGCCGGCGCATGAAGAGCGACGGCAAGACGGCGCCCAGCGACTCGGCGCGCGCTCTCGCGTACGAAATGACGATGGCACCGAGCAGCGCCAGGCCCGGCGCTAGCGCGAACTGGGGCCATTCGGCGTAGAAGACCAGCACACCCAACAAGGGCAGAGCATCGGAGACACGGTCGAGCGTGGAGTCGAGCAGCGCGCCGTAGCGGCTCACCGTTCCAGCACCACGGGCCACCACGCCGTCGAGCGCGTCACAGGCGCCAGCCAGCGCGGTCACCACTGCGGCGACCAGGAAATGACCTGCGCAGATGGCTACGCAGCTCGCAAACGCAAACACCACCGACGCATAGGTCAAGGCATTCGCGGTCACCCCGATTCGGGCCAGCCACAGACCTAAGCCCGAAACGGCGGCATACACACGAGCCGCCGCCTGATTGTGCTCCCACACCGTGCCACTGAGCCGAAGTTTGGAGGCTTGCCCGCGCGTGCTGCGGGAAGCGCTGACGGGGGGCACCGCCAACCCCAGGCTGGACTCGGATATTGGAGACTGCATCCAGGCTGTCTGGCAAGTGTCGTGCCGCCACAAATGGCAGCGGAAGCGAGTCTGCTTTCGAAAATCGGCTCAGGCGAAAGCTCCTGGTTGCAACCAATGCGCCACAGACCGTGACCAAAGATCACAACACGCGCGGGCTAGCCTGATCGCGATCGGGCCTGCGCGGCAGTGGCCCAAGCCTTTGGCATGTCAAATGCACGGCGCTGGACATGACTCGAGACCCCGGGCCTTTCACCCGCAGTTTGCCGCAACACGGCTCGGAGCAGATTGAAAGTGTCGAGTGGATATCTCCGCGCGTGGCCCTGGTGGAGCTGCCCTGGCCCGCCGGCACCGCGGGCGGCTTCTTGCGAGACGTGCAGGCTTCGACCTTTCTCTTGCGCATCGACCAATACGACCACATGACGATTCGTGGCTTGTTAGCGAGGCAACGGCGACCGTAGTAGGTGACCCTACCTTACGATCCTTACCCAACCTCGCACCCGGCGCGGCCCCGATGAGCCCGGCGGGTTTGGCTCCTTTGTTGTACGATGCCAGCGCCGCGGCTCGGGCCGCGCGGTTGAAGTACACTGGCGACTCCGCGCAGGGGTACACGCGAAGAAAACACGGCACAGGGTTTTCATTTTACGATGGGCGCGGGCGCCGCCTGGTCGATCGGATGACCATTGTTCGCATCCGCGCCCTGGCCATCCCACCTGCCTGGAAGCAGGTTTGGATCAGTCCGTCGCCGCGCGCTCACATCCAAGCCACGGGCCGCGACGCCAGAGGGCGCAAGCAATACAAGTATCACCCTCATTTTCGGGCGCTGCGCGACGCAGCCAAATATGAGCATATCCTCCGCTTCGGAGAGAAGCTGCCAGTGCTTCGTAGACAAATGAAGCGGGACCTGGGTCAACCCGGCCTCACGCGCAGCAAGGTCGTGGCCGCCCTCGTAGAGCTGATGCAACGCACGTGCGTGAGGGTGGGTAATGATCGCTACGCTACCAGCAACGGCTCCTACGGCTTGACCACCTTGCGGGACCGACATGCACGGATTCACGGGGCCGAGTTGACCTTAAAGTTCAAGGGCAAGAGCGGCAAATCGCACCAAGTGTCGCTGAGCGATGCCAAGCTGGCGCGCATCGTCCGGCATTGTCGCGATCTGCCAGGCCAGCGGCTATTCCAATACGAGGGAGCAGACGGCCGTTACCATGCCGTCACTTCGACCGACGTCAACGAGTACCTCAAGGCTGTTACGGGTGAGCCGTTCAGCGCCAAGGACTTTCGCACCTGGACGGGGACACTGCTGGCCGTGCACGCTCTCAGCGCGTGCGAGCCGTCTCTTTCGGTAGCGGCCGGCAAACGCCAGGTCAAGCGCGTCCTCGAACAAGTGTCTGCGGAGCTGGGCAACACGGTCGCCATCTGCCGCAAATCCTACGTTCACCCGGCCGCGATTGACCAATACACGGAGGGCGAGCTGCGCGCCGCCATCCGGCGAGCAACGGCGCGTGCGCGGCGGCGGCCGGTGCGTGGCCTACGCCAACCCGAAGTGGTCGCGCTCAACTGGCTCAAAGCGCTCCCTTCCCTCACGCCACGCCGGCTCCTAGGTCCCTAGAGCCGCTCCTGAAAACAGGAGCGGCTGTTTTTTAGGACCCGCTCTTCGCCTCTGCCGGAGGCGCGCCCTTTACGTCTTCATCGATTCGCACTGCGTTGGGCGTCGGTACGATGCGCGAGCCGAACCGGGTCGCATACACTTGCGCGAATTCGGCACCGAGAAACAAGATCTGCGCGGAATAGTACACCCACACGATCAGCGCCACCAGGGAACCGGCGGCCCCGAAAGGCGAAACCGTCGCGCTCCGCCCGACGTACCAACCCAGCAAGATTTTGCCGATGCTGAACAAGAGCGCGGTGACGGCGGCGCCGACCCATACGTCACGCCAGGCAATCTTGGCGTCTGGCACCACCTTGAAGATGAGCGCAAAGAGCAGAGTGCTAACGCCAAACGAGACCAGGAAATTCAAAACCTCCCACAGCGCAGGCACGGGGATCATACCCTTGAAATGTGTGGTCACCGTAGCCAGCACCGCGCTCACGACTAAGGAAACGAGCAGCAGAAAGGCCACGCCCATCACCATGGTAAACGAGAAGAAGCGGTCACGAATGAAGCCGACGATGCCGCGTCCCGGTCGCGGCTTGACGTCCCAAATGTGGTTGAGGGCGGTTTGCAGCTCGCCAAACACACCGGACGCGCCAAACAACAGCACGGCGACACCCACGGCCGAGCCCACGATGCCCTGGCTCGGCGTGCGCGCGTTGGCCACCATGGCTTCAATCGCGGCGCCCGCTTGGCCGCCCACGACCGTGCTCATCTCACGGCTGATTTGCCCACGCGCGGCCTCTTCACCCAGCACCATGCCAGCGATGGCGATGGATAGGATGAGCAGCGGAGCAACTGACAAGAGCGTGTACAGGGCGAGCGACGCGGCCAAACGCGGCGCCTCGTCGTCCTGCCACTGGACGACCGTGTCCTTCAACAACGAGCCGACCAGCTTGAACCGTTGCCCGAGCGAGTGGCTGCCCTTGGCTTGGGTGCGCGTCACCGCGCCGGATCTCGAAGACGGTGGCTGAAACACCGATGCGGATGGGGACGTCATTTTCGCCTAGCTCTCCACCGAATAGGGGATCTCCAGGGTCTGGAATGAATTTCCGAGACTGGAGCGCACCCGAACCCGCAGGCGCAAGTGATCGAGGTCGCTGGGTGGAGTGGTGAAATAGACCACGCCTTCCTGCGTCTCGCCGCTGCCAATCAGACCACCTTCGAAAGCTTGCGTAACGATCTCGCGCTTCACCGGATCGAGCACCGTGCCCTGGTCCGCTGCAGCGGCCGGCGCGAGCGGGACCGGTGACGATGGCGCTGCCGCGGGCGGTGGCACCGCCGCGCCGGTGCTCGCCCCTTGGGCTGTCGCAAAGGGCGATGCCGGATCGACGCCCAAGCCAACTGCCGGCCTGGGCTTGACGCTCTCCGGCGGCGCCGCCTCGGACGAAAAGCCCGCGCCTTCCAACTGGATGTCCTCGAGCGCGACGTAAACCCCAGCGGGAGTCAGATTCTTGATCGAGATCCTGATCGGTGTCACCGATTTCGGCACCGTGTGGCTCCCCGCCTGCACCTCCGCGCTGAGCTCGAGGCCCGACTTTCTGACCACGACAACCCCATCCTGACTGCTGCCCACGGGCACCAAGGTCGTCGCCGTCGTGCACCCAACCAAAAGCAGCGCGGCGCACCCCAGGCCGAGCGGGCAACGTTTTGACGCTCGCCCGCGGCGATCCCGTACCGAACGTGAGTGGATGATGGCCATCGTCTGCTCCTTTCGAGATGTAAATTCATGGGCAAGAGGCCTCTGCACACATGGCCCAGCGGCTTACGCCCGTCACGACGCGAGTGAAGCGCGCGTCGCGACCTCCAGCCAGCGCAGGATGGCCGTAGAGAACGCCTCCAAGTCTTCCGGTTTCCTGGAGGTGATGAAAATACCGTCTTCCACCACGTCCTGGTCTTTCCAACGCGCCCCCGCATTGATCAGATCGCGCTTCACGGACGGCCACGAGGTCATGGCGCGGTTGCGCACCACGTCGGCCTCGATGAGCAACTGCGGCCCATGGCAAATGGCTGCGACGAGCTTTTGCTGCTTCACGGCGTCCTTCACCAACTCCACCATCGCGGGGTCCAACCGCAAGTGGTCAGGCGAATGCCCGCCCGGAATCACGACCGCATCGAAGTCTGCGGCCGTCACGTCCCGGGCCGCTTTTTGGACGCTGATGGAGGAACGCCCCCGCTTGCCCTTGACGCGCTTAGCCGCGTGGGTGCCAACGACCACCACCTCATGCCCTGCATTCCTCAATCTCTCACGAGGAACATCGAGCTCACTGTCCTCGTACTCGGAAGCGATGCAGATCGCGACTTTCGCCATGGGTCTCCTTTTGGGTTGGGACAGGTCAGTAGCAAACAGGTCAGTAGCAAGCCGCATACCGGCGCCCACGCCGCCGCAAATCTGGACGTCGGCCGGCCCCGGCGTGCCCTTTTGCCTCACCCGGGGCACAATGCCATCGCCCCTCCGCCTTTCAGCCTGGAATAGTTTTGCGATGTTGGGCGTTTATTGCTGCGGCTAGGCCCTTTGCTCAAACGCTTTCCCCACACACCAGGGTCGCGAACCAACTCTTTCGCCAGCACTGGCAAGCGCTGCGCCGACGTTCTGGCCCTTGCTGGTGCCGCCCTCGTGAGCTGCCTCGCCGTGAGCTGCAGTGTGCACGGCGAAGCGGCCACCGGGCGTTGGGCGCGGCTCGGCCCCGGCCAGAGCCGCCCTGTACCGGCCGACGAGGCTGCCGCTTCGACGCTGTCGGGGTTCGACCCGCAACGCGCGGGCGAAGTCGGGCCACGTCAAAACCTACTTTCAGTGTCGAATGGCGAGCTGTGGGCTGCGTGGAACTCTCTGCGCGGAGACGCGTATGAGTTGGACTCGGTGGAGCGCTTCCTAGACGATGGGCAGCCCGTCGAGTGCAAGCCTGGATCACTCGTGCGCCACACGGGCTCGCTGCTCCGCTACCAGCACTCGGCGCAAATCGATCCCGCATTTCGTGACCGCTTGCTTCGCTTCGAGCAACTCGTGGTGGACGTGGCCGCGGAGGTCTACGGCCGTGCGCCCACACGGCTGCATCACCTGGGGACTTACAACTGCCGTCCATCACGTAACCGGTCCTACCGCGTGAGCGAGCACGCCCTCGGCAACGCCATCGACATCAGCGGCTTCGACTTTGCGCGTGGGAACAAGCAAGCCTCGCTCAGCGCGGGTTTGCCAGCGCGGCTTCACGGTCCGTTCCAAGTCCGAGTGTCTCGCCATTGGAACGCGGACCTGACTGATAAAGTAGCCGACAACTCAGCCGCGGTCGTGCACGGCCGCTTCCTGCGTGAGCTGACGTCGCGCTTGATGGCACGCACCGACATCTTCAGAGGCATGATCGGGCCCAGCCACAGGGGCCACTCCGACCATTTCCACTTCGACATGTCGCCCTGGCGCTACGTGCGCTTTTGACGCCGCCTCGGGGCCCTTTTCGGCCAGACTCGCCAGTCGGCCCGCCTTGTAGTAAGAGCGCTGCAGCGTGAACGGACAAAGAGTCGACGGAGCCGCTCGGCTGCTGCCCAAGCGGGATAGCACCCTGGTCATGGTGGGTAACTTCGATGGCGTGCACCGCGGCCATCAGTGGGTGCTGCGCCGCGGGCTGGAGACCGCGCGCGCCCGAGGCCTCACGCCCATCGTGCTGACCTTCCACCCCCACCCATCGGAGGTGCTCGGCCGGGGCACGCAGCCGGTGCTCACGCCCCTCGATCGCAAGGTCGATCTGCTGACCCGCTTGTCGCCCGAGCTGAAGGTGGTGGTCGAAACCTTCACGCTCGAGCTTTCTCAGGCCTCGCCACGTGAGTTCGTCGCGGACCTCTTGCAGCACAAGCTCGGCGCGCGGATGGTCCTGGTCGGGGAAAATTTTCGTTTCGGTCGCGGCCGTACCGGAGACCATGCAACGCTGCGCGCGCTGGCCCAAGAGCAAGGTTTCGAAGCTCACGCGGAGGCCTTGAGCAGCGACGAGCGCGGCGTGATTTCCAGCACACGGATCCGTGAGCTCATCGTGTCGGGCAATGTGAAAGAGGCGGAGCTGCTGCTCGGGCGCCCGCACGCGCTCAGCGGGCTCGTGCAGCTGGGAGATCAGCGCGCGCGGCAGCTGGGCGTGCCCTCCGCCAATCTGGGGGGTGTGCCCGAGCTCATGCCGGCCCGCGGCGTGTACGCCGTGCTGGCGGACGTGCTCGACGGAGCGGCCTATCGGCGCCTCGGGCCGGGCGTCGCCAACATCGGCGTCCGCCCCACCCACGGTGAAGGTGAGCTACGAGCGGAAGCCCACGTGCTCGGTTTCTCGGGCGACCTGTACGGAAAGCCCCTGCGCCTACATCTGGTCGAACGGCTACGTGACGAACGGCGCTTCGATGGCATCGCCGAGCTCGTGGCCCAACTCGAACAAGACAAACAGGCCGCCGCAGAGCGGCTGCGCGAACGCACGCCCGATCCCGACGCCCACGGCGCCTGGCATTAGAGCGTGGC
>JANOIG010000064.1:0-48149 GCA_031407405.1 Deltaproteobacteria bacterium
GCCAGTCCTCGTCAGCTCGACAATCTGCGTCCGTAAACGCCACCACCTCGCCGTGCGAAGCCAGTATCCCCGTGTTCCGTGCCTCCGCGCCCTTGAGCACGCCGAGCGCGGCGCCGAACTCCGCGCTCGTGCGTCGCGCGAGCTCCGCTCGGGTGCCATCGGCCTTGTTGACGACGACGACGTCACCCCACTCGGTCAAGCCACGTTTGATGCCTTGCAGCTCGTCCCCAGCGCCGGGCTCGATCAGCAGCACGAGCACGTCGACCACGCTCGTCACTGCCATTTCAGCTTGTCCAACACCCACTGTCTCGACCAGTGCTGGACCATAGCCAGCTGCTTCGCACAGGAGCAGCACGTCGCCCGTGGCCCGGGAAATGCCGCCCCCTTGATCGCCGGAGGGTGAGGGCCGAACGTACGCTGCAGGCGCTCGGGCAAGCTCCACCATGCGGGTCTTGTCACCCAGAATGCTACCCCCCTGGCGCTGGCTCGTGGGGTCCACGACCAGCACGGCAGGCCGACTTCCGCGCGCCACTAGCTGCATCCCCAGCTTCTCGATCAGGCAGCTTTTACCAACACCTGGGGGCCCCGACACACCCACTCGCAGGCCGCGCACATGAAAAGGCAAGAGCTCCCGAAGCAGGCTCACGGCTTGACGCTCGTCTTCGGGCCGGCTGCTCTCGACGAGGGTTATGGCCCGGGCTAGGCTACGGCGATCCGCAGACAGGACACCCTGAGCCAGCGCGGACGGCGATGTGCTCAATCGGCCTCGCGCGGCCAAATTTTGCTGAGGAGCCGCCCGATGGCGTCCACGATCGGCGTACCGGGCCCAAAGATGTCGGCCACGCCCGCTGCGACCAGGGCCGCATGATCCGCGACGGGAATCACCCCGCCGCACACGGTCACGATGTCGGCGGCCCCGAGCTCGCGCAGCCGCTGCACGAGGGCGGGAACCAGGGTCAGGTGGGCCCCCGCTTGGGTCGAAACACCAATTGCGTGCACATCGTTGTCCACAGCCTGCTGCGCCACTTCGTCCGGTGTCTGGAACAACGGCCCGATGTCCACATCAAACCCGGCGTCGGCAAATGCCGATGCGATCAGGCGCGCGCCGCGGTCGTGACCATCCTGCCCGAGCTTGGCCACGAGCAGGCGCGGCCGCCGCCCGACGCGGCCTTCGAATTCGACAATGCGCGCTGCGAGCTGCTGCCACACAGGGTCAGCCGCGTAGTATTGCGCGTACGCGCCCACCACATTGCTGGCTTCCCCGCGGTACCGCCCCCAAACTTGCTCGAGCGCGCTCGAGATTTCGCCCACCGTGGCGCGCGCGCGCGCCGCTGGAATCGCCGCTTCCAGCAGGTTGCCCGTGCTCTGAGCGGCCGCGGTCAGCGCTTTCAGACAGCGCTCCACTTCGGCGCCGTCTCGCTCGCGCCGAACGCGCTCGAGCCGCTCGACCTGGGCGGCGCGCACCCGTTGATTGTCGATGCTACGCAGATCCACGGGCAGCTCCCGAGTGGCGCCGACCTCATATCGGTTCACCCCCACGATGATGTCGATACCGCGTTCGATACGGGCCTGTCGCCGCGTAGCGGCCTCGGCGATGCGCGCCTTGGGCCACCCGTCAGCGACGGCCCGCGTCATTCCCCCGGCGGATTCGACCTCCCGGATGAGCTTCAGCGCCTGGGCCCCGAGCTCGTGCGTCAAAGCCTCCACAAAATAGGCGCCACCCAACGGGTCGACCGTCTTATCAACCGCGGTCTCGTGTTGTATGATGAGCTGCGTGTTACGGGCCAGCTGGGCCGCAAAATCGCTGGGCAAGGCCAACGCCTCATCGAACGCATTGGTGTGCAAGCTCTGCGTTCCCCCCAGCACGGCCGCCAGCGCCTGCAACGTGGTCCGCGCGATGTTGTTATGGGGTTGCTGCGCGGTCAGGCTGACCCCCGACGTTTGGCAGTGCATGCGCAGCCGCAATGACGCAGGATCGCGCGGCGCAAAATGCTCCCGCATGAGCTGCGCCCACAACAGGCGCGCCGCGCGCAGCTTGGCAATTTCCATGAAAAAGTCGGAGCCCACCGCGAAAAAGAACGACAGCCGCGGCGCAAACGCATCGACATCCAGTCCTCTCGACAGCGCGGCGCGCACGTACTCGAGCCCATCAGCCAGGGTGAACGCGAGCTCGAGCTGCGCCGGAGCACCCGCCTCATGCATGTGGTAACCCGAAATGGATACCGGGTTGAAGCGCGGCAGAGCACGGCTCGCGTACTCGATCACATCCGCCACGATCCGCATGGAAGGCACGGGAGGATAGATATAGGTGTTGCGCACCATGAACTCTTTCAGAATGTCGTTCTGAATGGTGCCTGTCAGGCGCTCGGGCTTGACGCCCTGCTCCTCCGCAGCCACGACGAACATGGCAAAGATGGGCAACACCGCGCCATTCATCGTCATGGAAACGCTGGTCTCATCCAGCGGAATGCCCGCGAACAGCAGCGCCAGATCCTCCACCGAGTCGACCGCGACGCCGGCCTTACCCACATCTCCCACGACTCTGGGGTGATCACTGTCGAAGCCCCGGTGCGTAGCCAGGTCAAACGCCACCGATAAGCCACGCTGACCTGCCGCCAGGCAGCGCCGATAAAATGCATTTGATTCCTGCGCGGTCGAGAACCCGGCGTACTGCCGGAGCGTCCAGGGCCGCCCGGTGTACATGCTGGCGCGTGCGCCGCGCACGAACGGGAAAGCGCCGGGAATGGTGTCCAGATCGACCAGCGGGTCGATATCCGCGCGCGTATACAGGGCCTTGCGAACGATGCCCTCGGGTGTCTCGACCCCAAGTCGGGTAGCTCCGCCGGGGCCGAGCTCCTCATCGGCCAAGCGCTGCCACTCCTCGAGGTCGGCCGGATTCGACATGGGTACGCCTGGAGCTACACGGCCACGCTCATTCTTTTTTGAAATGGACCACCAGCTCCGTCTGCCGCACGAGCCCGAGCTCATCCCGGGCCACGCGTTCGATCGTACTAGGAGAAGTCTTGATCCCGTCCGCCTGAAAGCGCAACCGCTCGATATCGCGTCCCAGGCGCTGACGCTCGAGCTCGAGAGCTTGGCGCTGACGTTGCAGGGTTTCAAGCCGGGACAGCCCAGAAGGGGACCACAACATGCTGGGCACGGACGCCGCCGCTATCACCAGCACACTCAAAGGGACCAGGCGCTGGAACGAGAGTTTCACACTCACAGGATGCACACGCCTGTCCACAGCGGCCAGAAAATGGCACTGGATGCCATCACTTCGATTTAGGCTCATGAAATTGCAGCGTAGGACAGCGACGCCAATGCGCTATATAAGTAAACCCATTCAGGAATTCGGTCGCCGCGTGGCGTAATACGTAGCGATTCGGTCATCAAGCCGGTAGATACTCAGTCTGACTTGGAGCTCTGGAATCCACGAGACGGTTTGTGGACCCTGAGTCCAGAGGTGTAGGAAGAAGGACCAATGGAGATGGATAGCCTCCGCGGCGAGCTCGAACGCTTGTTCGAGCTGGACGAGCTGCTGACGCTGAGCTCTAGGCTCTTGGGTTTTGATCCCAAAGCCATCGGCGGCACGAGCGGCAAAGCCTCCTTCGTGCGCGCGTTGACCACGTATTGCGACGCGCAGGGCGCCGTCGAGGCGCTGTGCGACGCGGTGGTGGCGACCAAGCCAAACGCCGACCCTGAGCTGATGGCGTATAGAAACGTCGGCGTCTGGTCGCGTCCCGATCTCCAGGTGGGCGAGGCGCTGGATGGGTTCACGATCGAACAGAAGCTCGGCGAGGGCCCCCAGGGCACCTGCTATCTCGCCCAGCGCGATGGCGACGCCTACCGGATCAAGCTGCTGCACCCGGAGACCACACGCGACGTGCGGGGCATGCAGCGCTTTCTGACCTTCAACCGTATCCTCGCCGCTCAACATCATGGCGCATTTCCAGAAGGAATCGAGGTGGTCCACACCGACGCGCACGCGTACGTGGCGCAGCGTTGGTTCGATGGGGAGCCGCTCTCGGCGCGCTCGAGTCGCACTGGCCCGCTGCCGGCGGGTGAGGTTCAAAGCATCATGCTGGAAGTAGCCCGGGCACTGCGCGCGCTGCATGAAAGGCGTTTGTGCCATGGCAACCTCAAGCTCGAAAACATTTTCGTCTCAACCGCTGAGGACGGCACCCACACCGTTCAACTCGCGGACGCCGGAGCCGACCTGCTCGGTTCCCGCCGGGCTCCCAACGGCCTGATTCAGGTGCTGTCTCTGACATCACCCAAGACCGTCGCGCCCGAACGACTGCGCGGGCGAGAGCGCGACGCGGCCGGTGACGTCTACGCCTTCGGCGCAATTTGTTATGAGCTCGTCTGTAGCACGCCGCCTTTTTCTGGAGACACCGCACTCGATGCGGCGGTTCGGCACCTCACCATTCTGCCGGACCCCCCCAGCGCTTCCGCACCGCCAGGCTGGCTGACCCCAAGCTTCGACACGTTCATTCTTCGGCTCCTGCAGAAGGATCCCGCCGACCGCCCCGACGACGGCCGTGCCCTGCTAGATGAAATGCAAGAGCTCGCGAACAGCACTGCCGGCGGTTCCGAAGCTGACCTCGAGGAGAGTATCGCCAATCTGTTGGGCGACCCCGCCAGTGACGAAGCCGCACAAGCGCTCGAAGCAGTTGCCGTCGGCAGCTTCCGGCTCCGGGCCTACGAGGCATTTGCGGCGGCCGCTGACAAGCTCGATGAAGATGATCCCGTGCTGCGCAGGGTCAAAGGTGCCCTGCTGCTACGGGCCGCCAGTGGCTTTACGAGCCTACGCAAGCTGGAGGCGGCGGAAGCGGCGTACGTAAAACGTGTCGCTTTGGGTAACCCTGAGACTGCGCACTTCAACGCTCTGGACGACGTACGCAAGCTGCTCGGGAAGCACGAAGAAATCATCGAAAGCCTGCTCGCTCGCATCGAAGACGTGGATTCCTCCTTGGAGCGCGCTGAGCTCATGGCTCGCATCGGCGAGATTTACGCCAATGACCTGGAAGACGAGACCCAGGCGGCGGTCGCGTTGAGCCAGGCGCTGTGCGAAAATCCGATGAACCGAGCCTACGTGCGTCGCATCGAGGAGATCGCTAGCCAAAACCCCAAGCTCTGGTCCGAGATCCTGAGCACTTGCTCTGACGCAGCAGCGGACGAGGATCGTCCCACCGACGAAAGAGCCGCGCTGCTCGAACAAATGGGGGTCTGGTACACTGAAAAGCAGGGGCGAGCCGAGCTGGCATTGCCCTGCTTTCAAACCGCCCTAAAGCTGGAGCCGAAGAGCCGAACAGCACTCGACGGCGTGGCGACGGTGTACCGCGCCAATAAGATGTGGAGTGAGCTCGGTGACCTGTTGGTGCATCGCGCCGAAGTTAGCGCCTCCCCGAGCGACGCACGCGAGCTCAGGACTCAAGCAGCGCAGGTGCTCGAAAAGCACCTGTCCGACTCCGACGGAGCGCAGGAGCTCTACGAGCGCATCATCCGCGAAGATCCGGGTGATCTCGTCGTGAGCCAGGCGCTGAGCCGAATCTACGAGCGCAACCACGAGCTCGATCGCCTGGTGCCGCTCTTGCAGCGGCAGGCCGACGAAGAGCGCGGAGCACGCCGGCACACGGCACTATGCCGGCTTGGTGACCTTCACCGCGCGCACCTCGGCGACCTCTCCGAAGCCCGGCGTTGTTACGAGGCCGTCCTGGATGAAGCTCCGGCGCATCCCCAGGCGACGCTGGGGCTAAACCAGACCTTGGCCCAAGCGGGTGAATACAAGGATCTGTTGAGCAGTTTGCATCGGCAGCTCGAACGGTCTCCCACACCACGTCAACAAGTCGCGCTCTGGGAGCAAATCGCTGCATTGTACGAAGACGAGTTCCTGCTTCACGCTGACGCTGCCGTAGCGCTGGAGAGCGTGCTTCGACTCGATCCCAGTCGGACCGCAGCCATGGCCTCACTCGAGCGTCTGTACCGCACGCTGGAGCAATGGGAAAATCTCGCCGACATGTACCAGCGCCATAGTGATCAGATGACCGAGCCCAGCCTCCAGGTGCCGCTGCTGCTGCAACGCGCCCGCGTGCTGGCCGAGCACGTCGGTGACTTGCCAGAAGCCACTCGAGTCTACGAGCAAGTGAGCCAGATCGCGCCGGAACGCATCGAAGCGTTCGAAGCCATCGCGGACCTACAAGAGGCGCTCGGCAACATGGCAGAAGCAGTCCAGGCCCTCCAGAACGTCTCGGAACGCGTCTCCGACAAGGACGCCAAGATTCGCTACTATATGCGCACCGCGCGCTTGCTCGAGGCTCGAGGCGCGACTGATGAAAGCCTGGAATGGTACGCGCGGGTCGTCGCGCTGGATCCTACGCACTCCAAGGCCAGTCAGGCCCTACGGCACGCCTACGCGGAACGGGGTGACACGGCTGGCCTCGTCGACCTGCTACGGCGGGACATGTCCCAAGCCGAAGGCGAGCGAGCAAAATCGCGCTTGGCCGCCGAAATTGCATCGCTGGAGCTGACGCAGAACAAGAACCCCGTGGCCGCCGAGCTGGCCGCGCGACAGGCCCTCGACTGGGATCCGTCCAACTTGCGCGCCCTGATCGTGCTGGGTGATATCTCGTTTTCCGCTCGGCGGTATTCCGAGGCGATGGAGAACTATCAGAGCGCCCTTCCCCGAGCCGATGCGCTATCGGTGGTCGAAGCTGCGCGGGTGCTGACGCGCTACTTGGATGCGGCAGAGCACTCGCCGACGCGCTCGCCCGAGCACATGCTCCGGCAGGCCGAGGTGCTGCTCAAGCTGACGCCCGAGGACATGCTGCTCGTGGCGCGGGTGGCGGACCTTGCCTTCCACCATGGGTCGCCGGAGCAGGCAGCCACGTTGTACGCGGATCTCATCCAGCGTTTTCGCGAATCACTCAACACCGATCAGCTCGCGCTCGCGGCTTACCGCCTGGGTGAATCACTGCGCCTCACCGGGGACCTCGAAGGGGCCATCACTAGTTTGGAAGAGGCACGAGAGCTTGCGCCGGACTCGCCCCACCCTCTGGTGGCACAGGTGCAGGTGTACGAAGCCCAACAAGACTGGCCCAAGGTCGCAAGAGCCAAGCGCCGCCTGCTGGATCTACTCGAGCCGGATCAGCAGGCCGATCTGCTCACGGAGCTCGGAGAGCTGACGCTCGACAAGCTGTCGGATCCCAAGCAAGCGCTGGCCGATTTCACGATTGCTTTGAAACGACGGCCCGATGACCGTCGCGTGCTCATTCGCTTGATGCAAATCCACAGCCAGGACGAGTCCTGGGCAGAGCTGGTCGAGGTCGTGAGCAAGCTCGCCAGCTTCGTCGAGGACCCGGCGCAGAAGGCCAAGTACTTGATGACTGCGGCCATGGTCAGCGCGCGGCATCTCGGGCGGCGAGATCAGGCGGTCACCTTCTATCGTCAGGTGCTGGCCCTCGACCCGAGCCACGTCAAGGCGCTGAACGAATACGTCGTGCTCCAAATCGAGCAGGGTGATAGCGCCGCCGCCGAGCAGGCGCTGCGCGCGCGGCTCGAGCTGGCGCGAGCTCGAGGGGAGCAAGAGGCTCAGCTCGAGATGCTCGATGCGCTATTCACGCTCTATCACGGCATGCCAAGCAAGCTGCACGCAGCCGTGGAAGTTGGCGAGCAAGCGCGAGACCTACAGCCAAACAACGCTGTGCATCAAAATCGCCTCAAGGACCTGTACGAGCGCGACGCCGCCAAGTATCTCGACCGCGCGGTCGCCTTGCACATGAAGACTTTGCGTCAACGTCCCAATGACGAAGACTCTTACCGGCGCCTGCGCAAGCTATACACGGATGCTCGTCGGGCTGACTGTGCCTGGTGCCTGTGCCAGGTGCTGAACGTGCTCAAGCTAGCGCAACCAGAAGAGATACGCTTTTTTGAACGCTCCCACTCGGAGGAACCCGCGCCCGCACAGAGCTCTTTGGGTGAATCTGATTGGGAGAGCTACCTCGTGCACCCGAGCGCAGATCCTCGCCTGACCGAGATTTTTGCTCTAATTGAGCCCGTGGTGGTCACGGTCCGTGGCCAAAGCCTACAAGAGCTGGGTTACGATCCACGACTGGTCGTTGACCTCAGTCAGCACCCCTATCCTCTCGGCAATATGCTTTTTTACGCCGCAGGTATCATGGGAATGCCCCTCCCCCCCACATTCGAGAACCACCACGAGCCCGGCGGCCTGCTGTATTTGAACAGCAATCCACCAAGCATCATCATGGGGCTCAGCGCACTCCAGCAGCTACCGATGCAAACTGCCGCCTTCATCGCGGCGCGGCAGCTCGCCAACTACCGTCCGGGGTTCTTGCTCAGGCATCTCCTGTCCTCGATTCCAATGCTCAAGGTCTGGTTGTTTGCCGCGTTCAAGGCCTGCTCGCCACATTTTCCCGTCAGCGCGGAGCTAGAGGGGCCCGTGCTCGAGGCCAGGCTGGCGCTCGAGCGATACCTCCCCACCGTCAGTCGAGACCGGCTCGTAGGGATTGTTTCTCGGCTGCTTCAAACTTCTCCGGCCATCGACCTCAAGGAGTGGATGGCGGGCGTCGATTTCACCGCCGACCGAATCGGATTCGTTGTCGCCAACGACCTGAAGTCCGTCACGGACATCATCAAGACCGTTGAAGATCCAAACGCACCGGCCCGTGATCGCAGGTTGCAAGAGCTCATCCTTTTCGCGATCGACGAACCATTTTTCGCGGTGCGACGGCGCTTGGGAATCAACCTAGAGTCTATTTCCTAGAGCAGCCCTGTCCTAGAGCAGCCCTGTCCTGAAGCAGCTCCACACTTTGCCTGGAGAGCGCTCGAACAGGGCGCTATTCTACGTTTTCTGCGTCCTCCTCCGCGGGCTCTTCACCTTCTGAATCCGCGTTGCCCGTGCGGGCCGCTCGACGGCTGCTCACGGCCCGAGAGGCCCGCTGGCGCGCGTTACTCGAACCGGAGTCAGCTCGGGACGAGCGCCGCCCCGCGAGCGGTCGGGGTTTGATCCTGACGATAGCGCCCGTCAAACGCGCGGCATACGAGCCGTCCTCTTGCTTCGAAAGACTCGAGCCCGTCACGGTGTCGAATAGGCCGGGGATCTTCGAATCGGGTTGACCGAAAATGGCCTTGGTCGTTTCGCTCTGGGATTTGTACTTGTCGGAGAAGCTGAATTTCAGCTCCAAATCAGCCATGCTGGTTTCCAGCCGGGGCCGCAGACGTAGCCCTCCGGTGAGCGACAGCTCGAGGTCCCGGCCTTGAGCCGCGCATTCGTCGAGCTTGAGGCGCCCCGCCGCGATTTGACCTTTCAGCGTGAACGCCCCCATGTGCAGCTCCGGCAAGGCAATCGTATTCTGAATCTTGGCTTTGCCATCGCCCAGCACCAGGTCTTCCGCCGCAAGCTCTACAGTCCCTTCGGCCCGCGTCACGTTGCCCTCGGGCAGGTCGAGCGAGATATGCCCGCTCAACCGACCCGACAACGGTAGGCCGATCGCCGAGCTGAGCTGCGGGACGGCTCCAGGGTTGACTCCGTCCAGCGAGAGCTCGAACCGTCGCGACGCTTCCGAATCACTCACCCAGCCCGAGATGTATCCGTCGAGCACGCTGGCCCCAAATGAAGCTTCACGCGCGCCTGTGAGCAGCCCCAGGGTAGAGGCGCTGACATACGCCTCTTCTGCCTCCAAATACTGCGGAGGACTCGGCTTTTCCCCCTCGGGCGCTGGGTCTGGGGGCACTACCAGTCGTACCCCTTCGAGAGCGAGACCCGGAAAGCGCCATGACCAGCTCAGCGAATCGATCTCGAGACGGTTCGCTGCCACCCCCGACTGAGCGGTGTTGTAACTGGTGACCAGATACTGCTTGAGCCGGTCATACGGGAAGCTGACATAGGCGAATAAAACAAAGGCCAGAAGGTAGCCGCCGACATAACCGAGCCAACGGAGATACTTCAGCTTGGCCGGACTCAGGCTCAGCCTCAGCAAGGCAGGGCTGAGCCTCACGGTGCCTCCTCTTCGACTTTCACCTGCGGTTGTAACCGGTGGTACGCAGAAACGGTCATTTGCACATCGTAGGTGTCGGGCTCGGTGGCCCGTTTTCGAATGTTGAGCTTGGTAATGCCGATAGGGTCCGTGCCGCCAGAGACGCGCTCCATGAATTTTACCAGCGCGACCAAGCCTGTTTTGCGAAATGAAATGGCGGTCGAGCGCTCTTCATAGCGCTTGCCGTGAGCGACGGGTGACTGATCCTTGATCTCTGGAATGGCCAAGCCACTCGCGGTCGCGGCCTTGTCGAGGTACCCGGCCAGCGCCGGAGCAGGCGATTCGTAACGAGCCAAGAGCGCTTCCCGCTCGGCTTGACGCTCGCGAATGTCATCGCCCTCGGTCTCGATCCGTTCAATCGCCTCCGTGAGCCGCGCCCGAGTTTCGGTCTCTTCTCGAAGAAGCGCAGACACGCCCACCGGGATCAAGAACAGCACCAGCGCCACGAAGATACCCAACATGATCAGCACTAGGCGCCTTTCACGAGGCTCGAGCGCATCGAAACGGTCTTGCAACGCCATGACTAGCGCGTCCCCCGGCTCGCCTTGGCGAGCGGCTTTTTTTCCGGACCACAGGACACGTCGAACGTCAGCGAGTACTTTTGCCGTTTGCTGTTTACGACTTGGCTTATTTTTGAGATTTTCACGTCCTTGAAGCAGCGGTGCTTGCCCAGCTCTGCCGCAATGTTCTCGGCTTCTTCCGTGGCACCAACGATGCCCTGCATCTTGACCTTGTCTCCTTGCACGTCAAATTCATCGAAGTCGTGAACGATGTCTTCTCCAATCGCCTTGGTGACTTCGATCAATATGTCGAAGGCGTCTAGCTCGACCTGTGGATCTCTTTCCTGCAGCGAAGCGCTCTTGTCGAGCATCTCGGCGAGCTCCTCGGCGGTTTCAAAGCGTTCGCCCAAGACTTGTTCGGACATGGTGCCCAGCGCTTGTTTTAGCGACTCATTTTCGACGTCCAAGGATTTGCTCTTGGCCCAGACGGAGAAAATGAAGCTCATGATGATGACGCCAAGCAGGGCGGCCACCGCGGGCAGCTTCGTCTTCAGGAACTCGTAGCTGTGCTGATAAGCCAGTGGGCCGCTGCGTAGGTTCAAGTCCCGGGCGCCGCCGGCCAGGCCCAGGGCCAACCCGATGGCCTTCTCGAACCCCACCAGCGAACCGGGTGGCCCCGGCGGCTTGTCCTCAAAATACATCTGCGGGAACGGCGATACGGCCAATCCGAGGGCTTCGGAGAGCACCAGTGCCGCACCGTCGATGGTTGGACCAGCACCCGCGAGAAACAAGCGAAGGAATGGATCGCTGCTGCGTTGCAGCCAAGCCGCCTGAGACTGCCTCAGCGCCGCTATCATGGCGCCCGCGCCGGCCTCCGCCCCCACCGAGAGAGTGCGCGCGAATACCGGATACCCATCCTCGAGCACCACCAGATCAGAGCTGCCCAGGCCAACATCCAACACCGCCACGAGACCCGGAACGCGGAAATCCGGGACGACCTGGGCCAGGTTGGCGAGCGGCAGGGGACCCGCACCGACACGCTCAGGCTCCACGCCCAGGGAGCGCTGAATGAGGTCGATCTGTTGTTTGACCACCGAAATGCGGGTGGCGACGGCCAAGACCTTCATCGTTGCCTGGCCGGGCTTGCGATTGAGCAGTCGATAGTCGAAACACAGCTCATCGAAGTCGAGCGGGACTTGAGCCTCGATCTCGAAAGGCACCACATCACCCAACTGCTTGGCCGCGGTCGCGGGCAGCTCGATGTCGCGAATGAAAAGTTGGTCCCCACTGACGCAGCTCGCCACGTGCTCACCTTGTTGCACCAACGGCAGACCCACGACGCGGAGCGCTTCTTCGACCTCGTGCAGCCCTGCGAGCGGCGCCTCACGGTAACCCAGCAGCTTGACCCCGCGGTACTGGGTCTGCAGTAACGCGACGCGTACATGGGTCGCACGAACATCGATTCCGACTAGTCTCGCCATATGCTCAAGTCCGGTGCCCTGCTTCAGTTGACACGAAAATAGACTACCCTTCCCGCTGTGCTTGGCACCAGCGCGCCCGAAATGCCCACGGCCGCCTCGGCCGAATCCGCGCTGTCGGTCGGCTCAGCGCCGGGTGCGGGTGGAGGAGTACCTTGGGGGTTTCCACCGTCAGCCGCCTTGGCCACCAAGTCTGCTACCGTGGGTGCTTTCCTGTAGTCGACGACTGCCATGATCCGCACTCGCGTTTCGCGCTTGCCCTGGCGAACATACCCCTCCGCATGAATGCTGAACACATTACTCTCGAGGGCTAGCCCACTTTCGAAACCGCTCGCCGAGAGAAATTGTATCTTCGGAATACCCGCGGTTTCTAGGAAACCCGCCATCGGCCCGGCCCCCTGCAAAGCCTCTCGCAATTGTTTGGGTGAGCGAAATACGGGGATCCCGCTGAACATGCTCCGGGCCAGGGTCATCGTGGTGAGAAAGGACAACGGCAGCTCACCGGTCATGTCGTTACACAACGGGGTATCGGGTACGGCCCATGCGCACACGTACGACAGCAAAGTTCGAGGGCTGGTCGTGTTGATGTTGATTTTGCCTTGGGACCAAACGCTCACGGGCCGCTGCCCGGGGTCATCCGGGTCGGGCTCGATAAAGGTGGACCAGAAATCGTCGTCCACACCCCGCACGAGGCGCAGCTCCTCCATGCTATCAAAAGCTGCATTCTTACGAAGATATGGGTCCGGTAGGTTCCGATAGAACGAGTCTTCGGCCGGTGCCGTCTGGGCCTGGCCGGTACCCTCGCAACTCTCCAGATCTTGATTTGCGTCGACCCAATCGATGATGGCGGAACATACGTCGAAGCGGGTCGAATGGTCCCCACTGGCCCCCCCGCGTTCGAACAAAGGATCATACTGAGGGCCACCGATCAGACCCATCAACTGACGGCCCACGTCGCGGGCGCCAAATGAGGACCGGCCTGCGTTGTTCAAGCTGATCTTCGAGTCCTCATCGACGATCCGAACCTGGAACCCAGCGCCTTCGAGCCCCAGCCCCTCGCCATGAGAAATATCCACGTTGGCGAGGCTCCGAAACTGCTCGGCCCCCTCCGCGTCATTGAACGCTCCGAGGATTTGGCCCGAAAACTCCCAGACCGGAATTTGCGGCGGCTTGCCACCGCCGCCGAGTGCCGCCAAGAGAAAGCCACCTGCTTGGCGCACCGTGGGCTCAGCCGCGATCAACAGCCGAGACAGATTGATTGCGCTCCTGGCGGCGTACTCGGCTTTCAGCGCGTCGCGATCCGACATGGCACTGGCAAACTCCGTGGACATTTCATCCTGAAACTCCGACAGCATGACGGCCAAGATGGTCAGTGACCCGAGCACCATGATCAGAGCGGCGCCACGCTGACGCCGCTTCTCTCGCAGCCTGCGCTGGCGCCCACACTGCAAGCCGCGAATTGAGCTCATCATTCCACCGCAAACGTGAGAGGGTTGCGCATGGCTAGCGCCACTTTGGTGACGAACCGCAGCGGCTGCCGGCTCCGGTCGGCACTGGTGCGTACCCCTTCGTTGAGCACCAAGAGCACCCGGACCTGCAACGGCAGCTGATTGTGCTGGCCCAGCGCCTGAGTGGAATCCCATTTCTCGACCCATTGCCCGGTAGCTGCATCGAGGTAGCTCAGATCGAATAGATCCAGATCCGTGGCGAGCACCTCTACCCTTCCGCCACGCTCGGGCTCGAGGTCGAGCCGTGGGCTGATGCGGCGGGCTAAATCTATCTCGCCAGAGCCGTCCGGGTTTGGCGAGCCGAAATAGGAGATCTCAGCTTGATCGGACTCCTTTACGTCCTTGTCGTAGCGCCGGTTGCAAAAACTGTTGAAGTCCACGCGTGCCGCAGGGGTCTCGCGCGTCCCGACAAATGCGGTGCGTGTCGCCACCAAATTGGGATCGGGAGGCGCGTGCGCCGACAGGTATGCGCCTCCGAGCTCGTACGCGATGCGCTGCAAGGCGGAGCGACCTTGATGGTAGCGATCCGCCACCCGCGTCACCCCCTCCTTGGTGCGCTCCAGGCCATCAAATGCGCCATACAGCAGAGTGCTGATCATGGCCAGCACGGCCACCGCGATCAACAGCTCGATCAAGGTGAACCCTCGAGCCTTCGCGCGGTCGACCTGGCGCTTTTCACACCGCATGCGCATTCCGCTCACCGACCCTGCCCGTCTGGAACAGCCCCGCCGGGAGTTGCTGCGCCCACCCCAGCCCCGCTGCCGCCGCCTTGACCGCCCGCGCCCGACTCGTCCACGTCGAGCAGCCCGCCTTGCTGAGGGTTGGTCAGATACTGCGTGACGCTCAGGTCGCGCTCTGTTTCACCTTCGGACCAGACCACGCGCACGGTGACCTTGCGAATGCTCGCCTCGAGCATGCCTTTGAGCTGAGGATAAATCAGACTCATGGCCATGGGCGCCAGCGCCCCAGCCCCCATGGAGGGACCTCCTGTGCTACCCCCACCGAGCATGCCAGTAAGCCCCTCGACGGCACTGCTGGTGTTGCCGCTCATTAGCTGGTCCGAGGCACCACCTAGAGCGTCGAGTGGCGAGGCGGGGCTTTCCTCGGCGGCTCCGGCATCGGCACCCCCGAGCGCCCCCTCTTCCAGGTCCGGTAGCTCGACGGTGATGATGGACCATTTACAGCGCAGCGCAGACGCCTCGTCTTCGCAGCAGGGGCCTTCCTCGTCCTCGCTCGTGAGCGAAAATCCGTCGCGGAGAAGCTCTTCCTCGATCTCGCTCATCTTGCAACGTGCCAGACCCACCGCTTGGCTCAGAGTCGCGGAGCGTTTCGAGCTAGAGAAAAGCCCGGTCTGTGCGGTCAGAATGGTCACTAGCCCGAGGCCGAGGATGGCCACCGCGACCATCACCTCGAGCAGAGTAAACGCGCGGTAGGCCTCGGGCATTCCCCGCATCCGATGCCTCACGCTCATGGCTCTTCTCGTTCTTCAAAGTCGACGTCGTGCCGGGCTTCCTCCAGCTCGACGCGGCCACGTACTAGCTTGGCTCGGCCCGTCAGGGCGCTAATCAGTACCGTCAACCCAGAATGATCGCCGGGACGAGTGATTTGAACGGCCGCGCGCTCGGTGCCTCCACCCGGCCAGAAATAGAGATACGCGCGGCCTTCGGTGCGGGGCTCGAGATCATGCTCGGTTTGCACCTGCAAAAAACGAATGTCACGCCCGAGCTCGCGGCCCAGCGCGACATCCTCACCGTCGGCTCCGAACGACTCGACTGGGGTAAAACTCGCAGCCGGGGCCCGCGGCCCCTGAACGATGTCACGCGCGTATTGTGCGGCTTCTTGCTCAATCTCCGTGGCGGCGGCGGCACCGGCCTTGGCCCCCTCCTCGCCGTCCTTCACGCGCAACATGCGGCCTCGCGTTTCCTCCAGGGTGAGCCGATCTGTCTCCAGATCGAACACCAGCCGCACGGGGCGGCCAATCGAGTTCGCTCGCGTCACGGCCATGCGCACGCTGCCCATGATCAACGTTCCCGCAGAGCGCATCCGCGTGCCACTCAACATGCCGGAGCCGCTGACCACAACGGCGCTGAGCCCCGCCATCAACGCCACCACGAGCAGCACCTCGACCAGCGAAAACGCTCGCTCCTGCCTGCGCAGCAGCCGTCGTCGACGAGAGTTGCGCTCTAGCCCGCGAGCGACGAACCCGAATGAACCTTCCGTCGGCAGGTTAGCCCTCCGAGTCGGCGCGCACTTTAGGCACGCTGATGTCATCCTCGGTGCCTTGCTTTTTATCGGGGCCGTTAGACTGAACGAAAATGTCATCACCCGAGCTGCAATCGAGTGTCCAGGGTATCCCCCACGGGTCATCCAGGTTGGAGGCGGAGTCGACGTGTTTGCCCTTGGTCAGGTCGCTCATCGTCGGGCAGGTGACCTCGTTATTGACGCGCTGCCAATCTTGTATCGCGCGCCGCAGCACCTGGGCGCTGGTCTTGGCTTGCGTCACCTGAGCCTCCTTGAACTTGGGCAAAGCAAATATCGCCACACCGCTCGCCAACAGCGCCATGATCGCCACGACGATCAAAACTTCGACCAAGGTCACTCCGACCTCTCGGCGTCGCTTCTGCACCTTCTGAATGTTTGTGTCCGAATCCGTCATGATGCTCTCTTTCAATCTATTCGATGCGGTCCAGTCCGCCGGCGATCCCATCCGGGCCCGCGCTCATCAGCCGATACGTTTCACCGGGCTCCGACCCCGGGCAGATCAGAGTCAATGGGCGCCCCCACGCGTCCAGCGGGGTGCTCTTGAACACCCCATAGTCGCTGAGTGCCGAAAAGCTCGCGGGGCACTGTCCCTTGTGGTCGGCCAGGTAGGCATCGACGACCTGCCGCACGTCGAGCAACAGCGCTCGTGTGCGACGAACGCCCGACTGGCGGCGCTCCCGGACGACGATCAGCGCTAACAGGCCGATCAGACACAGCACGAAGGCGAGCGGACCCAAGCGATACAGACCCAGACGGCGAAACAGCCCACCACGCCGCTCCCACGGGAAAAATGAACGTCGCTCCGAGCTTGCCCACACCATGACCTCACTGCACCAGCTGATTCATTTGAACCAGCGGCATGATGATCGCCATCGCGATAAACGCCACCATGCCCCCCATGACCACGATGATCAGAGGCTCGAGCAAGCTGGTAAGCGTCGTGACACGTGTCTCCACATCCGATTCATAGGCGCGGCTCACGTTTTGCAGCATCTGCTCGAGTTGCCCGCTCTTCTCGCCCACAGCAATCATGTGGGTGACCATGGGCGGGAAATAGCCGCTGCGGCGCAATGGCTCCGCAATACTTTCACCTTCACGAATCGAGCCGATGGCGGTCTTGACTACCGCTTCGAGTTGCACGTTCCCGAGCACGCTCTTGACGATGTCCATCGCTGGCAACAGGGCCACGCCGCTTGCCAAAAGCGTCGAGAGCGTGCGCGAAAACCGCGCGACAGCGACCAGCAGGTTTAGGCGCCCGAAAATGGGCACCCTCAACACGAAACGGTCCCAGGTCATGCGCCCCGCCGGCGTGGCCTGCCAGCGCCGAAAGCCATAGATGCCGGCGGCGATCGAGCCAAAGATCAACCACCAGTACGCCGCCAACGTATCGGACACGAAAATCAGCAATGCAGTGTACCAAGGCAGCTCTTGCTGCATGTTCTCGAACATGCTCGTCACCTTGGGCACGACACCCACCATCAGCGCGCCAACGAGCACCGTCGCGATCAACGTCATCAACACTGGGTACGCCAACGCGGAGATGACCTTGCCCTTCAGACGCGCCTGGCCCTCCATGAAATCCGCTAGGCGTTCCAGCACGGACTCCAGCGTCCCCGACGCTTCGCCCGCCGCCACCATGTTGATATAGAGTGGAGGGAATACCTTCGGGTGCGCGCCCAGGCAGGCAGCAAAAGACGTACCTTCCTTCAGGTTCTCGCCCAGATCGGTCAGCACGCGCACGAGTGACTCTTTCTCGACCTGATCGACCAGCGCCGCTATTGATTCGACCAGTGGAACCCCTGCCCGCACCAGAGTCGCCAGCTGACGGGTCAAGATGGCCACGTCGCTCGCTGACGGGCGGTACAGGAACCCGAGCAGCACGATGTCGCGTTTAGCCCGTGCATTGCGCTCGCTCTCGGGCGTCGCCAAGGTGAGCAGGATGCCTTCGCGGCGCAACAAACCACGCAGAGCCTTGGGACTATCCGCGTCGCGATAGCCTTTTACAGCCTTGCCGGAGGCAACCTCCAGGCCCCTGTACTCAAAGCCCGGCACTAGTGCCTCGCACCCCAAGTGTGCCGGGTTTCGCGCGGGGCCCCAACAAGTGAGGGCCCCGAGCGAACCCTCGAACACCTCATTGCGTGCTCGGCACTTCCTTTACATTGGGACAAACCCGGCGCGGACTTCGGGTTTGTCCTACTAGTGCCTCTACATCCAAGCGCTATGCGTCTGTTCGCCAGGTCACTCATCGAACATGTCGTCCTGCGTAGCGGCGACCACCTCTTCTACGGTGGTGACGCCCAGCAAAGCCTTGCGAGCGCCATCATCGCGCAACGTATCCATGCCGCGCAGCTGCGCCACACGACGAATGCTCTGCGCATCCGAGTTCTGCATGACGGCTTCGCCGACGGCGTCATCCGCCATCAAGAGCTCATAAATTCCGAGCCGACCTGTGAACCCCTTGTTATCGCAAACGCCGCAGCCCTTAGGGCGATACAAGGTTGGCAGCTCGGGGCGCCGCCAGCCGACGGGGACGTAGTCGGCGATCTGATCCGCGTCGCGAGCGATATATGCCGGGCTGAGCCGGCGCTCATCGCGTCGCTTTGTCCGCGCTGGGTCGATTCCCAACTGCTCGAGCTCGTACGGCGTACCCGTGTAGGCCTCCCTGCAGTGGGGGCAGAGCACCCGGACCAGGCGTTGAGCCAGGATCCCCACCACGGTAGAACGCACACGGAAGGCTTCGATTTCCATCTGGATCAGACGCGTAAATGCGCTCGCCGCGTCGTTGGTGTGGATCGTGCTGAGCACCAAATGCCCCGTCATGGAGGCGTGCATGGCAATCTCAGCCGTCTCCTTGTCGCGAATTTCGCCGACCATGATCACGTCCGGATCTTGACGCAGGAATGCGCGCAAGGCGCTGGCGAACGTTAGCCCAATCTTTGGCTGCACCGGCAGCTGGTGGATCCCGGCGATCTCATACTCCACAGGGTCTTCTGCCGTGAGAATGTTGATGTTGGGGTGATTGATGCGGTTGATGCAAGCGTACAAGGTGGTTGTCTTGCCGCTGCCGGTCGGACCCGTCACCAAGATGATGCCATCCGGCTTCCTTATCAAGCCGTCCATCAGCAGGAAATCTCGCTGACTGAAGCCGAGGTCGGGCAAGTCCAAGAGCACGCTTGCCTTGTTCAAGAGCCGCATCACGATGCGCTCATGGTCCCGGCTAGTGGGCACCGTCGACACACGCACGTCAATTGACCTGCCGGCAATGCGCAGGGAGATGCGCCCGTCTTGCGGAAGGCGCTTCTCCGCGATGTTGAGCCCGGCCATGATTTTGACACGAGCGATTACCGAGCTCATGAACTGACGCGGGGCCCGCCGCGCCACATACAGCTCACCATCGACCCGGTACCGGACCATGACCTCCTTCTCTTCGGGTTCGATGTGAATATCGCTCGCCCGCTCCTTCGAGGCTTGCGCGAACAGGCTGTTTACCCAGCGGATGATCGGGGCGTCGTCGTCCGACTCCAAAATGTCGATCGTGTCGGCGTCGACGACATCGGTTCCACCTTCTAGGTCACTGGTCGTGTCCTGGCGCTCGTAGACGCGATTGATGGCTTCGTTCACTAACGCGGGTGGCGCCACCACGACGACCAGCCGCTTCCCGAAGGTCGCTCGCACGTCGTCCAGCGCCGCTGTGTCGAGCGGGTCCCCGCACACCACCGATACGCTGTCTTCGTCCTCTCTCAGCACCAACAGGCGATGGGCGCGCGCGTAGCTGAGGGGGATCCGCGTCGCGTCGGCCAGGGCGATGACGTCTACGTCGATGCTCTCGGTGAAGGCGAGCCCGCACTCCTGGGCCAACGCCTGAGCCACCTCCGAATCGGTCGCAAGACGATTCTGGACCACCAGATCGAAGAGCTCGGCTGGTTTCTCACGCTGCTCGGCATACAGCGCTTCCAGCGCCTCGGCCGCCACGACTCCGTGGCGCGTCAAGATGTCGCCCAGGGCGCGTTGCTCCTGCATCACTCGACCCGCTCCACGTTCAAACCTGTCTCCGTTGCGCTGCGCCCTGCGACGCTCCGAGCCACCGGATTGAGCACCAAGGGGACCACGGTCCCTGCCAGTGTGGGCTCGGGCTGGACAGACCGGTCGAGCTCGGAAGAGCGGCGGCGCCGAGTCGCGGGGGCGGGCTGTCCGGGCGCGGGAGCTGCCGGGGTGGCCCCGGGGCTCACATCCACAGGCAAGTCGAGCGGCTCGGTGGGCTGGTGAGTCTTCTGGTCGCTGGGCAGCCCCTCGAGCTCCAAACGCCGCTCCTCCGCCAGTTCGCCGAAGGCTTGGCGGATTTCCTCGACCAGACCGTTCGTGCGCGCGTAGTCCCGGGGGGGCTGCCAATCCGAATTGAACACGAAGTAGCGATCGAGGAATTCCTGACGTTCACGCATCTTCCGAGTGAATACTTTGCGCAGATCATCCTGCGACTGAATCACGTACGGCGTCAGGATCAGAAGCAGGTTGGTCTTCTGTGTCCGCGTGTTGCTCTTGCGAAATAGGAAACCGAGCACCGGCAGGTCACCCAAGACCGGTATTTTTTCATGTGTGACGAGCTTCGTGTCACGCATCAAGCCGCCGATCACCACTGTCTGTTGGTCGTCGACCACCACGGTGGTGCGTGCAGATCGCTGAGTGATGGACACTGCTCCGAGATCACCGGCGGTCGCACCTTGCTCGCTGATTTCCTCTTCGATTTCCAGGCGAACCTGGTTGTTCTTGTTGATGTGCGGCGTGAGCTTGATGCGCGTCCCGACGTCTTGACGGGGTGCGCCTCCCAATGCGCCTAGGGCACCGAGGGCGCCTAGACCTTGAATGCCCTGACCTCCCGCTGCACCGCCCAAGAGGGGTGCCAAACTTGCCAAGCTGCCGCCCGCGGAGTTGGTCTGCAGCGGGATGTTCTCACCGACATTGATCTCGGCCTCGGTGTTGTCCATGGCGATGATGTGCGGCGTCGACAACACGTTCGAGTCCGAGCTCTGGGCGAGGGCATTGAGCGCCACGCCGAACGCCGGAATGCTGATACCCGCCGGGAGCCCGGGAATGCGGCCCTCGGTCCCTTGCAGGTCAGGACCCCTCACCCCTAGGGCCAACGCCTGAAGCTCGTCGGGTCCGGGCCCCGCGATGGAGCTGAGGGCGTTGAAGCCGCCCAATATGAGGGACTCTTCACCGCCAAATACCGAGGTGGTCGCACCGCCGTGATAACCCAACCCCAAGGTATTCCCGCGACCCGCTGACAGGTCCATGATCACCGCCTCGATGAACACCTGGCGACGCTCTCGATCCAGGTGGTCGATCACCATTCGCAGCTGGGCATAGTCGCGCGTGGACGAGGTAACGACGAGCGAGTTCGTGGCCTTGTCTGCGGTCACTCGCACCGAGCCTTCGAACAAGCCGTCCGACGCCGCCGCGCCGGCAGCGGGAGCCGCTGGAGCGGCGCGGCGCCCAGCAGCCGCAGGAGCCGCGGCCGCGGCTGTCCCAGAAAGCATACGCGTCAAAGTCTGCGCTAGCTCTTCCGCCACCGCGTGCTGAAGCGGTAGAACATGGATGCGGCCCTCCGCCGCGGGGGCCGTGTCCACACGCTTCAAGAACTCGAGCAGGCGCAAGTACCCCTCATTGGAGCCGACGATAATCAATGAATTCGTCTGCTCGTCGGGAAGCACTCGGAGTAAGCCACCGCCACCGGTGCCCTTGTCGAGCTGAAAGATGTCGTTGACCTGTTTGGCGTAGTCGCGAGCGTCACCGTAATGGATTGGCTCGATCCACATGCGCGCGCTGGCGGACCCGACGTCCACCTCTTCGATGAGGCGAATCAGCCGACGAATGTGCGCCCCGGTGTCCGTGAGGATGATCAAGCCTCCCGGCTCGTACACCGTGATATCTCCCTCCTTGCTCTTGAACTTGGAGAGGAGGTTGGCGACCTCGCCCGGGCTCACGCTCTTGAGCCGATACATCCGAGTGACGTAAGCGTCAGTATTGGGGACCGGCGCGGCCCGGTCATAAAGCGGCGGAACCGAGCCAACCACGCCAGCACTGTCCACGATTTTTAGAAACTCACCCTGTGGCACGACGGTAAGTCCATTGGCCTGGAGGACGGACAAGAAAGCCTCGTAAGCCTCGGCCAACGTCACCGGTGTGGGCGAGACGACGGTGATGCTGACCTTGCGCACCTTCGAGCCATAAATAAAACGTTTGCCCGTCAAGCCGCTGATGTGATTGACGAGCTCGGCAAGGTCCGCGTCTTCGAGATTGAACTTGATCTTATGGCCACCGGGCTTCGGGCGATAAGGAGTGTCGACCGCTTTCGCGATCGATTCCATGCTCTGCGGTAGCTCCCCTCGCGCGCCCGGGGGATCCCCAGGCTCTCGCTCCGTGTTCTCCGTGGTTGGAGGCGGTGTCGCAACTTGGGCCTGAGCAACAGACGTGAAGAGGGCAGCTGCCCCAACGAGCAAGCAAGTGCCAGCGAGTGGAGTCGATCGTCGAAAAAGCATGGGGGTTACTTGATCTGATATTCGATGGTTAAGGGCTTACCGCGACGAGTGACTTGAACCGTGAGGCTCGTGGCCGTGCGCAGGCGGGCATAGGCTTCAAGGGCTTTTTCGGGACTGGCCATGTCGAAGCCGTTGATCTTCTCGAGGCGGTCTCCATTTTGCATCCCCAGCGTACCGAGCAGCGTGTCCGAGCGAATACCGAACAACCGAATGCCGACGGTCTTGCCGTCCTTCTGTTCGGGTACGATGCGCGCCGAGCGCATCAGCGTGGCTTGGTTTTCCAGAACATTGTCGATCACACTCCGGTCGACGTTGAACTCGGTTTCGCTCACCTTCTGAATCTTGTCCGAAATTTCGGCCGGGACCTGCGGGGCACCACGGCGGGCGCGACGCGCCTTGCTGTCCGCGTCCTCGACGGGAGGCGCACTGGTCACCGGAGTGGACACCGCGGCCTCCGCGCCCTCCGAGCCGCTTTCCTTTTCGCTAAAGAGCAGGGCTTGGCAAACGCTGTCGTCGCCGACGAGCCAAACCGCAGGACTGCCCTTGGTTGCGTTGAAGCCGATGTAGGCGACCTTCAGCTTACCGACCTCGTCGCCGACTCGGCGAGTGGAAGCATCGGCATCGCCGGGGCCTTTGAGCTGGGCCAACGACCACTCGGGGTCGAGCGACTCCGAGACGATGTTCAAGCTCACATCGGCGCATTCCGGAGCGCTGAGCGGATCACTGAGATCCAACTCCCTGCGCACGTCGGGGACCTCGACCGAAACGGGCGTTCGATCCAGCGGGCCTGTCACCGAATCAAACGGATTGCGAGCCAGAATCACGTCCCCATTGACAGCGCTGGCCTGGGACGACGGCTTGCTCCGCGCCCGTCGTGCCGCCGCGCCCGCGGCGCCTGGCTGCTGCGGAACGACAGCTAGCGCTTTGGACGCCAGGAGCTCTCCCGCACCGGCGGCCTGGAAATAAATCGCCAGCGCCAGCAGAGCCGCCACCACGAACCCAAAAGACCTCCTTGCCAAGCGCTCGACACCCATGCGAATCCCACACGTCCTCTATGTTGGTTTTGATAGCGAGACTCGTGCCAACGCCCAACTAGCCTATTCCACCGCCAATTTCAGCTTCAAAGCGGCCCCCCACCACGGCCCTCGCCAAGCTGACAAGCCAGGTCCTTCAGGACGGACCGGAGTGACAATCTGGCAACCCGATCGCGTCGCCGACACCGCCCCACTCGCCCCCAGGTTCAGGCAGCCGGCGTCGAGGCACTACTCTCCGTCCCCTCGTCGAGCTTGCGATAGATGGTGCGTGTGGAGATCCCGAGCAGCTGCGCCGCGAGGGACTTATCACCTTCCGTCCGCTTGAGCGTCTCTCGAATCATTCGTTGCTCTACTTCCGCAAGCGGCGTGCCGATCTCGAAAACCAGGCTAGAGGGCGCAGGCGTGGTGGCTCGCGTCACGACGTCGGGCAAATCACCGAGCCCGAGGGTCTCGGAACGGCAAAGAACTGCGGCTCGTTCGATCACGTTCTCTAGCTCGCGAACGTTTCCCGGCCAGGAGTAATCCACCAACTTGGCGAGGGCTTCGCGGGCCACACCCAACCGCGGCCGCCCGTTCTTGCCACAATAGATACCGAGAAAGTGGTCGATCAAGAGCGGCACGTCGTCACGCCTCGAACGCAACGGTGGGGCCGTGATGGCAATCACGTTGAGGCGATAATACAAATCTTCCCGGAACCGCCCTGCCTCGACTTCCTGTTCGAGGTTGCGATTCGTCGCCGCAATGATTCTCACATCGGCCTTGACGGTGTCACCCCCGACAGGCTCGTACTCCCCCTCCTGCAAGACCCGCAACAGTTTCACCTGCACTGCGGGCGCCAGCTCACCAATTTCGTCGAGGAACAACGAGCCGCCCGCGGCCCGCGCGAACCGCCCTTCACGGCGCGCCACGGCGCCCGTAAAAGCCCCTCGCTCATGACCGAACAACTCGGCTTCCAGGATGGACTCTGGAATGGCCGAGCAGTTCACTGCCACGAAGGGCCCCGAAGCCCTCAAACTCTTGCCATGGATGTGCCGAGCGATCAGCTCTTTGCCGGTGCCGCTTTCCCCGAGGAGCAACACCGTCGCGCTCGATGGCGCCGCCTGGTTACCGACATCGAGCACACGGCGCAGGGCGGAGCTCTGACCGACTATTTCGCGATTCGTGAGCAAGCGGAGCTCCCGTCGCAGAGAGCGGTTTTCGGCTAACAGCAGCTGCCGCTCGGCCGCCTTTCGGACGCTCTTGACGATGTTCATGCGCTTGAGCGGCTTCTCGACGAAATCGTATGCCCCATCTCGCATGGCCTGCACCGCCGTTTCGACGGTACCGTACGCGGTCATCAGCACCGCCTCGGTCTCTGGGGACACTTCCTTGAGGGCGCGGAGCAACTCGGCACCGGTAGTCCCCGGCATCATCAGATCGATGAGCGCCACCTGCACGCGATGCCGGCGCACCAGGTCGAGCGCGGATTTTGCGTCTTCGGCCGTCAGCACGCGCATCTGCTCTCGCTCGAAGATCTTGCGCAGCGAGCTGAGATTGCTCGGTTCGTCGTCGACCACCAGAACGGTCAGGTCACCCAACTCGGGCGCCTCGCCCTCCCCGCTCTCGCTCGTCATGGCCCTGCCTGCCAAATCGTCGTCACATTGACACTTTGCTCTCAATCGGCAAGATGTCAAGCGAATTGACATTATGTCTAAACAGCTGAAAGGTATTGGAACTCCTCGTCTAATTTTGCCTGCCACAATGGCCGGTCAACAGGCCTCTGGCCCATCGGGAGGTGATGCTGGAGCGGCGTAGCCACAAATGCTAGGGCCAGCCCTCCCTGCGATCCGGGGGGAATCATTCATGAGCTACGTTGTCCTTGCTCGCAAGTGGCGCCCGATGAGCTTTCGGGACCTGATAGGGCAGGAGCACGTGTCGCGCACGCTGGCGAACGCCATCGAACAGCAGCGGGTCGCCCACGCGTTCCTGTTTACGGGCGTCCGTGGGGTGGGCAAGACGACCAGCGCCCGCATTTTAGCCAAGGCGCTCAATTGCTTGCGACCGGGATCGGGGGGTGACGCTCACGGGCTCGAGCCGTGCCTGGCCTGCGCCGCCTGCCGTGAAATCGCGGAAGGCACCGACGTGGACGTGCGCGAGATAGATGGCGCGAGCTATACGGGCGTCGACGAAATCAGGAAGCTTCAGGAATCGCTGCCTTACCGCCCGACGCGCGATCGCTACAAGATCTTCATCGTGGACGAAGTCCACATGTTGTCCCAAAACGCCTGGAACGCCCTCCTCAAGACGCTCGAGGAGCCGCCTCCCCACGTCAAATTCATTCTCGCCACGACCGAAGTACACAAGGTGCCCGTCACGATCTTGAGTCGGGTACAGCGTTTCGACTTCAAGATGATCCCCAGTCGGCTGATTGCCGAGCGCATCCGCCACGTGCTCGACAAAGAGCAAATCCAGACCGACGAACGGGCCGTGGCGCTCGTGGCTCGAGAAGCGCGCGGTAGCATGCGCGACGCCTTGAGCCTGCTAGACCAGGTGATCGCCTTCAATCCGAAGCAGCTGATCGGCGACGAAGTGAGTAGGGTTCTGGGGCTGGCAGGGTACACTGCCTTGTTGGATCTGGCGGCGGCCGTGCTCAGTGGCGAGCCGCCGCGCGCGCTTACAGGCGTCCTCGGACTTTCCAACCAGGGCTGCGACATCACCGTAGTGGCGAAGGACCTGCTGTCCGTGTTTCGAGACTTGGTGGTCGCCAAGCTGTGCAAGGACACCGACGAGCTGCTCGACCTGTCGGACGAGGAACAGCGCCGTGTGCGTGAATTGGCCGCTCGGGTCGATGCCAGCGATTTAATGCGCGTGCAGCAGGGCTTTGCAAAAGGTTTTGACGACGTCGCCAGGTCCGCCGAGCCGCGCGCACCCTGGAGATGTTGCTGGCACGTCTGGCATTGCGACCGGAGCTGCTCCCACTCGACGGGATGCTAGCGCGGCTGGCGGAGCTCGAGGTTCGGCTATCTACTGGCAAGCCGCCTCCAGCCGCTCAAGGCGCGCAGCGGTCGGGGCCGGCGGGTGGATCCCCTCGAGGCGGCAACCCTCGGCCCGCGACGAGCCAGACGGTAGCAGCGAGCGAAGACAAGCCACCAGCGCGAGCGACACCCGCCGTGCCCGCGTCGTCGCACGCCCCCTCGCGCCCCCCAGCCATTTCCCCGGCGGAGCCGGCCTCACAGACTACGCCACGGGCTCAGCCAGCAGCACCGCCAGTGAGCGTTGTTCCGCCAGTAGGCGTTGCCTCTCCAGGCGTTGCACCTGGCAGTGTAGCGCCGCAGTCGAGCACCGCGCCGGAACCCATGCCTGCCGGGCTCCTCGCGGACTGGCGCCGCGTGCTCGACTGTCTGGGCCAAACTCGACCGGACCTAGTGGCGTTCCTGAATCATACGGTGCCGCTCAACATCAGCGCCGAGCTCTGCACGCTCGGTTATGAGGTGGGCAATGCGCTCGAGGCCCGAACTCGCTCCGCTGAGTGTTTGGAAGCGCTGCGGGCGGCGGCTCGCACGTGTTTCGGGCGCGAGCCGCAGATTGTCTTCCAGCCCGTTGGTGCCGGGAGGCAAACGCTGGCCGAAGCCGACAAGCGCGCCCGAGAGCAGCAGAAAAGGGCGGCCGTGGATCGAGCCGAACAGCACCCGAGCGTTCGAGACGCGGCAGAAATACTTGGCGCTCGCGTCAAGCGCATCGAGATAAGTGAAAGTTGATGGCCGCCGGGCTGCCTGCTGTGCTGCGCCAGCTCATCCAATCGTTCACCCGCTTGCCGGGGGTGGGCGAAAAAACCGCGCTGCGTTTCACCCTGCACCTGCTCGCGGATCAGAAGCCGGTGATGGAGACGTTGAGTCACGCTCTGGCGGAGGCTTGCGCCAAGCTTAGATCGTGCGATACCTGCGGCAACATTGCTGAAATCGATAGCTCCGGCGCGGCAACTTGCAGCATCTGCTCCGACTCTCGCCGCGACCCAAGCCAGCTATGTGTGGTCGCGCGAGTCCAAGATCTGATGGCCGTCGAGCGCAGCGGTGCCATGCGCGGGCGCTATTTCGTCCTCGGACGTCTGCTCTCGCCGCTGGACGGCATCGGGCCGGAAGAGTTGCCGCTGGCCAAGCTCGGGCAACGACTCGATGCGACCGGCGTGGAGGAGCTCGTCATTGCCACACCCCCTTCGGTGGAGGGCGAAGCGACGGCGCTTCATTTGGCGCGCGAGTTCGGAGCGCGGGTGCGCGTGACCCGGATTGCCAGCGGCATCCCCCATGGGGGGGACCTGGAATTTGCCGACCCGATCACGCTGGGCCGCGCCATGGCAGGCCGGCGCGGATTGGAGGGCTAATGGCCGCCAGTCACTCCCTTGATCTGACACCCTGGAACGAGGCAGTATCGCCGCGTGGTGAGAACCTGCATCAGTACCCCGCGCGCGCCAGCCGCGGTCGGCCCGTATAGCCAAGCGGTGGTTGACGGTGATCGCGTGTACTCGAGCGGCCAAATTCCCCTAGACCCTGCCACCGGCAAGCTGGTGAGCGGTGATATCGCCGTTCAGACGCGACGGGTCATGGACAACATCAGCGCAGTGCTCGAGGCAGCCGGCAGTCGCCTGGATTTAATCTGCAAATCCACACTATTTGTGACGGATCTACGCGATTTTGCTGCCATCAATCAGGTTTACGCCAGTTATTTCGGAAGTAGCCCACCAGCGCGCTCCACCGTCCAAGTCTCGGCCCTTCCGCTGGGCGCTTCGATCGAGATAGAAGTCGTGGCCAGCCTGGTCCCTCCCACGGGCGCGTGAATGCCACCGCGGCCAGTCTCAGGACAAAGCTAGAATGCCCAAGAGTACAACCAGTTTCGGGCCCGAGCAGCTCGGGTCGGGCGCCGATCGCGCCCTTCACTTCATCGACGCAGCCGGATCCCAAGCTCCCTCACTGGTAGAGGAATGGATAAAATCATCCAACGCAGCGGCGGTCCAAGCCGTTGCGGAGCTGGGACAAGGCTTGGCTCGCAAGGCCGCGCGACGCGGCCTAAACGTGCTCAAAGCCCGGGGGGTGTCGATCCCCGAGGCGCCGAGGACCGGGCGGCTCTCCAGTAATGCTGACAGCTCACGAGAAGCCTGGCTCTTGCCACCCGACAGTAGCGGCACCGAGGCGGTGGTGCTCGCGGTGCGTCAGCCCAGCGGTAGCTACCAGGCTTGCTTTGTCTTCTTCAGAGAAGGACAAAACATTCTCAGAGTCCAGAGCGGGCAGCTCGGCCTGTCCAAAATCAAAGAAAGCATGCAGCAGTCCCTGGGTGGCGCGGGTTATGCTCCGGTGAGTGTGCCCTGGGCGTGGGCGCAATACCGCCTCATGGAGCGCCGGGCGTGGCATGCCGCACAAAACGTTCCAGAGCCGCTGGGCATGATGGGCACGGAAAAATTCATCGAGGGCGCTCCGTCTAGCCCTCCCGTCCACCCTTTCGACGAGGAAGGCCTGGCACTTGCTGATGAGGACGCGGAGAAGCTCGCTCGCGACTCGGGCACTCTGCACCAATGGCCCGAGTTTCGGTCGTGGCTGCCGCCGGAGCGAACGATCCAGGAGCTGTTGCTGCACATCGGGCGCCGGCTCGGACCAGAGCCGCCCAACTCCAAAGAGCACCTCGATCCCATCATTCGAGAGCAGGTGGTGGCTGCCACTGATCGATATTTTACGCCCGAGCGCCGAGCGGTGCTGGCTAACCGCATGAAGGACAGCGGCTTGAGCGTGCTGGCGCGGCTCGGAGAGCACGCCGCGCTCCAGGTCGCCGCGGTGATTCACGTCATCCAGGGGGCGGGGTTGATTACCAATCCGCCCAGCGACGTGAAGTTTCTCACAAGCTATTTCGACAAAGCGATAGCCTTGCTGGCCGCCCAACAAGGCGGGCAACTGAGGATCCCCATCCCACGCTCCAGCGCCCCAGCCGAGAGCGAAGAAAGCCCGCTTTCAGAGCCAGGCGTCGCCGAGGGAACCTCGGCCGACGTCGCCCCATCGGCGCCCGGTGCCGAAGCCACCTGACGCCCGCGACTAGCACGCATCTCATAACCTGCATGCTCGAAAACGCGCCCGCCCGCCGTGTTGTTGGGACGCCTTCGGCGCCGTGCGAGGCCGTCGCGTTTTCCGTGGCGAATCGGTCCTGTTCGATGGCTCTTTCCTTTATATTTGTCGCCATCCCATGGCTATGGGATGGCCTCTAGCTTACCGCGTGTCCCACTCGCTGCCTGAAGGCGGCCAGAAGCTGACGAAAGACTGGGCCGGGCGACCCGCTCCCGAGGCTACGCTGGTCGAGCCGCACGATGGGCATGAGCTCGCGGATGCTGGAGCTGATGAACACTTCATCAGCTGCATACGCCTCATCGAGGTGTGGGGCACGCAGCTGAACACCGATGCGGAGCGCTTGGGCCAAGTCCAGCACGTGAGCGCGCGTGATCCCAGCCAAGATGCCGGCGCCCACTGGAGCCGTGATGAGCTGACCCGCCTTGACCACGAACACGTTGGAGCTGGCCCCTTCCGAGACCCTTCCCTGGGCGTCGACGAGTAAAGCCTCCAGAGCGCCCACCTGCCCTGCTTCGCGCATGGCAAGCACGCTCACGAGGTAATTGCCAATCTTAGCGCCTTCGGCGCTGGTGCCGTCGATCTCGCGTTGCGTGCGGTAGCTGATGGCTGCGACGCCATTCACGTAAAGGTGCGCGGGGGGAATGCTGAGGGGCTGAACGATGGTCACCCGGAGCGGGCGATCGCAAAGCGTCGGATCCAACCCCAGGGCGCCTTGGCCGCGCGTCAGCATGACGCGCACGTAGCTTTCGGGATTGGCGGCCGCGCCAACCGCCTCTAGCACCTCTGCGGCAAACCCTGAGATTGGAACGGGCAGCGGGATGAAAACCAGCCGCGCACTCTGCTCCAAGCGGCAAAGGTGCTCATCCAGCTCGAAAGGAACCCCCCCATACGTCCGGATGGTCTCGAACACGGAATCCCCGTACAAAAATCCCCGATCAAAGACACTCACGGACTGCTCGCCAGGAGGGCGTACCCGACCGTCTATCATTATGACTATCGACACTGGTACCTCGCCCCAGGATTCCGACCGGCTCTCGAGCGACGGCGCCCGGCCCGCAACCGCGAGGCGGTCGGGCTTTTCGGCGCCCGAGTGATTATTCTGTCAGATCTGCCAATAATCGCTTGGCGCCCTCGAGATTTGCGTCTGTCTGCAGTGCTCGTTCGAGCATCTGTCGAGCCTTCGGCTTTTCTCCCAACGCGTCATGTACCCTGCCGAGCGCGTAGAACACTTCGGCCTTGGTGATGGGGCTGTCGCCGTCGAGCCGCTGCAGCAGCAGGGCGCGGTACATCTGCTGTGCTTTTTTCATGTCGTCCAGCTCAAATGCCAGCTCACCTAGCTCCTTGAGAATGGCGACATTACCCGGCTCAATTCGGAATGCCTGATCGAGCTCCTTGAAAGCCTCACTCTTGTTGCCCTGGGCGCGGTAAGCGGCAGCCAAACGCCGATGAATTTCACCCAACTCCTTGCTACGCCGCCCGCCATAGGATTCAACGATGCGCTGCAGCGTTTCAGCAGACTCGCGGCTGCGACCTGACGCATTGAATACGTCACACAGTTGCAGCAAGAGGCCACGGTCGTCGGGCTTTATTTCGGTGGCCCGCTGCAGCAGCTTCGCCGCCGTCCCACTCTCCTCGAGGCGCTCCGCGTACAAGGTCGCGGCGCGACTCAAGAGTTTGGTCTTTTCGTCAGGTGATGAGGCGGAGTCTGATTCTCGCACGAGTAACTCAGCCAACCGCGCCCAGTTCTCCAGCTTTTCATAAAAACCCTGCAGGCGTTGGATCAGCTCCGGACCCGCCTGGCCCGCATCCAGCACCCTTTCGAGCGCCAAACAAGCTTTTTCCCCGTCACCCAGCTTGTCATACAGGTCCGCCAACTCCTGAGCACGGCGGGGCAGCTCGCTCGGCTCACTCGATTCGAGCAACCGCCCCATGACGTCCGCTGCCTCGTCCAGCCGGTCTGCAGCACGATATAGCCGAGCCAGCGCCTCAATCGAGGGTTGATGGTAGGCGTCCAGGTCCAGCACGCGTCGATACGTATCGATGGCACGCTCGGGCTGCTCGAGCCGCAACTCGTACACCTCGCCCAAACGGCCCAACAGCTTCACAGCGGCGGGTATGTCGCCCCGGCCCTGTGCCGCTTCGATTTGATGGCTGAGTAGCTCTGCCAGATCTTCGTCACGGCCGTTCTTCTCATAAAGCCGGCTCAGCGTAAGCACCGCGTCAGCGTGGCCCGGTTCTTCGTCCAGAACCGCACGCAGCTGCTCGATGGCCGCATCGCCGTCGCTGAACCGATCGATATTGAGCTGCGCCAGCTCGAGCCGCAGCGAGACTCGCTCAGCGGTAGTCTGTGCGACGTCTATCAGCGTCGCGAGCAAATGAGCTAGATCGTCAAAACGCTCCGTCTCCACGAGCAAGACTCGGAGCGCATCCGAGGCGCGCGTATCAGCCGGATCCTCGACCAGAAGGTCCAGGTACAGCTGACTCGACCGATTCGGATCTTCGAGCCGCTCCCGCGCCAGCAGTGCCGCCCGGTGCCTGAGCTCGCGAACATCGTCAACCGTACCTAGCTGAATCCGCCGCTCAATCAGCGACAATGCTTCGGCATATTGACCGGACTCTTCCAGCAGCTCAGCCAGCGCCTCTAGCGCCCAATCATTGGCATCGTCCAAGCGCAACAAGTCGCGCAGAATTTCCTGCGCCACCGCCGGCATGTGGCCGGCATCCGCCAGGCGCTTGGCACGACGGAACAGCTCCTCACGCTGGTCGTCGCTGGCTAGCTTGCCACGCCGCCGCAGCGTATCAATCAACGCCCTCTCTCGCCCGGGCACCGCCTGGAGCTCCTCGAGCTGCACCAAAATTTCATCGCTGTCGGGCGCGCATTCGAGCGCGATTCCCAGTGCGCGTTCGGCGCCTGCGTCGTCTTGTAGGTGCTCATGCCGCCAGCTCGCCAAGGTCAAGGCAATCTCGCGGCCCGTCGCCGGTTCCGTTTTGACGATCTTCTGAAGCGCTTCCTCGAGGGCTTCCGAGGCTCCTAGCCATTCCCCGGTCACCCCAGCCAAGCGAGCTAGCTCCTCCAGCGCTGACAAGTTGCCCGGCTCCTCTACGACGCCTTGTTGCAAAATCTTCTGAGCGGCTGCGACATCCCCCACTTCATCTTCCAGGACGCGCGCCAGTGTACGTCGGGCCTCTAGCCGCTCTTCATTCGACCCTGCCAGCCCGATCCTTCGCTCGAAGAGCGCGGCGAGCTTGGGTGTGTCGTTCAAAGTGCGGTAGACCGACTCCAGGATCTCTGACACTTCCTCGAAGAATTCGCTGTCGTCGAGCAACACCTCTAGCTCTCGAACCGCGCTTTCATGACTGGGTGAGTACTCGAGGGCGCGCCGCAAGGACAAGAGGCAGCGCGAGCTGTCACTCCACTGTTCGCGCTGAATGCTTGCCATTCTGTAGTACAATTCCGCTTGTTCGTACTCGGTCTCGGCTACCGATGCGCGGCGCTCGAGAATTTCGACCAGCGCCTCATAGTTCCGGGTCTTCTCGTACAAGCGATCGAGGGCAGCCAAAAGCTCTGGCTGATCGCCAGCCTGCCGCACGGCTTCCTCGTACGCGGCAATGGCCGCGGTCGGGTCCCCAAGCTCTTGCTCCGAGATTCGGCCCAGCGTGGCGTAGAGCGACCGCGCGAGCTCGGCGTCGAACGTCGACTGCGCTCGCTCGGTCAAAGCATTTGCGTAATCTTTAAAGCCGTCGCACATGCGCGCTAGGCGCTCGATGTCCGTGTGCAGCTCCAGCGAATCTGGTTGCTCCGTCAGCGCACGGAGCAGCGCGGCCTGGGCGTCAGCCGGGCGCCGCAGTCGCTTCTCCAAGACCGCCGCCATTTGGCGCAATATCTCCGCCCGGTCCTGGGGATCGACCTGGGCGCTCAGGCGCATCTCCAGCGCCTGCACCAGCTCGTCATGGCGCTCCTGAGCGGTCAACGCCGGCACCAGTATCGAAGCCGCTAGCTCTCGAAACTCCGAATGCTCGGTGCCGATTTTCTGAACCGCGTCCAGCGCCCCCCGTTCGGCCGGCGACATTTCGAGCACTTGACGATAGTTCTGCAAGGCTTCGTCGTATTCACCCATGCGCTCCCCGAGCACCTCGGCAATCCGCATCCAGAGCGAGGCACGCTCCTTGTCGTCCTCGGCAATGCTCACGCAGAAACGCAGATTTTCCAGCAGCTCCGGCCACATCTCGGCGCTGGCATACAGACGATTGACGCGGCCCAGCACGGCCTTGTCGCTCGGCTTGACCGCGAGCGCTTGGTTGAACATGTCGATGGCGCTGGCGCTGTCGTTTTGGTGTGCCTCGTACAGGCTACCTGCCGCGCACAGCAGCTCGAACTTGAGGTCGACCTCTTCTTCATCGGCCAACTCGACACGCCGCTGATACAGCTCCACCAGCCGCGTCACGTCTTGGCGCTCCTGGTACAAACCGATCAGGCTATCCAGGGTGAACGTGCTGTGTGGCTCGATTTCCGCCGCGCGCTCGTAAGCCTCGATCGCGAGCTCCGGCTGATCCAGCATGTCCCGTCGAGTTTCGCCAACTCGCCGCCACAGGCTCGCTCTTTCCTCTGAGTCATTCACGAGCTCCGCCTTGATGCGTAACCCGCGCACGAGCACGTCCCAGTCGCTAAGCATCGTCGCCAGCTGCTCGAGCTTTTCCAGAGCCACCGCGTCGGTTTCATCCTCTTCGACCAGGCTTTCGTAAGCCGCCAACGCGCGCCGTGGATCGTTGCGTTTTTCGTCGTGAACCTTCGCCAGCGTCGACAAGAGCTCCTGCCGGCAGCCCAGATCCTCCACCTTGAGCCGCTCCTGGTAGACCCCGCATAGCTCGTCCCATGCGCCGGTCACCGCAACCAGGCGCTCATAGTCTTGCCGAACCGCGCCATCCTCGGGATCCAGCTCGAACGCTACGGCCAGCCCGCGGCGAGCCCGATCCAGATCTTCGCCCCGGCGCTCCCAAAGCGCGGAGGTCTCCCGCAATACGGCGACCTTTTCGCCGACGTCCTGGGCCATGGCAAAGCGATCTTCGTTGATCTTGATCAAGCGGCGCCAGTCGTCCGTCGCTTCGTACAGCGGCAGCAAGATACCCACGACTCGCTCGCGCTGGATGCCCTGCTTTCTCAGCTTCTCGAGCTCTTCTAGCGCAGCGGCGTGAGCCGGTAGCGCTTGCACAATCTCTTCGAGCTGATCCACCGCCCCTTCGAAATCGCCGAGCTCTCCTGCGCGAAGCCGCGCCAATTGTAGCCTATAGCCCGCGGCTTCCGTCGGCACAGGACTAGCCTCGGCACGGCTCAGATACAGCTCACCCAGCTCCGACCAACGCGAGAGCCCGCGATAAATCTCCGAGAGCGCATCTAGCGACACGGCGTCCGCCGGATCAATTTCCAGGGCCGAGCGATAAGCTTCAATCGCGGCTTCCGGCCGCTGCAAAGGGCCACGATGCAGCTCGGCAACTTGATGCAACAGGGCCACGCGTTCCGCGTCCTCGTAACGGTTCTCGAGCGCACTGGCGTATAGAGCGACACGCTCTTCGTGTTTGCCAGCTCGCCCCAGGAGCCCGTCCAGCTCGTCAAAGACTTGGCGGTCGTCCGCGTCGAACTCGAGCGCGCGACGGTAAAACACCAAGCTCCGCTCCACATCTCCGTGCTCCGCGAATAGCTGGCCAGCGCGCTGCGAAAGCTTCGCCGTGGCAGGCTCATCGACACTCACGCGCTCGAGAGCCGACGCGTAAATCTTAGCAAGCTCCGCTCCACTATCGGCCACCCGCGCCAGACGTTCCAGCTCACGAACGGTGTCCTGGTCGGTGACGTCCTCATCGAGCAACTTCGCGACGGTGGCGAGCGCCGCAGGGTAGTCTTCCTTCTGCTCCTCGTGGAGCTTGGCCAAGCGCGTCAGCAGCTCACGCCGCTCATCCGGATCCTGACTGTAATCCAAGCGACAGACGAGAGTGACCATCACTCGCTCGAACCTGCCAGAGGACAAGTAGATGGGCTCGAGCAGCGACGCTGCCTGGGCGCGGTACTCCGAGCGCTCCGCGTGCTCCATCAAATACTCGAGCTCGGCGATGGCGGCCGGGTTGTGACGTTCCCCCGTCAGCGCCGCGTCCAGAGCTTCGAAAGCCCTCGGTAGGTCGCCCAGCCTTCGGGCCGCAACTCGCGCTACCTTGACACGCAAATCCGTCGGCGGAGTCGCGGCTAGGTCTAACTGCCGCTGGTAGAGGTCGATCAGGTCCTCAAAACGCCCGGCGGCCTCGTACAAGCCCTCCAGAGCCTGCGCAGCTTGCTCATCGTGCTCGATTTCGAGAATGCGTTCAAAGGCCTCGGTGGCCCGCTCACGGTCTTTCAAGCGGTCGCGCAAGAGCTCCGCGCGACGCAGCATGAGCTCCCGCTTTTCCGACTCGTCGGTCGTCGCATCCGCGCGCCGTTCGAGGATGCCGAGCAAGCTCTGCATGTCGCCGGTCTCTTCGTAGATCGACTCCAAGGCTCGCATCGGGTCACGCGCATCCAGGCGCAGCTCGAGTGCCTTTTCAAAATATTCGCGCGCTAGCTCGCGGTCCTTCAAATGATCGCGCGCCAACTCCGCAATACGCTCGGTGACGTCGAACTGGACCTGGCCTTCGAAGATATTGACGACGATCTCTTGGAGCAATGCCACCTGATCGGCACGCCGCCCTGTTGCCCCGGCCACCCTCTCCAAACGTTCGAGCCAGGCCGAGAGGTCTACATGGCCAGCACCCTCGCGCAATGCGCGCGTGACATACATCAGCGTGCGCTCGGAGTTGGCCAGCACGTTTTCCGCGATATCCGCCGACTTTTGCAGCAGCGCGAGCTTCTTGATGGGATCGTCGGCGCTCTCTGTCTGAATCTCGATCACCTTGAGCAGCCGCTGGTGGTCTCCCTCATTCTCGAACACGGGTTCGAGAACTTCGGCGGCCTCACGTTGAGTCAAGCTGTCCTTCGACTCGAGCAGCCGTTCCAGGGCGAGCCGCGCCGGACGATACGAGAAGTCGAGATCCAACGCCTCGCGATAGGCATCGAGAGCTGCTTGTGGCAACCCTAGCTCGTCGCCCCGGAGATCGCCCAGTGCGGTCAACATGCGGAGCTTGTCCGCCGGGTCCGTGGCGCTTTCCAAATGCGCCTCGTACGTATCGGCCAAATCGTCCCAGCGCCGAGCTTCACGATACAGCACCTCGAGCGCTGTCAAAGCCTCCTCGGAATCACCAAACTCGGAGCGGTAAGCGCGCCAGACCTCTGTCGCACCGCCCGAGTCGGACAACTTTTCGCCGAGCACACTGGCCTGACGGCGCATCATCAGCTGACGCTCCGGACCCGAGCTGCTTGCCTCACGCCGCTGCTCGAGAACATTCACTAGCTCTCGCCACTTCTCCGTGGCTTCGTACAACCGATCCAGCGAGGAAAGCGCCAGCTCATCGTCCGGTGCATCCTCGAGCCGACGCTTGAAGGCGTCGATGGCCGCGTACGGATCTTTGAGACGCTTTTCGGTCAGCTCGCCCAACCGGCCAAGCAGCGCGCCGCGTGCGTCTGGGGCGCTTTCGAGACGGATCTCCACGCGAATCATTTCTGCTAGCTGCGAGTATTGTTCATTGGCCTCATACAGCCGCTCGAGCGCCCGTGCTGCCGGCAGGGTGAGCTCCGCATCGTTGGGATTGAGCTCGAGGACACGGCGGTAGATGGACTCGGCGTGCGGCAGATCGGCAAGGTGCTCATGGTATATGAGAGCGGCCTGCATCAAAATTTCACCGCGCAGGCTCAAACCTTCCGACGCCTTGGCGGTCTGCTCGAGAACCGATGCGACGCGGCCGTACTCGCCCCGGCGCAGCCCGATCTCCACAAAGCGCTCGCGGGCACTGACGTCCAGCGGGTCTTCGGGGACGTAGCGAGCGAAGGCCTCGAGCGCACCGACGTCGTCGTGCAGCCGCTCGTCCTTCAGGTTCGCGATGCGCCGCAACAGCTCGCGCCGCGCCAGCGGGTCGTCCCCGGTCTCGTCCAGCGGCGCTGCCCAGCGGATCTCCAGGACCAGTACCAGCTCACGCACTTCGTCGCGCGACTCGTAGACCGCCTCGAGCGCGCGTGCGGCGCGCACTCGGAAGCTACCGATCTCGAGGATGCTTTCACACAGCTCACGCGCTGTGTAGTCACCGATGCGCTCACTGAGCACGCGTTCGACATGCTCGATGGCTTTGCCAGGCTCGTGCAACTGATCCAGCTGGACCCGTGCCAGCCGGAGCTGCGCGTCGAGCGCCTCGTCGCCGCTCATATCAATCAGCCGGCGTTCGAGCAGGTCCGCCCATAAGCCATGTTTGCCGGTACGCTGATACAGCCGATCTAGGGCACGCATGCTGGCGTCATGGTTGGGGACCAGCGCCAAAATGCGTTCGTAGTAACCAATCGCCTTGACGTCGTCCTCGATGATTTCTTCACAAACCAGAGCAACTTCGGTCAACAGATCCACGCGAGTGGGGATGTCTTCGATGACTTTGGTAGAACGATTGTAGAGATCTTCCAGCTCTCCCCAGCGTTCCGCGCTGGTCAGGATCTGCTTGAGCCGCCCAAACGCGTTCTGATTGCCTGCGTCTCGATTGAGCAGCCGCTCCAGATAGGGCGCAGCGCCAATGGGGTCTCCCAGAGTGTCTTCGTGCAGCCGGGCCGCGCGATCACACAGCTCAACCTCCACGTCCTCGGCCAGCTCGACCCGTAGCACGTCGCGCAATGCGTGGCTGAGCTCAGTGACGCGGCCGCTTTGGGATGCGAGAGCCTCCGCTCGATCCCATAACACGAGGTCGTCGGTGAACTCCCGCAGCGCTTTCAGCATTACGTCGAAAGCAGCTCCAAACGATTCGAGTTTCGTCTCGTGAACGCTGGCCAGGCGCAATAAGAGCTCCCGGCGCTCTTTCGGTGCTGCCACTGAATCGAGCGCCGCTTCGAGCGCTTCCGCCTCGCGGCGGGCGTCGTTGCTTTGAGCATAACTCTGCGCGAGCACGCTAGCGGCGCGGCGCCGAGTGGCCGGCACATCGACCAGACGACGCAAGACCGCCATGGCGCGAGCGTCGTTGGGGGCCAACTCGATGGCGCGCGCCGCAGCGTCTAACGCCGACTCGGGGCGGTTGAGGTCTTCGAGATACAGCTCGCTGAGCTGAACCTCCAGAGCCGCTCGCTCCGGCCCTTCGACGTGCAACCTTTGCTCCTCGATGGCTTGGGCGGCGTCTTCAGGCTTCTGCAGAGACAACAACAGTTGCGGCAATGCACGCACTGCAGAGAGCCGCCCCGGCTGGACCTCGAGTATCCGTCGATACAAATCGGCGGCCCGCTCACGCGACTCAAACTCGGTCTGTTCGAGATTGGCCCAGTCGCTCAGCATGCTGATACGCGCCTCCCCCGAGGTCTGGTTCAGCTTGATTTCGAGAAGCTGACGCAATTCGTCGCGCTTGCCTTCGCGACGCAGCAGACGTTCGAGCACTTCGACGGCCTCGGTATCGCTCGGATCTCGAGCGAGCACGGCGTTCAAGGAAGCTATTGCCTCATCGGTACGCCCGAGGTGCTCGTCAAAAACCTGCGCCAGTTTCATCTCTAGCTGCCGCACGCTCGGATTGAGCAGTTGCGCGGAGCCGGCGGGCGAGACGGACTCCCGGCCTTCGTCCGCAGGCATGGATTCCTTGCGCTTGTTACGCCGACGATTGCGGCGCTTCTTATTACCCGCGGTCTCCCGCTCAGAAACGGGCTCACGAGAATCCCCGAGCGAGCCTGCGGCCGGCTGGGCCCCGTCCAGCGGCGGGCTAACGGCCAGCTGAGCACTGGCGACGATCTGAGCGCTCACGGCCTCTACGAATGGCGTCCAATCCCGCGCGGCCAAGCTCGCTTCTTCGAGCTGCACCAGTGTTGCCGGGTTTTGAGGCGCAAGCTCGAAAGCGGCGCGCGCATACGCAAGCGCCCGGGTTCGATCGACCAGGCGCGTACCTGTCAGTTGAATCAGCTTTTGCAGTAGCGCGCTCTTCGCCTCCGCGCCGTCCTCGGCGGCCAGACACAATTCGTAGAGCGCCGGCAGTCGCGCCCATTTTTCCTCGCTCTCGTAGATCGGGATGAGGGCGCGCGCAGCCCGCAAATCCTTGGGATCAGCCGACAGAATGCGCTCATAACACCGGAACGCACGCTCCGGTTGAGACAGCTTCTCGTCATACACCCGCGCAGCCCGGTAGCTCAGCTCGACCTTGCCGGAGGGCTCGTCGAGCCGATCGGCGGCGCTGCTCAGGACGTCGGCGAGACCTTCCCAATCGTTCTGAGAAGCGTACAGCGACTCGAGCCCGTCGTAGTCGGCTGCCTTCAAATAGCCGTCACGCAGCACCCGCAACGCACGCGCGTGCCCCGGCGAGAGCTCGAGGACCCGCAGAAAGGTGCGAGCAGCGGCTTCAGAATCATTCAGGTGGTCCGCATAGACCCCCCCCAATTTCTGAAGGACCACCATTTTCTGCTGCGCCCCATCCGTCTGCTGGGCGCGTCGCTCCAAGGCCTCGGCCAGCGTCCCCCAATCTTTGCTACGCTCAGCTTGTCGCTCGAGCGCCGCCAGGGCCTGTGAATTGGTCCCGTCGCCGTCCAATACTTGCCGATAGATCTTGGTGGCGTCGTCCCCACGCCCGAGCCGCTCCGACGCCAGGCGCGCCATTTCTTGCAGCAACTCCTGCCGCTCCGCCCCCTCGGTGCGGGGAAGCTCGGCTTCGTACAGCTTGTACAAGGCCGGCCAGGCGCGCCGTTTTTTGTACAATTCCCGCAGCCGATCGGATGCTTCTCGATCGCCAGGCGACACCTCGAGCAACGCCTCGAACGCTTGCGTCGCATTCTGCACGTTTGAAAACTGGTCGAGCCAACGCCGCCCCGCAGCGCGCATCAGCTCTATCTTTTCGGACACGTCGTCGGTCAGCCCTGCCAGCCGCTGTTGACTCGTCAACAGGTCGCGCCAGCGCCCCAGTTTTTCATACAGCGACACCAACTCTCGCGCGACTGGGACGTCGTTGGGGTCAAGCTGCGCGATCTGGTTGAGCACACTCACTAACGCCGTGTCACTCGGCAAGTCGTCGCGGTACAGGGCGGCCACCTCACGCAATATGCGGAGCCGGTCTTCAGACTGGTCGGACGAGAGGCCCTCGAGCTGCTGCCTGAGCAATTCAACGAGAGCCGCGTAGTTTTGTGTCTTTCTGTACAGCGTCCGCAACGCCGCCAGCGCCTGCTCATTGGATGGGTCCTGACGGAGCAGGTTTTTGTACTGCTCGACGGCCTTTTGAGCATCCTTGTGCCCGGCCGCGAGGTGCGCGATTTCGGCGGTCACGGCTTGCTTCTCCTTACCGCTCGGCAATACGCGTTGGGCTGCGGTGAGCACGTTGAGCAATTGCGGGGCAGTGTCGTCAGAAGCATAAAATTCACGGTAGAAATCTAACATCCCTAGGTTTGCTGGATCGAGCTTGCGCAGCCGCGCGAACCACGGCTCGGCGCTCGCGAGATCCTGCCGCTTCTTCCAGAGCAGCATCCCCACTTGCAAGATGTCCCCCAGATGTTCTCGCCCCCCCGGATCGCCGGCGAGCAAGCTCGCTTCATAGACCAGCACCAGATCGTCCCAGCGCTCCTCGGCCGCATAGTGCTCGGAGAGGAAGGCGAGCGACTCGGAGTGGGTTGGCGCAAGCGTCAGGACACGCCGATAGAACCTTCCGGTTCTAACGTCGTCGTGTAGACGGTAGCGGCACACGCGAGCAGCACGCACGCCCGCCGCGATGCGCGTGGCGAGACTCTCGCCGCCCTCCAAAAGCGTTTCGAGGACCTCGACTACCGCGGCATAATTTCCATCCCGCCGGTGCATCAACTCCAGGATCTCGGCGGCGCGTTCATTGCGCGCATCCAGCTTCAGTGCGCGAGTCAGGCGCTCGAGCACGCGCTTCCGGTCCAATTGCTCCGCGGCAAAGCGCAACTCCACCTCCGCCGCGCGCATCGACATCGATGAGCGGTACAGGTCGTCGGGCGCCTTGTCCGCTTCTGCGAGGTAGGTATCGACTAACTGCCGCCAGGTGTCACGCTTGCCCCGACTTTCTTCCAGCGCGACCGCGGCTTCACGATCTCGAGGCTCAATCTCCAGGATGCGTTCGAACAGTCGACACGCTGCACCTTCCTCGAGCAGGTTTTCTCGCAGGACTTTGGCCTCGAGCCGCAACCGCTCGAGCTCGCGGTCCGAGCCAAGCGTCAGCCGAGCCTCGCTGCCGAGGAGCCGAGCTACTGCATCCCATTCTCGCCGCTTGAGGTGGTCCTGCCGCGCCGTGGACAACAGGCGCAATGACTCGTCGAGGTCCGCGCTCTCGCCGGAGAGCGCCTCATCCAGCGATTTCCAAGCCCGAGGCTGTTCGGGATCAGTCTGGAGTTGGCCTAGTGCGGTACGGATCGTCTGCAGCTGCATTCATCACTCGTGGTTTTCCGGCCATCGTGCCTTGGCCGAGGTCTCACCCGAGACTACGCCGCGTGCGGGGCCCTTACAAGCTCGTAGGAATCTGGCTCTCCCGCCGCTCGAGTCTATTCGCCAGCGGGTCCACGGCGTCGCGGGCAAACGGGGAACCGCGCCGGTTTTTCGTGGGCCGGTGTCCCACAGGGTCTCACTGTCCCGCTCGCTTGCGCTTCTCGATCTCGAGTCGCTGGCGCGCGATTGTGGCTGCAGCCGCCCCGAGCGTTTCTGCCCTGTGGAGCGCCGCTTCAGCGCTACTGAGTCGCCCCATCAGGATCAGCGACCAGGACTTGCCCAGCAGAGCGTCCGTAAACGCCGGCCGCGCCGCTAATAACGCCTCATATTGCTCGAGCGCCGCCTCGGGCTCGCCGAGCCGCAGGGCCACGGTCGCCAGGCCGAGGCGATTCTCCAACGCCTGCGGATTTGCGGCCAAGCCCGCAGTGTAGGCTTGCCGCGACCCGCTAAAATTGCCCAATCCCAGGCGAACCAGACCGAGAGCATGCCAGACCTCGACGTCGGATGGAGCCCGACGCGAGGCTTCTGCCAGGCGCGGCTCCGCCAATGCGAGCTCCCCCCAGCGGGCGGCCCTCAGTCCCCCTCGTTTGGCGCCCAACACCTCGTTCGGTGCGATACTTGACGCATGATCGTACGCCTGCAGAGCCTCGTCATAGCGATGAGCCAATTCGTAAGCGTGCCCGAGCTCGACCCACGGCACTGGACTATTCTCGGGCAGGAGTTCAGCCAACCGTTCGGTCTGATCCACTGCTGCACGCAAATGACCGGTGCTTCCGTGCAAGCGAATCAGCAACTTTCGCTCCTGGTGCGCGCTCGGGTGCGCGTCGAGGTGGTCTTCCAGTAACCGAATCGCTTCGACGCTGCGACCGCGCTCGGCGAGCAGAGCCGCGCGCTGGATCGGTGACGGGCTGAGGTGACACGCCCAAAGCAGGCACGCTAGCAGCCAGCGGCGAGCGCCTGGTATGGTGCCGCGATACGATGCAGAAATTGTCGGGAGTTGTTTGGCCTGCCCACGCCCTCGGGCTACTAATAGCCGCATTGGCTCCGTCCCATCACTCATTTGATCTCCTGATGGGTCAGCGGCTGTCCACCGGAAAGCGTCACCCGGTCGCATGCGATCTACGCTTGCGCTGACTCAGTTGCGATGGGCCGGCGTCCGGATGGGCAGGCTTGCTAGCCTGTCAATGGCCCTGGCAGTAGGGCTCGGATCCGCGGGCTGCGAAGCGCTGGACACCGAACGCCGCCCTTACACGCCCTTTCCGGTGGCATCTGGAGAAGCGAGCCCGATTGCCGCTCCTGCGCCGCTGCCCGCTCCGATCGCGACCCCTCAGGTCGGCGCCAGCCACGAAGCACTGTTGGCGCCGGCTCGAGCCAAGGAATGGCGGCTTGCTGAACGGCAACTGCAAGCCCCTGACGGGCTGACATTTCGTCTGGGTTTGGTCGGTGGGCTTTCGGGCACCCGAGACCGCGACGTGCTCGCGTGGCTGGTAGGCAGCCCTGAAAAACCAGTGATCGGCGAGCTCTGGCTGTATCCGGAGCAAGGCTCGCCCCGGTGGGTTGCGTCGGCTCCGGGTTTCCTTCCCACAGGGCCCAAGTGCAGCCATGGAGCGCGCCTGACTCGGACTGGCCCGAGTTCGGTCACGCTCGACATCAAGGCGACCTGCACCGGCTCGCTGCTGCCGCGAGCGCCTGAACGCTGCGTGATGGTGCTGGCCCCATTGCGCGACCCACCCATGATCGTGGGATTTCGGCTCGCAGCGCCTGCTCCAGGAGAAAAGATCGAGATCGAGATCACCTCCAAAGACCGCGACCGCGACGCTCGGGACGACGTCGAAATGTCGTTTTTGCTGAGCACCCCCGAGGGCTCCAATGTCCGCGCACGATTTGCGTGGCTCGACCGATCTGCGGGCTTGTCGAGGGACGCCGCAGAGCCCCTGGCTTCCTTCGCGGAGCTGGCCGCCCTCGAGACTGCGCGAGCCAGCAGCCAAAAGTCGAGCCTCGGGGTCGCCGAACACGTGGCTAGCGCGCGGCGGCTCTACGCTAGCCTGTGTGCGGAATCGGGAGTTCCACGAATATTTTTGGACAGCGGCGAACCCCTCCCCTGCGGAGACCTGGGGCGCGCCTTCGAGTCACTCAGCGAGGCCTCGATCAACGCCGCGCTCAATCTAGGACAAGTCGGAACGGGCTTCTCTGCTCTGCAGCAGCACAAATGGTTCCCGTCAGGCAACCCGTCTCTGGCTGACCGGTTCACCAAACGACAGCTACTGCAGCTCGAGCGACGGGTCGCGCGCCGACGCGTCATCAAGTTGGTGCCGCTGAAGGCGCGTCCTCGGACCATGGACGAGGGGCCCCATTTCAGTCCACTGAGCTTTCACGCGGATGGCTCGCTATTGTTACTGACGGCCGAAGGCATCGTGCGTGCTGCGCCTGATGGCCGGTATGAGTACGAAGCCAGCGACGAGGTGGATCCCTGGCCCACGGTCGTCGTCTCGCCAACGGGCGAGCGACTCACCGGCATCGCCTATCCCTGCGATCGCTCGGAAATCTCCTGGCTCAGAACCGCCGCGGATGGCACACCGCTCATACCCCTGCCCACGGCGTTGATAGCGCCACGCCCTGGCAGTTGTGCATCGGGGTCTGCTTTCGAGGCGCTGCCGGTCGCGCCGGTCGCATGGGACGCGGGCGAAATCAGTGCATTCCTCGGCGCCGGCCTTCTCGGCCGGGTGCCGCCGCGACCTCCGATGGGCAGCGCGTTGTCTCCCAACGGTCGTTTTAGCGTCGTAGCTACCGACTGGGGATTGTTGGTGGCTGGCGGTGACAAACCAGCGTTATGGACCTTCGATAACGGCAGCCTCACGGCTCAACTCCGCGATTGCGTGGTCAGCAACAACGCTCAAGCGGCTGCCTGTATTCTGACCGGTCGCGCTTACGTGGTCCTACCCGATCCGAAGAGCGGGTAGTAGCATTCTCCAGAATCGAGCTCTCCAGAATCGAGCTCTCCAGAAATCGAGCACCACTCAGGAGGTCGGCTCTTTCCCGCGTTCGAGATAACTCCGCGTCCGGGTATCGATTTTTACCCAATCACCCTCGCCGATGAAAAGCGGCACGTTGACTATGGCTCCCGTCGACACCGTCGCCGGCTTGGTCACGTTGCTCGCGGTGTCGCCTTTCATGCCTGGCTCCGTCCCGGTCACCTGCAACGTGACGTGAGGTGGCAGCGAGATTCCGATGGGATTGCCGAGGTAGATGACGACATTGCATTCGAGGCCATCCACCAAGAAGTCGGCGTCATCCCCGATGGCCTCTTTGGACACCGAGATCTGATCTCCGGACTGCTGATGCATGAACACGTAGCTGTCGCCCTCCGGGTAAATGTATTGAAGGGTTCGTTCTTCGGCGTCCGCGAGTGTGATCTTCTCGTTCGAACGAATGTTCTTTTCGACGACCGACCCAGTCAGCAGGTGCCGCATCTTGGTGCGAGTAAATGCCTGGCCCTTCCCCGGTTTGACGAATTGATAATCCACACACACGTACGGCTGACCGTCGTACATGAATTTCAATCCCTTTTTGAAATCGCTGGTATCCATCGTGCTTAGCCTCTAACGGTCGCTCGGCGGGTATTCAAGCCCAAAACGAGTTAACTCTGGCGTGCCGCCAGGATTGACGCCTACCCCGGGCCGCTGGGCTTGGGGGCAGGTCTGCCTGCTTGGTCACCCATGACCGAGAGCCCGGGGCGATCCAAGCACCCGTAGCACCTCCCGCCTAGGCGACGGGCCGATGGTCGGATGGCAGCGCTCGCCGATGCGCCAGCGCCACGCCCCGCTGGCTTTTCCACATAAGCCGGGTTCGCCTCAGGCAGCGGCTCAGCTGCAGAAATGCGATTGTTACTTGCGAAGCACCTCAGTACAGAAAACCATGGACGATTTCGGAGAGGAGCTCGAGGAAATCAAGCGGGAAATCGTCGAGAGCCGCTCGCTCACCATCAAGACGAACAACTTGATCAATGGCTTGTCCGCCGACATCCACGGGATCGGCAAACGCCAGCAGGGTTACGAGCGCAGTCTAAAATTCAGCAGCGTGGGATTCTATGCGCTCGTGTTGGGTCTGGTGCTCATGGGAGCGAAGATCGTCATCGATGCTCGCGTCGACGCCGAGCGGGCCTTGACCAAAGAGTTAAAGGAAAATGTGGGCCGGCTCGAGAAGGAGATCAAGTTGGTCCAGGCCCGTGAAGAAGCACGCGTCCAGGCTGAGCGGCGCGCCGTGGAGTTTCAAGACCTGATCGCCAACCAGGATCGTCCTGAGGTCATCAAACGTTGGGCAGAGGTTTCGAAGCTGGCTCTCACTCGCACGGAGAGAGTCACCTTCGAGCGCGCGGTCGAACGCTTTCGGAATGAGGTGTCGGTCATGGCTTACCATGCCGGGCTCGATCACATTCGCGCAGAGCGCTGGCATGAGGCCGAACGCGCCTTGAGAAGCTCGCTCGACAACATCGAAGACGCCGCACACGCCGACGAGGCCCGTTACCAGCTGGCGCGGGCGTTGCGCACCCTGGGTCGGCAACGCGAAGCCATTTCCACGTTGATGGACCTCTCTGAGGCGTCCGCGAGCCGAGAGGTGACCGATGACGCGACCTTGCTGCTCGCTCTGGCACAAATAGACATTGAAGCCTGGAATGACGCCAAGAACACGTTGCGCACTTTCGTACGGCGTTTCCCGAACAGCCCACATCGAAACCAAGCCCGCGCTGAATTAGCCAAGTTGAAGATGTTTCATTGAGCCCGTCGGAAAACCTGCGCCCTTCGGAAGACCCGCGCCCGCATCAGAAGCTGGGAAAAAGCACGAAGCGGGGTGGTGCAAAACCCGAATCGACGGAGACGTTCGGCGCGGGCCCGACGTACGCCACGATATAGTTGCGACCAAGCTCGATCGCGCTCACTCCAGCCCACGTCAAAGTGTCGGCCCACGACTGCGTGTAGCTGGCGCCATCCGCCCCATCGACATGCAACTCGATGCCCGCTGGCTCCTGCACTGACGCCGTTGCCTGGGGGCGCACCGCTCCGAACTGGACGTCGGTCGCCAGCCGAACGGGCTGGCGTTGGCTCGCGCCTTGGAGCACCACGCTGGTACGACTGATTGAGCGACTCGCGTTCAAGAATTGCAGCCCAAAATTCAGCTCGGCGTCCACGGCTTGCTGCCGTTGCTCCACCAGAATCAGAGCTTGATACAGCCCGAACGGGTCTGCAGCGCCACAGGTTTCCGCGCTCGGTTCCACACCCAGCGTGGCGCAACCGGCAGCCACGAGCGCGTAGCTCCTCCCGGCTTGCAGCGCACCCGCCGCAAAGGCGACGGAGCCGGCGCGCCTCGGAGCGGTGGGTTCGGTCGGGAATGGCAGGTCGGGCACGCCCGCATCGCCAGCATCAGCCAATCCGGCGTCGAGCGCTCCGGACTGGGTCGGGCTACTGCCCACGAGATCCGCGCACGTGAGCCCCTCGATCTGCGCCGCCGTAGCTGCAAACAGCGCGGCTTCGACCTCGTCCAGAGACACGTCCCAATCCAACACCAGGCGATGAACGCCACCAAAAGGTAATCCACCGACCGGCTCTGGCGGATCCGCTGGGAACGCTGGCCCGGCGCTAGCCCTGCGCAAACAGATGAACAACCGCCCGCCATCGACCACGCCGTGCACGACACTCAGGGCTCCCACGCCCGAAACGCCCCCCTCCCCGCCCGGTGAGCCTCCCGCGCCCGGCGCCGAGCTGCCCGCGGACGAGCCACCCGCACCGGCTGACTGGGCGCCACCGCTGCCCGCCTGCCCCCCACCTGCGGGCTCGCGCCGTGCCAGAGCCCCCGTGTCGGTACTACAGGCGCAAGCCAAGCTCACCGCACAGAACGTGGGCCAAGTGGCTCTACCGAGGGGCGCTCTGCCAGCAAGCATTCTGCCTGGAAACACTCTGCCTGGAGACACTCTGCCTGGAGACACTCTGCCTGGAGACATTCTGCCTGGAGACAATGCCCCATCAGGCATGCGGGATGGCCCAGGTCGAATGCAAGCAGCGGCGACCACGGCCGAGCTTGGCCGCACTAGCGATGGCGGCATGCACGAACGCGTGAGCTCGCTCGACGGCAGTTTCCAGGGTGTAGCCGT
>JANOIG010000065.1:0-29559 GCA_031407405.1 Deltaproteobacteria bacterium
CCGCGAACCCCGGCATATGGGAGGATACGAGCAGCGTCCCTTCCGCCGTGAGGTTCGGAAAGTGCTGGAACTCGAACTGCCAGTTGTCGCGAGAGACGCCAGAGAAGCCGTAGCTGCCAGGCGCGTCGCCGTAACTGGCGACCAGCTGCCCCGTCTCCCGGCTCACCTCCACCACGGTATTTTCATCGGGATAGGACATCCAGACCGTGTTGGTCGCCGGGTGCCAATTGATCGTGTTCGTGTAGCAGGCAAAACCCTGGCCAAACTCGGCTCGGCAGCTCCAGATGTCGCGCACCGAACCGTCGCGCCGGAGCTCTCTGAGCTCGTCGTTTGCATCATAGAGCAGGCCGCCGTCGTCCGTCACGTCGATGGAGTCGGCAAGATCGGTCACGGGGATCTCCTCCGAGTATTCCCCGTCGAGCGTCCTCTTGAGCACCGCGCGCGGGCCCGGCCTACCATAGGGGCGCTTTTCGATCCAAAGGTACTCGCCATCCCGCGCCCGGCGCTGAAAAGATGACGTCGCGTTGCTGGCTGGGTCGGCGTAGTACCAGACGATCCTACCCTTGCGGTCCATGATGTACGTCCAGTACGTCCAGCTGTTGTAACATTCTCGCCCGCAGCCGCCCTCGGAGTTCTCTACCGCGCCCAATAGCCAACGATCCGGGCTTGCCCGCGTGGCATCGTATGACACGAGCGTGACCACTGGCATGCCGTTCACGCCGCTCGGCACCGCCTCGGTCGTGCCCTGATGGTCGCTGCTCGCGTAGTCGGTGGCGCCTTGGCGGCTGACCACGCGCAACGTGACGAGGGTCTCGCCCGGCACACCCAAAACCACATCCCGATGTTCACCCAACGTGCCAGCAGCAGGACGAGAGGTCATCACGACGTCGTCCTCGAACGTGAACTCCAGCCAGGTCGTTTCGGCGGCGACCTCTTGCGTCCAGGTGACGACAAGGATGGTGTTCACGCGAGGATGGACCGCCACCTGCACGTTGCTCACGAAGTCATCCCCGGCAGGCGCGGGGTTTTGGCCACCGGCACCGCTCATGCCCAGAACAACGTCATCAGGCCCCAGGCCTTCGGCGTTGCTACCCCCGGCCCCCGCGTTCGTTTCAATGGGCGGGGCGCCCGCCGAAGGTCCTTCGGCGGGGTCGGGCGAATTCGCGGCGGCAGCGTCTCGGGGGCCTTCTCCGGAGGGCTCCGGCGAGCCGCAGCCGAAGAGCGCCACCTGCAGAATGCCGACGGCCCAAACCCCACGTTGAAATTCACGCGCAGAGCGGCGTGGCGATGAACGCACGAGCGACATTCTTGAATGGTCCTTCCCTGGTGCTCCGAATTCACAGCAGAGCGCCCGTGAACGATGCAGATGCGGCGCGTTGCTCGGTATGTCCTCTGCCACCACGAGAGGAACGACGGCAGCTCTTATAATCCGACCCGTTCGGGAGCTGGAGTGAAATCACCGGCAAATTTCGCCTTTGTAGGCCTGCAGTGTGGTGTTCCAGCACGGATGCATCGACCTCGTATTGGCAAAAAAATGAGCCGTTTTTGGATGAGCCGTTTTGCGGCTTGCGTGCCGGAGCATGTCGCGCTCAGAAACGATACAACAGGTCTAGAGACAACACGTGGGAGTGAGCGCGGTACGTTCCGGCATTCACCGCGGGCGCCCGTTGCCCGAGGTACTGTGGGTGGCACGCATCGGGATCAGTAAAAGGCGATTCGCACTGGCTGCCAGGGACTTCCTGCAGCACGCGGGCGCGCCCTTCACTGACCTCGAGCTGTGGCTGGTGGCGGTATTCGTAGGCCGCGGCCAGCTCCAGTCCCTGCACGAAGGCCGAAGTACCCAGGGTGCCCCCGAGCTGCGGACCGCTCACGAAGTCAACGTGCACGTAGCTCGGGTCGGCCACGGCGCTCTCGTAGAACAGCCCGCCCCGCAGAGTGAAACGCTCTGGAATCAGCGCATAGTCTCCGCCGAGCTGCACGCTCAGGGTATCTCGCCAGTGTTTGTCGATTTGGATGGAACCCACGTCCAGGCGTTGGGCTAGCAGATTCGCAACCAGGCCGTCCCCCTGCATCGCGAAGCGGTCGACCCTGGACCAAGACTCGTACACGAAGTCGAGCTCCACGTCGAAACGCTCTATTTCCGCTTGCACATGGCGGTAGCGGACGCCCATCCGAGCGGTCACTGGCAGCGGCAATGACAAGCTCACGTCGTTGGCAGGCTCGCCGTCTCGTCGCAACACGACCTCGTCCTTTATCTCGGCGGACAGCGGCACGACCGAAAGAGTACCCTCTGCCTGGATCCGCGTCGGGACTAACTGGAGGGACATGCCGAGCTCCAGGAACTCAGCCGGGCAATACCACGCTCCCACGATCGCGTTGACGGTGAACGGATCTGAACCCGAAAGCTTCGCCCGCATGTCGAGCTCACTATTGATCGGGTTCACGTCGCCTGGAAATTGATTGGCGTCGATCACGAGCTCGTACTCGAGCCGGGGCACGTGGATCCATTGCAGACTGAGCCCGATCCCGAACACACCCCGATGGCGGAAAGCGGCGCTCGCTGTGTAGTCGAGGATGAGCGCCTCGCGCCTGAGCATCATGTAGCGCTGGCCGCCGCTCATGGGGAACTCTTCGCGGGCGATGCCGGCAGGGGCGTGGGCGCTCAAGGCAAATCCCCAGCCGTCTAGACCCAGGTTCGAGGCCACGCCTAACAGCGGACCCGCAACTTGCCACGGCTGTTGGTTACGGACCGTGGCGAACTGCACGTAGGGTGGAACCCCAGCGCTCAGGTTGCCCCAATCCAGCGTGGGGGCTCGCGTGAAAGAGTGCGCGTTGTAAGACATCCGGTTGCCGGCTTGGAGCAGGGTCTTCTGAATGCGCGCGAGCCCGGCCGGGTTCAATGTCATTGCCGAGAGATCGTCCGCTTTGACCGCGAAAGCGCCGGCTCGACCCAGCGCACGTGCCCCGTGAGTGCCCGAGTAGTAGCCCGCCGCTCGCGCGGATGAGGCGAACGTGGCCAGCAACAATCCCCCAAACCCGGCGAAGCGCTTCAGCATTGGCGCGTGACGCGTCAGCGAATTCCGTCTCGAGTACGAGACACCTGCTAGGGCCGTGTGGCGCGCGCAGGGTAGAGGCTGGTCACGAGAGTGTGGAAGCCGAAAACGAAACCCGCCGCGGTGTTCAGCTGCCAGCGCGTTTCCCCCGTCGACGTCACTCGCTGCATTTGCCCAGCGGCGGACCAATTGATGAATGTGTCCCCGTTGTCGAAGCGAGTCGGTTCGCCCAAGACAAACGTATACACACTCGGAGCAGCGACGTAGCTCCAGACCAGTGTGGCCAGACTAAGCTCCAGATCCAGCTCGTACTCGAGGACCCGCGACTCGTTGGCGGCGCCGCGGCTGCCGTCGTTATCCATGATGATGATCCGGTTGCCGCGCAGCTGGAATTGATGCTGGTGCAAAAACCGCGGCGACCCGGCTGCAAAATCGAAGGTCGAGGCGACTCGACCGAGCACCCATTCGCACGTCCCGCTCGCGCGATTGATCTTGGCGATGCTGCTGAAATTGCGCATGCCCAGGTAATAGGCGTCCTGCTCCGGATCGTAGTCGAGCGCGTTACCGAAGGTCCAACCTTGCTCGATATCGTCGCCCTGGTCGCTGGCCGGGTCGAAGCAATCCCAGGCGCTCCAAATGTCAGTCAGCTCTCCCTCTGGCGAGACCTCTACGATCTTGTCTCCTCGCAGCTGCCGGCCTTCGAACTCGCGGTATTCCACCACGATCGCGCCGAGCGTTCCATCCGGGAGCTCGACGAAGTCGTGGGCCAGCAGGGGCACCCTGACGGAGCTAGTCATGGAACCATCGAGCGCGACCCGCACCAGCTCGGAATCGTCCGCAGGATCTCCCGAGACACTCGCCGCGTTGTAGATCAGAGTCGAGCCATCCCTGGACAGGCGCGCACGGTAGAAGTCGAGCTCTCGATTGTCGGTGTGGTACCAAACGATCTTACCGTTCGGATCGATGATGGTGACGGCCGTGGTCGCCCCCAGAATCGGCACCAGCGTAAACTGGTCGTGCCCCTCGCCCGTGTGGGTCAACGCGGGCATGCCGAGCGGCAGGTCACCCGTGCGCAGGCTCGCGAGGTCGCTTCTCGCCGCGTCGTCTCCGTCCCAGGTCACCACCCGGTAGTAATAGAGCGTGTCCGCTGTCAGCCCGAGCAAGCTCAGGCGATGCTCACGGGAGGGTTGCTCCTCGAGTGGCGTTTTGAGCCCCAACCCTTCGGTCGGGCCGTACTCCACATAACCGATCGCTGCTTCGTCAGTTCTCCAGCTGACATTTACGACCGTGCTGACCTGGGCGCCAACCTCGGCTACGACGTGGGTCGGGCGGCGCGCATCGGCCGCATCGCCGCAACCCCACGCGAGCAGAGCCAGGAGCACACCCCCGGCGCCGCAACCCGCGCGGGTGGGGTCCAGAGGGCGACGCCTCATGGCGCAGCCGCGCTCGGCTCGAGGATCGAAAGCACGACGGGGGCGGGATTCTGGCACGTGCTGCACATGAGGCCCATCACCCACACGCCGGCCTGGTCGCGCGCGAAGCCGGAGAAGCTGGCGCCGCCCCCGCGCTCGCGCGCCCGCTCGAGGTTCGCCGTGCGGCCTCCGGTCAGCTCGAGCTCCCACAGTGACGTTGCGATCAGCTCGAGGTCCATAATCTGCTGCTCCAGAGCGGTTACCGTCGTGCCGGCGTAGAAACCGAGCAGGATGCCATCGATGCTTTCGAAGACGATGTCATTGCTCTGGCCATCGCGCGTCAGGTTGCGCCAATCGACGACCCATGGGCCCCGGTCGGGTACTCTCACCTGCTCTGCCGAGGCCAGATCGGCGGAAATATCCAGCAGGCCGCAACCTTCCGGAGCCTCTACCCTCGTGTTGTTCGAGTTGGACGTCGGCTTTACAAAGGTCATTGCGCGCGCTCCGACGCCGGGGGTCGTGCCCTCCGCGAAGACCAGCATGTAGGTGTGCTCGGTGCTCTCCAGGTACTCCTCTTTGATTTCTATGGGTGTGCCAAAGAACGACATCGACGAGAGCCGGGTGCAGGTGGAAGCGTGGTCCACGTTGTATTCGAGGTAGCCGTCGATCTCCGATTGCGCCAATTGCCCCGACGTCAATTTCGCCTCGACATCCGCCTCGGACAGATGCAGGAATCGCAGTAAGCCCACGTTGTCGAGGTCAGCTTGCGGGGCTACGGCATGGCATTGGAGGTCCCTCGTGACATTCGACCAGCAGATATCCAGGTCCGTGCCAGATGCCGTTTCGATGCTGGGAATCGACAAGCTACTCTGCAAGCGATAGTTGTGAGCATCCACGAGGGTTATGTCGGCGGTGGCGGCGGGTTCCTCGGCGCCGCTTCCGCAGCCCCAGCTCAAGCTCGCCGCGGACAGGAACCGAGCTGCACGGCCCGAAGCCGTGGCGCGGGCCACTGGCCCCGTTAATTTGACGCTGAGCCCTCGATCCGCGGGGGAGATGAGACGCATGTTGGAGAGTAGAGCCGAAAGCGACATGCCATGTAAAGGCAAGGGTTTGCAGAGCAGCCTCGACCAGAGATGGTTCACAAATATTTCGCGTGCGTCTGCACTTCGTCGCGGACACGCTCCCCAAGAAATGGCTCAAAAATCTTTCAGTGCGCGTGCATGGGCAACGTTTTATGGGAAATGGCTCAAAATTTTTTAGATGGGTGTGCTGTCAGCAAACGAGTTTCACCTTGCGACGGCTGCCTGCCCAACTATCGTGAAGCGGTGGCTGCCATTCCGGGCGAAACCCGTGACGAAGCTCCGGTGCGAGGTATTAGGTACCGCGATTGAGTTTTCCCGAACTGCACCTGTCCAAGCCGGGGGTCAGCTTTCCGGTGGAGCGTGTCGACAACGCAGAGATTATTCGGCGCGTCCGCCAGCAGTACAGAGGTCGTGAAGCGGATTGGGCCAACCTCGAGTCCGCGATAGAGCACGTCTTTGGTTTGTGCAAGACGCGCCATCGCTATCTCGAGCCGAACGAAGAGGCCAGGGTGGCCGACTACGCCGTGACCGCGTCCAAGCAGTGCCTGGAGGTGAACCGAACGAAGCTGGACGAGGTGGATCTTCTGATCCACGGAGGCATCGCCCGCCAGTATTTCGAGCCCGCGACCGCCATGGAGGTCGCGACGAAATTGGGGCTCGAGCGGATCCACGCTTTCGACGTGACGGCAGCTTGTGTCGGGCACCTGGAAGCGATTCAGACGGCGGCGGCGTACCTGAATCTACGCCGCGACTACCGCACGGCCCTCATTTGCACCTCCGAGCTGACCGGGCGTTACCTGAGTTACGACATCCAGAGTGTCCGAGATCTGTATGTGAAGTCGGCGGGGCTCACCATTGGTAATGCCGCGGCCTGTGTCCTCTTGCGGTCGCAACCCTGGCCCGGCGGTGGCATTCGCCTGCTGGGGATCGACACGCATTCCATGCCAGATCACTGGCACCTCTGTCAGGTGCCCATCGATGGCACGTTCGTGTCGTCGTCAGTCGAGTTGATGCGGCTCGGCAAGCTCATCCCGCCCCTGCTCGTGCGGGACCTGGCGGCCGTGGGTTGGGCGCCGAGGGATGTGGACCACTTCATCTTTCACCAGCCGAGCGAAATCATGGTCCGCAGGATTCTAGAAGACATCGGGGCAGATCCGGCGCGGGGGGTCTACTCTCATCCGCGGTACGGCAATAACGCGAGCGCCAGCGTGGGCGTCGCGTTCAATCTGCTACTCGAAGAGCGGCGCTTGAAGCCCGGTGACAAGATCGTTCTCGGCAGCGCCGCCGCCGGTTTCTCCGTCGTGGTGGCTACTGGGGAGTGGGCTCTCGGATCGTGAGCGCGCGCGGGTTTATCTTGATTTGCCTGAGCTTATGTCTAGCCGTCGAGGGCAAAGCCGCGCCGCCGCTGGGCGAGGGGCGGGACCAGCCGTCGCCCAAGGTCGAGCCCGGCGCGGACGGCCCGGGGCTCTTCGAGCAGAGTCTTCAGGGCGCCTCCGTGGCGGGCGCTGCACCCGACAGCATCTCCGCGCCGCGAGGGCTCGGGGTCTCATTCACAGGTTACGCGCGTTCCGACCTCTATGTCGGTAAGGCCGTCGGCTCTGATGCGGCGGAGGTCAAGGCCGCCTACGGCGAGCTCATGCTGCGGCTCGAGGTGAACAAGGACGAGTACGGCAACGCGGTAGCGGAGGTCCGTCTGCGGTCCCAAGCCGGTGGCGAGGCGCCGAATGCGCTCGTCGATCTGCGTGAGGCATATGTCAACGCCTACCTCGGGCCGATCGATCTCCGCGTCGGGCACCAGATCGTCGTTTGGGGTCGCGCGGACGCGTTCAACCCTACGAATAACCTCACCCCCTTCGACCTCCGCACTCGTTCTCCGATCGAGGACGACCGGCGACTCGCCAACGTGGCCGCGCGTCTCTGGGTGGATCTTGCCCCGCTCAGCGTCGAAATGGTGTGGCTACCGCTCTATGTACCGGCCGAGCTGCCCGCGCTCGAACCGAGCGAGCTCGTCTCTTTCAGTGAGCCCGCCTTCCCGGCGCCTAACCTTTCGAATGGCCTGGGGGCGCTGCGCGTCAACTTGGAGCTGCCCGCGATGGAAGCAGCGGCATCGTATCTGCATGGCTACGCTCCACTGCCCGGCCTGGCCCTGAGTGACTTCAGCGTCGGCGAAGAGCCACCGGGGATCCGCATCGCCCGCGCTGCCTACGTCCAACACGTGGTCGGGTTGGACTTTTCGACGGCATTGGGGGACCTCATGGCAATTCGGGGCGAAGCCGCCTACCGGCTTCCCCTCGACCACCGACAAACCGTGCACGCGCCACGCCCTGATCTTCAATACGTGCTCGGCGTGGATCGGGGCTTCGGTCCGATCCACCTCATCGCCCAATACCTGGGGCGTTACGTGTTTGACTGGCAAGCGGAGCGCGGTCCAGAGGACCCCGTCGATCCGGGCGCGCTTGCCGGTTTTACGCGTCCCCTGCCGCTTCTCCTCGACCAGATGATCACGGGATCCATCGAGGCCGAGCTGAGAGCCAGGAACCAGGTCATATTTTCACAACGCGCCAGGGTCCAGCACCTCGCGTCGGTTCGCGCGGAGTGGCCCATGTTGCACGACACCTTGTCGGCCTCGGCGCTCGGTTTGTTCAATTTCACCACCCGAGAGTGGTTGCTCTACCCCAAGCTCGTGTACCGCATCAGCGACTGGATGAGCACCTCCGTGGGGGCCGAGATCTACGCCGGACCCGAGGACAGCCTGTTCGGCCTGATCGATGAAACGTTGAGCGCCGGATACGCCGAGTTGAGGCTTAGCTTCTGATGACCACACGTTTTACCCGAGCACTGTTTGCGTTGGTTCTCGTGGCCCTCGTTCCGCCCGCCGAAGCGGGCGGCGCCGGTATTTCGGCGCGCGACATCATGGACAAGGTCACCCTGGCTCGAAAGTTGGATGGCTCGGAGGCGGTGGTCAGCATGAGTATCGTTCACCCCACAGGCCAGACGCGCGAGCGCAGGCTCAGCATGGCCACCAAGCTCTACGACGGAGGCAAGACCGAGAAGCGAATCTATCGTTTCCTGTCGCCTGCAGACGTGGCGGGTACGGGTGTGCTGGTGTTCGACTACGAGACGGATGCCGATGATGTTTGGATCTATCTTCCGGCCTTGCGCAAGACACGGCGCATCGTCAGCTCACAAGGCTCGGAGAGCTTTTTGGGCAGCGAGTTCTCGTATGCGGACCTGAACGTGCCCAAATTGGATGATTTTAGCTACCAGCTGCTCAGGGAAGAGGCGTTCGAGAGCGACAAGTGCTGGGTGATCGACGTCTTGCCCAAAGCCGAGCAGACAGCCCAAAGCGAGGGTTACTCAAAGAAGACGTACTGGATCAGCCAGGAGAAGCTCGTGCTGCGCAAAGGTGTGTACTACGGGCTCGATGGTCGGCCACTCAAGCAGCTAGAGAATCACGACTTCAAGCTCCTCGACGCCGAGCGCAAGCGCTATCGCCCCTTGCGCATGGAGATGACCAATACCCAGAACGGTCGCCGTTCGGTGTTCACATCCGAACAGGTCGTCTCGGCCCCCGAGACCAAGGATGACTACTTCACGCAGCGCTACCTGGAGAGGCCCTAGTGCCAGCTGACCTGCACGGCATGCTGTCGAGGATCGCTCGGATCGGTCGGATCTTGCGCCAACAGCATGGTCTCTATGTGCGGCCTGTGCTCTTTGCATTGCTCTTTGCTCTACTGCGGGCCGTCGTGTGGCTCGGCATGGCGCTGGATCACGTGTTTTTTCCCGCACTGCGCCGGGTGCAGCCGATTCGGCCCATCGTGATCGTGGGCAACCCCAGAACGGGCACGACCTTCCTGCAACGCTTCATGGTGGCGGAGGGGTTTGGCGCGGGCATGGAGCTCTTTCGCATGCTCTATCCGTCGCTCGTCCTACAGCGCGCGCTAGTCCCGCTCTTGCCTCTGCTCGAAAGGCTCAGTCCCGCCCGGTTCCACTCGAGCACGGCGCATCACACCAGCCTGAGCTCGGTGGAAACGGACGACGTCGCGGTGTTGTTTCGCTACCTGGACGGGTTCTTCTTGTACGGGTTCTTCCTGTCTTTCGACGACGAAGACTTGTTGCCGGTGGTGGATCCGCGAATCCGAGACACGTCCGTGCGCGACTTCGCCTGGCTCGAGCAGCTGTGGCGCCGAAGTTTGATCGCGCATGGCACGGAGCGCAACGTGGCGAAATTGTTCTCGCTGGCACCCCGCCTACCCCGGTTTCTCGAAGCATTTCCCGCGGCGCAGATCCTGTACATGGCGCGTGACCCGGTGGAGGTCATTCCGAGCTCCATGAGCCTCGTGATCGGCGTGCTAGATCGAGCCTTCGGATTTTGGTCGTTGCCGGACGGCGTGCGGCAAAGGTGGCTCGAGCGGATGTACGACGCTTGGATCTTGCTCTTGCGCCGCTTTCACGACGACTGGACCAGCGGCGCCATCGACCAGAGCCGCGTCTTCATCGTCCGTTATGACCGGATGATGCAGGACTTCGAGCCAATGATGGACGCCATGTGCCAGTTTCTGGGCCACGAGATGACCCCACAGCAGCGGGACGCCGTCAAAGAACACGCGGAGAAGCAACGTAAGTATACCTCAGAGCACCGCTACGACCTTGGGCGCTTCAACCTATCCGAAGCCCAGATTCGCCAGGATTGCTCCTTCTACTACGAGACGTTCTTGCCGCCCCGGGTCACGCCGGGCCAGAGCCGGACCGCGAACGGGTGAGATGTCCCGCCGCCAGACTCGGCTTTGGGCGCGTTTCAGGGCTGATTAGCGGTATGCGATGGGCGGCGCTCCCGCGACCGCAATCGAGTGCCACCCAGGTTTGGGCTCTGGCACCTGTACCGAGAAGGCGTCGAGGTCCGCGACCTCTGTCCGGTAAACGGTGACGGATTCAATGGCCGCGCCGGCCGCGTCGAGCGCGAGCGCGGCCTCTTCCGTTCCGGATGCGAGAGCAGGACCGGGAATGGGGAAGCCCCAGCGGGCACCGTGCGCTGGGTCTATGAGCACGACACGCCAAGCGCCCAGGCGCTCCGGCGAGACGTAAAGCGAGGCTTGCACTCGGTTGACGGCCAATACGGTGCTGAGGAGGCCTTGATAGGTGTAGTCGCTGACCCACTGGTCGTCGCAATAGCCCATCAAGTCGGTGGCGCCGTCGGGAGTGAACAGTTGGTCCTCCAGCGCGCTATAGCCGTACACACCAATGTTTGCCCCGGCATACGGGTAAGCGTCATCCACCCCCTGGATGGTGCTGCCCATCGGCACACAGGGCGCGTGCCCGCGCCCATGATTGTGGGCGACTTCGTGCAACATCGTGAACGCGGAGCCGACGTCCCCGTAGGCGAGCCCCACCGCCGCGCGAGCGGCCGGGTTCCCATTGCCACCCGGCACGTAGCCCACGCCGGCAGTGCAGCCCCCCATGCAGAAGTCTCGCAGCCGTTCAGAGGGCCGCACCATCCCATAATAGTAGACCTCGGGGTCTGGCTGTTCCGATTGACGCAGTGCTCGGACGGTCTCGAGCGTCAGGTTCCAGTCCTGCGCGTTGGCGATGTCGACGGGATCGCCTACGGTGAAATCGATGCTCGAGATCGGATACATGGCGAGGAACTCTCGCTCGTAGACGGCGAGCGCCTGCTCGGAGGTGTCGGGGACCCGACCATTGGCCCGCACCGGTATGATGTGCACACGCAGGCCGCCCGCGTCGATAGCGTCTAGTGCGACGCCATCTGTCTCCGGAAAGCGGGGGCTCGAGGTCTCGCCGACACCCTGGGTGCACTCGACCACTTCCACCGCGTAACGAGTTTGGCCTGTGATGCGTTCGGCGGGAACTTGAAATTCGAACGCCGTCTCCCGATTGCCTTCTTGAGAGGCTGCGGCGATGCCGAGGGTCGACTCTGCGTACTGGGTGACCACCGTCTCCCCATTTTCGAGGTGCAGGCGGGCCGACAGCTCCCGAGCCACCCAGCCTGGCCCGGGCTCCACGAAGACGCGCAGCAGGGTAGGCCGCCCGGCGACCACATCGATGCCGCGGTCGGCGACGCCCACGCCGTCGCGCGCGAGCTCCGTTTTCACGGTCTGATAGGCCGCGATTTGGGCGATATCGAGATTTTGGGCCAACCCCTGGCAGCCGTCTTCGCCGGGAGCGCCGCGTTCACAGGCGCCATCGCTGCAGCCTTCGCCGAGGCCGCACGCATCGTCACAACCGCCGCAATTGTCGTTATCACTCCGCGTGTCGATGCACTGGCCAGCGCAGAGCTCGGAGCCCTCGGGGCACGCGCAACCGCCGGCCTCACAGATTTGTCCGCCGGTACAGGGGTTATCACAACCTCCGCAATGCAGGCCGCTCGTCTGTGTATCGACACAGCCGTTGCCACATACGATTTCGGTCCCTGGGCACGCGCAGGCTCCGGCTGTGCAGACTTGCCGATCGGCGCACGCCTGCCCACAGCCACTGCAGTGCTCGGCGTCGCTTTGTAGGTCGACACACTCCGTGCCGCAGAGGTCCTGGCCCGCGGGGCATTGGCAGACGCCGCTGTCGCAGGTCTGAGTGTCGACACACGGCGCGTCGCAAGCACCGCAGTGCTGCTCGTCGAGCTGAACGTCGACGCACGACGAGCCACACGCGACGAGCAGCCCCGGGCACGTGCACACGCTGGCGCGGCAGTCTCCCTCGGGAGCGCACGCTTGCTCACAAGCTCCGCAATGCTCGCCATTCGACATGGTATCCACGCAGCCGCCGTTGCATGCGACGAGTGTTCCTGAGCAGCCCTCGGCGGCGGGCTTGCAGGCGCTTCGATCGCAGATGGAATCAGCGCTGCAGGCGTTACCACAAGCGCCACAGTGAGCGGCGCTCGATGCGAGCTGTGCGCAGTCGTCGCCGCAAGCCGCTGCCCCGTCGCGGCAGACGACGCCAGTGCTGGTGACCTGCGGCTTGGGCTGATCGGATGTGGCGCAACCCACGAGCGATGACCAGGTGACGAGGAGGCAGATTGCGTACTGCGCGAAGGCGCGGGTGGCTCGTCTCATGGATGCTCGCTTGGGCTGACCGAGGCGCGAAGCGCGCCATCCGTACGGACACGTGCTCGCCAGCGTAACCCTTTCGCCAGTCGGGGATCCAGGGCCCATTCTCCCAATAAAGCTGCAGCCTCAGCTGAACTTTCGCCGCTGTCTGGGCACCTCAGGCGGCAAAGAATCGTGAGCCACTTGTCGGACGTGAGCGCTTGGGTCGAAACACCAGGCGCTCCGGGCTCGGGACGGTTCCGTGGATGGGTCTCATGCGTGGTCTCCGTATACGACCCCGCGCCCACCGGTCGCCACATACAGCCGCCCGAAACGCTTTGGGTCGCCCGAGATCGCGCGCACCTGGCCAAACTGGTGGCGGCCGTCGTTGATTTGATGCCAGCTCTGGCCTTGGTCGATGCTGCTAAAAAATCCATCTTTGCCGTCGCGCTGCGCCACCGCAAATAGAGTCGGATAGCCACCGTCAAACGGCTTGCCGATGCCGATGTGGCTGGGCCGTACCAGTCCCGGGACCTCTCGCCAGTGGGCGGCGCCGTCGGTCGTGCAATGTAGCCCCTGCTCGACTAGCGCCCAGACATGGCCCTCCCGCCCGAACACCGCGACGGCGTCGGTGAGCCCTGAGCCGGGCAACGGGGTGCCGACCTCCACGAACGTCGCACCGCCGTCGGTGCTCCAGAACGCGCCTCGACCCTGCCGCTCGAAGGCATAGTAGACGCCCGCTCGCGCGCGATCGGAGACGACACGCAACGGCCCGTTGGGCAAGCCGTGGCACGGCTGCCAACTCGCGCTCCAGTCGCGGCTGACCACCGCCGGCTCGTCCTTCGGCGCCCACAACCAGCTCGCGCCATCGGCCGAAACTGCGACCTGGCCTTCGTTCGCCGCTTCCGACGGGTAGGCGCCGAACCGAGACCACGTTCTGCCACCGTCGACCGAAAAGGCGCCCGTGTCGCGGTCGCGCTCTCGGTTCCAACCGCGCCCACCCACGCGCACGATGAGTGCCGGATCGTGCTCCGCGAAATCGAGGCCCGTGGTGTCTTTGAAGGTGGGCTGGTGCATGGCGATGACTTCCGTGAGCGCGTCGCCGCCAAAGACCGCAAAGCCGCTGATGTCCCCGGTGCCCGCGATCACGGCGGCGCCGCGCGGAGGGCTCACCAGGGCCAGCGGCACCGTTTCTTCGATGCCTCTGGCCTGCGCGATCCATTCGGAGCTTTCACCTCGGTCGACGGCGCCCAGGTTGCTCGTGCCCCAGATGGTTTGGCCCGTTCCGTAGTACGCTTTGTTGCTGTCGAACGGATCGATGACGAGCGCATACATCCAGTGGCCCAGGTGTGCTTCGTCGCCACCAAAACACAGCCAAGGCGCCCGCCGATGGTCGCGCCGGCCACGCTGACCGATGGCGTTCCAGCTTCGGCCAGAGTCCAAAGAGCGGAACAGCTCGTCACCTCCGGTACCGGGGGCGTGGCCGCGGTAGGCGGTCGCCACCATGATGCACTCCGGGTTTGCGGCGTCCACGGCGATGCCCGCATAGCCGAAGGTCTGGCCGTGCTCGGGGTCCGGAGGGATGGGCGTGACATTGGCAAAGCGACCCGTCTCGGTGTCGTACGCGTACACCGCTCCGTCGAACATGGTGTTGGGGCCCGGCTCCCGACCGTAGCTGATGAAGAGCACGCCCTTCGAGCTCATGACGGCGCGGATCGGGCGCAGACCGACAGGTTGACCGGCGACGGGCTCCCAGGTCGTGCCCGCGTCGGTGCTGCAAAATAAGCTGGTGCCGGGGGTCGAAACCCCCGCGTACAAACGCTGGGTACGTGCCTCCGACCGAGCCTGCTGCGGCGCGAAGATGACGAATGTCACCCCCACGGCTTGAGTCAGATAATTCCAACGCCCCGGCGTCGGGTTGTCCATGGCCGTCTCGATCTCCGGAAAGCCGTCGACTCTTGCCCAGTGCACGCCGCCGTCGCCGCTTCGCCAAAGCCCGCTGTCTCGCGAGCCGAAGAAGAGCACGTCACCGCAGGTCGGGTCGACGCTGAGCCGTTCCCCACACCCTCTGCCCGCTTCGTTGCCACCCATCCCGAAGGGCACCTGCGCGACGTGCCAACTCTCGCCCCTGTCGTTCGAACGGCAGATAGCGGCTGGCCCAAGACGCGGCTGATTGTAGATGCCGAGCGCAAGATATACACGCTCAGGATCGGAAGCGTCGACCGCCAGACTCTCGACGCCGGTATAGCGCCAGTCGCTCTGCCCAATCCAATCGGTGATGGCGTCCCAGCGCTCGCGCGTCGCGTCCCAGCGGTACGCGCCTCCGACATCGGTTCGCGCGTACATCACGCCCTGAGCTCTCGGATGCGTGACGATGCCGCTGATGAACCCGCCTCCGACCATTTCAATGCTGCGCCACGTGTAGCGATGGCCTTGCCCGGTGGCAGCGAGAGCGCTCATTGCGCAGACCTAGCCAAAAACGCCTAAAGCGTCTTCTCATTCATGCTTCACGCGGAGCGCAGCGCACCGCTGGGATTACGGAGCCGGGTCGCCTTCAGTCCGCAGGCCACCCGCCGCAAAGGCGCGGAAGTCCTCGCTGGATCGTTGCAAGAGCAGCTTGAAATCGTCACGCTCTGAGCGCCATTCGGCCAGATTGACGTAAGGGTCCTCGGCGATGATGGGCTCGAGCAGCTCGCTAAAATGGGTCACCTTGGCCACCAGTCGAGCCGGGTCGAAGGGCCCAGCCAGGAGCTCGTCCGCGGCGCTTTGAAAGCGATCAAAATGGGTCTCCGCCAAGAGGTCGAGGAATCGATCGCAGCGGGGTGGAGTGATGCTCAGGTTGCCGCTCGTATCCCAGACCGAGCGCGGGCTGCAGTTCGTGGGCTCTTCGTTCCAGTCGGGCACCGGCGCGGCGGTCACCCAGCTCTGGGGGTCCATGTACGGGTCGAAGTCCCAGGAAGTGTTGTCCATGTCCCACGGGACGAGCTGAAAGCGCCCGCTGCCGCCGACGTCGTGGTACCAATAAAAGTTGTGGGGAGAGCTAGGCGAGTAGAACGCCATGATGCCGTCCCAGTTCTTGAGCGCGCGGTCGACGGCGATGTAGCGCAGAATGTGCTCGAGATCCACCCACTGGCGCATGTTGGCGGCGAACGTCGCCTGCGTCGAAGCCCCCACGGCGTTGCCGAAGGCAATGAATGCGGAGACGTCGCCGACGTCTTCGTTCGTTCTCAACGACGCTGCCAGCCTCGTGCTGCTGAGCCCCGACCTCGGCCAGACCTCCTTGTACAGGTTGCCGTCACCGCCGCCTTCCGAAAAGTGGGCCTTGGTGTAGCGACCATCCAGGGCTTCGACAGCGATGAAGAGCCCTTCGAAGCTGCCGTTGACGTGGACCTTGGCGATGGCCGTGCGCGGACCGTCCACGCCGAACTCGCGAAAAGTGCTGTAGGCGATCAATTCACGCATGCGTGTCGCGTCGCCGGACGCAGCGTGCAAGTTGAGACGCTTGAGCCCATCGAGCCTCGCGTCAGCGGCATACTCGTCGAATTTCAACTTGTAAGACAGTTTGGCACATTCGTCCTCGTAACTGCGCACGCCGGCGTCGTTCCAGCAATGGTGCAACGAATAGGCCCCCTTGTGTCGCATGCCGACCTGGTCGAGCTGCACCTGACCGATATCCGTACCAGTGATGCTTGCCTGCGCTGGAACGTAGACCTCGTCGTCGCCATTTGCCTCGAGCGACGCCTGATCGGCGGGTGCCAAGGTCAAGTGGATCTCGAGCACCTGATCTTCTACGAACACTCCCGCGCCCGGCAGCGGTTCGGGCGGAATCGGAGGCAATAGTGGGTCCGGCCCTGAAGTGGGGACATGGGGCCCCGTCACTGCGGGGTCGGTGACTGCGGGGTCGGTGACTACCGGATCGACCTGCACACGGCTCGAGGAGACGTCGGCGCACGCCATGCCGGCGAACGCGGTGGCCAGTACCAAAAGGGCGCTGCTCGCTTGCGAGCGTCTACGAACGCAGACACTTGACATATCTAAGAAGCTGAACGGTTATTGCAGCCATGCAACAAGTTTAAAATGACGGTGTTGCGTCGACCAGCTTTGGAACACGGCGCGAAAAACGGAACACCCCGAAGGGTTCGATGTCAGCGCTGGCGCGCGGTTCGCGCTGGCGGATGTGGGGTGCCACTTCGAGATCGGGGCGCGCTCCCGCGGCATTCTCGGCGAACGCTCGCGGCGCCGGGGCTAGAGAAATCCCTGGGCGAAACTTTGGGCGCGGGACGCTAGACTCAAACAGCATGGCTACCGAGGGGCGTTTTGACTTCCTGATCATTGGATCCGGGTTCGGGGGCAGCGTGTCGGCGCTGCGTCTGGTCGAGAAGGGCTACCGGGTCTTGCTGCTCGAGCAGGGCTCGGATTTTTCGTCGGGAGATTTTGCCAAGACCAACTGGGATTTGCGCAAATGGCTGTGGATGCCCCGCTTGGGTTTCAGAGGCATCATGCAGCTGCGCTTCTTTCGAAACGTGACGGTGCTTGCCGGCGCCGGTGTAGGGGGAGGCTCGCTCGGGTATGCCTGTACACTCCCCACGCCCAAGGCAGCGTTCTTCGAGGCTCCGAGTTGGGCCGGGCTAGGGGACTGGCAAGCGGAGCTCTCGTCCCACTACGAAACGGCCAAGCACATGCTCGGCGTGGCCAAGGTTCCCCGGCTCTTCCCCGCGGATCGAGTGCTCCAGCGTGTGGCCGAGCTGCGCGGGCAGGCCCAAAATTTTCAGATCCCCGACGTCGGCATCTATTTTGGCTCGGCGGGCAAGGCCTCCCCGGACCCTTATTTCGACGGCCGAGGCCCCGAGCGCCATGGCTGTCGTTTCTGTGGGGCGTGCATGACGGGCTGCCGTCACGATGCCAAAAATACGCTCGACAAGAACTATCTCTACTTCGCCAAAAAGGCCGGTCTGACCCTGCGTCCCGACACGGAGGTGGTGGACGTCAGGCAGGAGGGTTCGAGTTATCGAGTCACTGCGCTCGAGGGTAAGTCGGGTTTCGCCTTTCGGCGCAAGAGGGTCACGTATGCCGCTGACCAGGTCATTTTCGCAGCGGGGGCCTTGGGCTCGGTGGAGCTGTTATTGAAGATGCAAAAGAGTGGCTCCCTTCCCGGTTTGAGCGCCGAGCTCGGGCGCCGCGTCAGGACCAATGAAGAGGCACTGATCGCGGTGACCATGAATTCGCGCACCGAATCCATGAGCGAAGGGGTCGCCATCGGGTCACTACTGCAAACGGATGAGCGCTCGCACATCGAAGCGGTGCGTTACGGCGAGGGGTCCGGCTTTTGGCGCTTCCTCGGTTTGCCGCACGTCGCGCGAGACGTGCCGGGGGCCCTCAAGATCGTGTTGGCGTTGCTCTCGGTGCTGCGCCACCCCGTGCGCTTCTTTCGCGCCTGGTCAGTGCCCGACTGGGCGAAGTTCACGGCGGTGCTGCTGTACATGCGGAGCTTTGAGGGCAGCCTCCGGTTCCGGCTGCGGCGCGGCCTGTTTGGGATTAGCATGGGCACGGCGCTCGACGGCGGTCCCAAGCCGCGGGCGAACATGCCGGAGGCCTCCGAGCTGGCGGCCCAGTACGCAGAGCAGGCCGATGGCGTTCCCATCTCACTATTCACCGAGACGCTCTTCAACGTACCGACCACGGCTCATTTGCTTGGTGGCTGCTGCATGGGCGCCGACGCGGCCTCGGGGGTCATTGACGCCAGGCACCGGGTTTTTGGCTATCCTGGGTTATATGTGGTGGACGGGTCGGCGGTGTCGGCCAACCCCGGCGTCAACCCGAGTCTGACCATCACAGCGTTGGCCGAGCGCGCCATGAGCTTCATCCCTCCAAAGAACCCGCCTTGATCTGCTGTACGTCAGCCTGACTCGGGATCGTCGTCGACACCGGCGCACGGCTGAGCACCTCATCGAGGGGCGTGAGCGTGAGCTCCGCATACGGCACCCGGAACATCGCGGCCAGGCTGCGCACCCGACGCTTGACCGTTGAATCGACATAGATCATCGGAGCTGGCAGGGGCTGTGCGTTGAAGCTCTCTTTGAACACCCGGACGCCCTCCAGGCCGGCGCTCGGGTTGAAGTCGAACCAGGCATGTCCTCGGTCGCAGGCATCCCGGATCACGTGAAAGATCTGCACCTTTGCGACATCCGTTCGGAGGTAGTCTCTCAGAGTGGCAGCGTGCCACGACACCACGTGCCGCTTGGCGTAAAAGCACAGCTCGCCACTGACGATCGAACCGTCATACCTGCCGAGCCACAGCTTGACATGCGGTGACCGAAGCTCGAAGAGCGTCTCGAAGATCTCCCAGTGGTAACCTTCCTCGGGCTTGTGGCCCCAGCGCTGGAGTGTCTCCTGGTAGACGCGATAATAGGCCTGCCACTCCGACATCGTGGTCGCCAGGTCAATCGAGATGCGACCGCGGTTCATGGCCTTCTTGACGTCGGAGCGGTAGCCGTTCTTGAACTTCGCGAGCAGGGCTGCTGGGCCCTCACTCAACGACAGAGCGTGGGTCTGATCCTCCTTGCATGCCAGGCCTCGGCGTCTGCCCGCCGCAAACGCCACCGGGTCGTAGGGGTTCATGCGCCAAACCAGGCTCGCGCGGCGGTTGTCGAGCAGATGGCCCAACAACAGCGATACCTCGTCGATCAAGAGTGCGTGGTTGCTGATCCACCCGCCGAAGGTCCCTTGAGGTGATGCGACATAGCGGCTGAGCAAGCCTCGAAACTTGTTCTCGAAGCACAGAGGGAGGATGGCCTGGCGCCCATCCGGAAACGTGATGCGTTCGGGGACGCTTTCAATCGAGCCACCGCTGACCTTGACCCAAAGCTCTGCCCAGGTCGGGGACTGGAAGAAAGTGGCGTAGTCACACTCACGCCACATCGTTTCCCACTCCGCCTGAGTCGGTGTGTCGACGTGCACGCCGGAGGAGCTCAGTCCTTCTCCTACGCCTGCTGTTGTGTGGGCCTTAGACTGCTTGGACATGCAACGTGATGCGCGGATGGTGCAGCCCAATCGTGCTCAATGCAACGCCGCGAACAACCCCAAACAACATCCCCCGCTGGTTTTGGACTCGTTGGGGCTGCCGCCAGGTGCTTCGGCGGCAGCCCCAACTCTGCGAAACCACAACTCTGTGAAACTACTCTGAAACCTCGTGAAGATCCGTCTGCGCTGCAAACATAGCATTACTTACATTCGGCTCGTGTGCAAACTGAAACTGATAGGCGTTGTCATCTTCAGTCGGTCAGCCGCTAACGTTTCCAGGTTTTGAGGCCCTATTGTGGGTGAGAGGGGGCTCCGCTGCTCGGCAGCGCAGTGCGCTCATTGTCGTGCCCTGGCGCCTTACGCTCGAAGCTCACACAGACGCACCGCCGCGTGCTCCAAGGTCACGTCATTTTTTGCGAAGCAGAACCGGATGATGCGCTGGTGAGGCAATTGCTGGAAGGCGGCCGGCTCATAGAAGGGGGAGACGGGGATGACCACGACCCCCGCTTCAATCGCCAGGCGGCGCGCGAAGACCAGGTCGGGCTCGTTCGACAGCTCCGAGTAGTCGGCGAGCTGAAAATAGGTGCCGGCGACCGGCAGCAAACGGAACTTGGATGGGCCGATCAGGCGACGGAAGCGATCGCGCTTTTCCTGGTAGAAGCCCGGCAGGTCCACCAGCAGCTGCGAGTGCTCCTCCAGCAAGTCGGCAAACGCATGCTGCGCCGCGGTCGACGTGCTGAAGGTGACGAACTGGTGCACTTTGCGGAGCTCGAGGCTGAGCGCTTCGGGGGCAGCCACCCACCCTACTTTCCAGCCCGTGGCGTGAAAGGCTTTGCCGAACGAGCCCACCACGAAGCTGCGTTCCCTGAGCTCAGCGTGGCGAAGTAGGCTCTGATGCTGGCGGCCGTCGAACACGATGTGCTCGTAGACTTCGTCCGACAGCACGAAGACTCCGGTGCTCTGAACCAGGTCGTTCAGCGTGTCGAGGTCGTCTGAGTCGAGCAACGCGCCGCTCGGATTGTGCGGAAAGTTCAAGACGATCAGCCGCGTCTTGGCAGTGATGGCGTCTGAAACGCGCTGCCAATCGATGCGATAATCGACGCCGAGGGGCAGGTGAACGACGCGGCCGCCTTGCAACAACACTGCCGGCTCGTACGAATCGTAGCAGGGGTCGAAGACGATGACCTCGTCACCGGGTCGAACCACGGCGGTGATGGTGTCGAAGATGCCCTCCGTAGCCCCGTCCGTCACCGTCAGCTGTGTCTCGGGGTCGAGGCTGCAGCCGTAGTCCCGCCCGAGCTTCTTGGCGATCTGAGTTTTTAGCCGCGGCACGCCTGCCATCGGCGCATATTGGTTTTTGCCAGCTTTTACGTGGCGCTGAAGCGCTTCGGCGAAGGCCGCCGGGGGCTCGAAATCAGGAAACCCCTGACCCAGGTTCAACGCGCCGGTCTGCTCGGCCAGCTTCGACATGACCGTGAAGATGGTGGTGCCGACGCCCGGTAGCTTCGAGTCCAGTTGCATCTGCCGCTCTCGCTCCGTTACACGGGCTGGGCTAGGCGCGCTGCCCAAACCGCGCTTTCGCCGGCGCTATACCGGAGCTCAGAGGAGTCGAGCTTGAGCCTGGCCATGGCGAGCCAGCTGCCCGCGACCTCGCTAAAGGCTACCGCCGTGACTGTGCCCACGTTTTGGCCGCTGGCGTCGAGCAGCTCTGCGCCGGCCTTCACTTCCGCGTCACGTGGTGCCGCCACCGCGAGCACCCTGAGGCTGCGCTTCACCTTGCCTCGCATGTCTTGCATGCAGACGACTTCCTGTCCGAGGTAGCAGCCCTTGGTCCAGCTCACCGCGCGCCGCTCGAGCGCTGCCTCGTGGGGCCTGTCCTGACTCTGGAAATCAGCTCCGAACTCCGGCAGCCCGCGTTCGAGGCGCAGGCGAGTCCAGTCCTCCGCGCCGAGCTGCAGGCCTGCAGAAGCAGCGAGAATGTCGGCGGCGCGTACGCTTGGAGCCACCAGGGCCGCGCCCCCGAGACCGGTCCAGTCGATGGGGGCCGAGCGACCCGACGCGAGCGTCGCCAGCGCGGCGGCGCGCTCAGCAGCCTCGGGCCCGTGCAGGGCGAACCAAGTGTGGGCTTCGCTCGGCCGCGCGAGCTCGGCATCCTCCATGATCAACATCCGGGCGAGCTCGGGCTCGACGGTGTCCAGGGTGCCGGGTGCCAGCGCCAACCATAAGCTGTCGGAGTCGGCGACCACCCAGAGCACGCTCTGGATTTTGCCCTGCCGATTGAGCACCAGCCCCCAGGTGCCCTGCCCAGGGCTCAACTGCTTGAGCTCGCAGGTGACGAGGCCTTCCAGCCAGGAGCGCCGGTCGGGGCCGGTCACCACCAAGGTGTCCCAGCTCGGGCTCGGCACCATGACGGCGCTCTGCCGCGCCAGGGCCGCGAAGTTGGGCATGATCTCGATATATTGTAGTCTGCGGCGATGTCCAGCCCGGACCAAGGGCTGACGTGGGTCTCACCCGCTCGCCTGCTGGGCAGAGCCCCAGCATGGACCTATAGTATTTTCAGGTGCTGCGCCGAATCCTGTTCCTGCTCTTGGCCCTGCAACTCGCGGACTTGGGCCTCTTGGTTTGGTTGAGCCACAGCATCGGGTTTTGGGAGACGCTGACCCTGGCGCTAGGAACGGGCATGCTGGGCGGCGCGCTGGCGCGGCGGGAAGGCAGGCGCGTGTGGCGTGGCTGGCGGGAGGCGCTCGCGGCACAACGGCCGCCGGAAGAGGGGATCACGGACGGCATGTTGGTGTGGGTCGGCAGCGCGCTCTTGATGGCTCCGGGCCTGGCCACCGACGTGATCGCCGCGGGTTTGCTCCTGCCTTGGAGCCGGCGCTGGGTCGCCAAGTGGCTACGCCGGCGGCTCTCGGTGGAATTCGAACAGCGTTTCGTGCTGCATCCACCGCTTCACGGCCCGAGTGATCGCGGGGGCCTCGGTGGGTCGATGGCGCAGCGCCGCGGCTCGTCGGAGCCGGTCATCGACACCACCGGCGTGGAGAGCCCCGAGTAAAGAACCCCGACAAACGTTGAAGCGACCTCCGCCTTTCGCTACACCGTGCCGGCATGAAACCGCTCGATCTGATGAATCGCTGGGTGCTGGTCACGGGCGCCTCGTCCGGCCTCGGTCGCGAGATGGCGCGTGTCCTGTCGCGGGACTTCGGCGCCAACTTGATTATCGTGGCACGGCGAAAAGAGCGCCTGCTCGAGCTGGCTGCCGAAATCGAGACGCTTCACGGGGTTTCGGTGCGGGTAGTGACGGCCGATTTGAGCCAAGACGACCAAGCCGACCGCGTCTTCGAAGAGGCGACGCGGGATTGCGACTTGTACGGCGCCATCCTGAACGCGGGCGTGACCCATTTCGGCAATTGGGATGAGCTCAGTTGGCCCGACTATCAGAACATGCACGCCATCAACGTGACCAGCGTGGTGCGCATGAGCACGCTCTTGTTGCCGTATCTGGAGAAGCGTGGGGAAAAGGGCGGGCTCATGCTCGTGGCCAGCATGGCCGGGCTGATGCCCATCCCGTATCAGACGGCGTACTCGGCGACGAAAGCTTTCTTGGTCAACTTCGGCTGCGGCCTGCACCACGAAATGCTACCGAGAGGCGTCAGCGTGACCACGTTCGTGCCGGGCGGCATCCGCACCGAGATGACCGACGGCCACCGCTTCAACGACCTGCGCGGCTGGCTCATGCCCGTGGACCGCTGCGCACGCGAGGCGGTGCAAGCCTTCCGTGATCGAGCCTACCTCCACAGCCCCGGTATGATGTACCGCCTGGGCTCCGTCGTCACGCGCCTCTTGCCGCAACGCTTTTTCATCGGCCGAGTTGCGCAGCAATACCGCAAGTCGCTCGAGAAGAACCGTTAACCAGCCACTCCTGCTTTGAGCTGGCTCAGCGGTCGCAGCGTTCTATGGTGCGTTGCGCGGCTTCGCTGCAGCGCTGTTTCGCGTCGTCGCAGTACTGGGCCACCGAGGCCACGTTCGGATCTCGATCGACGAGCTCACAGATCTGGCGCGCCAGATCGCAGATGGCGGTTTTTCGATTGCGAGCCGAGGGGCAATCCGGCGTGCCGAGGACGACGGCGTCATCCAGGCGCTGGACGAGAGCCTGAGCCCCTGGCAACGCGCTCTTCTGTAGCTCGGCGCCTTCGGCGCTCTTGGACTCCCGTGCGGGGGCACGGCGAGCTCGGGCTTTGCTAGGCGCTGAGGAGCCACTCGGAGGGGCGGGGGCAAATTGGGATGGGGCGCCGCCGCCCACATCTTCGCTGGGTGGCTCTAGAGCTGGCGCGGAGTCGATCGTTTCGTCTGCTGCTTCGCCTTCTGCCGCGGCGGGCTCTGGCGCCGTGGGTGCGGGGCTTGGGGTGGAGCTCGGGACGCCCTCTCGCGACGGTTCCTTGGTTAGGCAGGCTTGGCAAAGCACGATAGCGCCGAGCGCTATCCGCAACGCTTGCCCCAGCGGTTTTCGGTTTTGTGGCATCAGTGTCCGTCCAAGCTTTCGTCGAGCAGCGCTTCGTTGACTTCGAGTGCCTTCATGTAGCTCTTCGCCGCGCCGTCTCGGTCGCCGAGCGCGTCTCGCGCTTGGCCCTCGAGCGCCGAGAGCTGAGCCAGGAAGGGGGTAGGGGGGCCATCCAAGTCGAGCCCTTGACGGGTCCATTGCAAGGCGGTTTCAGGCTGGCCGAGGCGCAGCGCCGTCTCGGCGAGCCGGCAGAACAGGTCTTGGCGCACGAGGCGCGTTTGGGCGCTGCCCCATTCGGTGTCGACGGAGGCCTGGACGATCTGGGTCAAGTTGCGTTCGGCGTTTCGGAGCTCGTCGCGCGAGCGGGCGGCATCTGCCTCCGCATGGGCTTGCTCGATTCGGCTATCTCCCAGGGTGGGCAATAACTTTGCCCGATACTCGCGGGCGGCCACGGCCACGTCTTGTACTTTTGCCGGCGCCCTGCGCGGGGTCGATGGTTGACTGTCGTCGTCGTCTTTGAGGCCCAGGCTGCGCACTGGCTTTCGTGCAGCGTGCGCCAGCGCCTCCGATTCGGCGCCGCGCGACGCGACGGCCAGCTCGCCAAGCCCCGTCGCTGCGCCCAGCTCGGACTTCGCTTTCAGGTCTGCCAACCCCGGACGCGCCGCGGCGCCACTCTTGGCCTGCGACGCCGCAACCATCTCTTCTCCTTCTTCTGATGCTTCAGCCAGATCCGAAGGCGCTGCTGCCGCCGGTGGTGCGGCCGCCACCTCCGCCCGCTCGCCCATTCTGGCCAGCTCGGTGGGTGCCGCTCCCACCGCTGCCGTCTCGGACGTGGGCGCCACCCCACGGATGCTCAGCGCGATCACCGCTGCGGCTCCGCAGGCCAGCGGCAGCCACACACCGAGCCAACGCCCCCAACCCGAGCGACGTGACTCGGCTTTGGGCAGCGCTGCCAGCAGCTCTTGCCGGATTTGCGCTCGGCGCTCGGCATTCAGCTGTCCGCCCTGGGCGCTGAAGCGCAGCAGCGCCGCGGTTTGCAACGCGGTGTCGGGCAGGTGCGCTCCACCCGAGCCCCCGTCGAGCGCCTGGCGCAGCGCTTCAGCAGCGCGAGCTTCCTCCGGATCCGCCTCGTCGAGGATACGGTCGTCAGTCATGGCGCTTCCCGTTCATACGCCGAGAGCCTCTCGTGTGCGAGCGCGTCCCAGTGTTTGCGAAAGGCTCTCAAGGCTCTTAGGAGCAGGACGTCGAAGGTGCCCAACTTGACCCCCAAACGCTCCGCGCACAGCTCCCGCGGCTGGTCTTGCAGAAACCTGAGCGCTATCGCGGTGCGGTAGCGCTCGTTCAGCTGAGCGAGGGTGCTCTGCACGGCTTGCCCGAGCTGCTTTCTCGACAGCTCCTGGTCCAGCAGTTGCTCGGGCGAATCGGCGTTGCAGGCTCCCGGCTCGAGCAAGGACTCGAAGTTGGCCAGGGCGCGCCCGGTGACTTTGCGTGCGCGATGCATGTCCAGCGCCTTGTGCTTTGCGATCCTCGACAGCCAAAAATAAATGCTGACATTGCCGGGCTCGAAATCCTTCAGGCGCTGAAAAGCGACGCGGAAGGTCTCCGCTAGCGCGTCTTCGGCCGCTGCGGCGTTGCCGAGTAAGGGGTACAGGACGCGGCCATAAATGCGCTCCGCATACGCATCGTAGATTTCGCCGAAAGCCTCCGCGTCGCCATCCACGGCCCGTGCCACACGTTGCCGTTCCCAGCTGCGCTGGCCGGTGTCGTTCAGGTCTGCGTCCACGGTGCATCGTTTGTGGGCATTGCCGCTCGTGGCAGAGAGCCCTGAAGAATCAACGCGCTCAGCGCGCTCGAGCTTACACGGGCCCCGACGATTGCGTAAGTTTCCGCGATCTACGGACGGTGTCGATGGCGTCTTCCTCGGATCGGCCTCGAGGGCGCCCAGCGCTGGCCACCTGGCCTGTCGGGCGTGCTGCAACGGGGCGGGCACAAAGAAAGAGCACTGACCGTGTAAGGCCGAGCGCGGCGCCTCGTTTGCCCAGCACACGTGAGGAGCAAACACATGATGAAGACATATCGAGGTTGGATAGGCGCCGTGGCATTGACGCTGCTTTACGCGAGCTGCCATCGCTCACCCGAGCAGAACTCAGCAGACACCGTAGCCACGGCAGGGCAGAGGGCGACACATCACAGCACGCCCGCTGAAGTGGGCTTGGCCAAGCATGACGGTCTGGCAGCACCTGTGCCAGAACCGGCGTCGCCGTCAACCGCCCAGTTAGAACCGGAGGAGGACTCGGCGTCCATCGTCCCTGCCCAGGAGCGCAAGGCCGGCGGCTCCGCACGGCTCATGCATGAGCTCATGAGCGACGAAGGCGAGTCTGCCCCTTCACCCGCCAAAGCGCGCGCGCTGACAGGACGCGGCTTTGCTCCGAGTGGCGTCATGAGCCCCAGCCCGCCCAGCGCCAGCGTCGCGCCGGACTTCAATACCGAAGCGTATGCCGCGGTCGAAGAGACTGGCTTTGTCAGGGCGGCGGACAGCCCGTTGTCGACCTTTTCGATCGACGTCGACACCGCATCCTACAGCAACGTTCGCCGCTTCTTGAGCCAGGGCCAGCTCCCTCCAGAAGGAGCGGTGCGTATCGAAGAGCTCATCAACTACTTCCCATTTGCTTACGCAGACCCCACCGGCGACGCACCTTTCAGCGTGACCACCGAAGTGTCGCAGGCACCCTGGAATGAAAAACACCGGCTGCTTCACGTCGGGCTACAGGGCAAACGCCTGTCCAGCGCCGAGCTGCCGGCGAGGAACCTCGTCTTCCTGCTGGATGTCTCCGGGTCGATGGAGAGCCCGAACAAGTTGCCCTTGCTCAAGCGCTCGCTCACCACCTTGGCCGAAACGCTGACCGAACGGGACCAGCTGGCCATCGTGGTCTATGCGGGAGCGAGCGGGCTCGTGCTTTCTCCCACCGCAGGTAACCAACAAGCGAGCATCTTGGCCGCGCTCGATCGGCTAGAGGCCGGGGGTAGCACCAATGGCGGCGACGGTATTGCGCTAGCGTATTCGGTCGCGGCGGGCATGGCCCGTCCTAAAGCCATCAATCGGGTGATCCTGGCCACGGACGGTGACTTCAACGTCGGCGCAACCAGTCAGAGCGATCTGCTGAAGCTGATTGAGGCCAAGCGCAAGACGGGCGTGTTCTTGAGCGTGCTCGGCTTTGGAATGGGCAACTATAAGGACTCGACGCTCGAGCTCCTGGCCGACAAGGGCAACGGCAATTACGCGTACATCGACTCTCTCTCGGAAGCTCGCAAGGTGCTCGTCGCGGAGGGTGGGGCCACGTTACTGACTCTAGCCAAGGACGTTAAGCTGCAGCTCGAGTTCAACCCGGCTCAGGTGGCCGCCTACCGCCTGATCGGCTACGAAAACCGCCGGCTCGCGGCGCGCGACTTCAACGACGACAACAAAGACGCAGGCGAGCTCGGCGCGGGCCACAGCGTGACCGCCCTGTACGAGATCGTGCCTCCTGGCGTGGCGATCGAAGCCGGCGGCGTCGACGCCTTGAAGTACCAAACCACGGGTCGCTCACCGAACACGGACTCTAACGAGCTTTGCACCATCAAGCTGCGTTACAAAGAGCCCGACGCAGCAGAGAGCAAGCTGCTCGAGCGTGTGGTCGGAGACGCTGAGCAAACGCTGGCCCAATCCAGTCCGACCTTCCGGTTCTCTGCCGCAGTCGCCGCCTTCGGCATGACGCTAAAGGACTCGAAGACGCGCGGCTCTGCCAGCTTCGCCATGGCTCGTGAGCTCGCCGCGGGTGCAATTGGCTCAGATCCGCAGGGCTACCGCAGAGAGTTCCTCAGTCTCGTCGACACCGCAAAATCACTGCACAAATAGCACGCGAGCCCTGGGGGGGCCAACCCACCAGCTCGCGCCAGGCTCACATGTGTTGGACGGCTTTGAGCAGCTCTGGAACGAAGGATGTGCGAGGCCTGATCAGTGTCATGCGAGCGGGTATGCGACGGACCGTGATGAGCCCCTCGGTTTCACCGAACCCCCCCGCATTGAGCGGATCGTCCGAGAATAGATAGCCGTAGCCATCGTCCGACTTGGACTCCTTGACCTCCTGGGCACCGGCAACGCTTGCCACCAAGAGCAGCGCACCTCCCAAGCCCGCGATCGTCAGCCATTTCTCGTTACGCTTCATACGACCTCCACCACCTGTAGGATTGACACCGCAGCGATTTTAGTGCAATTATACGCTGCGACTCCTGTTGCACAAGCGACCTCGGCTGCACTGACTCGATTCCGCGGACTGTCACACGCGTGAAACACTGCTGCTGTGGATCCGCGAGCTTGGGGGCATTTCTGCAGCTCTCCAGCTGGACCCAGCTCCTCGTGGGTGCCACCGAGCACGACTGCACGGTTGGCGTCTCAACGCTGCCGACCTCCCTTCCATTCGAGCGAGCCGCTCCAGAAGCACACTTTGTGCCAGCGGGCCCGTTAGCAACGTGGGAATCGGCTGCGTCTAGCTGAAACCCGCCGCTCCGGGCCGGACGCGGGTTTGGATCGTAGAGGAAGCAGCTCTCTGCAGAGCTACGCTGGACTGACTAGTCGCTGGTCCCGAGCCCCGTCATAGAGACAAGAGGCTTTGTTTCGAAGAGCGACATGAAATCTTGAGCATACATCTCGTGGTTACGGATTCGAGCCGGTGGCACCTTCCATCCGATCATATGACGTAGCCGAAGGGAGTCGGGGTTGTGTGGACCGAGGACGACGTGGACCTTTGCGCCTGCCAGCGCGGAGAGAATGTCTCCTTTAGCCATCGAGTCCGTGGGAGGGAATCTGTAACCCACAAAGACGACGGCCTCGGCCTTGGAAAGCCTGGATAGAGCATCGTCCCACAATGGTTTGAGCAGGCCAGTGGCTAAGGTTCGTTTGCCGTCCCCTGGGGTCGCCAAGATGGCGTGCTCAGGCTGAAGGTGGGCAACAGGCCTCTTGCCGTCCTGAACGGCTGATTCCCCCGTCCAACCCACTTGGCCATGCAAATGATAGACTGGGATCGATTCCTTGACGAAGCCGTCAAACATCCCCCTAGGCATCAAGGCGAGTGAGATGGTCTTCTGGTGATAGTGAGCGTCGAGCAGATCCAAAACCCGATCGTAGTTGAACGTTACGATAGCATCTCCAGGAGCGAGCAAGTCCCACCAGCGCCGATAGGGCGCCCACAGCTCAGACAATTTGACGAGGCTGGGGCTGCGTTCCGCGTAGTCGAGAAAAATCGTACAAGCCGCAGCCAGAAACCGCGTCGCCTCCCACCGAAGCAGATTCAGATCGCCACGGAGAACGCCTACCGCTTCATACGAGACTGAATGCACCCCTGCCAGCAGATTGGCATTTAGCATTCTCTCGATGACACCTCGGAGAGGGACGTCAGGTTCGCGCGCCGCGAGGTAGAG
>JANOIG010000154.1:0-2495 GCA_031407405.1 Deltaproteobacteria bacterium
CGGCGGCGGGCGTCGATCAGCTGTTGAAAGCTCTGCCCTTCGTGCTTCAAGTGCCGCTGCAACGTGCGGGGGCTCATGCGCAAGGCCCTGGCCACGTCTTCGAGTGAGCGCGCCACGCCTGGCTCGTCGCTGATCTTACAGGCCTTCGACGACTATCGTTCGGGCCGCATGGGCGAGATCACGCGCACCGCCCAAGTCGGTTGAGCGATCGCTGAGCACTAGACCCTAAACAAGCGCACGCGCGAGCATAGCTCCGGGAATTTTCTGAAACCCCCGGTGTTTTGGCGGTTGCGAAGCCAACCAAACAACACCGGGAGACCCTTTCAGGTGAAGCCGAAGCTACGACGACAATTGCAGCGGGGAAAGCAGAAGATCTTGCGGCGGCTCGCGCCGCTGATCGGCGGCACTGAGCCGCGGCAGCACGGGACACCCGAGTTTCATGGTCCGCAGCCCACGTACGAGCTCGCCGAGCGCACGGCCGCTGTGGGCTGCGGTGGGCTCGGCGTCATCCATCGCATGGTGCGCCGTATCGGCCTGCCAGCGCTGCTCGATTCCCGGCTGGATATTCTGAAGCGAGCTCGCCCCTATCAAGACTCCGACCACGTCCTCAACATCGCCTACAACCTGCTCTGCGGCGGTCAAGTGCTCGATGATATCGAGCTGCGACGTAACGACACGGCTTTCCTGGACCTCCTTGGAGCGCGGGCAATTCCCGATCCGACGACGGCAGGCGACTTCTGCCGTCGCTTCGACTCGGCAGCCGTCTGGCGCCTGATGGACGTGCTCAACGATGCTCGCGTGCGGGTCTGGAAGATGAGCCGCCGTTCTCTCACTCAAGAAACGGCGCGTATCGACGCCGATGGTACGCTTGTCGGTACCGCGGGCGAGTGCAAGCTCGGCATGGACCTCTCGCACAAGGGCGTCTGGGGATATCACCCGCTCGTCGTCTCGCTCGCCAATACCGGCGAGCCGCTCTTCATCGTCAATCGCAGCGGCAACCGTCCGTCCCACGACGGGGCGCCGGCCGTGCTCGACAAGGCGATCGAGCTCTGCCGACGTGCCGGCTTTACCGACATTCTCCTGCGCGGCGACACCGACTTCTCCATGAGTGCTCATCTGGATCGCTGGGACGAGTATGGCGTGCGTTTCGTGCTCGGGCACGACGCCAATCCGCCTTTCGTTGAGCGCGCCGATGACGTTCACCCGGGGGATTTCGAGGACCTTCAACGAAAGGCCAGCCATGCCTTCGCCAACAAACGAGCCCGCCCCCCACGCGTCAAAGCGGAGATTGTTCGCGACCGCGGCTACCTCAACAAGCGCCTCGTCTCCGAAGACACCGCCGAGTTCGAGCATCAGCCGCACAGGGCCAAGCGCAGCTACCGCATCGTCGTCCTGCGCAAGCTCATCGAAGAAGAGCGCGGGCAGCTCAGTATGGGGACCAATTTCCGCTACTTCTTTTACGTCACCAACGACCGTCGCTTGTCCCAACAAGAGGTCGTCGCTGAGTCCAACGATCGTTGCAACCAAGAAAACATCCATGCGCAGCTCAAAGGCTCCCGCGCTCTACGCGCTCCGCTTAACACGCTCGACTCCAACTGGGCCTACATGGTCATCGCCTCGTTGGCCTGGACTTTGAAAGCTTGGTTCGCACTTCTCTTGCCCGTCGAGCCTCGACGACGTGAGGAACACCAAGCCGACCAGCTACGCGTCCTCAGAATGGAATTTCGTTCGTTCCTTCAGCGCTTCATCTTGCTCCCAGCTCAAATCGCGGCGCACGCACGCTCGCTCACCGTCCGACTGCTCGCTTGGCGCCCCGAGCTGCCTCTGCTCTTCCGCTTCCTCGACGCCTGGTAGCCATCCGGTCTGGGCGGCGCACTTCGGCCCGCCCAGACCGCTGCTCAAATCCCCCATCCCCTTCTCCAAAAGGACCGATGCCCATCCCACAATCCGATCCCGCTCCCGGATCACCGGTCCCGACACCTGCGCCCGCTCCCCAAACCCACCGCGCACGCGCGCTGCGCGCTCGTCTATCGCTTGTTTAGGGACTAGTGCGTGGCCGCCAAGGCCTCGGGCGCAGCGCCCAGGCGCTCGGCGAAGGTTCGAAATTCCTGACGCAGCTCGCTGGGGTGCGGTCCGGACGCGACGGCCAGCGTTACCGCGACGGCCTGCTCGAGCTGGCCCTGCGCGACCAGTTGCTCCACGAAGTTGGCGCAGGTTTCGACCAGGTGCGTGACGAAGCTCGGAAAGGCGACGGTGCGCACGAGCGCAGCCGTGAGCTCGGCCGAGCCGCCGCGTTGCGCTAGCAGGTAAGAGAGCTTGCTGAGGTTGGCGTAGCTTTGCAGGCGCACCGAGACCCAGGCGGCGGTTTGCTCGGAGGCCTCGAGCCGCTCGGCCGAGTAAGCGAGGGGGAGCTGGTCAGCGGTCGTGGCGTTGGCGCGCGCGACCACGAACAGCGCGCCCGCGTCCACCACGCGCGTGACGTCGAAGCCGGCACG
>JANOIG010000093.1:0-3152 GCA_031407405.1 Deltaproteobacteria bacterium
GCCCTCGAAAACATTGCCCAGCAAGCCCGGCACCAAACCCGCGCCGGTGGCGATGCCACCCGCCGCTACGGCTCCTGCCACGGCTACGCTCACCCCTTTGGTCGTGAGCGCGGCAAACATCGCTTTGACGTTGCCCGCCCAAGCCAGTGGCCCCACTAGCCCAAGCCCGCGCTGCATGCGCGACCTGAGCAGTGCAGACGGACGCTCGTCCATGACCGAGCGCAATAATTGCCGCTCGAAGTCAGTCGCGCCCTGTGACAAGAGCCGCTTTGGCTCCCTCATGACTTCAACTCCCCGGCATGGGCGAGCTCCATGCGTCGCGCAGCGGCCCGGAACGTCGCCCGGGCGCGCCGTAGACGGGAAGCCACAGTGCCGACCGGGATGTTGACGAGCTGCGATATTTCCGGAGCCGACAGCCCTTCGAGCTCGAACAGCACGAAGACGGTCACCAGGTCCGGGTCCGTCTTGGAAAACACTCGGTCCATGAGCTCCATCGCGCTACATCGGTTATTGAGCTGCTCGGAACGGAGCGAGGGGTCGGCGTGCAAATCCATGTCACTCTGAAGCTGGCAGCGCTGGCTTCTGCGGAAGTTGGTCCGCGCTAGCCCAATGGCGGTGCTGAATAAGAAGGCCCGCTCGCTACCCGTACGGATGTTCTCGAGCCGCTCGGCGGCGATGAGGTAGGCTTGCTGCGTCGTGTCAGCCGCCAAATCCGCTGAGAGGCCAAGGCGCCGCAAGGTGCGCCAGATGAGCTCGTGGTGGGCTCGAAACATCCGCTCCAGCCGCATTCGCGCCGCTGCAGCGTCGGCCAGAGGCGCACCCGCTGGGGCTTCGTCGACGGTCATCATGGCGCTGGGCATGCGTTCGTCTAATGCTCGAGAGGTTTGCGCTGATCACGGAAAATGACGCGGAACACCGGATGCTCCGCACCGATGGGGATTCTAGCCTGAAAACCCTTGCCCGTTAGAGCCCATAAACCAGCCCAAGGGACGGCTGCACCACAAAGCCAGAGGAGGGCAGCATCAACATGGCATTCAGATTGAGCTGAACCGAAGCATTCCCGCCTAGCGGCAAAAGTACACCACCGCCCGCAGTGGCGAAGCCATTGCCGAGCTTTCGGTAGGCATCCAGGGTCTTGCTAGGCAGGTCGGGCTGATTCGCGGAGTCGTACGCATTTACGGCATCGATGCAGTCGAGGAAGGCGGCGCGCCCCGCTTCCTCCGAGCAGTCGCGAACCGTGACATCACCTTTTTTGATGTCGACCTGCGCGATGCCGCCCCCGATGTGAACATAGGGCCTCAAGCCGCTCGCGTTCGTGCCGCGCAGCCAGTAGCTGAGGCGCGCCTCCGCGTGCACCGGCAGAAAGCTTTGCCCGCTGCTGGTGGCGGGGCCTCCCCCAAACGCATAGCCGAGCCGTGCTCCAGCCGTGATCCGCTCCGAAAACGCTCGGTCGTAGCTGAGCAAGACACGCATGGTTCCGGCGGAGGCGCCAGATCCTATGCCGGTGCCAGGATAAGGGTCGCCGAGCTCGTCGGCTCCGCCATCGACTCCGTCGGGTAACACGCTCGGGTAGGGCGACTCAGAGCCCGAGGCGAAGCAGTCGAAATCGGTATTACTTTCGGAACACACGTTCGTCCCGCCAATGAAGCCAATGTCGGCGGCGAAATGAAGGCCGAACCATTGCGTTTCACCCGTGAGGCCCGCCTTGTCCTCTGATTCGTCAGCGCCCGTATCGGCCGACATCGTGTCCTCGCAACCGGGGAAATCCGGCGGACAGATCACCTTTTCTTCACAACGCGCGGGAGGGTCCTCGCCCGGATACGCGGGCACCTCGTTGCTCTGCGGATTGATGGCGAAACGCAGCGGCTCGCCCTTGCTGCCGAGCGTGTCCACGGGATCGCCCATCTCGTCTGTGGCTACGATGAACAGGTTGATGTTGCCCGAATCCATGGTGGCTTCGCACGGCAGCTGAGCCTGGAAGCTGTCACCGGTTCGCCGCATGTCGATGGTCTTCCAGTTCGCCTCGCCATGCTCCTGATAACGCAGGCTCATGCGCACGACCTCCGCGTCGGCACGGCAGTCAAACGGGATGGGCCGCCGCGTCTGCACTTCTCTCACGCTGGGAGTGCACGAAAGCGGGGCGCGCTTTTTCGCCGGTGCTTCCGACTCGTCCCCGGACGGTTCCTCCGGAGTCGATGCGCCACTCATTGGGGACGCACCGATCATCGGTATGGTTTTTTTTCCGCTGTCGGGTTGTTTTGATTTCCGGGCCGCCCGAAAGGTGTTCGTCGTCTGGGGTGTGGCCAGGGCGTCATCGAGGGTGACGCTCGGATCTTGACCGAGCGCGGTCTCGAAAGCCTCGCGAGCCCCGGCCTGATCCTCCATGCCGCTGCCGCGCACGACGCCTACATACATCCACGCCCTCGCGAGCGTGGCAGGCCGACACTTGTCTTCACAGGCGCGCACGACACCCAGCAGATCTTCCTCTGCCTGGCCGTAGTTCATCTTCAAATAGTTTTCGGCGATGGTCGCGTCGATCTTCTTCTGCGCCGATTTGTCGCGCGTGTATTGTGCGGAGGCTGGGCTCGCGCTCAGCGCCAACGCCATGGCCACTGCCAACCGCGTCCACCGCGAGCTGAGAACGCTCCCGTGATGCTCACTGCGGGTCAAGGAACGTATCCTCACAGGTGAACAGCACCGCTACGCTCGCCGTCGGATCGTTGCGGATGGTGGTGCAGGCGTCGGGACAGAGATTCAATTTGCCGTCGGCAATGTAGAAGGCGTTGGACTGGCAAACGCCGAGCGCGGGGGTTTGGCCAAACCGTACCTCCGGGTCACCATTACTGGGCGTGTAGGCGACGGCCACTTTGGCTAGGTCGAGCACCTCGCCCGCGGGCGGCGTCGGGATGGCGAAGTCGCAAGCGATGTTGCTGGTTTGCACCACATCCTCAGCGATGCGCCGAAACACGACGTCGAAGCCGTTAAATTGGCAGAGTGGGAAGCGCAAGCCGCCGGTCATGATGCTGAGCTCTTGGTAGACCAAGCCCGTGCTCGTCACGTCGCCACCATTGGTGGTGCATTCGACCTCCTGCAGCGGCTCGCTAGCGAGATAAGCGTCGGTGGGTGTAGCCTTCTCGGCCACGCCCACGATG
>JANOIG010000096.1:0-1556 GCA_031407405.1 Deltaproteobacteria bacterium
GTCTACCAGTACGAAGAGCGAGACAAAGCCGGCGGAGGCACCGAAACCCGCCGAGTCGAAGTCCGCCGAAACCACGACCACTACTGAGCCCGCCAAAGAGCCCAAGTTCACCCTCAAAAACATCCGCAAGTGGGCCGAGGAAAACCCCGAGGAAGCGGCCGAGGTGCGCAATCAGGTGTTCAAGGCCGACGCGGACAGCACCGCCGAATGGGTCAGGCTCACCAACAAGAAACGCAAGATGGTCGGCGACCTGACCAAGCGCGAGCAAGAGGCGATGGCGGCCGCTGAAGCCAAGCTCACGGAAGCAAAGAGCATCGACGAGAAGGTAACCACGGCGGGCAAGCAGCTGGCGCCTATCGCTGACCTGTGGGGCGCCACCAAAGAGAGCATCGTCACGAAGCCTGACGGCACATTCGACTATTCGCGCGTGGACTTCGACGCTGGTGACGCGGCGTTCAAAGAGAACAGCGGCATCAGCATCGACGACTACATGCGGGCCCGAGCTCGCCGTGGGGTGGTCAGCCCCGATATGGCCAAGCTACGGGCAGAGAACGCCCGGCTGAAACGTGAGGCGGAATCGGCCAAGCCAGCGGCAAAGGAGACAGAAAAGACTTCCGAGCCCGAAAAGCCGGCGGCAAAGCCCGTTTCAACCGTGGACTGGGGCGCCGAGATCCCGAAAGGCCACAAGCTCCGTCAGCTCGCCGGGTGGGAGACCGATTTTGCCGACGAAATGGAGCAGTACCACGACCCGAAGCTCGACGAGTACAGTGCCGACCCCGAGGAAGTGGCGGACAAGGTCCTAAAGCGCAAACTGGCAGCCATGGCGGGCGACGAGGAGGCTCCAGAGGTCAAGCCGCGCCCAAAGGTCAAGGTTGCGGCAAAGGCCGCGGAGGCGCCAACCAAGCCCAGGCCGAAGCCCATTGCTGAGCTGCCCGAGGATGGCAGCGACGCGCCGAAGGACTTCGCAGCTCGCGAGCGGTGGGCCATAGAACGGGCCATGAAGCGCGCCCGGGGTGAGGTGGTGGCGTGAAACCTGACCCTCTCGATGAGTTGACGCTCGCCCCGAGGCCCATCATGGGCATGGAGCCGCGATGACGGCGACCTGCCCGACATGCTCAACCCGCGCCCGGTCGACTTCCGGCAGCACCAAGGCGAGAACCGTCGCATGCGCCTCACCGGCGTGGCCAAGTTCGCCCCTCACCACGACATGGCACCGGCCGAGGCCAAGGGGCTACGCCGTAGGTTGCTCAAACAGCGTCAACGCCAGCGGCTCGGAAAGCTCGACGTAGAGACACGACGATTGCAGCGAAAGGCAACACGATAATGGGACTAATTCGCGACCTGGAAGGTCACCCGCAACAGTTTGAAGTGACGAGCGACGCGGAGAGCTACGCGCGCGGCATCAAGTCCGTGCAGGGCGTGGTCAAAGAGCAGGGCCAGGTGATGGCTCTCGCGCTCGACAACAACCAGAGCCTCTGGGATACGAATAAGAAGCTGAGGAAGCAGAACGCTGACCTCCTCGACCGCATCGGCAAGGCCGAGCGGCACAACGCGGA
>JANOIG010000131.1:0-68970 GCA_031407405.1 Deltaproteobacteria bacterium
GGTCTCGAGAAGACCCCTCGCCCCCGGGCGGGGGCCCCACTCCCCAAAGGGGGCGGCCCGCGGCGACGGACCCGGGGTGCACTTGGCGGCGACTGCGCACGAGTACGGCCAGGTGCTGCAGAATCTACGCCGCTAGGCGGCTGGCGCACTCTGGCGATGGGCCAGTGCGGCCGCGGATGTTGCCTCGCTCCCAATCCCTATGGGCGGGGTAACCACATTGCCGAACACTGGCTCGCGGCCTTTGGGGAGTGGGGCCCCCGCCCGGGGGCGAGGGGTCTTCTCGAGACCCCTCGGGAAATCAGGAGATCTGCGAGCACACCGGTGCCTTCGGCGTAGGGTTACCCCGCCTCAATCCCAATGGGCGGGGTAACACGGAGCCGAACCAGAGGCTCGAGATCTCACGCGTTCAATTCGACGCGCATGAGCTTGCGCCCGATTGCGACGTAGTCGCCCTGACCGAGCTGCGTTTCGGATTTGATGCGCAGATAGGTACCGTTCAGCGTGTCGTGATCGGTCAAGCGAAACTTATTTCCGATGGACTCGACCGTGCAGTGCCGCGGCGAGACGTAGCAATCCTGCGGAAAATTCAGATCGCATTCCTCTCGCCCCACGGCGAGAGCATTCCCGCGTGCGCACACCGTCATGCCCAGAGCGCCACCAATCAACAGCTGAGCGATTCGAAAGGTCGAAGTGAACTTGGGAGACGAATAGAAATAGGTCCCTTCTTGATCCGCTCCGTCCGAGGCAATGGGCGCGAGATCGATGCGAAACAGCTGATCACCCGCCATGAACGAGTCGCCAGCCGCCACTTCCACGCTGCCCCGCACACGGTAGTAAACCCCATTGAGCGAGTCCTCGTCGCGGATGACCAGATGACGATCGCGATAAAAAAAGTTGGCGTGACGAGGTGAGATGAACTCGTCGTCCGGAAACTCGAGCTGACCTGACCGCCCCAGAATGTGCTGCTCGGCCTTGAGGTGATAGCTCAACCCATCCATGCCGTCTCCCCGGATCAGGATCAGACGAGCCTTGTCAGGGTTCTGCATGTCACTGAAGTACCGAGTCTGTCCCGCCACCACGTCCTCCGGCACCGGCGCGCCGCAGCGCCCGCAAAATTTGTGACCGTTGGCCACGCCCGTCATGCACGACCGGCAAATATAGTGTTTCGCCTGATCCATCCGTCTTTCCTCGCCGCTGAGTGAGCCCGCTCAGGTTACTCCATGAACGCGACCGAGCCCAACACTCTACGGCTTTCGTCAATACTTCGCCTCAAAATCGCTTCGATCGCTAGTCCCTGCCGGAACCCGTGAGACGAGACACGTGCGCGGCGGTCGCGAGCCTCGAGCGGGCCGCCTCATTGAATCCAGCTCAACCGGGAAGCGACATGGCTGAAGCCAAGACGGCTGACCAGGCGAAACATGATTGCCTCGGAACAGCTCTCGCGCGGCAGCGTCCCGAAGTCCCTGGAATCGAAAGGCAGAAACCGATTGTCGCTGACCAGAAACAGCTCTCCCGGCTCGACTTCAGTATGAACCGGCATGGGCCTGAGCCCTCCTGACGGCCTCAGCGCCCGCTGGTGATGAACCCCCCCCAACGTCTCGATGTCGCAACGCAGCTCGATTTCATCGCCGGAGCGCGGGTGATCCAGCACGAACAGCGAAGGCTCACAGGCTCGCTCGGAGCGCACCCGCTCGTCATTGACCACCAGGTGACCGCGCTCTGTGATCGAAATCGTGTCGCCGCCTTGGGCGGCAATGCGTCCGATCACCACCTCACCCGGCTCTTCCGGGTCCGGACAAAGCACCAGATCGCCGATGGCGGGAGGCGTGAGGCGCCACAGAATGAGCCAGTCCCCGCCGCGCAGGGTGGGAGCCACCGAAGCCACCAGATCAGCGTCATCGTCGGGGACCCGCCACCAGCGCAGACAGGTGAGCCGGGCAAGCCCCACCAAAAACCCGATGAAGACGAGGACCCAAACGCCGCTACGCAGAAGGTTGATCGGCATCGACCGCTGTCCACTCATACGGTCATCAGGCTCGGTGGGCAGAGGCTCGCGTGCCGCTTTCAAAAGACGTGATTTATGTTCAGTGCTGGCGCTGCCGGGTCAGGAAACGCTGCGTCTGCAGCCGATTTTTCGCTTGTTCAGCCTTGGCGTGCGACTCATACTGCAGCGACCAGCAAGGGCGAGCCTTGCGGGCGGAGACGGTCAACGCGGAATTACGACGGAGGAAGGATGGACAGCCCAGTAGCCATTACTTCACGTCCGCTGCGGTGGTCGTGGCCCGTCGCTTCTCAGGTGCAGTGATCTCAGCCTGGATGCGGTGATCGAAAGCTCCGTTTAGAGACTTTCTTCACGAACGGGCTCCGAGAAGCTGCTACGGGCTGGCCCGGCGCTGGAAGGCCAAAGTATCGGAGCCCTGCTGCAAGTCAGCGCGCCATGTTAGGACAATTTCTGGCCGCGGCGGCTAGAGTCGTCCCGGGCAAACCGCACCATCGCGAGAGCGCGCTTCGAGCATTTCGGTGTCGAACCGTGCGGCATCACTCGGGTGGCGCGACGCCAAACGGTTCGAGCGGCGGCCGACGCGGACAATAATTCTCATTACACGTCAGAGACTCATGAGTTCAAAACCTATCAAGATTGTTTCCCTGCCCGGCGATGGGATCGGCCCCGAAGTGTGCCGCCAGGCCCTGCGCGTCCTCGAGCTCGCCTGTGGGCGGGCGGGGCGCGCCCTCGAAGTGCTGGAGTTACCGATTGGGGGCGTAGCGCTCGACGCGGGCGACGACGCGCTGCCGGCGACGACACGTACGGCCGCGCAGCAAGCCGACGCGGTGCTACTCGGCGCGGTGGGTCTGCCCAAGTACGATGGGCAACCCGGCAACCGCCGTCCCGAAAAAGGGCTGCTCGACCTGCGCAAGGCACTCGGCGTGTACGCCAACTTGCGGCCAGTGCGGGCCATCCCAGCTCTGGCCGAGCTATCACCGCTCAAGGCCGAGCACCTGGCAGGCGTCGATCTGATCGTGGTGCGGGAGCTTCTGTCGGACGTGTACTTCGGGGAGCCGCGGGGCATCGATGGCGACCGGGCGTACAACACCATGTGCTACACCAAGCACGAGGTGCGGCGCGTCGCCAAGATAGCGTTCGAGCTGGCACGTCGGCGCCGAAATCACGTCTACTCGATCGACAAGGCCAACGTGCTCGAGGTCTCGCAGCTGTGGCGCGCCACCGTGAGCGAGTTACATCGCGACCAGTATTCGGACGTCCGTTTGGAGCACCAATACGTCGACTCGGCCGCCATGGACCTGATCCGCTCGCCCAAGAAGTTCGACGTCATCGTCACCGGCAATCTCTTCGGCGACATTCTCACCGACGAGGCAGCGGTGCTCGCGGGGTCGATCGGCCTATTGCCGAGCGCCAGCTTGGGCGATGGCCCCGGCCTGTTTGAGCCCATCCATGGCTCGGCGCCCGACATCGCTGGGCAAAATATTGCCAACCCGCTGGGCGCGATTGGCTCAGTGGCGTCGTTGCTCGATGCCATTGGCTTGCCCGAGCAGGCCCGCGCGGTCGAAAGCGCAATCGATCAAGTTTTGAACGCAGGTCACCGCACGCGGGACCTCGGTGGTCACGTCTCGACAGATCAGATGGGAAGCTACGTATGCAAGGCCCTCGAATCGCTATAGCCAAATCCAAGCAGACCCCGGCCCCAGGCTCGCCTCGGCGCCCTTCCGGCGCGCCCGGAGCAGCAGTGGCGGTGGGCGCCGTAGGCGAGCTGACTGGCTCCGATGGCAGCGGCGCAGGCGTCGAGCTGCCGCCTGCCCCGACCTTGCGTGGTGCGCGCATCATCGTCGAATCCTTGATCAAGGAAGGCGTCGACTTGATTTTCGGCTACCCAGGTGGCGCCATCCTGCACGTGTACGACGAGCTTTACAAAGTGCAGGACCGCTTGCGCCACGTGCTCGTGCGGCATGAACAGGGGGCGGTGCATGCCGCCGAGGGCTATGCGCAGTCCACCGGCAAAGTGGGCGTCGCCATGGTCACGAGCGGCCCCGGCGCCACCAACGTGGTGACAGGCCTCGCCAACGCGCTGATGGATTCGACACCCATCGTGGTGATCAGCGGTCAAGTCGCCACGACACTCATCGGCAACGACGCGTTTCAGGAAGCCGACATTGTCGGCATTACCCGACCGTGCACCAAATACAACTACCTGGTGAAACGTGTCGAAGACCTGGCCCCCACCATCAAGGAGGCGTTTTACCTCGCTCGTAGCGGTCGCCCGGGCCCTGTCCTGATTGACATTCCCAAAGACGTCACCGCCTGGGAGTGCCCGTTCGTCTACCCGGAGAAGGTCGAGCTCGCCTCGTACAAGCCGTCATTCAAGGGCCACCCGCTGCAGGTGAAAAAAGCCGTCGACTTGATGCTGCAAACGGAACGGGCCGTGCTTTACATCGGCGGGGGCGTGGTCAACGCTGGCGCGCAGCACGAGGTGTTCGAGCTCAGCCGCCGGCTGAACCTGCCGGCCACGCCGACCTTGATGGGGCTCGGGGCCTACCCACCCACCGACTCGCGCTCGCTCGGCATGCTCGGCATGCATGGCACCTATACGGCGAACATGGCGATGGCCAAAGCCGACCTGATCATCAACATCGGGGCCCGCTTCGATGACCGCGTCACGGGTCGGCTCGACAAGTTCGCGCTGAACGCCAAGAAGATTCACGTCGACATCGACCCCTCCAACGTCAACAAGACGGTCAACGTCGACGTGCCCATCGTGGGCGACGCCAAATGCGTGCTCCAGCAAATGCTCGACATGCTGCCCAACACCCCGCCGCCAGCGCGGACGGCCTGGTGGAGCGAGCTGCGTGAAATGCAGGCGCGTTACCCACTGCGCTACAAGGACCGCACGGACTGCATCATGCCGCAGCGCTTCTTCGAGGAGCTCGCCGACCTCACCAAAGGTCGCTACATTTGCTCCACGGATGTGGGCCAGCACCAGATGTGGGCGGCCCAGTACTACCCGGTGGACGACGGGCGCAAATGGCTGACTTCGGGCGGGCTCGGCACCATGGGTTACGGGTTGCCCGCCGCGATCGGCGCCGCGCTCAGTGGCACCAAGGACCTCGTGTTGTGCGTCACGGGAGATGGCTCGTTTCAGATGTGCATCCAGGAGCTTGCCACCTGCGTGCAAGAAAGTCTGAACCTGAAAATTCTGGTGATGAACAACCGCTTTCTAGGCATGGTGCGGCAGTGGCAAGAGCTCTTGTATGACCGCCGTTACAGCGAGGTGGGGCTCAAGTATTTTCCGGACTTCGTGAAAATTGCGGAGGCCTATGGTGCCACGGGCCTACGCGCCGAGAAGCCTGAAGAGCTGCGTGCCGTACTGGAACAAGGCCTGAACACCCCAGGCACGGTGTTGATGGACATCATCGTGCACAAGGAGACCAACGTCTATCCGATGATTCCGGGCGGCGCCGCTCACTACGAAATGTTGCTCGGTCCCGAGGATGATGATCAAACGACCGAGCCGCGGGAGCTGGCATGACGAACGGTGCTCCCTCCCGCCACATGCTCAGCATCCTCGTCGAAGACCGCTATGGGGAGCTGGCGCGTATCGTCGGCCTGTTCAGCGGACGCGGCTACAACATCGACAGCTTGGCCGTAAACCAGAGCCTCGAGCCAGGCATGAGCCGGGTCGTGCTCACCACGAGGGGTGATGCTCAAGTGGTGGAGCAGATCCTCAAACAGGTCAACAAGCTCGTGCGAGTCCACAAGGTGCGCCACCTCGTGGGTGATTCGCACCTCGAACGCGAGCTGTGCGTGGCCACGGTCCGGACCGCCACCTCGCGTGCGCGCGAGGAGCTGGAGCGCGTCGTCAAGTTGACCGGGGCGCGCATCCTGGCGTTTTCGTCCACTGCATTCACGGTCGAGGCCACCGGCACGAGCAATGACATCGATCAGTTTTTGGAGCTCTTGCGGCCGCTGGGTGTGCGCGACATGGTGCGATCGGCCCCCATCGCCTTGAGCCGCGCCGGAGCCGAGGGCGACCTCCAATCCACGGAGACGGCAGCACAATAGCCTGCGGCGTCCGAATCAGACCTTCGGGATGGCGACCCCCGATCAGATCACTGAATCAAAGCCGGTGAGGGCCGTATCGGCCGCGCCGCGCAGCTTGACCATCGCCCGCTCGAGCAGCTGCCGAACCCGCTCGCGGGTCACGCTGAATTCGCGACCGATTTCGTCGAGCGTACGCTCGTCGCGACCATCCAGTCCGAACCGGAGCCGCACCATGCGAGCCTCACGCGCGGGGAGCTCTGCAATCAGGTGTTCGAGCCTTTGTTTGGTTTGATGGTGCTGGGCCTGCTCCGCGGGATCTCGAGCACCGGGATCGCTCAGCGAGTCGTACAGGCAAGTGTCGCCCGCATCACCACGCGGCGCTTCGAGGCTCAGGGGCTCGCTCACCAAATTCAATAACTTGCCAACGGTAGCCTGATCGATGCCCGTTTGCTGAGCGAGCTCGACGCTGGAAGCTGAGCGCCCGAGCTTCACTTCCATCTGACTGGACGCTTGCCTGAGCGCATAGCGCGCATCGGCGGCGTGCACGGGCAGCCGAATGGTTCGAGCCTGATTGGCCAGTGCCCGCCGAACCGCCTGGCGAATCCACCACGTGGCATAGGTGCTGAACTTGCATCCACGGCGATGGTCGAACTTGTCGACCGCTCTGAGCAAGCCTATGTTCCCTTCCTGCATCAAATCAGGGTAGCTGAGGCCTACCCCCAGGTAGCGTTTCACGACGATTGAAACCAAACCCTGATTGGCCTCCACGAACTGTGCCTCGGCGCGCCGCAGGCCGCGCTCAGCCGTGCGCAAGCGCTGCACCAGGTCCAAGGGCGCCTGCGCCGTTTCATCCGAAGGGCCCATGGCAAAAACCGGCCTGGCTGCAGTCAGCAGCCGGCTCACCGCCGCTTCGGTCAACGGCACGGCACGGACGAGCTCGACCATCTCCTGTCTGTGGCGGGCCACTTGCTGCTGTACCGACATCGGCCAATGCGTGCCGGTCAAGCCTGCGAGCGAGCCGCCGCTGACCCGCCGCCGCGGCGCCAAGACCGCGCTGATCTGAGCTTTTACCCCCACCACTTCCTCGTACCAGCTCGCGAAAGCCGGCTCGTCCGCCACCCTATCGCCAACACACCCGCCAGACACGTCTACGACCTGCCCCAGGCTTCGCACCCCTTCCTGCAGCTCTCGATTGATGGCGGCGAGCTCCCGAACCACAGCCTCTGACTGAAGGGCCAAGGCCAGCATCTCTTGGCGAGTGTCGGCAATCAGACGCACCAGCTCACCCTCACCGGCCCGGCCGAGGCGCGGGCGATGGGCCACCGTGAAGACCGGAGTAGCGCTTGTCCCGTGGCGCTTGGGCGCGATGCCGCGCGTGCGCGAGGCAGGGCCGTTCCCCTGCACTCTACGGTGCGCTACGCCGCTCGAGCTGCTGGCCAAGCTGCCTTCACCGGTCATCATGTCGGTCCTTTGATTGTCGTTGTCGTCCATGACTTCATCGCGACCTCCGGAAAATGCCGCGCCGGGCCGTTCGAGCCGCGGCTTACACTGGTCGAATTCGGGCGCCACCCTTGCGCTTCTCGCTGGCCCCTTTGGGGACTTGCGGTGCGCGGGCCAGCCGGAACATACGGCCAAGCCGCGTGTCCGACCGATAATCTAAGGTCCGCGTCGAGAATGGCAACCGTTTCACTCGGAAAAGTGCACGACCGCAGCCGGGGCGAGAAACGAAACGCTTTCGGCCAGCGAGCGGCTGCCGAATAGCCCAGGTGGCTCGGATTTGCGATGCCGAACGGGCTACGGCTCCTGGCGTTGGGCGACTTCCTGTTCCTTAGTTTCCATGATCCGGCGGAGCTCCTCTGCGTCTACCGGCTTGACCAGGTGCTCGTCGAAGCCTGCCTCGAGGGCCGCTGCGCGATCCGCGGCCTGACCGTAGCCCGTCAGTGCCAACAAGTAGAGCCCCTGATGCTTGGGTTGAGAACGAACCCAGCGCGCTAGCTCAAAGCCATCCATCACTGGCAGCCCAATGTCGACGAGCGCGACGTCGGGATCGACGCGGTCAATCAGCTCAATCCCGCTCTTGCCGTCCTCGGCAGTAAACACCTCATACCCCGCGTGCTCGAGCAGCAAACCGAGCATCTCAGCGCCGTCGGGGTTGTCTTCGATCACGGCCACGCGTTTGCCTTTGGGCCAGGGCACGCTGCGCCTGCTCACCGTTGGGCTGAGCTTGGCGGCGGCCAACGGAAGCCGCACCACGAACCGGCTACCCCGGTTCAGCCCCGCACTCTCTGCAACGATGCTGCCCGCGTGCATGCTGACCAGAGAGCGTACGACGCTGAGCCCTACGCCCATTCCGCCTTCGGTGCGATGCAGGGTGGTGGTGCCTTGAACAAATGGCTCAAATACGCTTTCGAGCAGCGTCGGATCGATACCGACGCCGTTGTCGGCGATGCTGAGCACTGCCTCACTTCCCTCGGCCCTGAGCTCGAGCGTGGCCCACCCGCCAGCGACGGCAGAGCCATTCGCGAGCCGTTCCGCTTCGGGCTTGGCCCCCAGGCTGCCCGTTGCCAAGGTTTCAGTGCCTGGCGCCAGACCGTGTCTGACACCTGTGTATTTCACGGCGTTATCGAGCAAGTTCACTACGATCTGTTGGAGTCGCGCAGGATCGGCCTCCACCAGCACTGGCTCGGGCTCCAAGTGGACATTGAGCTCGATATTGCGGCTCGTGAATTTTTGGCGCAGTGCCACCAGCGCTTCACTCACGACTGCGCGCGCGTCAATCACCTGTTTGCGCAGCTCGATCTTGTTCTGCGTGATTCGGCTGACCTCGAGCAGATCATCGAGCAGGCGCGTCATTTGTCGAGATTGTCGCTCGATGACCTGTAGGCTCTTGGCTCGGGTTGAGGGCGTGGGGACTTCGGCGTGGAGCAGCACCCCTGCGCTGACGATCGCCGAAAGCGGGTTCCGAAGCTCGTGCGACAACATCGCCAGGAACTCGTCGCGGCGACGTACGGCCAGGCGTATGTCCTCCTCAATCCGCTTCTGTTCGCTGATGTCTCGGGCGACGCCGAGCATGCCAACGATCCCACCGGTGTTGTCCCGCAGTGGCTGACGCGTGCTCATGAACCACACGGTCTGCCCAGCCTCGTCCACGTACTGCTCCTGACGGTACGGCTGCGCCTCACCGGCGAGGGCCCGCTGATCCCACAGCTCTAGCGCGCGGGCCTGAGGCTCGGGTAGGAAATCCCTGGTAGTCTGCCCCGCCGCGTCTGCCGCGTTCGACAGCTGCAGCCGGCTTGCCATGGCCTGATTGATGCGCACGAATCGCCCCGCCGCATCCTTGAAATAGATCGCATCCGGCACGCTGTCCATCAAGCTATCGAGCAGGTAACGCTCGCGGAACACGGCATTCTCCGCAGCTTTGAGCGGGTTGATGTCGATCAGGGTCAACACCACGCCATGCACCGCACCGCGCATTCGGTACGGCAGGATACGCAGGAAATACCAGTTGCTAGCGCGCCCGCAGACTTCGCGTTCGATGGCGCGGTCCGAGCGCAGAACCTCACCCAAATCATCCATCAAGCCGGGGTGGTTCAAGCTACTGCTGAAGCTGACGATGGGCCGCCCCACGTCGTCCGGTAAGAGGTCGAACACCTCGGCGATCAGCGGTGTGAACTTCCGAATGCACAGCTTCTGGTCGAGGAAGATGGTACCGACCTGAATGCTCGCCAACAGGTTGTCCACATCATTGGTGAGCTCGGTGAGCTCGGTGATCTTCTTCTGGTACTCGCCATTGACGGTATAGAGCTCTTCGTTGACGCTCTGCAGCTCTTCGTTGGTGCTCTGAAGCTCCTCGTTCGACGCGAGCAGCTCCTCGTTCGCGGCCTGCAATTCTTCATTCGAGGTCTCCAGCTCCTCGATCGTCGCTTGCAAGTTTTCCTTGGTGCGGCGCAGCTCAGCTTCGAGCGAACCCACCTGGTCGCGCGACATCTTGCCGAGATCGAGCTCGGACTGACTGGCGGGGGGGCGCTCTTCGCCCTCCATGGCGTCAATCGTGATGAGCACGTGGTCCTGTTGGGCGCCCGCCACCACGACCGGCTTCACGAGCAGCCGGTAAGGTCGCTCTTCACCGCCGACTTGAAGCCGAAGCCCATTGTAGGTGATGGTCGAGCGTTCTTTGAGCGCACGCTGCATCGCACCCATGATCGCCATTTTTAGATCAGGCCCAACCATGTCGAGGATGTCAGCCGACGGACGTCCCTCTTTCACTTTCAAGTAGCGGCTTGCGCCCGAAAAGGCATGCACGAGCTCGCGCCGTTCATTGACCAAGAGGCTCGGCGGCATGTGCTCGTCGAGCAGCGCATCATACACACCGACGGTTTGAGACAACGAGTACGCGGCCAACGCACCCGCGCGAGAGTCACCCACCGACGCCGTCAAGAACCGAGCGGGTGAGTTGACGCGCATGGCGTCACTGGTCAGGCGAACATCGCGGTGCTTTCGATACAGGCGCCAGTGCGCGTCCACGGCCTCGAAGTCATCCACCAGCGGCCCCACGTGCTCACTGGGGCCGAGGAACAGGATACCGTGCCGCTTCAGCGCGAAGTGCAGCAAGCTCAACACCTTCTTCTGAGCTAGCGGCTGCAAATAAATGAGCAAGTTGCGGCAGCTCACCAAGTCGAGTCGGGTGAAGGGCGCGTCTTTGATCACGTTGTGTGGCGCGAACACCACACACTGCCGGAGCTCCGGAGATACCTGGTAACTCGACCCACGTTTGTCGAAGTAACGCTCGAGCAGGTCGGGGCGCACCCGACCCACTCTCTCTTCGTGGTACAGCCCGCGGCTCGCGAAGTCGAGCGAGCCACGGTGCAGGTCAGTTGCCAAAATCTTCAGCCGGCAGCGTTCATTACGCTTGCGCAATTCTTCCTGCGCCAAGATGGCGAGTGAATAGGCCTCCTCCCCAGTCGCGCAGCCGGCCACCCAAATCCGAAGCTCGTCGCTCGACCGCGCGCGTTCGACCAGCTCCGGAATGATGCTCGATTCGAGGCGCTCGAAGGCGCCTTCATCGCGGAAGAAGCGCGTGACGCCGATCAACAGATCATGGAATAAGGCGTCGAGCTCGGCGGGCTCGTTCGCGAGCTTTTCGACATAGTTCTCCAGGGTCGAGGCCGCGCTGAGCTGCAGGCGCCGCTCGATGCGGCGGACCACCGTCGAGGGTTTGTACTGCGAAAAATCGATACCGTATGCGTTCTGCAAGAAGCGCAGGGCGGTTGACGCATCCCAGGGGCGCGTCAGCCCAGCTGCGAGAGACTCTGCCAGACCCCGGTTCTGCGGGCTGTCTTTGTGCTCGAGCAGCGCGCGTGGCATCTGCGCCGGCGGCAGTACATAGTCCACGATACCCGTATCGCGCGCGCTACGGGGCATGCCGTCGAACGACGCCGTGGTTTCGTCCTGACACATGACCAAGCCGCCGGCGTCATGGATGTCCCGGATACCCCGTGCGCCGTCACTGCCGGCCCCCGATAACACGACACCAATCGCGCGCTCGCCCAGGTCTTGGGCGAGCGAACGAAAAAATATGTCGATGGGCAGAGTGAGCTCCTGCGACGCGCCCTTGTCGCTCAAGAGCAGCTTCCCAGCCGAGACGATCATCTCCTTCTTGGGAGGGATCAGATAGATCCGGTTCGCCTCGACCTGCATGCCATCCTCGACGAGTAGCACGGGGATTTTCGTGCGCCGCCCCAGGAGCTCATCCATCACACTCTTGAAGTCGGGTGAGAGGTGCTGGACCACCACGAACGCCATGCCGGTGTCTTCGGGCATGGCTCCGAATAGTTGTTCGAGCGCGTCCAACCCACCCGCCGAGGCGCCAACCCCCACCACGTAGAGCCCGCGCTCCTGCGCCTCGCGGAGGTCCGCGGCAGGTTCGCAAGAGCTGCGGAGCCGCACCCCGCTATCCTCCTTTGAAGAGACGGCGGCATCGAGCTGCGAGGTCGAAGCCGAGGCGCCGTCGGCGGGCTGAGCAGGGCGGTCCTCCTCGCTCGCCGACACTTCATTTTCCGGACGCTGCATGCTGCTGCCGATTGATGAGCAACATCCGGGCCAGCCGTGGCAGACAAGTTCTCGAATTAATAGGAGTTCGCGGTTAAACGCAAAATGGCAGTGTTGCAGCTTTGGCACGCAGGCGACGCGCACTAGACTGTTGCATTGCGGAAGCACGCCGGCGTTTCCCCCCCGGACGTAGGCCGAGGCGAGTTGCCACAGCGTGACTTTTTGGTCGCGGCAGCAACGAAAACGCCCCGTCGTAAGGGGGAGGCGGCTCTAACCCCAAGACGCGTCAGGTGCTCCTCTCTGAACGCAACCAGCCGTCCATCAGCCGTGCGGTGTGCCGGTAATCGCTCACCTGGATCACCTCGACCGGGCAATTAGCCCCTGGCCAGGCCGAAACGAAGTCGCTGACGGCCGCGTCATTGCCGCCCGGGAAAAGAGCATCACCCACGTATGTGACGTGGCTGGCACCCTCGTCGAGCAGAGTTCGGACCGCGAAGCTTTTGTCTCGACCCCGCACCACGATATCGAACGACGTCTGACCACCGAGAGTGAGAAGCAAATCGTTACCGGGCAGGCGCGCGTCGATGGCCTGACGCAGCACGGGCAACAAGCGCGCTCGATACCCTGTCGCAGCGTCGAACGCCACGAATTGATCCCGGCTCTGGCGCGCGGCCTGCGACAGCGCACCTTTCAAGCGCCCCGCGGGTGCCAAGTTGATCATCGCCGCCCGATCGACAACGCGCTCGCCTAGAATTGCAACGTCAGCGGGCAGGGCAAAGCGCTGATCCGCCAGCAGTTCTTGCAAGAGCGTCGTGAGTGTACAGAACGCCGTGGCGCCGAGATGCGCCCGCAGCGAAAACTCGTCCACGGGGAGCACGGCGAGGCTGTCGCCCGAACGGCAATGATAACGACTTGCGCCATTGCACACAAACGCGTCAAACTCCCCCCGAAAACCATACGCGTGGAGCGGCTCGAAAAACTGGCTCATCAATAGCTCGCGATCGCTGCCTGCGGCCAGGGCAAACGGCCGCCCCAAGCTCGCCAGGCGCTGAGCCATATCCCGGTCGAGCGCTTCACGGGGCGGAGTCAGGGTGTTGTCGATATCAAAGACGAGCGCGTTCATGGTCTACAAGCCAGTGTGCCACCTCTCGGTTCGCCCGCTTCAAAAATCTGTCACACTCCAGCCTGTGCGCCCCCCAATGTTTCCCTGCCTCTGGCTCGCCTGCGCGGCAGCGGCAGCGTTCGGCTGCGAAACTGCGGCCGAGCCGGCTCGTGCGCAGAGTAGCACCGCAGCCACGCAGCCAAAGCCCGCCGCGAGCGTTGCTTACGCGATCCCGGAACGAACGCCAGTGGAGCTCGAGCGGGAGCTCACCCAGGCCTGTGCCGAGGCGAAAAAAGGGCACCAACGTGTGTTGCTCGAGTTTTCCGCGCCTTGGTGCAAAGACTGTGTGCGGCTGCATGCGATGAAGCAGGAGGCCAGTGTGAAACAGGCCCTCTTACAGTATCGGCAGCTCACCATCAACGTGGGTGATTTTGACCAGCACCCGGCCCTACTGGCGGCGTTTGGCGTTCGAGCCATCGCGCGTTGGGAGCTCCTCGAACCCACCGACTGCGCCTCACCACCTTGGCACTGGCGCCGTCTAGGAGGCAGAACCCTGGAGCCTGAAACAGGTAAAGAGCGGGTCGGCCCCGAGGACCTCGCGGCGTGGCTCACCGCGCGCAGCGCGACGTGACGCGCACCGTAAAGACCCGGCTGGACACGTTGCTCGTCGAACGTGGCCTGGCGCCCACTCGCACCATTGCGCTGGGCTGCATTCTGGCTGGGCGCGTCTTCTCCGGCGACCGCCGCCTGGACAAGCCCGGCACCGCCTTGGCTCGAGACACTCCGCTCAGTCTGCGTGAGCTGCCGCGTTATGTCTCTCGAGGCGGAGTCAAGCTCGAAGGTGCGCTGAGAGAGCTCGCTGTTTCCGCCGCAGGTCGCACCTGGCTCGACATTGGTGCTTCGACCGGTGGCTTCACCGACTGCCTTCTACAGCACGGCGCGGTCAGGGTGTACGCGGTCGACGTGGGCCGAGGCCAGCTCGCCGAAAAGCTGCGCCAAGATCCCCGGGTGATCAATCGCGAGACCACCAATGCTCGGCACCTCCGCCGGGAAGATTTTCCTGAGCCCATCGATGCCGTCGTCTTGGACGCCTCCTTCATCGGGCTCGCCAAGTTGTTGCCAGCCGTGGCACAGGTGCTGGGCCCCGGTGGCCTGCTGCTGGGCATGATCAAACCTCAATTCGAGGCCGGTCGGGAGTTGGCCAACCAACACCGCGGCGTGATCAAAGACATGGCTGTGCGCCAGCGCATCATCGAGGGCGTGATCGCCGAGGTAGCGGACAGCGGCTTCGAGGTGCTCGGTTCTTGCGATTCGCAGCTGGCCGGTCCAAAGGGCAATCTCGAACATTTCGTCTTCGCGGAGCGCCGCCCTGCGAACCCTCTGACCCCGGAAGCAACCCCATGCCTAAAATCAGCGCAGGGCTCGTGATGGTCGACGCGCTTCAGCGCGTGCTCCTCGTGCATCCGGGCGGACCGTTCTTCAAACGCCGCGACGCGGGCGTGTGGAGTATCCCGAAAGGGCTCAGTGAGCCCGGCGAAGCGCTCGAGGCTGCTGCCCGGCGTGAGTTCAAGGAGGAACTGGGCTTCGATCCCAACCCGAGCTCACTTTTCCCGCTCGGACACGTCAAACAGGGTGGAGGAAAGCTCGTGCACGCCTGGGCGTTCTTGGGCGAATGGGACCCTCGACAGCTCGAGAGCACGAGCTTCGAGCTCGAATGGCCGCCCCGATCCGGTCAGATGCAGCAGTTCCCGGAGGTGGATCGCGCTGAATTCTTCGACGCCAGCGTCGCCGAGGAGAAGGTCATCGCTGCGCAACGTCCACTCATCGCCCGGGCGCTGGCGTGGGCGCGAGGTGAGCCGTTGACGTGACGGCGCGCGAGCGGCTGCCTACATGAAACCGCGGCTCTTGAGCGTCTGAAGCAGGCTGGGTCGATCCACGGCTTTGTTCATTGCCTCTTCGGGGGTGACGAGCTTGGCCGCCACGAGGTCGGTGAGCGCCTCGTTCATCAGGCGCATGCCAATGTTTTTTGCCGTCTGCATGATGGATGGGATCTGAAAAGTTTTGCCCTCGCGTATCAGGTTCGATACAGCCGGGTTGACGAGCAGAATTTCGAGCGCCGCAACTCGCCCGCCACCGATCTTCTTGCACAAGGTCTGGCTCACCACCCCCTTGAGCGACTCGCTGAGCATGACGCGGTTCTGCTCTTGCTGATCGGGAGGGTACTGATCGATGATGCGGTCGATGGTGGAATAGGCGGTCGTGGTGTGCAGCGTGCCAAACACCAAGTGACCTGTCTCCGCCGTTTCGATGGCGATGGCGATGGTCTCCAGGTCCCGCATCTCACCCACCAGGACCACGTCCGGATCTTCTCGCAGGGCCGCCCGCAGCGCGCGTTTGAACGACTTGGTATGCGCGCCAATCTCCCGCTGGTTGACCAGGCACAGCTTGTTGGGGTGCACAAACTCGATCGGGTCTTCGATGGTGATGATGTGACCGCTTCGGGTGCGGTTGATCAAATCGACCATGGCGCACAAGGTCGTCGACTTGCCGCTGCCCGTGGGCCCGGTCACCAGCACCAGCCCCTTGTGCAGGTTACACAAGTCGGTGATGGCGCTCGACAGCCCGAGCTTCTCGGATGAAATGATCTCCGCGGGGATGGTCCGAAACACCGCACCCGCGCCGTGACGATCGCGAAATAGGTTGGCGCGAAAGCGCGCCAGGCCTTCAATGGCGTAGGCAAAGTCCGTATCGTCTTCCTGCTCGAACTGCGCGCGATTGGCGTCCGGTATGATGGGGTCGAGCAGAGCGAACAGCTGCTCCGCGTCGAGCGGGCCCTCGCCGGAGAGCCGTTTCATGTCGCCGTCTTTGCGGATCATCGGTGTCTCGGTGGGGCTGAGATGCAGATCGGATGCACCCTCGGCGACCAGACGGCGAAACAGGCGGTCAATGGGCCGGTCTGCACCCTCGTGCGTGGCGGCTCTGGGAGAGGAGGCCCGCGCCCCCCGACTCACCATTACGCCCGGGGCAAATCCGGGTTCCGCGGCGCCATTGAATGCGCCGCCTCCGTGCCCGCGCTGGCTGCTGCTGGGCGGTGCAGCCGCGCCCACACTCTTCATACCTCCGGCCGGCACCACCACGGAAGCTGGGGCCTCGCTGGTTTCGAGCTCCAGCACTAGGCTCGGAGAAGCGCGAGTGTTGGAGCTGGGTGTCACTACGACCAGGGTGTCTCCACCCCATTCGGTCACCGCGACCGTGACCAGCTTGCCGCCGCTGGCGGCGTAATTGAAGGTGGCGTGGCCCGGGCCACGCAGATCGGATTGAAGCGCGACCGGCGTAATTTCCGCCACCAAGCGCCGGACTTGGGCGGCGGTCGGCCGCTGGTCCATCATCGGCGCCTGACGCCCGTCGATGAGCAGCGTCGGGGGCTTGCCGGCAGCCAAGGACAGCGTCGACCCCTGCCGGGCAAACAGCGTCTCGATAAACTTGTCTAGTTGGGCGATGGCGTCACCTCGAGTCCCCTAACCTCCGGCAGTCCCGAGAGAGGGACGACCAGCGCGAGCGCGAGGTTTAGAGCAAACTGAGCGGCAGCCCAGATCCGTCTTCACGGTAATCGGGCGCGTGTATCAGAACGGGCAGCGTCCACGCTCGAGCGCTACGGTCCGTAGGAACAGGACGCGTCGCCGCGCGGTCGGTCTCTAGACTCCAGGTGCGGATGGGTCGCTCGGGATGCGCGAGGAATGGCGCGCGCGGAGCGCAAGGCCGGAAATCTCACGCCCCGCTAGCGTCGAGATTCCCATCGCTTCGATGGATTCGGCCTACTAGTATCCGCGCCGCCGCTCGCGGCCTAAGAGAACTTTTTGGCCATCTGGAACCGGATTGCATGGACGTCTCCGAGATTCAAACCATCGAACATCAAGTGCTCATCATCGGCGCGGGCGGCGCGGGCCTGCGGGCGGCGATCGAATGCAGCGCCCAGGGTCTGAGCACCGGAGTGATCTCGAAGAGCCTCTTGGGTAAGGCCCACACCGTGATGGCCGAGGGTGGCATGGCCGCGGCTCTGGCACACGTCAGCGCCAAGGACAGCTGGAAAGTCCACTTCCGGGACACCATGCGCGGCGGCAAGTTCCTCAATGTTTGGCGCATGGCTGAGCTCCACGCGAAGCAAGCGCCAGCGCGGGTGCGCGAGCTGGAGGATTGGGGCGCCGTGTTCGATCGCACCCCCGATGGTCTGATCAACCAGCGAAACTTCGGCGGCCATCGCCACCCGCGCCTGGCTCACGTGGGGGACCGCACCGGGCTCGAGCTGATCCGCACGCTCCAGGACCACGGTGTGCACCAGGGCATCGACTTTCACATGGAGTGCACGGCGTTGTCCTTGCTCAAGGACGGCGAGCGCATCGCGGGCGTGTGCGCCTACTGGCGCGACACGGGCCGCTTTGTGCTGTTCCGCGCGCCGGCGGTGATCTTGGCCACCGGCGGCGCTGGCAAAGCCTGGAAAGTGACCAGCAACTCCTGGGAGTACACCGGTGACGGCACTGCGATGGCATACGAGGCTGGAGCAGAGTTGATGGACATCGAGTTCACTCAGTTCCATCCGACCGGCATGGTGTGGCCGCCCTCGGTGCGCGGCACCTTGGTCACCGAAGGTGTGCGGGGCGAAGGCGGCATCTTGCGCAATAGCGAAGGCAAGCGCTTCATGTTCAACTACATCCCGCCTCGCTTTGCCTCCGAAACGGCCGATACGGAGGCAGAGGCCGCCCAGTGGCTATTGGGGAAACAGGGAGCCCGCAGGCCTCCAGAGCTACTGACCCGAGACGTCGTCGCGCGATCGATCAAGGCCGAAGTGGATGCAGGGCGGGGGTCACCGAACGGCGGCGTGTTCCTCGACATCGCCTCGCAGCGCGACGCGGACTTCATCCGCCGCAAGCTGCCCTCCATGTATCACCAGTTCAAAGAGCTGGCCGAGGTGGACATCACGCGCGAGCCAATGCAGGTGGGGCCCACCCTGCACTATTTCATGGGCGGCGTGCGGGTGGACGCCGAAAGCCAGATGACGAATGTGCCTGGGCTGTTCGCGTGCGGCGAAGCCAGCGCAGGCATGCACGGCGCCAATCGGTTGGGAGGCAACTCCCTGTCCGACTTAATCGTGTTCGGCAAGCTCTCCGGTACTGGAGCCAGGAAGTACCTGGATGGGCTCTCCCGAACGCCCCGCGCTGATGACGCGCAGATCATCGCGGCGTTTCGCCGCGCCACCGCTCCTCTAAACCGCGAGTCGGGAGAGAACCCGTACGTCTTGCACGAGGATTTGACGACCGTCATGGGGCGCTATGTGGGCATCGTGCGCAGCGGCCCGGAGCTCGAGCGCGGCCTGGAAGAGCTCCAGGTGCTCAAGAAGCGCGCCTTGAACGTCAAAGCGAATGGGGCCAGCCAGTACAACCCCGGCTGGCACGAGGCGTTGTCCATGAGCTCGCTCTTGATCACGTCGGAAGCTGTGGCGCTAGCGGCACACATGCGGGAGGAAAGCCGCGGTGCGCACACGCGCATCGATTTCGAGAACGAGCGGCCCGAGTGGCTCAAATACAACATCGTGATCAAGAAGGGCAGAGATGGACAGCCGCAAGTGGAAAAGGTGGAGCGGCGGCCGCCGCCCGATTATCTGAAACAAATCGCCGAAGCAAACATCGACGACCTCGAAGCAGGCAAGGTCGGCGCGGACGCACCCGAGGAGTAATGGCAAAGCGAACATTCAAGGTTTGGCGCGGGGATTCCCAGGGCGGCGACTTTCAGTCGTATGAGGAAGAGGTCAGCGAGGGCATGGTCGTGCTGGACGTGTTGCACGCCATGCAAGCCAGCCAGACTCCAGACCTGGCGGTGCGGTGGAACTGCAAAGCGGGCAAGTGCGGCTCCTGCAGCATGGAAATCAATGGCAAGCCTAAGCTCGCGTGCATGACTCGCATGAATAGCCTGCCTCAGGACCAGCCGGTCACTGTCCAACCGCTCAAGACATTCCCCGTGATTCGGGATCTCGTGACGGATGTCTCCTGGAACTACAGGCAGAACAAGCGCATCGCTCCCTTTAAGCCCATTCCACCGGGCCCCGACGGCAAGCGTCGCATGTATCAAGAAGACATCGATCGCGTGCAGGAATTTCGGAAGTGCATTGAGTGTTACCTGTGCCAGGACGTGTGCCACGTGCTGCGTGACCGCGACGGCCAAGAGAAGTTCGTAGGGCCACGCTTCATGATTCGCGTGGCGGGTCTGGAGATGAACCCCCTCGACTCCGAGGATCGGATCCCCGAGCTCAAGGCGCACTACGGCTCGGGTATGTGCAACATCACGCGCTGCTGCACCGAGGTCTGTCCCGAGCACATCAACATCACTGACAACGGCATCATTCCAATGAAAGAACGCGTCGTGGATCGCTATTACGACCCGCTACTAACCATCGGTCGCAAGCTGGTGGGCATCAAGCTACGCAAAGAGGCCAAACCCGAACGGTAGAGCCGAGGTCGCTTAGCCCTCAGAGGCACTCACGCCGATAGTGTTTCAAACCATCGGAGCCGATGAAGTACGGCGGGTTGCAGGAGGGAGCTGGCGTGGCCACGGGCGCCACGGGCGTCACAGGCGCTGCGGTTGGCGCGGGCCGCCGACGCCGCTGCCTGCCAGTGGCGCGCGGCTCGGGCTGGGCGTTTTCCGCCACTTCCGGTTTGGGCAACGGCGTCAGCGTCAAGCTCAGCTCCTGGTCCGAATCCAAACGCAAGCTCTGCCGGAGCAGCTCGAAACCATCCGCCTCGGCTTTGAGCTCGTGGTCGACGTCGTCCGCGAAGAGCGTTTCCGAAACAGGGGCCGTGCTCAGACGCCGGCCGTCCAGATAAAGCGCTGCGTGGCCTGGCCTCACCGAGATACCGAGAGAAATCCGCCTCGGGCTGGGTGCGGTATTGACGGCAACGCTGGGTTTCGGCTCAGCTACGGCCACCGGCGGCTGCGAACGAGGCTTGGCCACGAGCCAGTAAGCCGTCGCGCCGCTGGCGGTGAGCAGCCCGATGGCCACGACCAGCCAGGCCTTGCTGCGACGCTTCGGAACGACAGCGTCGCTTTCGGGCAGGGGCGTTTTCAGACTCTCGAACGCCTGCAAGGCATCATCCCAGTCGGGAGCCGCAGCGGCGAACTTGGCGAGCTCAGCCTTCAAGAGCTCTTGAGAGTTGGCCCTGAGGTCAGCACAGGCCTTGCACACCAGCTCACTAATGACGTGTTGCTGCACGACAGCGCCACGCTGGCTGAGATAATTCTCGAGCTCCGTTTGAAACTCGGCTGCGCTCGAATATCGAGCCTCCAGTCGAGTGGCAAGCGCCTTCGAACAAATGCGCTCGAGCTCGGGATCCACATCTGGTTTTGCAGCTTGCAGTGATGGAATTTCGTCGAAGATCAGGCAGCGAACGATCTCTGCGTCTGTACGGGCGCCCCAAAGCCTGCGGCGAGCGATGGTCTCCCACAGCATCACGCCAACGGCGAATACATCGCCTCGGTGATCGAGCGCGTCGCCCTCGAGTTGCTCCGGCGCCATGTAGCCGATCTTGCCTTTTACCACACCCGTCTTCGTGTCTTGAGAGCTCGTGTTCAGCTTGGCGATGCCGAAGTCCACCAACTTCACCTGGCCGTCATACGTCAGCATGACGTTATGCGGTGACACGTCCCTGTGCACGATGGCGAGCGGCGTGCCGTCGTAGTCGGCCAGCGTATGCGCGTAGTGCAGCCCAGCCAGCACCTTGCACAAAATCGTGATGCCCACCTCCGCGGTGTATTCGGCCTCACCGAACGCCCGCGACTGAAACTTGGCGAGGGACTGGCCATCCAAGTATTCCATCACGATGACGGGCAACTTGTTCTGGCGGTAGACCTCGTAAACCTGCACGACGTTCGGGTGATTCATGCGCGCCGACAGCCGCGCCTCGTTGACGAACATCTTTACGGTTTCGCGATCGCTGAGGAAGTCTTCCTTGATGGTCTTCAGCACGATGAGCTTGCTAAAACCACCTATCCCCCGCGCGATGCCCGCGCTGACCACGGCCGTCCCGCCCCGGCCCAACTCCATCAAGACGTGGTACTTTTGCGCAACGTCGACTTCGTTGCTGCCACTCGTGTTCGAGTTCGATTCTTCGTTGAACTGCGTGCTCACCGTTGCACCATCATTGCGGGCCATCAGGAGTGAATACGGACCACACCGCGTTCGGCCCAATGGGGTGGGATATAGGCCTACCGCTCATCATGTTTGGCGCTTCATGGCTCGGGTTGTCTCAATGGACTACGGCCAAAACGAAGCGCGCCGGAATAGCGGGGCGGGCTGGCTCACGATCTGGCGGTCGGCTCGCCTCTCGTGGACTCGAGCACCTTCTCGAAGTGGATCACGAGTTGGTCGTCAAAACGGGTGATTTCATCGGCTTGCACATATTCGTCGTCGTAGGTCGCTCCAAGCCCATCGGGGACGTAACCGCGTTGCAGGTACAAGCGCTGGGCGGGCCGATGCCGGGGATGGCGCCCCACCCCAATCGCCACGATCCGCGCGCGCGCTGCGGCGGCTCGTTCGGCCCGATCGAGCAAGCGGCTGGCGATGCCACGGCGGCGGTATGCGGGCAGGACGTCGAGGTCCTGGATTTCGGGGATGCCCTTGCCGGCAATTCCTGCATACAGCGGGTTCCAATGTAAAGTGACGTGGCCCGAAAATTCGCCGTCGAGCAAGGCGATCCAGCACTGCCGAATACCGCACCGTTGTTCCGACACATAGTCGAGGTACCAATGGGCCGGCTTGCTCGAGCCGTTTGCGGCGAAGGCGGCGGAGATCGACACGGCGTCTCGTTCGAGCAGAGGTCGCAGTCTCAGCCGGTCCGGGTTGCTGCCCAGCTCGTTGGCCATCAATCGACGAGGTCGTTGATGGCCACGGGACCTCGCGCAGAGTCTCCCAAGCGAGCCCCAAGTTGCACGACCAGCGGATCTTCGGGGCCGATCCGCCTGAGGATTCGCAGCAGCTTCGTGGCAGCCTCGCGCTCACCGAGGGCGGCCAGGGTCAAGGCTTGTTGCCTCGTGAGCTCGGCGAGCACACGCCGCGTCGCTTCGTCCATCGACCCCTGTGCCTGGAGAGGTGTCAGAATGCGCCGGAACGCGGCGCGACTGCGTTCGACACCGGAAAGCCGGTCTGGAGCACCTAGCGCATGCGGGGAAAAGCCCAGCCACATGGCATCAGGACGCAAGTGCTGAAGCAGTCGCCCATCCCAGTGCGCGTCGAGCTCCAAGAACAATGGCCGCGCATCCGCGAGGCGGCACAGCGCATACTCGTCGGCAAATCCGCGCACCGCCAGTTGACGCAGCAGCGCGGAAAGCTCGGGCTCGGAGCGCAAGAGCTCTTGCGTCAAGGAGGCGCGAGACAGGAGCGAGATCGGGACCAGCACGATATCAGCGCGATGACCCTGCAAGACTCGGGCGGCCAGCAGTCGAAAAACCAGGGCGGGACTCTGCACCAGCGCCACGCTGCCCGTCGGTAACTTGCCGTAGACCTCTTCTGTCAGCAGCTCGGCGCCGAGCGCGGGTGTCCGTTCTGCCGGGGATGGCTCATCCAGGCGCTGCAAGACGAGGGTGACTGCGAATGTGACAGACAAGACACTCGCCGGTCGCGCGAAAGGCAGCCTGCAGGTCCAGAGCCCATGCACCAGCGCCTGAAGCGCCACGGGCAGAAAGGCCACGAGCCCAACCGAGGACACCCACGTGAACCAGGGCGGCAGCTTCGAGGCACCCAGAAGCGATGCCAAGGTGCCAACTCCTCCCAATCCAACGAGCACGCTCCACGGGATGAGCGCTCGGCGCAGACCCGGTCGGCGCAGCCCGAGGGCAGCTCCAGCGACCGCCAGCAGCAGGGCCGCCACGCCCAGGCGCTCCGCCCAGAACGTCAACAGGCCTTGCCAAGTCGGGCCGAGGAGCTCGGGAGCACCGTCTGACAAGCCTACGAATCCCTCCGGCGAGCTGAAGCCGAGATCGATCCAGCTGTTGGGAGAGAGCGGCCTCAGCGCGCGTAGCAGCCCACATACGGCCAACGCGGTCGAGAAGGCACCCGCAAAGCCGAGCAACCGCCTGCGCGTAGGGACGCGGGCCGCCGACAGCCAGCTGATGACGAATACGATCAGCAGCGTCAGCCCTGCCGCATGGCTTTCGGCCGTGGCCAGCGCAATGAGAACGCCCATGACCGGAAACAGCGGCAGCTCTCGGGCGGCTCCGGCGATCATGCGCATGCCGAATAGAACGATGACGAGGGCGAGCGCCGGGCTGCCCGCCCGGGCCACGTCGTATTGCAATGCCGGGTCAGCGGCCCAGAGCTGGCTTGCCAAGAGCGCCAAGACCGAGTTCGAGGCGAACGGAACGTCGGAGTCCAAGAGATCGCGGAGCAAACCGAACAGCAGCCGGCTGCACCCAGCCAGCGCCACGACGCCCACCAGGGACGCCCTGAGCAGCCGTCCACCCACCGGCACGAGCGCGGCCAGTTGCGACAAAATCGTCGACAGGATGCCCTCCGAGCCAACCGGCGCAAAGCCGAGGTCGCGGACGATGGCGAGATCGTCTCGCCACGTGGGCCAGCCACTCGTCGACCATATTCCCAACAGCAGCGGGATAAACCACGCAGCCCACGCGCAGGCCCCATCTAGGCGGGTACGGGAGCAGCGCAATCGGGGGGGTTGCGGAATCGCGGTCCGATCCACCGGTACTCGGTGCCACAAGTTCGGGTCGCCGGCATAGATTTCCGTTCCTCGTCCAAAGCGCCGAGGGCAAGCTCGAGGGGTGCTGGTGCGGACCATGACCCTGGACGACTGCGATGCCCTCGAAGCGCTCATCGATGACGCTGGGGGGGTGAACCCACGAGCAGAGCTGGCGGGTGATCTGACGCTGGCCTGGGTCGCTTGCGAGGTGCCATCCGGACGCGTGCTCGGCTACGCGCTCGGCTGGCGGGTGATCGACGAGTTTCAACTGCTCGCGCTCGGCACGTTGCCGGGGGCGCGTCGGCGCGGGGCAGCGCGCGCTCTCTTGGCCCACATCATTGCAGCTACCGAGGCAACTGGCGGCCGCCGCGTTTCGCTCGAGGTCGGTCGAAACAACATCGCGGCGGTTCGCTTGTATGAAAGCGCCGGCTTCCGGCTCTTCAATGTGCGTCGCGCCTACTACCGAAAGTCCCTAGAGGATGCGCTCGAAATGGAGCTCTGTATTCCGCCCTCCGCATGACCGCCGAGGCCAATTGCGCCGCGGCTTTCCCCAGGCCCTCAGTTCATGAGCGAGCTCTCCCCCGCCGCGCCCAGCTCATTCGAGTAATCATCGTCGTCGAAGATCACCTCCGCCATGCCCGCCTCGGCCAGCTGCTCACCGAGGGCCGCCACCGCGATTTCCATGGCCTCGACGCGCGTACTGAGCGAGAAGAAGTCACTTTCTCTCACCGGCGGTAGCGCCGCGAGCCGCTGCTCGACCCACTGTCGATCCTTCCTGGCGAGATGCAGCTCGGCGGGCGGCCCGCCAAGGGAGCTCTCGGGCTCGAGCGACCAGGTCAACGCAGCATGAGCCATGCCAATGGGATTGAACGCCAAATACACCGAGCGCAGGCACACGTACCAGCTCGACGCGTCCGGGCTCGGCAACAGCCAGAACCCGCCAAAATGATCCGCCACCACCTGCCCAAAATAGGCGCCGACGGTGCGTGCCAAGAGCGGCAAGAGCTCGGGCCTGTCGCGGCTGGCTGCGGCGGACAGCCGCACATAGTGATCGAGGATGGGCAAGGTCTCGATGCTGCCGTCGAGGGCCAGCCCGACAGCGTCACGCACATGCTGTTCGCAGCTGGCCGACAGCTCCCGCAGCTCGTCAGCCAGCGCTGCGGCGTCAAACCCCGGACCCACACCTTCGGTCATTGCCGCGACCATAATCAGTCTGCCGAGCTCGCGCCGAGGGACCAAGCCGCGGTCAAGCAGCGCAAAACAGAGAACGGCTAGCCGATTTGTTTTCTGCTCGAAAATTAGCCCGCGTCTTTGGCCGGCCTTCTCTTTCCCCAGGATCGTGTCGTGTCCGAAAACATGCGCGCAGCAGTTTGTTACACCTTGAAATCGGGCCGAACTGGTCCTCGCGCTGCTCTCGGAGTCAGCCGTCACCGACTTGGTGGCGCTCCAAGGCTTTCGCTCGCGACCTCCACCGACCCCAGACCCGAGCCCCTGACCCCGCCGCGCGTGGCTGTGTAACGCTTCCGCATCAGTGATCCGTGGTAGGCTCTCAAGCGAAACCTATGCGCCTCGGCATCCTAAGCGACATCCACGCCAATTACGAAGCCCTGAGCGCGGTGCTCGAAGCCTACTCCAACGAGAAGATCGACGCTTACTACTGCTTGGGTGACACGGTCGGCTACGGAGGCTCCCCGAACGAGTGCGCCGAAATCATACGCGACATAGCCAAGGCCACGATCTTGGGTAACCACGATGCGGCGGTGGCCGGGCGCATGGACTACTCATACTATTATGAGGCCGCGCGGCATGCCCTCGACATTCACTCCGCCATGCTGGGCGAAGCCAATCTGGATTGGCTCAAGAGCTTGCCGTATCAGATCAAGCTGGACTCGATTGGTGTGCACTTGTGCCACGGCTCGCCGGTGCGCCTCGAGGAGTTCGAATACATTTTCGCCCCAGAACAAGCGCGTGAGTGCTTGTCGATGTACAACGAGCTGGGCCATATCACGTTGATCGGCCACTCCCACCTGTGCAAGGTTTTCGCTCTGACACGTGACTCGGTGGAGGAGCTGCCTCCGATCGATTTTGATCTGGAAGAGGGCAGGAAATACATCGTGAGCGTGGGTTCGGTGGGTCAACCGCGAGACTACGACAACCGCGCCAGTTACACCGTCTATGATTCCGACAAGAAGCGCTTCGAGTTCAAGCGTGTCGAGTACGACATCGAAACTGCCGCTCAAAAAGTGCTGAAGGCTCGGTTGGAACGCAACTTCGCGCACCGCCTCTTCATCGGGGTCTAGTGGGGTTGTTGATGCCCGAATCTCTGATTCGGGCCAAATACAACAGCGGATGTCCGGGGTCATAGCTGACCGTAGGCCACGAGCGCGCCATGGACCCGGACATCACTTCAGGCGACGGCGACGGCGCCAGCGCGCAGTGCCAGGCGCCAGCGACGGTGACGGTGCAGAGCTAGGCGCGCCACGAAAGCCGTGCCATTGGCGCGTCACAACCACCTGACCCCTCAGAAATGGCCGGGTCAGGCAGAAGCCTCCGACAAAGCCCCCGAGGTGTGCGAACACCGCCTCGCCCCCCGTGTGGCTCACGCTGCCCCACTCGCCGAGCGCCTGCACGAAATTGATGAGGAAGAACTCCCCGGCCACCAGCCAAGCCGGCAGGACAGGCAATAGACCGATGAAAAAGATGAGTGGCGTGAGGTTTAGGATGATGATCGGGGCCCTGGGGAACAACAGCAGGTATCCGCCCACTACTCCTGCGACCGCTCCGGAAGCACCCAGGATGGGCAGTGGACTCTGCGTGTCGGCCAGGACCTGCGCGAGCGCGGCTGCGGCGCCGCATAGAAGGTAGAAAACGACATAGCGGAGGTGTCCCATCATGTCCTCCAAATTGTCGCCGAAAATATGCAGGAACAGCAGGTTCGATGCGAGGTGCAGCCAACCTCCGTGCATGAACATGCTCGTCAGCACCGTGAACACCTCGCCCCCCGGATCCGCCATGATGCGCGTCGGCACCAGCCCGTAGCCTGGGAACAGCCAAGCGCTGCCGAGAATGGGTTCCGTATACAGAAAGACGGCGATGTTCAGGGCCATCAGCGCGTAGTTTACGAACGGCACCCGCTCGGTGGGGTTTTCGTCGCGTAGAGGGAAAAACATCGTTATGCCCCGCCTGGCTACGCACCAAAAGACAACTCGCCGCCTGAGTCAAGGTGCGCCGACGAGGCGCGGGGTGAGTGGCCGCTCGGCTTCTGACTTGAGGCGCGCGCCCTGTGGGATTACTGTTCCGGGGTTGAGCGCTTATCCACAATTTGGGGGGCGCGGCGCCCGCGACCTGCAGCGCGGCCGCTGCCTCGCCACGGTCCGGCTCCGTTTGGCTCTGTGCTGCGCGCTGTCGAGCTGGGCCTTGGCCCTGAGCTGCTCGACAGCGCACTTTGACGGCGAAGTATTTCGTCAGGGCGACGTGGCGTTCCGCCTGGAGCACCTGCCACCGACCTGGCGCAAGATAGACATCAGCGACACCGCGCTAGCATTCCGCGACGACGAAAACTCCTCCACGGTAGCCATCAACGGTCGCTGTGGCAAAGATGCCGAAGATGTACCGCTGCGCTCCCTCACGCAGCACCTGTTTCTTCAGTTTACCGAGCGCCGGCTCGAAGAGCAGCAGCTGCTCCCGCTCGACGGCCGTGAGGCGCTCAGCACTCAGATGGTCGCCAAGCTCGACGGTGTCGAAAAGCACTTTCATGTTGTCGTGCTGAAGAAGGATGGCTGCGTCTACGACTTCTTACAGATCGCCAATCAGGGCCAGGATCCGGAACCATTCTTGCACTTCGTGCGCGGCTTCTCGAGCTTGAGCTGATGGTCGCATCGTCATCACCGCCCAGTGCCCGCACCTCGTGGAAGGTACCGCCTCCGCCCCCAACGCAGCGCGCACTCGGCACGTTAGCGCGGTTTTTGACTCAGCTCGGTGAGGTGGCCACGTTGGCCAAGGACTGCGGGCGCGCCTTGTTTCGCAAGCCGTTCGAGGGCCGTGAAATCGTCCGGCAGTTAGACTCGCTCGGGGTGGCCTCGATGGGCATCGTCACTGTCACCAGCTTGTTCATTGGCATGGTGATGTCGACTCAGTTTGCCTTCGGCCTGCAGAAGTTCGGCGGCATGGAGTACACCGGCCGCGTCGTCGCCCTGACTTTCGCTCGAGAGCTCGCCCCCACGCTGACCGCGGTGATCGTCGGCGGGCGCATCGGCGCCGGCATGACCGCGGAGATTGGTGCCATGGCAGTCACCGAGCAGCTCGAGGCGATCCGCGCTTTGGGTGCCGATCCGGTCAAAAAGCTGGTGCTACCTCGCTTGATCGCCGCCATCATCGTTTTGCCGATCGTCGGCACGTTCGCGCTCATCCTGGGGTTCACCGGGGCGATGCTGATCACTGACTCGCAGTTTGGCATCCCCGCAGCGTTCTTCTTTCAGAGCGCCCTCGACCAGTTGGTGCTGATGGACTACCTGATGGGCCTGGTGAAAACACCGGTCTTTGGCGCCATCATCGCACTCCTGGGCTGTTATTTTGGCATGCGCACGCGAGGCGGTACCGCGGGCGTCGGGCACAGCACCACGAAGACCGTAGTGGCGATCTCGATCACCATTCTGATCGCCGACTTCTTCCTCACCAAGCTGGTCTTCATCTTCTGGGGCGTCGTCTAGACGCGGGCGAAACGCCTCGAGGTAGCGCGCCTCGCCCTAAACTCGATCTACCGGGCTCAGAAGCCCGCGCAGATCAACAGCTCGAAGAACTCGGCTTCGCACAGCGGTGACGCCGGCTGAGGTATGAAGTCCTCTAGGCAGAGCCAGTTGCTCGCATCCGGGGTCAACGCGGCAATACAGTTGAAGTAACCGTTCGCCGGGGCGTCGCAACCCGGGAAGAACGTCCTAAACTCCATGCAGTCGGTCACGCAGCGCCCGAAGCCGACGGTCTGGTCTGGACATTCCGCTGCCAAGCTGGCCTCACACTGGCGCGCACAAATGAACTCTGGGTCATCTGCTTCGCAGCGGGGCCCGCGTCGGTTCACGAGCAGCGCCGAAGCCGGAGCTTCTGGGGGATTGATCTCGTAGAAGAGCCGGTCTCGCGGCTCGAAATCCACGCTGAATTGCCAGGGCTGCTCACCCGGCGCGAAGCTCTCGGGCCGCTCGTTCTCCACGTCCGCTGGGAAAAAGTTGCGCCTCGAGTGCGGGATGTCGATCGTGAGCGCGTTTTGGTTATTGTAACCAAAGTACGCGCGCAGGTCGCCGGTGCCGGTTTCGGTGACGCACTCGAGCTGGGGCACGATGCGGCGGCTGCCGGCGTCGCGGAAGGCGTCGCGAAAAAAGCGCTCAAAGGGATCGATGCGAGTGGCCATCGTATAGTCTTCGCAGAGCAGCCCACCCCAAAATGTCACGCCGGCGACCTGAGGCCTGGAGTGCCTGCCGTGTTTGCCCCAGCCGCTGCTGCGCGGCAGCAAGATGGGCCCACCCGAGTCTCCGGCGCATATATTTGCGTTCGGCGCCCGACCATCGAGCTTGAGGAGATCGCGCCGGATGTTGGGGTCGAGGATGCCGGGGTTGGGATCTTCGGGATGGAAGTCTGCCAGCGTGGGCGAGCCCTGCATGCGCATGGGCCCGCTGCGTTTCACACCCTCGCCTGCGACCACGAAAGGATCGGCCGAGACCACGCTATTCGCGCCCCAACCCACGATCGTGGCTTTTCGCCCGAGGTCGTGTCTACCGATGCGCTCGGACAGGAGCTCCAAAGGCTCGAACGGCAGCTCACGATCGAGATAGGCGATCGCCAAATCAGGGTAGTTCAGCGCCGGATCGTAATCGGGGTGCACCAGCAACGTCTCGGCACGCGCCCAAACCGAGGGCTCCCCGGGAGGTGGGATGTTCGGAAGTTGCGCCACATCCGCCGCGTAGTCGTCGCCGTGATACACGAAGAAACCGCTGGGAGCCCCATCCGCGCGAACGCAGTGCGCCGCGGTCAGCACGACTCGCTTGGCAACGTAGGTACCGGAGCATCGAGTCAGGCCTGACGCGCCCTCGACGTGCAAGAGCACCACCTGGGGCAAACCCTCCTCGACCTCGCCCCGTACGATGGGCTGTTGCAATAAGCCGTGCACAGGATCATTGGGATCCGCACCGCACCCGATCACCAGACCGCCTACGAGACATCCCACCGCTCGACTTAGATTCATGCTGCAACTCCTGCGCTACCATCAACCACGAGACGTATGCAGCAAAGTGTGGCACGCGAAACGCGCAATATCCCGCGGCTCTGAGCTAGCGCTCTATTAAAGCTGCGCCTCTGAATGCGGATGTCCGCCGCGCGCTTTCAGAGCCACACACACACACCAATCGTCACTGGGCCCTTCCTCGACGTTTCGCCCTGCCCGCTTATGGAATGGCTTCTAGGTGTGCGGCACCGTGGCTTGCCGTCCAGCCTTGATTCAGGCGGCTACACCATGACAAACCAGAGCCACGTCGACCCTTCGCGTGCGGTTCTGCAGCGACGCCCGTTCTCAGTGAGCCGTCGTGGTCAGCTACGCTGACCGTGCACGCGTTGGCTGCTACCTCCGGCCTCCGCGCGCGCCGCTCTGGGTGCTGGGCAAAAAAGAGGCCCGCCACACCCGCTCTCCACTACCGTTGCTCCCTTCCGGGCCTGGCGGGGTTTGCGGTGCGCTGTTGGCGGACCCACGCCGACCCTAACCCATCTCCTCCCCTGTCAGCACCCCTCGTGCTCATTTTCGATGTTGGGGCGCTTCGGACAGTCTGGGGGGCCGGACTATCGGCCGCCTTTCGAGCTGCGCGACGGGCCTTTTGAACAGCGATTCCCGTCCCACTCCTGCTAAGAGCCCACTCCTGCCGCCCGAAACGCGCCGCGTGGGAGCGGATCAGCACCGCCCAGGCGCCCTCGCGTTTCCCTGAGCACGACCCCAACGGAGCCGGATCTTGCCCCCTCATGACTATCTGAAACCCTCCGTGAGGAGCCGCGCGTGGGCGTGGAGCCGCTTCATACTCTCGGCGATCGGCGTGTCTTTGGCGCTTCACCTGGCCATCCGCGAAGTGTGGGCGGGTGCTGTGCTGCTCGCCATCGCGCTCGCCTTTGGGGTGCCACAATTCAGGGCGCGCCAACGGCTACGCCAACTGCTGAGCTCGGGCAACCTCAGCGCCATTCTCGACGTCTGGAACGACGCCATCGACACGCTGCCGCACCACCGTACTGCCGGGCCTCTCATCCGCGCCACCGCGCTGGCCGCTCACGGCTTGACCGACCGGGCTCGCGGCGTGCTCGAGCGCGCCGAGCGTGGGCTGGCCTGGGAGAACGCGATTGAGCATCGGCTGTTTGTAGAGACCCTGTTGGATGCGTTCGAGGGGCGTCGCTCACAAGCGCTCGAGAAGGCGCGCACGCTGCGCGGGCTACCATTACCGGCGTCACCGTGGGCCAAGAGCCGCGCCAGCGTGCTACGCAGCGCCGCCGGCGCACTGGCACGCGCCTTCGCACATTGCCCGGAGAAGGGTGATACCGCCCGGCTCTTGGCCGCCGCCAAACACCACCCCCTCGTGCATTGGGCCATGCGCTACGCCTTGGCTGTGGTTCACATCGACCAGGGTCGCCGCGACGAAGCCCTCGCGCTCATCTCAACTGCTCCCGAATGGCCCGAAGGCAGCGCCTTCAACGACTTCCAAGCCGAAATCGTCGAACGCAGCCACCGAGCCTCATAACCCCGCGCACAGCGCGGCGACGGCCCCCGCGATCGGCCAACGCTACCAGTACCATCCCAAGCCACCGTAGCTCCGCAGCACGAGCGAGGCCTCCCATGCGGTGCTCGGAGCGATACCGCGCGTGACGCGGAGGGCGTAGCTCTGTAGCCCGGCCTCGAGCAGCAGGTAGAAGCCACCGGTCAAGTCCGCCGCCGCGCCGAGATTGGCCGAGATGTTGCCGGCGAGGTTGCGCCGCGCGCTGGCTTCGCCGGGGGTTTCGAAGGTCTGATCGAGCAGCGAGACGCCGGCGGCGACCCCCGCTTGCAGGCTGACGACGGGCAGGTCCCAGGCACGCGAGAGCTCGACCTCCAGGGCGTATTCGTGCACGTCGGCTCGCAGATAGCGGTTCTCGAAGCCGCTGCGGCAGGCGCTCAGCCGCGGGCTCACGGTCAGCTCCGGCAGCGCGATGGGATATGCGACGAACGCGCCGTGGCAGGGCTCTGTCGCGTTCGGGAGGGCAGTACGAAATGTGTACCCCGCGAGGGGGCCGTGAGCGACGGGGCTGTCGCTGCCTTTGCGAGCGAGCCGGGCGTATCGCACGCGCGCCAGCCGATCGTCGGTCACTTCCAGTCGCTCGCCCGCGCGGATGCCGAGCGGGCCTTCGAGCAGGTAGTCGCTCGACCGGCCACGCACGAAGTAGAGGCCGGGCTTCACGCTGAGCGTGCGCCCGCGCGCGTAGCGGCTGACCTCGGCAACCACCGCGCCCAGCGGATCGCCGGCCATCACGAGATAGTCTCGACCGGCGGGGAATGACAGCGAGGCGTGGGAGCCCTCGGCGCGCGGCAGCTCGCTCAAGACCAGCTCACCTTGACCGCGCAGCTCGTAGCGGAAGGTCGGGTGCTGCAGGCCAGCCCAGGTCCGGGAGGAAGCACGCAGCGTGCCCGCGTGCGCATAGCGGTACGCCTCGTCCAGAGTGACGCGGCCGTCGGCGTCGTCGTCGGCGGCGCCGAGCAGCCCGGAGCGGAAATAGTGCGTGAAAAACGAGCCCTGAATCTCGTCCGACTCCTGCGCGTCCTCGTTGGCGGAGCTCGAGGTGAGGAACACGACGCCTTCGCCGCTCAGCTGTTCGTCCACTCGCACGTCGAACGCGGGCATCGCGCGGCCCCCTTTGACGCGCGTCAACGCTCCGGAGCGGCAGGCGTCGACGACGAGAACCCGAAACGACGCCGCCGATGAGCGCACCAGCTGCTCGAGCACGAGCAGCTCGAGGCGGGTGGAGCCGAGATGGAGAGCGCGCGAGTCAGCGTGACCCGAATAGTAGACCAAGAGCACCACCTGCGTCCCCGGGCGTGCGACGCTGGAGCGGATCCGATCGTTGAGCGCGATCAACGTGTGCTGCACCGTCTCGGCCGTCTCGCCCCGGAGCAGGGTCACGTTCGCTGGCGGAAAGCCCCCCACGTCTTGCAGCACGCGGGACATGCGCTCGGCGTCGCTCTCGGCGTAGCGCAGCGCTGTGTCGTACTCGCCCCCGGTGTCGTTGCCGACGAGCAGCGCGAAGCGCTGGATCGCGCACGGGGCGGAGCGGGCCCAGAGCAGACACGCGAGCAGGACGAAGAACGAGCTGTAGCGGCTCATTGCGCTCCCTTGACGACGCGCAGCTCGTCGACCGTGCAGCCCTCGAGATCGCGTTTCGGGGCGTCTTGCCGGGCGGTACGCAGGCTTGCTACATCGCGCTGGGTGGTGCAAAACACGGCCTCGATCGTCTCCGCGCCCAACGTGTCGTCCAGGAGCGTGCTGGCGGATAGCGACTGCTCCCCCGCGGCGACGGGCGCGGCCGCACCGGAGCTCGGATAGTACGCGCTGACGCCGCCCGAGGCGTCACGGCTCAGCACGACGAGGTAACCCGCGCTCGGAGCGAAGTAAGTGAATTGCACAGCATCACCCGGATGGAGCAGCTCACCGGGGCCACCGCGCACCACCTCGCCGCCACGCAGGACGAAGAACCCGAGCCTGCCGCTGCCTTTGAGGCGCTCACCTGGCGGCGTGAGATCGCGCAGCGCGAAGCGCTGGAACAAGAGGAACGCGCAAGCTGCCGCCGCGGCCGCTCCCGCCCAACGCCAGGGCACCGGTAGCGCCGCGCGCCGACGAGTGCGCGGGCGGCTCAGCGCTGGCAGCGCTGCGGACCCGGCCCGGCGCGAGAGCTCCGTCCAGCGCGCCTGACACGGCTCGCACACGCCGGCGTGCGCCCGCGCCCGCGCGTTGAGCTCGGGGCTCAGGTCACCGGCGATGAGCATGTCGATCGACAAGTCAGACAGGCACTCCTCGACGCGCCTGCGAGAATCAAAACTCATGACGCACCTTCCCAAGCTCGAACGAACTCCGCGAGCCGCTGCAGCAGGTTCGCCACGTGCCGGCGGGATCGGCCGAGGGCATCGGCGACCTCCTTTTGTGTCATCTCATCCAGGTAGTGATACACTGCGACTGCAGCGAGCTCTTCGGGCAACTCCGACAAGAGCCGCCGCAATGCCGCCGTGTCAGGGCCCGCGGTCGTCTCCGTGCTGACCACCGGTGCAACTCGTTCGCGCAACAGCTTTAGCTGGTTCTTGCGATCACGGATCCGGTTCAGACAGCGATGTGTCGTGGCCGAATAGAGCCACGTCGCGAACGCGCTGCGCCCCTGGTACTGCTCCGGCGCTTCGAGCAGGCCCACGAAGATCTCGTGAACCATCTCGCGCGCGTCCTCCTCGTTGCCGAGGAGGGCGCAGGCGCGCCGGAGGGCACTGTGGCCGTACTTCAAATACGCCTGCTCGATGTTCAGGTGTGCGGCAGAGCTCACTGGGGCGGCTCAGTTCATAAACTCGTACAAACCCTTACCCAATTGAATCGAGACGTTCGCATCGAAGCCCAGAGGGTTGCCGGGGAACCGCCACGGGCTCTCCAGCTCGCCGCACTCGGCCGGCTGAGAATGTTCGATCCACAGCGCCTCGCAGCGCGCCTCCTCGGCGAGCTCCGCCGGCGCAGGGTCGACGCCAAGCTCATCGAAGTAAGTCACACAACTAGGGCCTTCGGGGCTCGGTCTGCAATCTTCGGGATAGCTGGTGCAAGTGATCGCGTCCGGTACGAGGGCGAGGCATTCCTCGAGGACGTGATCTGGCCAATACTGCGCGGCAGCGCCGCCGGCCACCTTGTTTTCGACGCACAAACCGTTGGCTTCGCAGCGGCGCAAGGCAGCGTAAAGCTCCTGGTCCTTCTGTATCGCGTACAAGTGGTAGCCCCGCACGGCGGGCACGTTGTAGCGGGCGGCAATCGCGGCAACCTCGTCACTGGGGTCGTCCGGGTTCGCGTCGCGCTCGAAGTAAAACACGCCATGATCGAGGGAGGCGCCCAGTATGTCGAGCGCGGTGACACGCTCGAGGTCGGCGCCGTCATCCAGGGCTGCCACGAGGCCCACATAGACGGGTAACGGCTCTGGATGGTCGCAGGACCCGGGGGGGCAGCCGTAGCTTCGCGCTTCGGGTGTGGGTGGGCTGAAAACCGTGAGCTTGAATCCGAACGGAAACGCGCCCTCCGTATGTGCCGTTTCAGCGACCAAGGGAGATTTCTGGCCATCCGGCGAGGACACGATCCACACCAGGCCCACGGTCATTCCGTCGCCAGGCGCCGAAGCATCGAAACCAGCATCGGCCGAGAGTGCGCCGCTCAGCACCGCCAGCGGCTCACCTGCATAGTCCGGCGCAACCTGTGACGACGAGCACCCGAGCGCGGCTAGCGCTCCGAGCAACACAGCCCAGCGGCGCGCGGCGCGCGGAAACGGCGTTGGCGCTTGGGGGGCCTTCGTTGCCGCATGAGTCGCTACCCGTACCACTCGTGAACCGTCGCGCCGGAACGCCTGCCGCCCCTGAACCGAAAACTGCCGTAGCATATCGCACATGTTCATTCTCCAGCCAGGCCCGGGTTGGGCCACCCTACCGGGGTCACCGAGGCCTGACGAGTTCTTAGGACCGCAACCTCCTCCGTTTGTGCACGGCGTTGCACGAAAGATCCTCGACGCTTGTTACAGCGGGATATTCCCGTGTTTGCGCCGCGGCCCCTCGTCGCGCTTGTTTTGCAGCATGCGCAGGTATTCGGTCAAACGCCGACGCACGTCGCGCGGGCGAATCACCTCGTCGACGAAACCAAGCTCGGCCGCCTTGTAGGGGTTGGCAAACTGCTCCCGATACTCGGCGATCAGCTGGGCCCGACGCGCCTCAGGGTCCTTGGCTTCCGCGATTTCCTGGCGGTGCATGATGTTGACCGCGCCGGCCGGGCCCATGACGGCGATTTCCGCGTCGGGAAAAGCCAGATTGACGTCGGCACCGATATGTTTGCTGCTCATGACGTCATACGCGCCACCGTAAGCCTTGCGCGTGATCACAGTGAGCTTGGGCACAGTGGCTTCGCAAAATGCATACAAGAGCTTGGCGCCATGCAAGATGATGCCGCGGTGCTCTTGATCGACGCCGGGTAAGAAACCCGGCACATCGACGAAAGTGACGATGGGAATGTTGAAGCTGTCGCAGGTGCGCACGAAACGGGCTGCCTTGATGCTGGCATTTATGTCGAGCACGCCAGCGAGCACCGCCGGCTGATTGGCGACGACACCCACCACGCGCCCCGCGAGGCGGCCAAACCCGGTGACGATATTCCGGGCAAACCTTTGCTGCGTCTCGAGAAACGAGCCGTGATCGAGCACCGCGAGTAAGACCTTGGACATGTCATACGGCTTGTTGCTTTCGGCCGGAATCAGCGCTTCGAGCTCCGGAACCTCGCGGTCTGGAGGGTCGTCGACTGGCCCAACACGCGGGCTCTCGAGGTTGTTGGACGGCAAATAGCTGAGCAGCTGCCGCACCAAGGACAAACAGCTGGCGTCATCGGGCGCCGTGAAGTGTGCCACTCCACTCTTCTGCGCATGCGTCGCGGCTCCACCCAACGCCTCTTTGGTGACCTCTTCGTGCGTTACGGCGCGGATCACCTCTGGGCCAGTGATGAACATGTAGCTCGTGTCTTCGACCATGAACACGAAATCAGTGATGGCGGGGGAGTAGACGGCGCCCCCGGCGCAAGGCCCCATGATGACGCTGATCTGCGGCACGACTCCGCTCGACAGCGTGTTGCGGTAGAAGATCTCGGCGTAACCCGCCAGCGACTCCACTCCCTCTTGGATGCGAGCTCCACCCGAATCGCTCAGCCCGATCACTGGGGCACCGATTTTCAATGCGAGATCCATGATCTTGACGATCTTGGAGGCATGGGCTGCTCCGAGCGAACCGCCGAGCACGGTAAAATCTTGCGCAAAGACACACACCCGGCGCCCGTCGATTTCCCCACTGCCCACGACGACGCCGTCCCCTACACTAGCGCGCTTACTCGATTCGGGGCCCGCCACCTGGCTCACCACCAAGCGATCCAGCTCGATGAAGGAGTTTGGGTCCAGGAGCAATTGCAGCCGTTCGCGAGCGCTGAGCTTGCCCGCGGCGTGTTGACGCTCCAGTCGTTCGGCTCCGCCGCCCAACAGGGCCGCCCGGTCGAGCTCCTCTAGGCGGCGGTTCATGAATGAGCCCCTGACCGCGACGGCGCAGCGGAGCTTGGACCCCGGGCAGCGGGTGCCTCCGCCGGAGGAGGAGGCAGCGGCGGGTCGAGATAGTCGACCTCCACCCCTCGGTGCGTCCTGAAACGCGTCACACCTGGTTTTTGGCTCACGATGTAGTCGATGCTCACCGGAACCTTACCGAACCCACCCGGCGTGTCGACGATGAACTTGGGTAATGCAATGCCGCTCAAGCGCCCCTGCAGTCGCTCCATGATGTCGACACCGACCTGGAGGGGCGTCCGCAGGTGCCCGGTACCTTGAACCGGGTCAGCTTGAAGCAGGTAGTAGGGGCGCACGCGCAAGCGGACCAAGCCACGGAACAGCTGGGCCAAAATGTCGGCGTCATCGTTCACGCCTCGAAGCAAGACGCTGTGGTTCATCACAGGAAAGCCGGCGTCCGCGAGGCGATTGCAGGCCAGAGCCGCCTCGGCTGTCAATTCTCGCGGGTGATTGAAATGGGTCATGATCCAGATGGGATGATGAGGACGCAGCGCGAGCAGCAGCTCGTCGGTCACTCGTTGAGGCAACACGACCGGCACGCGCGTCGCCAGCCTCACGGTCTCGACGCTGGGAACCGCTCGCACGGCTTGCACCAGCCGAAGCAGCCGGTCGGTGCTCATGACCAGGGGGTCACCGCCGCTGATGATGACGTCCGTGATCTCGGGATGGGCTCGTAAGTAAGCCAGCGCCGGCTCTAGGCTCGACAGTGGCCGCGCGCCGCCCCCAGCTCCTACCAAGCGGCTGCGGGTGCAAAAGCGGCAGTACACCGCACAGCGATCGGTCGCGAACAACAGCGCTCGATCAGGGTAGCGCACGATCAGGTTCGGCGCCGCTTCGTGCGCGGCCTCGCCCAACGGGTCGCTGAGATCACCTGCTACCTGTGACAGCTCTTCGACCCGGGGCACCACCTGACGGCGTACCGGGCAAGCGGGATCGTCAGGATCGATCAAGCCCAGGTAGTAAGGCGTGATGGCGAGCGGAAAGCCGCGTTGCTCGAGGGCGGCAACGCCCCTCGTTTCTTCGTCCGTCAACCGCAGCGCGCGCGCCAGAGCGTCCGGGCTGGACACCGAATGCTGGAGCTGCCATCGCCAGTCATCGGGGCGAGGACTGTGCTCGAGCTCGAGCAATGGAGGGTGGGTTTGGCTCATGAGAAGGCGAAGACGTGAGAGGTGGGATTGAAGCGTGTCTTCAGCGCGGCCCCGCCGGGCTAGGCGCCCCGGGGGGTGACGTGGCCGCGGGCGGCAGGGTTCCCGCGGACGCGGGCGGAGACACTCCGCCGAGCACCGATTCATCCACGCCGACTGGGATGCTACGCCTGAGTCGTGCGATCAACGCCGCTTCGGCCTCCGCCTGGAGCTTTTGTACGAGGCGAGCCCGAATTACGCCGTCCACTTCCGCGAGCGAACGCTGGCGCGCCTCCACTTTTGACACGAGGCGCACGACGTGAAAGCGGCCGCCGTGCTGAATCAATTGGGGGTGAGCTCGACCCACCTCGGAGATTTCGAACACCGCCTTGCGGATGGGCTCCGCGACATCACCCGCCGCCGCGGGCCCGTCGGTTTTTTGGCTCAGCATGCCCAGGTCACCCGGCACTTGAAGGGGTGTGCGAGCCATGGCCGGGTCCGCGACGCCCGTTTTTGCCCCGTACTTGGCGACGAGCTCAGCCCAGCGCTCCGGGTCGGCGCTGCTGGCCTCCGCGAGCACGCGCCGTGCCACGGTTTCGTCCTCGAGCGCGATCTGAGCCGCGCGCCGGCGTTCCGGTTCTTGAAAGTCCGCGCGCTGCTCTTGGTAGTAGCGGCTCACCTCGGCGGCAGGCAGCTCTTCGGGGCCGGGTAGCGAGTCGCGCAGGCGCCGGAGCACCTCATCGCGTTGGTACTGCCGCACGAGCTCGACCGTCTCGGGGCGCATGTCGAGGCCGCGACGTTCGGCCTCCCGCGCCAATAGCTCCACATTGATCATTTCGTCCAACAAGGCTTGCCGACGATCCGGCGTCTGGTAGCGCATGCGTTCGAAAGGGTCCATGCGCTCGAGCGCGGCAGCATAATCACCGAGCGTAATCGATCGCTGACCGACGCGCGCCAGCACCTGCTTCGCCTGTTCAGGCCGGAGCCCCGAGGGAGCACCCGCATCAGCCCCCGAACGGTCTTTGGCCGCACCGCCGCACGCGTCGCACCCCACCACGCCAACCCCGATGAGCCACGCACCGAGGGCTGCATGGCGCGGACCGCGCGCCCTCCAGGGCCGACGGCGCCTCGGGCGCCGCTGTGGGTTGGGTTTACCGGTCATCCCTTGCATCCCTAGCGAAAAACCGCCGGGGACCCTAGTGCCTACGTGTGATGCAAATTGGAGCCGGAGCCGGCCACGCGCCCCACGTCGAGCGCGTTGCGGCGGACAGCCCTCGAGAGTAAGGATGAAGGTGTGCAAAAGGTTGAGCCAAACCTGCGTTATCGCCGTGTCGTCATCAAGCTCAGCGGTGAAGCCTTATGCGGAAAAGAAGGCGGCTTCGGCATCGACACCGAAACGCTGAAGAATACTGCCGCCGAGCTCGGCGAGCTGCATGAGACCGGCGTCCAGATCGGGGTGGTGGTCGGGGGTGGAAATATCTTCCGGGGCCTGCGCGGCGCCAGCGAAGGCATGGACCGCACCCAGAGTGATTCGATGGGCATGTTGGCCACGGTCATCAATGGCCTGGCGCTGCAAGACGCGCTCGAACGTAGCGGAGTCGCCACACGGGTCATGACCGCGATCGAGCTGAAGCAACTGGCCGAGCCGTATATTCGGCGCCGAGCCATGCGGCACTTGGACCGCAAATACGTGGTGATTTTCGCAGGGGGGACCGGCAATCCGTACTTCTCTACGGACACCGCGGCGGCGCTCCGGGCCATGGAAATCCGCGCCGACGCACTGCTCAAAGCCACCAAAGTGGACGGCATCTACAACTGCGATCCGAAGCGTCACGCCGAAGCGCGCATGTTCGAGGAGATGACGTACGACCAGTTCCTCGCCGATCATCTGGCCGTCATGGACTCGACGGCGGTGACGCTGTGCCGTGAAAACCGCATGCCCATTCACGTCTTCAAAATGTCGCCGGGCAACATTCGCCGCGTCTGCCTGGGCGAAAAGATGGGGACTACTGTCAACTGAACGGCGTCAAACGAGCGCCTGCTGAACCAGCAGCCCGGCGCGCTCGGGTAGGGGCAGCTGCAACGCCAGCTGGCGTGCTCTCTCGCTCATTTTTCCCCAGGTCTTGCGGATGATGTCGCAGAGCTTGTCGTCGGGATGTTTGGTCGCGAACTCTGCGAGCTCGTGCTCGAGGAAGCTCAGACATAAGGCGTCTTCCATGGTCTGAACGTCGGGGTTCGACTGCATGCCTTGTTTGAGGTTGATTTGGCGCACCGCCAGCACCAGCGTTTCCTCATAACCCAGCCCGCGCAGCACCTGGGCCGCTTGATCCGCGTGGAAACGAGCCAACGCCTTGCGCCAGGTCAAATACCCAATTCGCCCGGGCTCGAACTCCGAACGGGGGAGCTCCCAGCGACGCAGGTGTTGGCAGTGGCTGGCCAACACCAGGGCTTCGGAGGCCTGCGGTTCCAGCCGCTGCACCCAGGCCGCCAGGCGCTCGGCGGCCACCAGCTCCTTCGGTCGGGGCCCGGCCGCGTCAGCGATCAGGCTCGGGTCTCGCGAGTTTTCTGCCTGAAAAGCCGCAATCGCTCGGCGTCGCCGATCTGCCACCACACTCATCAGCCCAAGTTATATCGGCGTTCGCCTTGCCACCAGACCTGCCGCAGGCGAACCGGCCAATGAGCTGAGGTCCGCGGTCAGCGATCCGCTGCGCTTTGCGCGCCGGGTAAAGCACGACGCTTCGTCAGCTCGCATCTGCTTGCCGCGCGAGACTGGACGGGGTGTTACATACCCGGTAGCCTCGCGGGGCCGGAGGCGGCGGAATTTTGACGGTTCTACCGCCTCGCCTGAAGTCTTCTTTCAGCAGGCGAAAGCGCCAGCTCGCGAGTACCGATGCGGCGGCCGAAATGCCAGCCCAGGGGCCCTTGCGGGAATGATGCGACAACTCTAAGAGTTGCCGCTTGAGGAGTGCCGAATAGCTATGTGGGAATCGCTGCCTGAATTTGGAACCGGGGTGCTCTACGCGGTGCTGGTCAGCGCGGCGTATACCTTCGCCGTGTCGATCGCGGCGGGGCGCAGCCGCCCACGGCTGCTGCAATCGGCGCGGCTCGGGGCCTACGGCACGACGGCCTTGGTCATGCTGGGGGTCGTGCTCTTGGCCTACGCCTTCATCACGCATGATTTTCGCATTCGCTACATCGCCCGCTACAGCGACCGCTCGATGACGACCCCTTATCTCTTCACCGCGCTGTGGGGCGGTCAAGACGGGTCTTTGCTCTGGTGGCTGTTTCTGCTGAGCGCCTACATCGCGGCCTGCGTGCGCTGGCTCGAAGGCAAATACCGCTCACTACAGCCTTACATCATCGCCACGCTGATGGTGATAGTGGCTTTTTTCGCGGTGTTGATGCTGTATTCGGCTAACCCCTTCGAAACCAGCATCGCCGGCGCACGCGTCGATGGCGAGGGCCTCAACCCGCTGCTGCGTAACTACTACATGATCATCCACCCGCCGAGCCTATACATGGGCTTCGTGGGCTGCTCGATTCCATTCGCATTTGCCATCGCGGCGCTGGTCACGGGCCGGCTCGACTCGGAATGGATCGTAGCGGTGCGCAAGTGGATGCTCTTTGCCTGGATGTTTCTGTCGGTCGGCAATGCCCTGGGTATGAAGTGGGCCTATGAAGAGCTCGGCTGGGGCGGGTATTGGGCCTGGGATCCGGTGGAAAACGCGGCCTGCCTGCCCTGGTTTACGGCCACCGTTTACATCCATTCGACCATGATTCAGGAGCGCCGCAACACACTCAAGGTGTGGAACGTGGTGCTCATTTGCATCACGTTCTTTCTGACCATCTTTGGCACGTTTCTCACGCGCTCCGGCCTGATCAGCAGCGTGCACAGCTTCGCCAAGAGTGACATCGGGGCTTATTTCGTCGGTTTCATGGTGCTGATCGTGGCTACGTGCACCGGGCTCATCACCTGGCGCTTGCCCCAGTTGCGAGCCCAGGGCCGCATCGAATCGGTGCTGAGCCGTGAAGCAGCCTTCGTGGTCAATAACTGGGCGCTGCTCGGGGGCTGCACCTTCATCGCCGTGGCTACGACTTGGCCGCTGTTCACCGAGTTCTTCCAAGGCCAGCAGGCCATGGTGGGGCCGCCCTTCTACAATCGCTGGATGACCCCCGTCGGGCTGCTCATCCTGGCTCTGATGGCGATGGCACCATTGTTTGGCTGGCGCAAGACCAGTGGGGTCTCGCTGAAACGGGCGTTTCGCTTGCCGAGCGCGGTGATGCTGTCGGTGGTCGCCCTGCACCTCGCCTTCGGCACCCGCCTCGGCTTCCCCGCGTACGTGCTCGACCCGCCAACTTACCGCGGCATCATTGGCACGGTCGTGCAGCAACTGTCCGCCATCACCCCGCTCATCACGGTGGCGTTCGTCAGCTTCAACTTCGCGGTGGTGTATCAAGAGTTCCAGCGGGGCGTGCGGGCCCGCCGCAAGAACGCCGCCGAGGGCTTCTTCGAGGCGCTGGGCATGCTGGTCAAGAAGAGCCGGCGCCGCTACGGCGGCTACATCGTCCACCTCGGCATCGGCTTGATGTATCTGGGCTTCTGCGGCAAGGCCTGGGAGCTGGAGCAGGAGGCCAGCCTGCTGCCCACCGAAACCGCGGAGGTGGGCGGCTACAAGCTCACCTACCGAGGCTCGCGGCGCGAGGTCGACCAAGAGAAGCAGATGATTTTTGCGGACCTGGACGTCGAGCGCAACGGGCGCGCATTGTCTCAAGTCCATCCCGCCAAGTTCATCTACAACCAGAACGGCATGGCCCCGACGACTGAGGTCGCCCAGATTAATGGCTTGCGGGATGACTTGTACGTGGTCATGGGCTCCATCGACCCGGAGAGTAAGCGGGCAACGTTCCGCATCCACGTCAACCCGCTCGTCGCTTTCATTTGGATCGGCGTGTTGATCTTGATGTGCGGGTCCTTCGTTTCACTCTGGCCCGAGGTGAGCCTGCGCGAAGTGAGCGCCTGGAGTTACGTGCGGGCCACGGCCGGTGTCACGAGCGGTGTCATGTTCGCCATCATTTTGGCGAGCGCACCCGCCGCGGCCATCGAAAACGATCGAGATGTCTTGTCCCGACAAGCCCTGGCCCAAGAGGCCAGAGCTCGCGCGCTGCCGTCCGCCGTGGCAGAGCCTTCCGGCCCGGAATCGGGCGCCACGGGCAAGAGCTTCATCGCTGCTCAGGGCGTCAGCACTTGGAGCGGGTTGTCGATCTTGGGCGGGTTGATGGTCGGGGCCGCGGTGGCCTGGGCTGGGCGCTCCCGGCGCGAAGCAAGCCAACTAGAATCGTGAACACGATGGCGTTACCAAGGCCCTTGCACCACATCGCCGCACATGCGCGCTGGTTGTACCCGCTCGTCGTCGTCGTTCTCGCCAGCATCCTCGGTCATTTCCTCGGCTTGGGGCTGGGCCTCTTGATCGTCGGCGGAGGCGTGCTCGGCGCCAGCATTTGGCTCATCTGGTCCAGCCTCCAGGGGCTCGGTGGCAACGTGCCCCTCACGCTCGAGGAAGCGCTGAGCCTCGGCGCCCCCAGCGCAGAAGAGGAGCAGAAGCGCTCCGTGCTCCGGGCACTGAAAGACCTCGAGTACGAACGCGCCGTCGGCAAGATCAACGAGGAAGACTACGCGGCGTTGGCGCAGCACTATCGGAGCGAGGCCAAGCGGCTGCTACGTGCGGTCGACAAAGATCTGGGGCCCGAGCGCGAGCGCGCAGAGCGGATTCTGGCCGAGCGCATGGCTCGCGGGTCCGCTGCCAGCGCCAAGCGTGATGAAGCCGCCGCGGCCGCTGTAGTGGCCGGCGACAATGCTGTCCCGAACGTCGCCGTCCCCAATACCGAAGCGGATTGGGACAGCGACACTGCCAACGACGATGTCTCCGAGCCGGCTCCGCTCAAGAGCCCGACATCCAATACGGCTCAGTGAACCGAGGACGACGAGTGAGCTACGTACACCTGACACGCTGGGCGTTGTTTTGCGCTCTCACCACGTTGACCAGCTGGCTCCCAGCACAAGAGGCGACTGCACCTCCGGGTGACCCTGGGCACGGCGCAGCCTCCGAGGCGCCCGGCACGCAAGCAGGTCCGGGAGCACCCGAGGCCAGCGCGCGCCCGCGTTCGCGCCCGAGCATCCCGACACCCAAGCTACAAAACCCGCATGGCACTCGCCAGGCAGGGCCTCGCATCGTACCGGCGTCTGATCTCCCCAAAGGCGAGATCGAAGTCCGTCTGAGCGCAAAGAACCTGCAGGATATCGAAAATCAGACGGTCACGCTCCACGTCAGCAAGCAGAGCATCGAACGTGGCAATGTCGACAGCGTGTTGACGGGCACCACCGATTTCCGAGGTGTCGTTCGCTTCCCGGCGCAGCCCACCGAATCGGACTACCTCTACAAGGTCAGCGTGGGCATCGATGCGGCCAAGTACTCCACGGATCAGTTTCAGTTTCGCACGGCGGATGCGGGCCTCAGAATATTGTTGCAGATTTTTCCCTCCACGAACCAGCTCACCGGGTTGCTGATTCTGTCTCGTTCGCTCCTGGCCATCATTCCGCAGGACGATGTGTTCGCCATCGACGTCCTGCTCCGCATCGAGAATTTCAGTGAAACGAGCTGGCTGCCCGACAACGTGGTGTTTCCACTGCCCGAAGGGTTTCGGGCTCTCAGCATCAAAGATCCCGACGCCGACGCCCGGTTTGAGCCCGCCGAGGATCGGGGCGTGAAGCTAGCCGGAACCTTCTCGCCTGGTCAGCATGACCTGATGTTCCGCTTCCACTTGCCCACGGAGGGCCAAAGCGAGCGCAACTTTTCCTTTCCGACCTCGCTCAACATGGGTTCTGTGCGGGTGATTCTAGATAGCTCACCGACGATGGACCTGAAGGTCAGCGGCTTCCCCGCTCCGGAGGAAACTCGCAACCAGGGGGGTCAGCGGCGGTTGATTGCGGAACGTGATTTCATTGGCGAGAAGACCCCACCCCCCGAACAGATCGAGATAAAGATCTCCGGCATTCCCACGCCGGCCGCGGGGCGCTCGGTCGCGGTGGGTTTGGCCGCGCTGATCGCGCTGGCAGGCGTTGCGCAGTCCGTAGGCCGTCGCCGGTCGGGCGGCCCCGCTCGTTCGCAGCTCACGAAGGAAGATCTGGAGCGCGCCAGCGAGCTACTTCTCGAAGAGCTCATCAACCTGGAGCAAGCCTTCGAGCAGGGCGCCATTGGTCGCAAGACACACGAGCAGGCTCGGCGGCAACTCCTCGAGGCCTACGCGCGGTTGGGCGCGGAGCACCAGGAGCGCAACTGAGTCGAGCGCCCCGCCTCAGGGCGCCAGCCGGGCGCCTCCAAAGCGCAATCAGTCGAGCGTACGTGCTCTGTAGCTCCTCCACGGCGGGGTGAGCTCTGAGCGTTGAGCGAGAAAAACGGACGCCCTCGACGTCCGAAGCCGTTGGCCATTAGGCCAGTACGCCGGTGTTCGGTCTCACAGGTAATCCACAGCTGTGGACAAACTGAACCGAGGCAAAGGCCTTGATCGGCTTGTGGATAAAGCACTGATACTTTGGGCGCTTACATGGATTGAGCTTGGGGTAACTCGGCTAAGAAATTGGCGTCCACAGGCTATCGGCAGCTGCCTTCCTCTACTTCTCCTCACCCACGACCGAGGATTAGTCAATAAAATCAATAGTTTGTGAGTATATCCACAGTATCCACAACACCTACTACGTCTACTACTATATTTATAAATATTCCTTAGTCGTTCCTTTCCTCCTGCTGCACGCCCTCTCGGACGTACACGCCCATTCCCTCGCATGCCGCAGGGTGTAGCTCGGAGTCGGTTGGGAGCGGCCGGTTTGAGTTGCACTGACGAGGGCTCCGGTGGTCACAAACACAGACCTCAACATCGGTGCTGAAAAGTGGATAATCTCGCCGGAACTGGCGCCAAACCGCTGATCACGCCGCCCTGCCGCCGTCAGCGGCGATCTCCTGGTCTCAGAAAAATGGAGGCTGGCGGCGCTGCCCATGGCCGGCTACAGGGGAGGGGCAATGCACGCGGTGGTCAGCAAGCGAGATCTGGGCCGAATTCTGGCCCGTTGCCAGGGGGTTGCAGACAAGAAAAGCACGATGCCTGTGCTCGGCAATGTGCTGCTCGAGGCGCGCCAGCCCTCTGAGCTGGGCCTCGCTGCCACGGATTTGTATCTTGGTGTGAGTGGCACGGTCTCAGCCCAGATCGAGAAAATCGGTTCGGTCGCGGTGGGCGCTCGGGATCTGTTCGAGCGAGTGAAGATGATGCCCGAAGGCAACATCAGCATCTCGACTCAGGGAGACGGCGCCGTGACGATTCGTGCTCAAGGACAAGCGCGCCGCTATACCTTGAAAGGGCTGCCCGGCAGCGAATTTCCGACGCTGCCACAGCCCGGTGAAGGCGCGGTGCCGATGAGCCTGAGCATCGACGCGCTCGCCGAGCTGATTGCAAAGACGCACTTCTCTATCGCGACGGATGATACCCGGCCGCACCTCAACAGTGCCCTGTTCCAGTGGGAAGGACAGAGCGTACGCATGGTCACCACCGATGGCCACCGCCTTTCGAAGATGGAGATTCAGGTGCCGAATCACGAGGCGAACGCCTCCATGCTGATTCCCCTCAAAGGCATTCATGAGCTCAAGCGTTTATGTGACGAAGCCAAGGGTGACGGCACGACGACCATCAGCGTGTTGCAGAGCGGTACCAATGCCTTCTTCCGAGTGCCGAACTTGCAGCTGGGCATCAAGCTCGTAGAAGTTCAATTTCCGCCCTACGGGCAGGTCATTCCGCAGAGCACTCAGCACCGCATCGTTGCACCGCGCGCTTTGGTCGCGGACGCGCTCAAGGCAGTGTCCATCGCCGCCAATGACCGTACAGGCGGCGTCAAAGTCACGCTCGGGTCGAACATCATGCGGTTTGCCAGCGAAAGCCCGGAGAGCGGCGACGGCTTCGACGAAGTCCCGGTGGAATACACCGGCCATGAGCTCACCGTCGGGTTCAATGCCAACTACCTGATGCAGGTGTTGAGCTGCATGGATCAACCCGACGTGGTGCTCGGCGTGAGCGGTGAGCTCGACCCCGCCACGGTGCAACCTGGGGCGCAGGCGAGCGGCACGGACTATCTCGCCGTCATCATGCCCATGCGCATTTGAAGCTCACGAAGCTCCTCGTCTCTCGGTTGCGGCTTCGGGATTTTCGCAATATCGCCGACCTCTCGATTGAGCCGGCGCCACGTTTTAATGTGATCGCAGGCGACAACGGGCAAGGCAAGACGAGCCTGCTCGAAGCGCTCTATTGCGTGGCCACCAGCCGCAGCTTTCGGACCGACCGTTTGAAAGAGCTGCGCCGCGAGGGTACCGCCTTCGCACGCGTAGACGCTGAGCTCTTGGAGGAGTCACAACCTCGCGCTCAGCGCTTCACCGTGAGTGATGCGGGCCGCGCTGTCCTCTGCGACGGGGAGCGTCCGGAGCGCCTATCGACCTATGCGACGCGCACTCCTGTGGTGGTCTTCCACCCGGGGGATCTGGACCTCACGATGGGCGGTGCTACCACGCGGCGTGATCTTCTCGACCGAGTGGGCCTGTTCACGGACCCGACGTTGGCCGACGATCGGCGGCGCTATCGGCACGCCTTGCGTGAGCGCCAGAAGGTGCTGGACACGCGAGGGGAGCGGGCGCCCGATCTGGAGGCGTACGAGACGCTCGTCGCCCGACACGGGGCCCGTCTGGCCCAGAGCCGCGCTCGCGCCGCCCTTTTGCTGGCGCGTGACGCCGAGCCGGGTTTTCGGCGCCTGGTGGCCTCCGATCTCGCCTTCGAGATGCGCTACCGCGCCGGTGGCAGCCTGCATGAAAGCCAATTCCAGGCCGAGCTTCTGGCGCGCAGGGGGGCGGACCGGCGTCGCCACATGGCCACCTTTGGCCCGCATAGGGATGAGCTCGAGCTTTCAGTCGACGGTCGCCCCGCCCGTAAACACGCCTCGCAGGGCCAACACCGCATCCTCACCTTGACCCTGAAATTGGCGGAGCTTTCGGCGATTCGCGCGGTGAGGGGGGCCCATCCGGTCCTACTGCTCGATGATGTGTCGAGCGAGCTCGACCCCACGCGTATCGGCGCCGTGTACGACTTCCTGAGCGAGACCGAAAGCCAGGTATTTGTCACCACCACGCGCCCCGAGCTGTTTCACACACCCGGGGCCGGGACCGGTGATCGTCAGGATTATCGCCTCAAATCCGGCGCGTTAGAGGCGCTCTGAGGCAGCGCCGCGGCGGCTCGGGCGGAGCTCTCCGTGGGTGTAAAAAAACCTCGTGATATCGGCGAGTTCTGAGCGCGGTCGGGCTTGCTTGAGGAGACCGGAATGACTATAGTGAAGGAACGCCATTTCAGGCACTTCAAGTTCCGCGACCGGCCCGCGAGATGAGCCTGCCAGGGACGCCCGGGTGGGGGCTCTGGTGCAGCGGACGCTCGCCGCGTTGACCCGGCAATATCCCTTTTAGGAAGGCAGACTTTTGACGACTGATCTCAGCCCGGCTGTTGCCCTGGCGGCAGTGGCTCCGATGGAAACATACGGCTCCGAAAACATCACCGTGCTCGAAGGGCTCGAGGCCGTACGCAAGCGCCCAGGCATGTACATCGGTGACGTGCATGATGGCTCGGCCTTGCACCACCTCGTCTGGGAGTGCGTCGACAACGCGGTGGATGAGCACTTGGCGGGGCATTGCAAGAACATCGCCGTGACGCTGCGTGCCGACGGTAGGTGCACGGTCGAGGACGACGGCCGTGGCATCCCGGTGGACATGCACGAGCGCGGGGTGAGCGCGGCGGAGGTGGTCATGACGGTGCTGCACGCCGGAGGCAAGTTTGACCATTCGAGCTACAAGGTCAGCGCCGGTCTGCACGGCGTTGGCGTGAGCGCCGTCAACGCGGTGTCGGCGGAGCTGAATTTGGAGATCCGGCGTCAGGGTCATGTCTGGACGCAGACGTACAGGTGCGGGGTGCCGGTGGCGCCAATCGTGCGTACGACGCCCATTCAGAGCACGGGCACCACCATCTCGTTCATACCGGACACCCAGATTTTTTCGGACATCGTGTTCCGTTACAGCATCCTGGCCAGTCGCTTGCGCGAGCTGGCGTTCCTGAACTCCGGCCTGGTGATTCGTCTCAAGGACGAACGGGACGAGCCCATGGAGGAGGTCTACGGCTACGATGGTGGAATTCGCGAGTTCGTCCACCAATTGAGCCTGAGCAAGGAGCCGGTACACGACGAGGTGGTAGCGTTCTTCACCGAGGTGCCTCTGCAGAATGGTCGCGGGGACTCTCTGGCGCTGGACGTTGCGATGCAGTGGACGGGTAGCTACACCGAACAGATCAGTTGCTACACCAACACCATCCACAACAAGGACGGTGGAACGCACCTGACCGGCCTGCGTACTGCGTTGACCAAGACGCTCAATACGTATGGTCAGGCGCAGAACCTGCTCAAGGAAGTCAAAAATGGCCTTACGGGGGACGACACTCGGGAGGGCCTGACCTGCGTGCTGCACGTGAAGCACCCGGACGCTTCATTCGATTCGCAGACGAAGAGCAAGCTCGTGTCGAGCGAGGTCAAGGGTATCGTGGAGACGGCGGTGAGTGAGCACCTCGGCCGCTTCCTCGAAGAGCACCCACAGACGGCCCGAAAGATCATCGACAAGGTGGTCGTGGCGGCCAAGGCGCGTGAGGCAGCGCGCAAGGCCCGCGAAGTGGTCCGCAAAGGGGTGCTCGACCTCACGACCTTGTCGGGCAAGCTCTCCGACTGTCAGAGTAAGGATCCGAGCCAAAGCGAGATCTACATCGTCGAGGGAGAAAGCGCCGGTGGGAGCGCCAAGATGGGTCGTGACCGGCGTTTCCAGGCCATCTTGCCGCTCACCGGCAAGATCCTCAACGTCGAGCGGGCGCGCTTGGACCGCATGCTGTCGTCGACCGCCGTGGCCACGCTGATTTCAGCGCTGGGCTGTTGCATCGGCGAGTCCGGCGGGTTCGACGTGTCCAAGCTTCGCTATCACAAGGTCATTTTGATGACGGACGCCGACGTGGACGGGTCCCACATCCGAACGCTGCTCCTGACGTTTTTTTATCGTCAGATGCCGCAGCTCATCGAACAGGGTCACTTGTTCATCGCTCAACCTCCCCTGTTTCGGGTGCGTAAGGGCAAGAAAGATTTGTACTTCAAAGAGGGGATCGGGCTCGATCGTCATCTGACCGAGAACGGTATCGCCAAGTTGAGCATTCAATCCCACAAGGGGCCGCTGCTCACCGGTCTGCCGCTGTACAACCTCGCTTTCCGTCTGAGCCGGTTCCGGGCCAACCTCGACGCGTTGGCGCGCCGCTGTGATCCGAGGGCGCTGGTGGCGTTTTTGCAAGTCGTCGACCCAGGCGCCGTGAACTTCGAACAACCCGATGTTTTGCAGGGTGTGGCGAGCGCGATGCAGGTAGGGTTGACCAAGCGTCATCCAGACCTGTGCCCGCTCACCGTAAAGGTGATCACGCCCAACGATGTGCGGCCGGGTGCGGTCGAAGTGCGCTTCCGGCCGGGGTCCGCGGGGCGGCCAGGGTTGATCAACGCGGAGCTCGTCGACAGTCCACGTTTCCGGGAGCTCCTCTCCATCGAGCAGGACGTGCGGTCCATCGGTCCTGCGCCATACGTCGCGAGCATCGACGGCGGGCAAGGGGTCGATCTGGCGGACAGCGCCGCTCTAGATGCCTTCATTCAGGAACGCGGTCGGCGAGGGGTCGTGCTGTCCCGCTACAAAGGCCTGGGCGAAATGAACGCGGGCGAGCTGTGGGAGACCACGATGAATCCCGATGCGCGCACGCTGCTCGGTGTGCGCATCGAAGACCAGGTGGGTGCTGACGAGCTCTTCAGTGTGCTGATGGGCGACCAGGTGGAGCCACGGCGAGCTTTCATCGAGAAGAACGCCCTGAACGTCAAGAACCTGGATATCTAGCAGCCATCCCATATGGGATGGCGCCAACTGAGCTTCAACCCGGGGGCCGAAGCGACGCCGGCCTCTCGACAACTCGTCGAGGCGACACACCTTGCTTCTAGATTTTGGCCCGGGGATTGGGGCCGGGTCGGCTATTCTTTGGGCGAAAAGCAGGGTGTGACGATGCAAATGGATCGAATGACCACGAAGAGCCGGGAAGCGCTCAGCGCTGCGATGGATATCGCGCTTCGGCAGGGCCATCCCGAGCTGTTTCCAAGCCACCTGTTGCTGGCGATACTGGCGCAAAAGGACGGCGTGGGTCCCGCGCTCGTGGAACGCGCGGGTGCGCCAGTGCGCGCGCTCGAGAGCGAGTTTCGCCAACGCCTCGAGGGCTTGCCGCAGGTGTCGGGGGGCGCGTCACCCGGCTTGAACCGCAAGACCTCGAGCCTGTTGACGAAGGCCGAAGACGAAGCCAAGCGCCTGAAAGACGACTTCGTCTCGGTCGAGCACTTTTTGCTGGCCGCGGCCGCGAACGACAAGGACGTCCAGGCCATATTTGACCGGCACGGGCTGTCCTATGACAAGCTACTGCGAGCGCTGTCCGAGATTCGCGGCTCCCAGCGCGTTACCGATCAAGATCCTGAAGGTAAGTTTCAATCGCTCGAGAAATATACGCGTGACCTCACACGCCTGGCTCGCGATAACAAGATCGATCCGGTGATCGGTCGCGATGAAGAAATCCGGCGCGTGCTTCAGGTGCTGAGCCGGCGCACCAAGAACAACCCGGTGCTGATCGGCGAGCCGGGCGTTGGAAAGACAGCCATCGCCGAAGGGATCGCACAGCGGATCGCGACGGGTGATGTGCCTGAATCCGTGAAAGACAAGCGGCTCTTGGCGCTGGACCTGGCCGCCCTGGTGGCGGGCGCGAAGTACCGCGGCGAGTTCGAAGATCGCCTCAAGGCCGTGCTGAAGGAAATTGAAGCTGGTCGTGGCTCGATCATCCTATTCATCGACGAGCTACACACCCTGGTCGGTGCAGGTGCAGCCGAGGGAGCCATGGACGCCGCCAACATGCTCAAGCCCGCGTTGGCGCGGGGCGAGCTGCGGGCCATTGGCGCCACCACGCTCGACGAGTACCGAAAGCACATCGAAAAGGACGCTGCGCTAGCACGTCGTTTCCAACCGGTGATGGTGGACCAACCCACGGTGGAAGCGACCATCGCCATCCTGCGCGGGCTCAAAGAGCGGTACGAGGTGCACCACGGTATTCGCATCCGCGATGCGGCGTTGGTCTCGGCAGCGGTGCTCAGCCACCGCTACATCAGCGAGCGCTTTCTGCCAGACAAGGCCATCGATCTCATGGATGAGGCCGCGAGCAAGATCAAGATGGAGATAGACAGCCTGCCGTTCGAGATCGACCAACTCGAGCGGCGGTTGATGCAGCTGCGCATCGAAGAGCAGGCGCTGAAGCGCGAACGGGACGACGCTTCGAAGGCGCGCTTGGAGGAGCTCTCGCGAGAAATAGGCGAGCTGTCGGCGGAGAAGGACGCGGCACGTGGCGCCTGGCTGCGCGAAAAAGAGATCATCACCAAAGTCCGAGACAAGCAGAAGGCGCTCGAGGATTTGCGCACGGGCGAAGAGCAGGCGCAGCGCCAGGGGGATCTGGGCAAGGCCGCGGAGATTCGCTACGGAAGCATTCCGTCGCTCGAGAAAGAGGTCGTCGAGCTCCGGGCGGAGCTGTCGCGCGTCCAGGGCGATACCGGTGGTTACCTCAAGGAAGAAGTCACCGAGGAAGACGTGGCCGGTGTGGTCGCCAAGTGGACCGGAATTCCGGTATCCAAGATGCTGGAAAGCGAAATGCAGAAGCTCTTGCGCATGGAAGACGATCTGCGAAAACGCGTCATCGGCCAGGACGAGGCATTGGTTGCAGTAGCCAACGCCGTGCGGCGTTCTCGCGCGGGGTTATCCGACGAACGCCGACCGATTGGCTCGTTCATATTTCTCGGTCCCACCGGCGTGGGCAAGACGGAAACCGCGCGCGCGCTCGCCGAGTTCCTGTTCGACGACGAGCGGGCCCTGATACGCATCGACATGAGCGAGTACATGGAACGGCACGCGGTCTCGCGCCTGATTGGAGCGCCACCGGGTTACGTTGGTTACGATGAAGGCGGACAACTGACGGAGCGCGTGCGGCGCAGGCCGTATAGCGTGGTGCTTTTCGACGAGATCGAAAAGGCACACCCGGATGTGTTCAACACCCTGTTGCAGCTCCTGGACGATGGGCGTTTGACCGACGGCCAGGGCCGCACCGTGGATTTCAAGAACACCGTGATCATCGCGACCAGCAACATTGGCTCGGCCGCGCTGGCTCAGGTCGAGGAGCGGGGCGACGAAGATGAAGACGCGACGGGTCGGGACCTGCGCGCGGTGGCGATGGAAGCGCTGAGCGCGCATTTTCGTCCGGAGTTCATCAACCGCATTGACGAGACAGTGGTGTTCCGGCGTCTCGGCCGAGGTCAGATTCGGCGCATTGTCGACATCCAGCTGACCGGGCTCGAGGCTCGGCTGCAGCGGCGCGGGCTGTCGCTCGACGTACGCGACGAAGCGAAGGACTTGCTGGCCAAAGTGGGCTTTGATCCGACCTTTGGCGCGCGGCCTCTCAAGCGCGCCATCCAACGCTACCTCGAAGACCCGCTGGCTCGGCGGGTGCTTGCCGGCGAATTCCCGACAGGGTCGAGCATCGTCGTGTCTGCAGAGGGCGACGCCATCACCCTGGGCGCCGCGCGAGCTGCGGCCGCGTAGCCAGCGCAAAGCCGCCAGGCTGGCCCTCGTGCCGGGGGTATGACAGGCTGAGCGCATGCCGCGCCGCTCTGACCGAAGCCTCGACTCACACGACCGCGAGGCGCGATGAACGCTGAGGTCCTGGGCCGTTTTGCCGATTTCGGCATTTGGTATATCGTCTTCTTGTTCAGCACCGTTGCTCACGAGGCGGCGCATGGTTGGGCGGCACACCTCGGTGGCGATCCAACGGCTTACAACAACGGGCAGGTCACGCTCGATCCGATAGGCCACATCAAGCGCTCACCGTTTGGGATGGTGATCATACCGATCATCACCTTCGTGCAGACGAACTGGATGATGGGTTGGGCCTCGGTTCCCTTTGACCCGAGCTGGGGCAAACGCCACCCGCGACGCCAGGCGGTGATGAGCTTGGCGGGGCCAGCAACGAATTTCGCGTTGGCGTTGATAGGCATCCTGGCCATCAAAGCGCTGTTGGCGGCGCATGTGTTTGAGGCGCCTTATGTGGCCACTTTTACGCAACTCGTGCAAGAGGCGGGGGAGCCTCGCACCGGGTCGTTCGCCACAGGCCTCGCCATGGCTCTGTCCGTGCTGGTCAACTTGAACGTGCTGCTCGGATTGTTCAACCTGTTGCCCATTCCACCGCTGGACGGCGCGGGCGTCGTCGAGGGGCTGTTCCCCGATTCGCTGGGCAAGTTTTACGATCGAATGCGAGAGGTCCCGATGCTTCAATTTGTCGGCATCCTCGTCGCGTGGAACGTCTTTTCGGTGATCCCGGGGCCAGCCTTCAATATCGTATTGGGTCTGGTACACTCCGGGTAAACGGCAGGCGCCGTTCCGGAATGCTGTCACGTCGCGAGCAGGCGCTCGCGAATCAAGCTCAAGCCGCACCAGGCCGCATACAGCTGTACGCCTTCACGGGGGCGCTGGCTGACGTTCACTTCGCGCACGACGGTCTCGGCTTGGGTGCTGAGCGCATAGTAGACGAGCCCAACGGGCTTCTGAGCGGTCGCACCGCTTGGACCCGCGATGCCCGTCAGCGACAGGCTCAGGTCCGAGTGGAAACGCCGCCGCGCGCCATCCGCCATCTCACGCGCCACTTCGGGGCTGACTGCGCCGTGCGCCTGGAGAGTGGCGGGGTCCACGCCGAGCAGCTCGATTTTCACGGCGTTGGCGTACGACACCACACCACCCAGCAGAAAGTCGCTCGCGGGATGCTGGGTGAGTAGCGAGCTCACCAGCCCACCCGTGCAGGATTCGGCGAGGCTGAGCGTGAGCCGGCGTTCGCGCAGTAGCTCGCTCACGACTTGCGGTAGCTCCTGATCGCCCTCGGCATACACGGCGCTGCCCAGGCGGGCACGCGCCTCGACGGCCGCGGCGGTGGCTTGCGCTCGGGCGGCCGCGTCTGTATCGGCAATGGCCAAGACCTTGACTTGGACCTCCGGGAAATGTGCCCGATACCCGACGCGAACCCTGTGGTCCGTTTCGAGGCCTGCCAGCTTGTCGTTCAGGGTCGACTCGGGGACGCCAAAGCAGCGAAGCCGTATTTGGTGCTGGGCTCCGCGCGCTACCGCCCGAGCCGCGGGCTCGACCTGGCGCTCGAACATGGGTCGCATTTCGCGCGGGACGCCGGGCATGAAGAATAGCCTGCAAGCACGCTTTGAAACGGCAAAGCCCGGCGCCGTTCCGTGCGGGTTTTCCAGAATGTCAGCCCCCTCCGGGAAGTCAGCCTGTTGAGCGTTCGACGCAGTGAGCTGACGCCCGAGGGTTGCCATCCGCTGCTCGAGCCCGAAGAGAACGGCCCGGCTCCGCACGTGGCGCACGCCGAGCCAGCGGGCCACCGTGGCGCTCGTGATGTCGTCGGTAGTTGGACCGAGGCCGCCCGTAGCGGCGACGATCAGGTTGTGTTGGCTCAAGCGCTCGAGCGCGCTCAAAATCGCGTCGGCGTCGTCAGCCACGCTGTCGATGCTGGTCACCTCGAGCCCGAGGGTGGTCAGGCGCTCTGCCAGCCAGGTGGCGTTCGTATTCTGGATTTCACCGCGCGTCAGCTCGGTCCCGATGGAAAAAACGGCCGCAGCTGCCAGCTCGGTCATCCGGGCCCGCTGACGCCAAAGGTGAGCTCTCCCAGCTGGTCGATGCGCACCGACACCGAATCTCCACCCGTCAGTGGACCCACACCTTCGGGCGTGCCAGTCAGGATCACGTCACCCGGCTCGAGCGTCATGGCGTTGCTCGCGTACGCAATCAGGCTCGCGACATCGAACAACATGTCCGAGGTGTTGCCGTCCTGGCAGAGCTTGCCATTCAGGCTGAGCTGAACGCGGAGAGCGCTCGGGTCCGCCAACGGCACGACGTAAGGCCCAAGCGGGCAGAAGGTGTCGAAGCCCTTGGCTCGCGTCCATTGCTTGTCTTTGGTCTGCAGGTCGCGGGCCGTGACATCGCACGCAATGCTGTAGCCAAAAATCGCGCGTGCCGCCTGCGCGGCAGGGATACGGCGACAGCGCTGGCCGATCACCACCACGAGCTCTCCCTCGTAGTCCACCCGTTCGCTCTCGGGCGGCAGCACGACGGTTCCGCCTGGACCGACGAGGGACGACGGCGGCTTGAAGAACATCAGTGGCTGTTCGGGCACCTCGTTTTTTAACTCTTCGGCATGCTTCCGGTAGTTGCGCCCAATACCAATGATCTTGGACGGCTGGACCGGGCATAAGAGCTCGGCGGTTCCCGCCCCCGGGCCGTCCATGGGGAGCTCGAGGCCGGTGGGGGTGCCCCCCGACCAAGGCGCGGCAGTCAGAAGCTGGCCCGCACCACGAGCCGGTAGTGCGATGTAGGACGGCTGCCCGTGCAAGAGCACGCGTGCGTAACGAACAAGGCGGTCAGTCATGTGGAGATTCCCTTTTCGATGCCCCGATGGGCCGTGGCAGGTCAAGCTCGAAGTCGTCCCGAAAAACTCCAACGTTAGCCGAAGTCCCTGACTATGGTGGCGGGCCGTATGGCGTTGACGCGCGGCGTAGATCCGGACGACGACCGCAAATGGGAGCCTCCCATATCGACTGAAGTGAGCTCGGACCTCCCGGATAGCGAAGGCGTGCCGCCGAGCAGCGAAGCCCGGCCCTTTCCACCGCGCGCGCCGAAGGGAGCGCTGCGCCTGTTTTTCTGGCGCTTGGGCGGCCTGCTGCTGACGTTGCGCCCGCACCAGTGGGTCAAGAACGTCTTCGTTTTGGCACCGGTGGTGTTCGCTCGCGAGATGTTCGTGACCGACCTGCTGGTGCGGTCCATCGGTGCGCTCGGCGTTTTCTGCCTGTTGGCAGGCGCGGTCTACACCATGAACGATCTCGTGGACCTGGAAGGTGATGCAGCACATCCCATCAAACGCTACCGGCCGCTCGCTTCGGGGCGAGTGCCGCTGCACTGGGGCCGCCGCGCGGCCGCTGGCCTCGTGCTGGTCAGCTTGGTGGGCGCGGCCATCGGTCCCTGGGAGTTCTTTGTCACGGCGCTCGGCTATTTCATCCTGAATGTCGCCTACTCCTTCCGGTTAAAGCAGGTCGCTTACCTGGACGTGGCGCTGATTGCCGCTGGCTTCGTGCTCAGGGTGTTGGCGGGCGGCTTTGCCACGCACACGGAGGTGTCCGCCTATTTGGCCGTGTGCACGGCGCTATTGGCCTTGTTTCTCGGCTTGGGCAAGCGGCGGCACGAGCTGGCCGGAGCCGCTCGCGGTGTAGCCAAGCAGCGCGTCGCGCTCGGCGGTTATACGCGGCGAGGTCTGAACTGGGCTTTGCGCATCACGGCCGTGCTCACCGTGGCCAGCTACGTGGCGTACACGTTCCACCCGGCAACCCTGAGCTTCTTCCATTCGCGTAGCCTCTGGTGGACCTCGATTTTTGTCGTGGCCGGGGTGTGGCGGTTCCTGTCGCTCGTGCGTTCCCGGCCCAAAGCCGAGAGCCCGACGCAGGAGATGTTGCGAGACGGCCCCTTCGTCGCCATCGTCTTTTCATGGATTTTCGTGGTGTTGTGGATTGTCTACAATCTGGAACCCAGCTAGCGGAAGCCTGAGCCTTGGCGAAAGAGGAGGTGGCGTTGCTCGCGCCGAGCTCGGCCTGGACTGACCTGGGGCTGACGCTGCCGGTGTTCGTTTTTTATCACCTGGGAGTGATGTTCCTGCCCGTGCGCAACGCCGCGGACGTCGTGACGCAGGAGCTCGTGGTGTTGGCTCACCACAACCGCTGGTCCTACGCGGCGTTGACGATCGGAGTCGGAGCCTTTTTCGTCGCGGTTCTATTGGTCTTGGGTCGCGGCCAGACGTTGCGCTGGCAAAGCTTTGCTCTGCTGGCCCTGGAAGGGGTGCTGTACGCGGTCGCGATGCGGTTGGTGGCGGCTTCCGTCGTGGGCCGCTTGTTCCTGGCCACTGGCATCGACGGTCGTTTCACGGGGTTGGTCATGAGCCTCGGAGCCGGGTTGTATGAAGAGATCGCGTTTCGCGTCTTGTTGTTTGGCGTCGGGCTCAAGAGCTTGAAGGTGTTGCTCGCGCCGTCGTCGCGACTCGGGCGGCTGACGCTCGCGCTGTCGTGGGCGCTGATTTGCGCTCTGGTGTTCAGCTCCTGGCACCACCTCGGCGTTTGGGGAGACGCGCTCGAGGCGCGTGTCTTCGTGTTTCGGGCCGTCTGCGCCTTGGTCTTTACGCTGATCTATGTGACCCGGGGCTTCGCCCCGGTGGTGTGGACACACGTGCTGTACGACGTCTGGGTTTTGGCCGTCTGAGGCCTTGGCGTCAGGCGTCGAGGACGCAAATGTCGGGCAGGTTTCTGTACTGCTGGGCAAAGTCGAGGCCGTAGCCCACGACGAAAACGTCCTCGATGGTGAACCCGAGATAGTCGATCGGCACGTCGCGTTTTTGGCGCGACGGCTTGTGCAAGAGCGAGCACAGCTGGACGCGCCGCGCCTGGCGCGCCGAAAGTTGCTGAATCAGAAAGTGTGCGGTCAGGCCGGTGTCGACGATGTCTTCCACGATCACGACGTCACTGCCATCGACGGGAGAGGTCAAATCCTGAGTGATTTGCACCGCACCGCTGCTCGTCGTGCCATCACCATAACTTTGCACGCCGAGAAATTCGACGCGCACAGGGCGCGCGATGGCTCGGGCCAGGTCCGCCATGAAAATGAAGCTGCCTTTGAGCACCCCCAGCAAGACCAGCGGGCCATCGGGGTGGTCCGTGGCGATCTGCTGTCCGAGCTCGGCGACGCGAGCCCGGATGCGGTCACGGTGGATGTGAAGCTTGGGTTCAGGGCCAGGTGTGGGCATGGGGTCCTTCCTCGTTACGACCAGATGCATTTGACGATGAGGTCAGTCGCCCCAGACCTGCAGGGCGGCAGCGGTGTCCTTGTCCAGCAGTGCTGCCTCCGGGGCCTGAGCGGCATTTTCCAGGGCTCGTTGACGTCGGTGCTCCTCGAAGGTGGCACGCCACAGTGACTCGGCGGCGAGCGGGCTCTGGTGAAGGACGTCGTTGGCGCACGCCGGATCGACGCTCAGCTCGCACAGCGTGGGCGCCTTCGGACTGGTTCCGCGCAGGAGCCACGGGCCCCAGCGTAGCGCATAATCCTGTCCCAAGGTCGCGAGCAGGCTGCGCCCGAGCGGAGGCTGCTCGCCCGCCGCGAGCCGATACAGGTCGGCGCCCGCGAGCTCATCCGGTAGACGCACCCCGAGCGCACCGGCCACCGTGTTGGCAACGTCGCCACTGGTGACCAGGCCCGGTACGACATGGCCCGAGAAACGCCCCTCGGGGAACTTGATCCACAAGGGCGAAAGCAGGCGCTCCTCGGTCAGCGTGCGCGAGCTGCCGAACGGCGCTTCGGGAGGATCACCCATGGCCACGTCTCCGGTGAAGACGAACAGCGTCTCTTCCCACAGGTTGGCGCGCGTCAAAAGCTCGATCAAGCTGCCTAGCGCATCGTCCTGCTTGCCGAGAGCGGCCAGCTGAAGCGCGCGCAAGCGCACCCAGTCGGGCCCCGACAAGCGGCGTTGGGCGAGCCGGGTATTGCTCCGGATATTGGCCAAGATGATGCCGCCGCGGCGCGCCTCGAGCAGGCCATTATACTCGCGCGGCTCGAGCTCCGCGACTTCGTCGCGCGAAAGGTCCCACGGCGGGTGACCCCCTCGCACGTGGATGACGACGAAGCGTGGCACGTCCGGGTCGCGCTCGAGCGCCTGTTCGAGCCAAGCGCGGGCGCGTTCCAGCGGAGCGCTGGCTGAGATGTCGTTGACCGGAGAAAATGCCTCATAGTGGTTCCAGCCGCGAGCAAAGCCGAAAGCCGCCCGCGTTTGTGGAACACCCGTAAATAGCGCGCTTTCGCCGCTGCTTTCGTGGATCCGATCCGCAAGCGTCTGGACCCGCTGAGGCAGACGTGCCTTGGGCATCTGCAGCTGGTGAGCGACGGGCGGCAGGCCCGTCAAGAGGCTGGCCATGACCCCAGCCACGAGCGTCGTGGGGACTCGGTATTCAGGAAACCGAGCGCTTACCGTCGCGAGTTGGTTCAAGTGACGCAGACGCCGCGTGCCCGCAAACGGCGGCAGCAATTCCCGGTGCAATCCGCTGGCCACGACCAAGACGACCAGTTTGGCTCGTGCCGGGCCGACACTGTTGCCCCGCGCGATGAGCCGCGGGTCACTGAACGCCAGCCGCCCCGAGGGGCTATCGCTGACCGCATTCAGCTCGAGCTGCACCAAGTGGTTACCGAGCTTGGCGAGATCGAGAGTCAGGTCGGTCCAGCGCGCGTTGGCGCCGCCGGTGACGCGCCGTTCTGCCAAGATCTGCGCTGCGGCGCCGTCGCGTCGTGCCAGAATCTGGGCTACCCCGCTGCCCTCGCCCCAATACCCCAGGCCCAGCTCGAGCTGGGCGTCCCCCGCCACCTGCACCGGGCAACTCAGGCTGCCCGGTGCTTCGAGCACGATCGAGCGCCGCGGCTCACCTCCCAAGATCACGTCATCGGTCAGTGAGCGTTGGCGCGGGGGGCGATACTCATCCATGGATTGCCCGGGCTCAGCCCAATGGATCCATTCCGCCATGCCGTAGGGCCGTCCATCGCTGGCTGGGCGCCCGGACCAGCGCAGAGTCAGCTGATGTCGGCCCGGAGCCAAGGCTGCCTTCAGGCTCGGAAAGCTGACGTTCTGGAAGCTGTCGCCGCGCAACCGCACGCTCCCCAGCCGGAGTTGGCCCACGCTGGCGCTCAGGCTATTCGAGCTGCCGGCCCTGGCGCGTATCCGGATCTCGAGGTTCTCCACCGGCCGAGTCAGCCAAAAATCATAGTGCACCAGCGCCGCGGCGAAGCGTGTGTAGCTCTGATCGCTCCAGGTATCACTGGCGAGGTCAGCGAAGGGGCCAAGCGCGAACGATCGGCGTGCGTGACTCGTGTCACTGCCCAGGTCGACAAACATCCCGCCATGAGCGATTCGACAGTGCGCGTAGGCTTGAAAAGGGGCGCCGCTGCGCTGCGGATCCGCGCTCACGCCGGTCTGGGCCACGGCTTCGGCCTCGGGCCGGAGCGCAAGTCCACCACGACCTTCAGGGCTGCGCCGCGCTTCACAGGCGATGAGCAGCGTGGGGAGCAAGGCCGCGGCCCAGAGCAGATCCCTCACCTGGCGCGCCGACGTCACTTCGAGCTTTTGGGCTGCGCCCGCAGCCGGGTTCGACGGCCTGCTTGAACCACCACCGGCCGCTCGATATCGCGAGCGCCGTCGCGCAAGCGCAGCTGATAGGTGCCAGGCCCGAGCGGGATGAGGCGATTTTCGTAGTTGCCCATGAAGACCCCGTCCACGTAAATTTGTTGCCGCTCCCAGGTGCGAACCTCGAGCAAGCCATGGCCCGGGCGCAGCTTGGTGTGAGGCGGTAAGTCGAGTACCTCACTGTCGACGGTGACGTTGACTGGCACCTTGCGTTGCTCCGAAAGCAGGTCGGCGTCGTCTGAGCCCAGCTCCGGCCCTGGCGCGACACGGGCTGCGGTATCCTGAGCGGTGCCTGCGTCGGGCGGGGCGCTCACGGGTGCCTGAAGCGCCGCGCGGAGGGTTTGCCAGCCATTGCCAGCGATGGCTCGGATACCGAGAAACGCCAGGGCCGCGGCGCCCAGTGTCACGATCAATGGGCCTGCGGCGGAGCGCAGGCGCGCGACCCGAGAGGGTGGCCAGGGGCTGTCGTCGTCTCCTCGTTCGTCGTTGCCGTCGTCGTACTCCTCCCCACTCGTCGGGGGGGCGGCGTGTTCATCGTCAGCGTCATCCTCGTAATGCTCGGTCTGCACTCCTCCAGCTTCCGGCGGGAGCGCCCCGGCAGCGTCGTCGGGCGCGGGCGCTGCTGGGGTGCTGGCGAGGCGTGAACCGGCGGTTGGCGGGCCGGGCTGAAATTCCGGCCCGGTCGTCGGTGGCGTGGAAACTACCTGCAAGACTGCGTCGCCCAACGCTACGGAGGCGCCGATTTCCGGCACCGCGCCTCGGTTCGAGAGCTCCGCGTCTGACGACGAGCGCGCGTCGCCAAACGTATCGTTGGACAGCACATCCTGGCCATCGCGATCGAGCAGCGCCAGCACGGCGCCGTGCCGCGCCAGATCCAGCAGCGTGGCGACGAGGCGCGCGCTCTCGCCGCCGCCATCGGCATGCGATGCCGTCAACGAGCGCGGGGGTGCACCGTCCAACAGCCGGGTTATCAAAGGTCGTTGCGCGGCCAACGAATCGGCGAGGTAGTTGCTCACGGCGTGGGGGTCGAGCACGACGCGTTCGATGGCCGCTACGTCCCCACCCTCGAGCCGATCGCGCGCCCGGCGCGCTCGGGTGATGACCGGGTCCAGCACCGTCATCAAATCCCCGGAAAAATGTGCCGGCGGGGGCGACGGCAGCGGTTCGACGCTGAAGCGCCCGGAGCGAGCTCCGAGGAACGGCCCCAGGACGGCGTGTCCCTCGGCGGCGAGCTCGTCGCCGTCATACAGACTCGCGTGCACGGGCCTACCCTCGGAGACGCAGAGCTGGAATCTGAGTCGGCCAGCACGCAAGCTCAAGAGCGCGTTGGGCTTGCGGCTACAGACCAGCTGCAAGACGAGCCGTGGCGACAGCCCGTCGAGGCGCGCGTGCACTTCGTCGAGCAACGCCAAGCGCTGCTCGAGCGTCGCTCTCGGCAGCAGGCACTCCCGTAGCACCGGCGCCACGCTTTCGGCGTCGATGGCGGGCTGAGCCATGGGCCGCGCGTCTCCGAGGTGACGGGCGCGCTCGAGCAGATGGTCCCTCCACGACACGAGCGCCACGGGCAGGTCCCCGAGCGCAATGTCCTGATGGATGCGCTGGCAGAGCTCGAAGCCGTCGCGTTCCGGCAGCAGTGGGTCACTCAACACGGCGTCGGGCCAATGTCGCTCGGCCAAGTCGAGGGCCTCCGCCGCATTGCGAGCGGGCAACACCACGGCACCGAGTTGCTCCAAGGTACGCCTGAGCAGCAGGGCAATCGCGGCATCGGCGTCGGCGACGACGAAACGACGACCTGCGAGAGTAACCGCAGTGGAGGCCGGCGCAGGCGCCGCCGACACGCTGCCAGAACGGAAGGCGGCCGGAGCAATGGGGATGGCTCCGCTCGGTCCCGCGAGTGGAAACTGTACGGCACCGCCCGACGCCTCGAGCGCCAGCCCGCGAATGCGTGCGAACGCTGACCACAGCGCGGCCAGCACTTCAGAGCCCGAGCCGAAATCGACGGCCGACAGCGCGCGGGGGCCCGCGCTCGTGTCCCCAAAGGCCCGGCGCGCCTCTGCGCTGATGGCCTCGACGAGCTGATCGGGAGTGAGCCGACGAAAGCTGCCGGGGCGCGCGGGGATTTGCGTCTTGGCCGTGCTGGTCTGGCGCAGCGTACGTTGCAGCGTTCCCGCATCCACGGGCTTGGGCAAAACGCGGCTGACACCGCGGCGGATCAGCCGCAGTATCGGCTCGTGTTGGTCGAAGCTCGCGATGGCGACGAGGGGCAGGTCGTGAGGGCCCGCCGCTTGGCGGAGCCTGGGGACGAGGTCGCCCGCGCCCGTGCGGTCGCCGTCTAGCAGCAGGATGTCTGGGCGCAGGCGCAGCACGAGCTGCAGGACCTGCTCGGGATTCTGTGTGGCGTGGCTTTCGGCGCCGTGCAGCGGGCCTGGCTTGTGCAGCAGCGACTCGAGGCTGGCGTCGCCATAAACGACGACACACAAAGGTTCCCGCAGCGCGCGTGCGCGAGGGTTGTCGAGCTCTTCGGAGAGATCGATGGCGGCCCCGAGCACGAGGGAGGGCAACACATCCAGGATGCGGCCGACCCGTTCGCGGGCCAACGCGCCTGGCGCAGCGCTGCCCGTGGCCAGCGCTGCTTCGGCCGTTGCCAGTGCCTCCGCCGTGCTCGTAAACCTGAGCACGTCGGCCGCAGCGGCCAGAGCATGCAGGCGCCGGCGTACCGCATTGAGCTCGGCGGCGGGGTCCGCCGGGCTCGACATGCGCGCCAAACCTTGACGCAGAGCCGCTATCCGTTCCCCGAGCTCCGCGATGAAACGCGCGCGCGAGATGGTGAGCTCGCGCAGGGGACCCTGGCTAGTATCGCTATCCATCGAGTGCTGTGCGCGTCCGGACGGCGGGCGCGCGCGGGGCACGCTAGCATAGTCGCTCTCGGGCGACGATACTCGCCCTGGCCCGCACTGCCGGGCCCGAAAGGTAGCTTCAGCTCAGCATGCGCAGACCCTTGTTACTCAATGGTTTCATGGCCAGCGGCAAGACGACCCTGGGCCGCCTCGCGGCGCAGCGGGCCGGTCGTGCGTTCATCGATCTCGACCAGCGTATCGAGGAACGCACGGGTCAGCGGGTGAGCGAGATTTTCGCCGAGCGCGGCGAGTCAGGGTTTCGCAGGCTGGAAGCCGAGGTGCTGGACGAGATTCTGGAGGCGGGTCGACCCGAGGTAGTGGCGGTGGGTGGGGGTGCTCTTTTGGTGCGGGCCCGGCGGCTTCGGGCCATCGACGCAGCGGTGGTGGTGACGCTGGATGTGGACATCGACGATATCTTGCGGCGCAGCCAGGCCCAGCCCGGGCAGCGGCCCTTGCTTGTCGGTGAACATGCACGCGAGCGAGTTGAAAGCCTGCTCGAGCTACGAGCCGCGGCCTATGCGGAGTGCCAAGTGCGGCTCGACACCAGCCGCCGGAGCCCCGAGGCCCTGGCGGCTCAGCTGCTCGACATCTGGCAGCGAGATGCGGTGGGGGTGGCTGCCGGCGAGCAGTCTCATTCGGTGGAGATCGGCGCCCAAATTGCCTTGGGACGGGTCGGAGAACGGGCTCGGGACGCCAGTCGGGTTCTGCTCATCAGCGATCGGAACGTTGCGCCACTGCATGCCGCGCCTCTACTCGAGGCGTTGGGGGGCTCTACGCGGGTCGACCTCATGGAGTTGCCAGCCGGGGAAGCGCACAAGACCCTGGCCACGGTCGAGAGAATTTGGCGGCGCGCCAGCGAGCTGGGGGCGGACCGCTCGAGCTTGTTTGTGGGTCTGGGGGGCGGCGTCGTCACCGACATCGCGGGGTTTGCGGCCGCGGGTTGGATGCGCGGCGTGCCATGGGTCGCCATTCCGACCACCTTGCTCGCGATGGTCGATGCGTCGGTGGGCGGGAAAACGGCGGTCGATCTGGGCCAGGCCAAAAATTGCGTGGGCGCATTTTGGCAGCCAGTGGCGGTCTTTTGTGACGTGGCGTACGCGGCGACCGAACCGGTTCGCGGCGGCAGCGCTTTATCCGAAGTGGTCAAGACCGCGCTGATCGGTGACGCCGAATTGCTCGACTACATGGAGCAACGTGTGGAGGCCGTACGGAACCGCGATCCGGAGGTCGTGAGAGAGCTCGTGAGCCGCTGCGTGCGCGTCAAGGCGCGAGTCGTGGGTCAGGACGCGCGCGAGAGCGGGGTGCGGGCGGCGCTCAACTTGGGTCACACCTTGGGGCATGCCCTGGAGGCAGCAGCCGGTTTCGACCGACTGTCCCACGGTGAAGCAGTGAGCTTGGGCCTGGTCGCCGCGCTGCGGGTCGGTCGACACCTGGGGGTCACCTCTGCCGCCCTGGTCGAGCGGGTGACAGCCTTGCTGAGCCGGTTGGGGTTGCCTACCGATTTGAGCTCCGAACCGCTCGCGGAGGCCGCGGCGCTCGTAGGTCTCGACAAAAAGCGCCGCGGCAGCCAAATAAAGTTCGTGCTCGTGCGGGAGCCGGGGCAGGTGGAATTCAGGCCCATCGAGCTATTGGAGCTACAGCGTTTGGCGGGTGAGCTCGGCCGCGCCGGCTGAGCGCAGGCAAGCTTTTCGGCGGCCTGCCGTACACTCACCGACGCGGGGGGACCGTCGGGGGCACCCGCGCAGAAGAGAGTCGAGCGAAAGAATTTCGCCATCTTTTGGCGTGTCGGCGCGCGACCCGGTAGAGTGTAGACTGATCTGCAGATATTACCGCGAGGTCTTGGATATGAAACAAGTTTTTCGGAACTGGTCACCCGCAACGCGGGGCGGGGGCGCGCTCGTGCTCCTCGGCGCGTTGGGCGCGGGCTCGGGGTGCACGGATGACGAGACGGGCTTGTTCATTCAGGGCAACGTGGTGAGAGAGCCACCAGGGTGCATCGCCCGAGCAGAGAGTGGCGGGATCTTGCGGGGCGTTGGCTTTTTGGATGTCGCGCTGCGGCTCGACTACACGGCAAGCTTGCTCGTAGGCAGCCAGCTCACGCCTCGGGGCGACAAGGAAAACTTGCGCACCGAGACCATGGTCACGACCATCACCGGTGCCGAGGTCCAGCTGTTCCTGGACACCGGCGAGCTCGATACCGAATTTACGGTGCCGGCGTCGGGGGTCATCTCTCCGGACAGCTCGAGCGATCCGGGTTTCGGCATCATCAATGCGACGCTCATCCCACAGGCGACCGGGGTGGAGCTGGCGGCGTCTCTGCAGGACCGAGGAGAAGTCCGCACCCGAGTGGCTCAGGTCAAGGTGTTCGGAGAAACCATCGGTGGTTTGGAGGTCGAGTCTGCCGACCTCCGGTACGTGATCCGTGTCTGCGAAGGTTGCCTGGTCAGCTTTCCTACGGGCGCCGTGGACCAGAACGGCGCCTGCAGCTTCCAGGGCGACATGAACACCGACGATCCCCCCTGCAACTTTGGCCAGGACGACCTGGTTGACTGCCGCTTTTGCGCGGCGTCCAATCCGTACTGCCAGAGCGCCGCTTTCTGATGGGCGGCACCGTTTAGAGCGGCGGCAGCGCTGGAGGCGTCGGCGGTCTTGCGGCAGCGGGCAGCCACCCGCCCGGTCGAGTGAGCTGCAGCAAAAGTTGAGCTGAGCGAGGCGGTCGGCGCTTTGCGGAGCTTTCCATTCTGGTCTCAGGGTGATAACGTGGGTCGATGGCGCGGCCTGCCGTTGAGGTGAATGTCGGCGGGCAGCTGTATCGGCTGGTAACGTCAGCGGGTGAGCAATCGCTGCAGCGGTACGCGGGGCTGGTCAATGAGCGGCTGCGCGAGGTCACCGGGAGCGATCGTCCAGCGCACCCTCAAGCGATGCTGCTCGTCGCCATGGCTTTGGCACACGACTTGGAGGAAGAGCGGGCGCACCGCCTCGCGGCGCGGGGTCACGCGGAGGAGATGCTGCGTGCGCTGCTCGGGCGAGTGAACGCGGCGCTCGACGGGGTCGATGAAAACGGCGAGGCCCTCGCCGGGCCGAGCCCGCCGCCCCCGGGTTGAGCGGCGCCGTCGCGGGCGGCGGTCCGAAGGATTTGCGCTGAACGCAGATAATGTCGGCGGCCGCTGTCGCTGGCAGAGGGGCGCGTGCGTGGCTCCCACCGACGTGATGCGATAGAAGGCGGTGTGCGACCAGCGGCTCGGATTGCAGAACGGCTGCGGGAGTTGAAGGCGGCCAGCCAATGGCGCGACCCGGCTGCAGCCTGCGCGAATTTTGATGGTCTGACCGATGGCGTCCGGCCGGACGGTAGCGCCGGCCATGTGGATGCGAGGTCGAACGATTACCTGGGATTGGCGCGCACCCGCAATCGCGGGGACGCTGTTTCACGTGAAACAGGATTGATGGGCGACTCCGGCGCCGCGGCTTCTCGACTGATTTCGGGGACGAAGCCGCAGCACCTCGCCCTGGAGGCGCATCTGAGCGAATGGCTTCTGACGGAGTCCTGCCTGCTCTTCTCCAGCGGTTACGCGGCCAACGTCGGCGTGCTGAGCTGTCTGGCGACGCCGGGGGACACCATTTTCTCAGACGCCCTCAACCACGCCTCGATTGTGGACGGCTGTCGGCTGGGCCGAGCCAAGGTCGTGGTCTTTCCTCATCGCGACTTGGCGGCGTTGGCCCGGGCACTGGGGGGTACCCCATCGGACGGGGCGCGGTGGGTCGTGACCGAGACCTACTTCGGCATGGACGGAGACAGCCCGGACCTGAGGCGCCTGCGGGAGCTCTGTGACGAGCACGAGGCTGCCTTGATTGTCGACGAGGCTCACGCCCTGGGAGTCTTTGGCGCGGAAGGGCGGGGCTTGTGCGCTGAAGCCGGAGTCGCTCCGGACGTGCTGGTGGGCGGAATGGGGAAGGCGCTGGGCGTGCACGGGGGCTTTGTGGCCTGTTCCGCCCTGTTCCGGGAGTGGTTTTGGAATCGGGCCCGGAGCTTTGTTTTCTCCACGGCGCCGAGCCCCCTGCTGTGCGCCGTGGCACTGGAGCAACTCCAGCGGCTACGGGCCGCGGACGC